>CAYUQT010000036.1:0-93680 GCA_964446835.1 uncultured Planctomycetales bacterium | reverse complement strand
CCAAGGCCAAGCCGGAGGCGGTAGAAGGCAAGCACCGTGAAACCAAGCGGTGGTATATAGACTTCAGGGACCAGCTCGGGCGCCGGTGGAAGTGGCCGCTATTCAGGGACAAGCCTTCAAGTCAGAAGTTTCTGGATCACCTGGAAGACCTGTTGAGTTACTACATCCGGAGCGGCGGGCGGGTCATGCCGGGTATCAAGCAGTGGGTGGACCAACTGCCGGAGCGCCTCCGGGGCAAGCTGGCCGGTATCGGCCTGATCGATCGGCGAGAGGTGGAATCGGCCAGGCCATTGGCCGGGCACGTCGACGATTTCGAAGCGGACATCAAGGCCAGGGCTCGGACGGAAAAGCACGCCCTGTTGACGGCGGGCCGTGTGCGTCGCGTGGTCGACGGGTGCGGGTTCGTGGTGTGGGGTGATTTGAACGCCACGAAGATATCGGCCTTCCTGGCCCGTTGCCGGGAGCAAGGCTACGAAGAGGACGGCCGGGTCCGGAAGATCAGCGAGCAGACCTCCAACTACTTCCGCGGTGCGATCGTCCAATTCTGCAAGTGGATGATTCGAGACGGTCGAGCCCACGAAAACCCCCTCTTGAGTCTGACGCCGATCAAGGTCATGGAGCGAAAGCACCCGAGGCGGGCGCTCGAGGTCGATGAGGCCAGGCGGCTACTGGAGGCGGCCATGAAGGGCCCCGAGATGCTGGGGCGGAATCGCAAAGGGCGGATCGTCTGGAGGATGAGCGGACACGAAAGATATCTGATGTATCGGCTTATGCTGGAGTCTGCCCTCCGGTGTGGGGCGGTCCAGTCTTTGACGCGGGCGTCCTTGAACCTGGAAGGGCCTTCCCCGTTCGTTCTGGTGCGGTGTAGGGCCCGCAAGAATCGAAAGGGCGATCTGCGACAGCCCCTGACGCCGGGGATGGCGCAGGAGCTGGCCGACCACGTCAAGCACATGATGCCGGACACGAAGGTCTTCAAGCTGCCCCCGGATCACCGGGTGGTCGATATGGTACGGGATGACCTGGCCGCGGCGCGTAAGGCGTGGATTGCAGAGGCCCAAGGAAGCGAGGAAACGGCCCGTAGAGAGCAGAGCGACTACCTGGCCTACCAGAATGGGGAGGGCGAGTACGCAGACGCACACAGCCTTCGGCACACGGCCGGGAGCTGGCTTGCAAGTAGCGGGGTGCCGGCCCGGACCGTGATGGAGGTGTTGGACCACTCGGACATCAATCTGACGATGAACAAGTACGCTCATGCGTACCGGCCCCAGGTGGCGGCGGCGATTGGAGCCCTGCCGAACTTCGTACCACCTCCGGATCTGACGCCTCAGACGACGACCCACGAGCCCGAGGAAACCCCCGAGGTCGAGGCGGCTACTTCGGCCATCGAGACGGCCCCCGATACCCTGCGAATCGCTGCAAGCGAAGACGCTACTTGCACCACACATTGCACCACTTTCCAGCAAACTACGGGGGGTTCGGTGGACTCTGGTAGACTCATAAGTGATGGGGTGGACTCTTCAGAAAGTGCCGAATTTCTTGGAAATACTGCGGATTTTGAGGGGTTTACTGCATTGGGTCGCCAGGGATTCGAACCCCGGA
Source organism: uncultured Planctomycetales bacterium (assembly GCA_964446835.1). Classification (GTDB taxonomy): domain Bacteria; phylum Planctomycetota; class Phycisphaerae; order UBA1845; family JAFGLZ01; genus CAYUQT01. Next base: position 92,081 of record CAYUQT010000036.1, on the reverse strand, counting down.
CACACGGATTAAGAATCCGCTGCTCTACCAGCTGAGCTAGCGACCCGAAGAAACTCGGTCCGTCACTCCTCCCATCGGCCGCAAGGACACATCAGTTTACGTCCTGCTGCCGTTCGCGGAAGAGCGACCGGGCGCGAGATAGTACAATTTACGAAATCGACCCTTGCACGTCAATAGCGGACTTGCGTTGCGATGTCGTGCGGCAGTTGCGCTGCTGTCGGAGGGGCACGGCGGGGTGTTGCCACGCACGTTTGGAGGCCTTGATAGGGCCCGGGATTGCCTGGGCGGAGACCTCTGTATTCCTGAGCACGATTTGTTACTGAGCGTCCTGGGCGAGTTTGAGATGGAGCTGATAGGTTTCGTTTCCGGGCATCGCGTCCGCGGCCTTCTGGTAGTAGTACTCGGCGTTCTCGTAGTCTTTGGCCTGGAAGAATTCGACGCCCTTGGCATCGGCCGCCAAGGCATATCGGGAACGATAGGTGCTATTGGACGAATCGAGCTTGAAGGCCCTTTCGTAGGCGGTGACGGCCCAGCTCAGATCGTCCTTTGTCTCATAGCGGTCACCCAGGTTGAAGAAGCCTTTGGCGATATCCTTCTTGATGTCGGTCTGGTCGGACCGGACCTCGATTTGAGCTGCGGTGAGTTCTTTGAAGGCCCGTGCATTCAGCCCACGCGAGACCCACCATCGCGACATCGACACATGGGCCTCGGCCAGTCCCCCGTGCAGTGTATCTGAGGTGCGGTCGACTTCCAGGCCGTTCTGGTAGTATCGGATCGCATCGAGGGGTTTGCCGTTCTCCAGGGCCTCGCTGCCCATGTTGCCATAGATATCGGCGACATTCTTGAGGTAGCTCTGGTTGGTGGGTTGGATATCGACTGCCTTCTGCATCTCGAGCAGGGCCTCGTCATAGCGTCCCTGCTTGCTCAGGGCCTGGCCGAGGAGATTGTGCGGCAGGCCGATGTCCGGAGCCTGTGCCGCCAGTGTCTGGAGTCGTTCGGTCAGTTTGTCCAGCGTGTTGCCCTCGGCGGTGGCCAGGGCGTTCTGATAGCTCATGACGCTTTGGACGACCCAGTCTTCCTCCATCATGGCGTCACCCAGCGTGATGTGTGCCTCGGCATAGGAGGGGCTGCGCTTGACGAGGTAACCCAGCAGTCGGATGCCTTCAATACGATTCTCCGACTGGCTGACCATGCGTTGGGCTTCGGCCAAGGCGATTTCATCGGTCTGTTGGAGCGCCTTGGCGATGTCGCGGTCTTGGGAGTATCGACTCATGCTGGGAGACAGCGAGGCGGCGCGGGCGAAATACTGCTCGGCCATCTCATAGTTGCCCTCGGCCATGTAGCTGCGACCGACGACGTGCGAGGCACCGGCATCCCGCCCATTCTTCTCGATCAGTTGGAGGGCCATCTGACGGCCGGTGTCGATGTTGCCGTTCTCGATTTCCGTGACGGCGTTATTGAGAATCGACACGCGGTTGTCACTGTAGCGTGTCTGGGCGGCGGAGGTGGCCTGTAGTTGAGAGATTTGGCTGAACTGTGCATTGTTGTACGAGAGTGATTGGATGTTGTTGAGGAAGTTGAGTGCGTTGCCGAGGGCGCTGTAGTTATTTGTTGTGTAGGAGTTAGTTGTATTGCTGCTCTGCTCGTAGGAGTCCATCAATGAGCTGATCAGGCTTGTGGAGCCATCTGTGCTCGAGCTCGAGTATGAGCTCAGCATACTTAATGTCGTGGCTTGGATGGCTGTAATGCTCATCGCACTCACTCATTCCCGGAGAGGCCCATAACCTGGAGCCTGGGCCGGGAGGTCTCTGCCAAAGGGAACGTACGATTCAGAACACGCGGGCGTCAAATCAATCGGCGATTTTTTTCTGACGGGGCGGGTTATCGGTCGGCATGCAGTTCCGAAAGGGCCCATCGACCCCTCTTACGGGGGGCTGGGACTCAGGGACGGGGCAGAAGTTCGGTCGCAAGACCTTGAGACGGGTTATCGGTCGGAGCATGCCGGATGCCCGCACGCCGGCCACTCAGGCCGAAGTCTCCACCAAGTCGGCACGTACGCCGAACGGCGGCCGGTGTCTTCGATGGTTCTGGCGATCTCGACTATCGCCGCTGGACCAGCGATTGTGACATCGTTCGGATGCCTCGCAGCGCCGAGGCCAAGGCATCGGGATTGGGGGCGAACTGCATGGCGATGTCGCGCGTGACCATCTCAGAGTTCACCAGTTCGGTGAGTGAATCCGTGAACGTGCGCATGCCTTCTTCGCGGCAGGCGCCGACAAGATCGGCGAGGTCGTTGTCCTCTCCCTTGCGGATCTTGTCCTTCACCGTGGGGTTCATCAGCAGGACTTCCGTGGCCGGCACACGCGACACCTTGGGGTCGATCGCCGGCAGCAGTCGTTGAGCCATGACGCTGACCAGACTGTTGCTTAACGATGAACGGATGAACTCGTGCTGGTTCTTCGGGAAGAATTCCAGGATACGTGCGACGGCCTGCGGGGCATCGGCACAGTGGATCGTTCCGAAGACGAGGTGCCCGGTCTCGGCGGCCTGAATGGCCGCGAGCATGGTTTCGCTGTCGCGAAGCTCGCCGATGAAGATGACGTCCGGGTTCTGCCGGACGACGTGTTTGAGGGCTATGGGGAAGTTCGGCACGTCGATGCCCACTTCGCGCTGCGAGATGATCGCGCGGTTGGCCCGAAACGCGTACTCGATCGGGTCTTCAATGGTCACGATATGGCAGGCACGGGTTTCGTTGACCAGATTGAGCATTGCGGCCAGCGACGAACTCTTACCGCTGCCCGTTACGCCACTGACGAGGATGAGCCCCTCGTGGCTTTTGGCCACGGTCTTGGCATAGACCGGCGGCAGGTGAAGGTCTTCAAACGTTGGGATGCGGCTGTTGACGCGGCGCAGGGCGGCGTGCAGTTCACCCATCGAACGGAAGACATTGACACGGAATCGGTCCTGTCCGATACCCTTGTAACTGAAGTCCAGGCCCCCGGTCTCCTCCAGGACGTGTCGACGCGACTCAGGGATGATCGGCTTGAGCAGAATTTCCATCTCTTCGGGGGTGGTGATGGGGTCCACTTCGGGTTTGCGCAGACTGCCGGCCACGCGGAAATAAGGGGGGTATCCTACCTTCAAGTGGAGGTCGCTGGCACCGTACTTCTCCATCGCCAACAGCAACTTGTCCATCGACTCAACCTTAGCCATCGAAGTTCGGTCTCCTGGCAAGGGGTAACACGGTTTCGTGAGGCCTGTTTCGGAGGGCCCAACAACACGGCCGTCAGTATACGATGCCGAGGTTCGTTCGTAAACGGCTCAGGGGGGGCGGTTCGTCCGGAGGGTCTCGTTTTCGAAGGGATGGGGAGGGTGCCGTGGGTCTCCAGATTGGCAGCGGCACCATTCGTAAGGTCAGGCCGTTCCGGCCGGATCAGGCGAACCGCTTGTGATAGCCCAGGTGCTCGGCCAGCAGCTTTTGAGCCGTCGGAAGCTGGTGGTTGTAAAGCGATTCGAGGATTCGCCGGTGTCCGCGGTTGCCGGCGCGTCGTTCACCCAGGGCGACGCTGTCGCGAAATTGTCGAAAGAACGTCTGTAGGAGGTCCGCAAAAGCGACAAGAGGTTCAATGCCGCTGGCGGCGACGAGGGCCCGATGGAAGGCGATTTCTCCCTCGATGAAGGCGTCGAGATCCTCGACCGCATCCAGGTGATCCACATGGGCCATGAGTTGGGCATACAGCTTCGGATCGTCGTCGAAGGCTTTCATCGCAAAGGCCAGTGCACCTGTCTCGACGACGATTCTAGCCTGGAGCAGTTTGGCCCGGGGATAGTCGTTGAGTGCGAAATGGAAGCCCAGAAACTCGGCGATTCGCTCCATATCGAGGTGGCCCACGGTCAGGCCCCGTTTGGGTGCGGCGCGGATGATGCCGAGGAAGCCGAGCGCTTTGGTGGCCTCGCGAATACTGATACGGCTGACGCCGAATTCGACGGCCATTTCCTGCTCGGTGGGTAATCGATCGCCGGGCTTGAGGTTATGGTCGGCGATGTACCGCTTGATACGGGCGATGACCTGATCACTTAATGTTTGACGCTTGACTGAAGCCATAGCTTAATTATCATATGATAAGCTGTATGGTCGTCAAGAAGATTTTCTTGACGGCACTGGGTGGTGAAGAATACGAAGGGTTCGGCAGACCAGGCTCGCGTCAGGCTACACCGTCGTGCCTTCGTCCGCAAGGGGCGGTCGGAAGACGGGCGGCGGATGGTTCCGGATGCACTGAGTGAAAGGTTCAACACATGATCAAGGTGGCCGTCACGGATTACACATTCGACACGCTGGACGTTGAGACGGGGATCCTTGCTCCCTTGGGGTGCGAGGTTGTGGGTCGGCGGTGCAAGACGCCGGCAGAGTTGATCGAGCTCTGTGCCGATGCGGACCACGTGATCACGCAATTCGCTCCGGTGACCGGCGAGGTCATCAAGGCGATGCGCAAGGCGCAGATCATCGTTCGGTACGGCATCGGAGTGGACAACGTTGATCTGGAGGTTGCCCGCTCGAAGGGCATTCCGGTGTGCAACGTACCGGATTATTGCATCGACGAAGTGGCCGACCACACGCTGGCCTTCATTCTGGCCACGACGCGGCAGGTTGTGACGTGTGCGGTGGACATCCGCGCGGGCAACTGGCGGCTGCCGACCCCGCTGGCGGCGATGAAGACGCTACGGGACCTGACGGTGGGGGTCGTGGGGTTCGGGCGGATCGGTCGCGAGGTGTGCCGTCGGCTGGTGGCGTTCAAGAGCCGGGTGCTGGTGGCGGATCCAGTGGTTCCGGCCGCCGAGGTCAAGGCGCTGGGGTGCGTGCCGGCGGGGTTGGATCAGATCTTCGCCGAGAGCGACATCGTGACGCTGCACTGTCCGTCGCTGCCTCAGACCCGCGGTCTGATCAACCGGCAGAGCATCGCCAAGATGAAGAAGGGGGCGATTCTGGTGAACGTGGGGCGCGGCAATCTCGCCGAGACCGCCGCCCTGGTTGAGGGGTTGCAGAGCGGACAGTTGTCGGCGGCGGCGATCGACGTGTGCGATCCCGAGCCGATTCCGGCCGATAGCCCGCTGCGGAAGATGGAAAACGTGGTGGCCGCGGCGCACATCGCTTCGGCCAGCGTAAAGGCTGTGCTGACCTTGAGGGAGTCGGCGGCGAAGCTGGTCGCCTGCTCGGTTCGTGGGGAGCCGCTGCCGAACATCGTCAATGGCGTACAACAGAAGGCGTCCAAATCGTGAGCAAAGGGATTTCATACGATGCCCTGATGCGGTTCTGCATCGAGGCGTTTGCCAAGACGGGGATGCGGCCCGACGATGCACGGACGGCCGCGGACGTATTGGTCACCACTGATCTGCTGGGCGTCTTCACGCATGGGACGCGGAATCTACCGAAGTACATTCGGCGTCTGAAGGCGGGGGGGCTCGATCCGAAGGGGCAGCCCCAGGTCGTTCGCGAGGGCGCGTCGTGGGCTGTGATCGACGGGCAGACGGCGATGGCGATGGTGTCGGCCTGCAAGGCGATGGCGACCGCCATCGAGAAGGCGAAGACCACGGGCATCGCCTATGTCGGCGTGAAAAACAGCGGGCACTTCGGCGCCGCGGGGTTCTACGCGCTGATGGCGGCGCGGGCCGGCATGATCGGGTTGTCGATGAGCAACGACATTCCGAGCATGACGGTTCCGGGGGCTCGCGGGCACGTTCTGGGCACCAATCCGCTGGCGATTGCCATTCCGGCGGGGCGTGAGCATCCGATCCTGCTGGACATCGCGATGAGCACGGTGGCCGGCAGCAAGGTGTATGCGGCGGTGAGCCAGGGCAAGCCGATTCCCAACACGTGGATTGTCGACGGCGACGGTCTTCCGACGACGGACGGCACGTGTTACCCCCACCGTGCCTCGATGATGCCCATGTCGGGGCACAAGGGGTATGGGCTGGCGTTGTGGGTCGAGATCCTTTCGTCACTGCTGTGCGGTGCGAAGAGTCGGACAGAGGTCGGGAGCTGGATTTTCGATGATCCGTCGGTTCCGACGGGACACGGCCACGCTTTTGTTGCGATCCATATCGGTGCGATCGTTCCGATGGAGCAGTTCAAGGAACGTGCGGATCAGATCATTCACGACATTCACCAGTCTCCCAAGGCCAAGGGGTCCGATCGCATCTTCCTGCCCGGAGAGATGGAGTTCGAGCGGGCGGAGAGGGCCAAGGTGGACGGCATCGAGTTGCCGGCCGAGGTGGTCGAGGGATTGGTCAGTCTCGCCGCGGATATGGGGTTGGATGGCAGCGTGTTTCATGGGGGGCGCTGATCCATTCCGTTGGGCGAATTCCTGAGGAGTCATCGGATGGCGTCCCGGAAATCGGCTGTGTTCTTTGGTGAATTGCTGATGCGGCTGGGGACGAAGCAGCACGAGCGATTCGTCCAGTCGAGCGAATTCACCGTGGGGTACACCGGAGCAGAGGCCAACGCGGCTGTGTCGCTTGTGAACTTCGGGATGGACGCGTACCTCGTGTCGAGCATTCCCGACAACGACATCGGCCAGGCGTGCGTCAACCACATGCGGCGGTATGGTCTGAACACCGACCACATCCAGCGGGCGGGCAAGCGACTGGGGATCTTCTACCTGGAAACCGGGGCGGCGCAGCGGTCGTCGAAAGTGATTTACGATCGCGCGGGCAGTTCGATCACCGAGCTTCGCGTGGGCGATCTGGACTGGGAGGCGATCTTCGCGGGCAAGGACTGGTTCCACTATTGCGGCACGGCACCTGCCCTGGCCGACAACGTGGCGGAAGTTGTGGGGGATGCCTGCCGGCAGGCCAAGAGGCTGGGTCTGACGGTGAGTTGCGATCTGAACTACCGCAAGAAGCTGTGGTCGCCCGAGAAGGCCGCCAGTGTGATGACGGGTTTGATGGAATACGTCGACGTCTTCGTGGCCAACGAGGAACACAGTCGGGAGATCTTCGGCATTTCGGCCGGGGATCCGGGCCGGCCGCCGGTGGAACGGGACGAGGACGTCGCCCGGCAGCTCTGTCGGCGTTTTGGCCTGCGTTGGGCGGTCGTGACCTGTCGCGAGGGGGATACGGCTTCGGATACGACGTGGTCCGCCGTGCTCTGCGACGGGGCGACGTGCTATCGCAGTCGTGTGTATTCCATCCATGTGGTGGATCGGGTAGGTGGGGGCGACGCACTGTCGGGCGCGTTGATCTACGGGTTGCTTTCGGGCATGGCGCCGCAGGAGATCGTTGAGTTTTCGGTGGCGGCATCCTGTCTGAAGCATTCGGTGCAGGGTGATTTCAATCTGGTTTCCCTCGATGAGGTTCGTGCCCTGATGTCAGGCGGGGGGGCCGGACGGGTGCAACGATAAGAAGGACATCATGCATGAGCAGCAAGCTTCCTGTTGTGGATAACCTCTGCCGTATCGGCGTTTCGCCGGTGTTTCGCACCGATCGGACCGATCGGCTGATAGGGGCGGCAAGGGCCTTGTACGACGGCGGCATGAAGGTTGTCGAATTCACGATGACCATGCCGGACGCCTTGCGGTGGATCGAAAAGGGCCGGGCGGAATTGCCCGCCGACTGCGTGCTGGGCGCGGGCACCGTGTTGGACCCTGAGACGGCGCGGATGGCGATTCTGGCGGGGGCACAGTTCATCGTGTCACCGGGGTTGGCGCCTCGGGTGATCGAGATGAGCCACCGATACGGCGTTCCGGTGATTCCGGGCGCGCTGACGCCATCAGAGATCATGCAGGCGTTGGACTATGGGGTCGAACTGATCAAGGTTTTTCCGGCCAACGTGAACCTGCCCTACTTCGCGGACCTGGTGGCGCCGTTTCCCCAGGTGGGGTTCATGGCGGCGTGCGGCGGGATCACGCCGGATGTGGCCAAACAGTACTTCAAGGCCGGTGCTAAGGTTGTCACGGTGGCGGGTCAGTCGCTCGATGCACAGGCCTTTCAGAACGGCGACTTCGCCAAGCTGACCGAGGTGGTGAAGTCGTATCTGGCCGGGATACGGTCGTAGTGCGGTGGGGTGAGTGTCGAGGGGACGTCGCAGAACGGAGCGATATCGGACATGGCACAGGCAACGGGTGTGGTTGAGGTTCCGGCCTATCTGAAGCTGTCCGTACCGGAGATGGAGTCGATCATCTCGCGGTTCGAGAAACGCGTGAATGAGGCTCAGCAGGCCTCACCGCCGACCAAGGAGTGGGTGAAGAAGGCCATTCGACGGAATGGGGCGGCACGCTGTCCGATCCGCCTGAAGAGGCTTTCGACGGACGTGATCGTACGCTACGGCGATGCGCTGGCGGACCTGTTCTGCGAGTTCCCCGACGACGTGGTGATCGTGGCACCTTATGACATCACGATCGGCTATCAGCCGCCCGACAAGCCGGATCGGATCAGCACGGTTCAGGCGCTGATGACCGACGCGAAGTGGACCGACGAATGGGGGACCCGATGGGGTCACGCCTTCGGTGGGGTCGGGGCGACATACACCGACTGTCCGATCAAGGACTGGGCTGAGTTGGACGACTACATTGCCCATCGGATTCCAGATCCGAATGCCCCAGGCCGGCTGGCCGACGCCAAGCGGGTGATCGACATGCACCGCGACAGGCGGTACTGCGCTGGTATCATCCACCTGATGCTCTTCGAGCGGCTGCACGCGCTGCGGGGCATGGAGCAGATCTTCATGGACTTCTACATGAACGAGCGCGAGGTGCGCCGGCTCATGGAGGTCATTACCGAGTACCTGCTGGCACTGATCCGCCAATGGGCGAAGGTGGGAGTCGATGCGGTGTTCTTCACCGACGACTGGGGCACGCAGAGTTCTCTGATGATCGCGGTCGACATGTGGCGGGACTTCTTCGAGAAGCCCTATCGACGGGTGTTCGAGGAGGTCCATCGCCATGGGATGGATGTGATCTTCCACAGTTGCGGCAATGTTACCGAGCTGGTGCCGCACCTGATCGATGTCGGGGTCGATGTGCTCGATCCGATCCAGCCGGTGGCGATGGATCCTGCCGAGTTGGCCCGGCGATTCGGGGGCAAGGTGGTGTTCTGCGGCGGCATCGACGATCAGCGGCTGGTTTCGAACACGCCGGCGCAGGTTCGGGATGAGGTTCATCGGATGATGGACACGCTCGGCAAGCCGTTCGGAAATGCCTATCTGGCGGGTCCGGCCAATGTCATGACGCCGGACGTGCCGCTGGACAATCTGCGGGCGCTCTTCCAGGCGTGTCACGAGCGGTAAGATGCGGGGGATGAGACCGCGTGGCGGCGGGGTCGCCGGCCGGAGCCGGAGGGCCCGAAGCACGCGGACGGAACGGAAATGTACAGGGGTATCTCAAACACAAGGATACGACTATGAAGATCATTCGCTATGAGGGTATCAGGAACAAGATCGGATACGCCGCGCTGCAACCGGACGGCTCGACGGTGGAAATCGCCGGAGACATCTTCGGCCAGCATTCGCTGACGGCCAAGCCGGCCAAGGTGAAGAAGCTGCTGGCGCCGGTCGCTCCGGTGGCTATGTTCTGCATCGGCCTGAACTATCGGCGTCACGCCGATGAGGGCGGCCAGGCGTATCCGCAGTTCCCCGTCCTGTTCATGAAGTCGGTTGGTGCGGTACAGAACCCGGGCGACCCGATTGAGCTGCCGGTTCAACTCAAGAGCAACGAGGTGGACTATGAGTGTGAACTGGCGGTGGTCATCGGCAAGCGATGCAAGAACGTCTCGAAGGCCGATGCCTTGAATTACGTGTTGGGCTATACGTGTGCCAACGATGTCAGCGCCCGCGACTGGCAGGGTAAGTGGGGCGGGGGACAGTGGTGTCGCGGTAAGACATTCGACACGTTCGCACCCATGGGGCCGTGCATGGTGACGACGGACGAGATTCCGAACCCCAATACCCTGGGCATCAGAACCGTCCTCAACGGGCAGACGCTTCAGGATTGGAACACGAACGACATGATCTTCGATGTGCCCACCCTGATCGAGTTCCTCAGCGGCAGTACGACGCTTCTGCCGGGATCGGTCATTCTGACGGGCACGCCGCACGGGGTGGGTGTGGCACGTAAGCCGCCGGTCTTCCTGAAGCACGGCGACACGATTTCGATCGAGATTGAGAAGATCGGCACACTGACCAATCCGGTGATCGACGAACCGGTTCGCTGAGGGCGGGCCGGAGTCTTTCCGGGAGAAGATAGGGACGGTTGAAGACCATGCCGGAAAAAGCGAAGAAGCGACCTGCCAAACCCGTTGCCAAAACGAAGGCAACGGCGAAGGGTAAGGGCTCTGTTTCGGGCCAGCAACTCCTGGCGTTGTATCGAACCATGCAGGTGATTCGTCAGGAGGAGGAGGCGCTGGCCAAGTCGCACCAGCGGGGACTGGTTCCCGGGGCCTGTCACCTGTACATCGGACAGGAGGCGGTGGCTACGGGGGTGTGTGCGCACCTACGAGCGGACGATGTGGTGTTCAGCACTCACCGGGGGCACGGGCATGCGCTGGCCAAGGGCGTGCCCGCTCGTCAGATGGTCGCCGAGGTCTTCGGCCGGGCGACGGGGTGTTCTCGCGGGCGGGGAGGGAGCATGCACCTGTTCGCCCCCGAGTTCGGGATGATGGGGACGAGCGGCATTGTTGCTCCCGCCATTCTTCAGGCGACCGGTGCGGGATACAGCTTCAAGTTGCTCAAGACCGATCGCGTGTCGGTGGTGTTCTTCGGCGATGGGGCGTCGAACAACGGTGCCTTTCACGAGGGGCTCAACATGGGGAGCATCTGGAAGCTGCCGGTGCTCTATGTGTGTGAGAACAACCAGTTCGCCACCGAGGTACCTTTCGAGTATGCCAGCGGAAGTGCCGGTGTGGCCGAGCGGGGCGCTGCGTATGGCATGCCCGGCGTTCAGGTCGACGGGAACGACGTGATGGCGGTGTACAAGGCGGCGGGGGCGGCGATCGAACGGGCGCGGGCCGGCAAGGGCCCGACGCTGATCGAGTGTCTGACCTACCGTCTCCGACCGCACTGCGAGGGGATGCAGGACTACGGGTATCGCACCCGCGAAGAGGTGGAAGGGTGGGCCGCCCGCGGGCCGATCGTGCAATTCCGCAAGTACCTCCTGTCGAAGAAGGTTGCTCGGCAGGCCGATCTCGATGCGATCGACGCCGAGGTCAAGGCCTTGATTGCTGATGCCGTTCAGTTTGCCGAATCCAGCCCGTGGCCCGACCCGGCGACCGCCACGCAGCACGTCTATGCCGAGGTATGAAGGGGGACCCCATGAGAGAAATCACTTACATGCAGGCAACGCTGGAGGCGCTGTCCGAGGCGATGGCCAAGGACCCGACGATCTTCGTGATGGGCGAGGGGATCGGCAAGCGCGGCGGGAACTTCAACACGACCAAGGGCCTGTACGAGCTGTATGGTCCGGTGCGTCTGTGCGACACGCCGATCTGCGAGCGCGGTTTCGTCGGGTTGGCGGCGGGGGCGGCCATGACGGGCACGCGTCCGGTCGTCGACTTCATGTTCGCCGACTTCGTGCTGGACGGTGCGGCCGAGATCATCAATCAGATCGCCAAGATGCAGTACATGAGCAGCGGGCGGCTGAAGATGCCCGTGCTGCTTCGCGGGTGCATCGGCATCGGTCACTCGGCGGCCACGCATCATTCCGGGAACTACTATCCGATGTACGCCCATTTTCCGGGGCTTCGGGTGGTCGTGCCCTCGACGCCCTATGATGCCAAGGGGCTGCTGAAGCGGGCCCTGACGTGCGACGATCCGGTGATGTTCCTGGAGCACCGGTCGGTGTTGACGGTGAAGGGGCCGGTTCCCGAGGGCGATTATCAGGTGGAGTTCGGCCAGGCGTCGGTCGTTCGCGAGGGGACCGACATCACGGTGGTGGCGATCGCGTACATGGTGCATCAGACGCTGAAGGCCTGCGAGGAACTGGCCAAGGACGGCATCTCTGTCGAGGTGGTCGACCCGCGAACCGTCTCGCCGCTGGATGTCGGGACGATTCTGCAATCGGTCCGCAAGACCGGCCGGTTGCTCATCGTCGACGAGACCTTCGCACCGTTCGGTCTGGGGGCCGAGATCGCCGCGCAGGTGGTGGATAAGGGCTTCGATGATCTGGACGCCCCGATCCGACGGCTGAACGGGGCGCATGCGCCGACGCCGTACAGTCCGCCGCTTGAGGCCGCGGTGATGCTGAATCCGGCGCAGATTGCCGGGGCGATCCGCGATGTGCTGGATGAGTAGGCTCGGCGGAGAGGCGGGTGTCGGGGGCTCGCCTTGCATCTGTTGGGCTTCGGCGGGGGGGATAGGCCGCCGAACGCGGCTCTGGCCGTGTGAGTTTTTCGCAGGGCCGACCGATTGCCTCGGCGTGCCGTCCGGATAGGAGAGCAGGAGAATCGTTATGGCATTTACCGTTACCGTTCCACGTCTCGGTTGGGACATGGAAGAGGCGGTTTTCGTCGAGTGGCTCAAGAAGGAAGGGGCATCGGTCAAGGAAGGTGAGCCGCTGTTCGTCATCGAAGGCGACAAGGCGGTCCAGGAAGTCGAGGCGATCGATTCGGGCATTCTGCGCATTCCGCCCGATGGGCCGAAGCAGGGTCAGACCGTCAAGGTAGGTGCCGTTCTGGGCTATCTGGTCGCTTCGGGCGAGAAGGCTCCGTTTGAGGGGGCCGCAGCGTCTTCGTCGGCGGAAACGCATCGTTCTTCCGATGCGGCTGCTGCCGTGGTGAAAGCCAAGGCCTCGGATGATGCCGGCGTGAAGGCGGTCCGCGTGGCTGCTGCGTCTGGCGAGGTCGCCGAAGGTCCGCGGATCAGTCCTCGGGCGGCCCGTGTTGCGGCGGAGCTGGGGGTCGATTGGACGCAACTGAAGGGGAGTGGTCGAACCGGGCGGATTCGTGAAGAAGACGTTCGGGCTGCTGCTGCGGCCAAGCCAGCCCGGCCCGCGGCGCCTCCGACCGCGGCGGCCAGGGCACCGGTGGATGTCGGAGCCTCGGGCAAGGTCATCCCGATGAGCCCGATTCGCAAGCGAATCGCCGATCGCATGGCCGGCAGCGCTCACACGACGGCACCGGTCACGCTGACCACGACGGCGGATATGACGCGTCTGGTGGCCTTCCGTGCCGGTCTCAAGAAGACGTACCAGGCTAGTGGGCAGCGGGTGCCGGGCCCCACCGACCTGATCATCAAGTTGACGGCCATGGTCCTTCGGGATCATCCCATGTTGTACGCTCGATGGGGTGAGGACAAACTGATCGCGCCCGAGCAGATCGACATCGGCATGGCCGTCGACACCGAGGCCGGCCTGCTCGTGCCGGTGATCCGCAACGTTCCCTCGTTGAGTATTCCGGAACTCGCGAGGCGATCGGGCGACCTGATCGAGCGGGCTCGATCCCGGCGCCTGACGCCCGATGAGATGCAGGGTGGAGTGTTTACGGTCACGAACCTGGGCACCTTCGGCGTTGAGGGATTCACTCCGATCATCAACCTGCCGGAGTGCGCCGTTCTGGGTGTGGGACGGATCGTCCGCCGACCGGCGATGGTCGGCGATCGGATCGAGCCGCGCGACGAGATCGTGCTGAGTCTGACGTTCGACCATCGCATTGTGGATGGCGGACCTGCTGCCCGGTTTCTGGATGCGGTTCGGCAGACGGTGGAGTCTCCGGAGGCATTGCTCGGCGTATCTGAAGGTGTCGCGCCGATCATGGAGGCGGCAGCGCCTTCCACCAGGCGGCCGATTCCGGCCTCGGGTGATGGGCCGGACGCGGTGATCATCGGTGCGGGGCCCGGGGGATACGTGGCCGCGCTGCGGATCGCTGCCATGGGGGGCAAGGCGGTTCTGATCGAGCAGAATTGCGTGGGTGGGGTATGCCTGAACACCGGATGCATTCCGACCAAGGCCCTGCTGCACGTGTCGAAGATTCGTCACGAGCTGTCGTCGATGGCGTCGATGGGGCTGAAGGTGGGCCAGACGACTGTCGATTTTCCGGAGGTCTTCGCCCACAAGGACAAGATCGTAGATCGGCTGACCAAGGGGTTGGGCACGCTTCTGCAGGGGCGGGGCGTCCGGGTCATTTCCGGTCGAGGGCGATTGGTCGACCCGCGGACGGCCGAGGTCGAGTCGGCCGGCGGCACGGAGCGAGTAACGGCACGAAATGTCATTCTGGCGACGGGAACCGTGCCGGCGCCTCTGCCGGGGATCGACATCGACGGCACACAGGTCATGAACACCGATCAGGTTCTGGCGATGCAGGCCATGCCGGCGTCGTTCCTGATCATCGGCGGCGGACCGATCGGCGTAGAATTCGCCACGATGCTGGCCGAGTTCGGCAGTCGCGTGACGCTTGTGGAGGTGATGGATCGCATCCTCCCGACCGTTGACGCCGAGGCGGCCAAAGAGGTGGCCAAGTCGCTGAAGAAGCGCAAGATCACCCTGTTTTGCGGCACGAAGGTTGAGTCGGTTGAGCGACACCCGGACCACGTGACGAGTCGGCTAAGCAACGGGCAGGCGATCGAGACGGCGGCCGTCGTGGTGGCGATCGGCCGGCGCACGCAGATTGCGGGGTTGGGGCTCGACGAGGCGGGCGTGAAGCACGATGGTCGGTATGTGGCCATCGACGATCGATGCCTTACGAACGTAGCCGGGGTGTACGCCATCGGAGACATTACCGGCAAGGGCCCATACGCCCACGTCGCCTACCGCCAGGGGATTGTTGCGGCCAGCAACATCATGGGTATTCCGATGACTGAGGACTACCGTGTGGTCCCGACGGTGGTCTTCTCGCATCCGGAGCTGGCGCAGGTCGGCCTGGGTGAAGAGGCGGCTCGCAAAGCGGGCATGAGCGTCGAGGTCGGGCGTTTTCGCTATCAGGCGAGTGGCGCCGCGCAGGCCTACGGCGAGCCCGAAGGCGTCTGTACGCTGGTGGCTCAGTCGGGCACTCGTCGGATCCTGGGGGCCACGATTGTCGGTCACCGGTCTGCCGAGGTCATCCACGAGGTGGCCGTGGCGTTGAAGGCGGGCCTGACGGTCGAGCAGGTGGCTGAGACGATTCACGCGCACCCGTCACTGGCCGAGCCGGTCTTCGAGGCGGCCGACGCACTGATGGGATTGGCGCTCCACTCCCTATAGGGCGGTGCGATTTCGACGCGTTGTGTCTGATGGGCGGGACCGTCGCCACGACGGCCGGAAGCGTTTCTGTCGGCTCGCCACTGACTCAATGCGGTATTTCCGAGGGTGTACGGGGGAATGTCTGCTCGGTGACACTGCTGGCTGCCTCGATGGGTTCGAGTGACACGTCCGACGTATGGAAACGGGCGGCGTGCGGCTTCGATGGCTGCCTGTCGTCATCCGTGTACAATTGCGAAATATAGTCAATTTCCAGTCCTAATCCATGCGATCTGCCGAGGGGCTCTTGTGGCAGGCGTCTAGTGCCGATAAAAGTGAAACAAGGCGCATGCGATGAGTCCTGTGGACGAGGGTGTACGGGCTGGTCGATTCACGGCCGATCGGCCTATGGTAATGTTGCCCTTGCAGATGACAGAACTCGCCTGTCGACACGTCGTATGGATAGGATAGGTGGATACGTCGTTTGAGCTGCGGAATGGCGTTGTCGGCAATCGAGAGATCATCCTGATACGTTGTCCTTCCGTCGGGGCGTTGGCGTAGCTCCGATGAGATGTGCCGCCTGGATCACGGGGTTCGGAAGAAGACAAACGCGTGATCGCTGCAGGAAGCGAGCGATAGGACGGCGGCATCCAATTCGATGAGGTTCAGTCTTATGACCAAGACACGTGCGAAGTTATGGTGTGCCGTTCCGGCATTCCTCATGGGGATTCTCTGTTGGCAGCAGACTGCCAGCGCCTATGTTGACCCCGGAACTCAGGCGGCGGTGGCAGGGAGCCTGGCCGTTTTTCTGGGGAGCCTGGCGGCGTTCTTTGGCATCGTGCTGTGGCCTGTTCGCAAGCTGCTGGATGTCATCTGTAAGGCCACCGGGATACCCCGAGTGGTTGGCAAGGCTGCGATCATTGCGCTGACGATCGGGGGGGCGGCGTACGGTGTATACCGACTCGATACGCACTATGATTTCCTGCCCTCTCTGTCTTCCGGCAAGACGAATCAGCCCGTCATGCCGACGGTCAGCTACGAGCGATTCGAGCGTGTGATGGTGATCGGCATGGACGGTCTTGATGCCGGCATCATGGAGGACCTGCTTGCGCGCAACGAACTGCCGAACTTCGACAAGCTTCGCAAGACGGGCTGCTACGCCCGACTGAGGACGAGCAATCCTCCGCAGAGTCCGGTGGCGTGGACGTGCATCGGCACCGGTTGCAATCCCGGGAAGCACGGGATCTTCGACTTCATCCATCGCGATCCGAAGACCTATGTCCCCGAGCTGTCGATCTATCGGCCGAACCCGAAGGTCAGCGGTCGTGAGGCACGATACCTGACGACGCGGAAGGTGCCCGGCTTCTGGACGTTGCTGAGCAAGCAGAACGTTCCTACTACGGTGATTCGCTGGCCGAACGCCTTTCCACCCGATGCGGTGGCGGGCAGTTTCTTCAGCGGCCTGGGTGTGCCGGACATCATGGATCGCATGGGCCGGTACATTTTCTACACCAACAACGAGAAGCTGTTTCCCTCGCAGACTCCGAACAAGATGGTCAAGATCGCCTGGCAGGATGGGAAGATCAGCACGTCGCTGTACGGTCCGACGCTGAACACGCTGACGGGCCGCCAGGAGACACAGTTGCCGCTGATCCTGTCGAAGCGGCCGAATGGCAAGGTTGCCTTGGATCTCGACGGGAAGGCCGTCGGCGAACTGGGCGTCGGCGATTGGTCGGACTGGGTGCCGGTAAAGTTTGCGGGCAGTCTGAGCAGCGCCAACGGCATCGTCCGGTTCTGCCTGCTGGCGATCGAGCCGGATTTCAAGCTGTATGCGTCGGCCATCCAGGTCGACCCGATGGACCCCCTGTTCCCGGTGACGAGTCCCGACGACTACGCCAAGAAGCTGGCCGAAAAGATCGGGCGATACTTCACGTTGGGCATGCCCGAGGATGTCAAGGCCTTCAGCGAAGAGGTGTTGACGCCTGATTCGTTCCTGTCGATGGTCAAGCTGGTCGATACGGAACGCGATCGGATGTTCGACTATGAACTGTCGCAGTACAAGAAGGGGCTGTTGGCGTTTGTGTTCGACAGCACCGATCGGGTGCAGCACATGTTCTGGCGCGATCGCGACCCCGAGCACCCGGGCTATAAGAAGAGTGAGGCCGAGAAGTATCAGAAGGTGATCACCAACGTCTACAAACAGATGGATGGGGTGGTGGGCAAACTGCTGCCGAGGCTCGACGCCAAGACCGCCCTGATCATCCTGAGCGACCATGGATTCAACACGTACCGCTACTCGGTGAATATCAACTCGTGGCTGGTTGAGAACGGGTATCAGGTTCTGACGACCCCCGACGGCAGGGATGGGCAGGCCTTCTTTGCGAATGTCGACTGGTCGAAGACGAAGGCCTATTCGGTCGGTTTCAACAGCATCTACATCAACATGAAGGGGCGCGAGGAGAGGGGCATCGTCGAGAGCGGTGAAGAGTGCCGCAGGCTCTGCGATGATATTGCCGACAAGCTTCGCGCGTTCAAAGACCCCAAGACCGGCAAGAACATCGTCAGGTCCGTTTACCTCGGACGCGAGATCTATACCGGCGAACAGGTTGCCGCGGGGCCTGATCTCGTGGTCGGACTGACGCTGGGTTATCGTGCGGGGGGCGAGAATGTCCTCGGCGCGGCCCCCCGGCAGGTTCTGGAGGCCAACGACAAAGCGTGGTCCGGCGACCACCTATATGATCCACATTTCGTGCCGGGCATCTTCTTCTCGAACATGAAGATTCGGCGCGACAACCCGAGTCTGGTGGACATTGCCCCGAGCGTACTTCAGTGCTTCGGCGTTCCGAAGATGGAGTATATGGACGGGGAGGCCCTGTTCGCCTTCTGATGCGATACCGTGGGTAGTCTTGCTCGCTGGGCCTCTCTGGTCTCGGGGGTAGGGGCAATAGCACCACACACATACGGCGTCCAACTCTGGGACGATGCATGCCTAAAGTAGTGTGTATGGCATGGATCGTATGTAAGCATCTGTCAGTCTTATTTTTACGAGTTGATTGCTGATCGGTCGGTTTCGAAAGGTGGCCTCTGTGATGGGCCGATTGCCGGGGGGCGGAAAAAATCACAGGGTGCGCGAACCGCGGCCAGGCACGGTCGTACAATCTGAAGAGCACAAGAGACCCCAAACCCTTTGCCAGTACCGCTGAGCGGTAAACCAGAATCCGACGCTCAGCGAAATGCTTGTGGCCGCGGTTCCCTCCACCGCGGCCTTTGTTTTTCTGGGGTGTGCTTACTGTTGTCGCACGGCGTCGCACGTTGCCGCATAACGTCGTTTTCACCTGCAAGAGCATTCTTGAACTGGGCCGTCCGTATGCGGGACTTGATGTCTTCGAGCGGCTCACCATAACCGCTGAGCAGTTGAGACCTCTGTGGGGCCGGCTGAGGCACGATTTCGCCGTGTCGATTTCGTCCTCCGGCGAGATTGCGTTCAGACGTTCCATGCCGGTAAAACGGCTGCGGGGTTGTGTTGGCTCGCGAGGGAGACTGTGGGTGGCCAGGGCAGATAAGGAACGGGGCAACATGAAGAAGGCCTATACGGCACACGAGATCGGCTACCGGAGACTCAGGGCGAAGGGTCTGAAGTGTTGGAATGCCATTCAGACCACGGGCCCTCGCAGCGAGATCGACCCGGACACGGTGCGATTCCTTCAGGATGTGCTGGCGCAGCCGTGGGCGCCGAAGACGGGCAGGGTGGTCGAACTGGGCTGCGGATCGGGGCCGATTGTCCGCTGGATATGCCGGCGACGCGCGTTCACGGGACTCGGTGTGGATGTCAGCAGGACGGCCATCACGATGGCCCGCGAGCAGTCGAACGGCATGGATATTTGCTACGTCGTTCGCGACCTCTGCGGACCGCCGGCACGTACACTGGGCACCTGCGATCTGGTCGTCGACGGCCACTGCCTGCACTGCATCACCGAAGCCGAGGACCGATCGAGATTCCTCAGTAACGCCCGGCGACTGGTTGGATCGGGCGGGGTGCTGGTGGTGATGACGATGTGCGGTCCGGTGAATCGCGAGGTGGCATCGCGGGTTCTGAAGAATCAGAAGATAGTGGGTCAGACGGTCTATGCCTTCACAGAGCGTGCGGGGCAGTATGGGGGCTCGCGGCAGATCGGGGGGCGTTCCGCCCTGCCAACCCGCCACTTCGGCCACTGGAGGGACATCCTGAAGGAGATCGAACGGGCGGGGTTCAGAATTCAGCTCTACCGGTTTCATCATCACACGAAAGACACCTTCGAGAGCTTCCTCTGCGTCGGGGCCATTGCTACATAGCGGCGGTGTCGCTTGTAACGACAACGGCACATGCAGGTGTGTGGTGAGTGCCTCTCGCCCGCTGCCATAGCGGAATTCAAACCTCGGCCCGCATGCCTCGACGAGCAGGGCGGGATCGTGTATCTACGAGGCAGCATGGCACCTGGGTTCTGCCCCCTGGGAGTTGTGGCGTCTTCGCGATCGTGTCGTTGGGTCCGTCCGATGGGGCGGGCGCCCCATCAGTGCTCTTCCGTGTAGCTGAGACAAAGGAGTCCACATCATGATCATGTACATTGCGTTGGCCGCGTCGGCGATGGCCCTGTCGGCAGAGGCGAAGACCGGCGAGCCCTATGCACTGGCCGGCAAACGCATGGTGTTTGCGAGCTGGTACTACGTTCGGCCGGGCAGCTTCTCGTGGGTGGACGACAAGGGCAACGGCGTGTCGGTGGTCGGCGCGCAGGGGCCCTGGGGCGCTCATTTCAGGCGACACGACTACCCCCACGGCATTCGGATCGTCGTGGAGCCGGCGCAGAAGGTGGGTCCGATCATCGGCTTCGAGCGTCCCTGGGAGGGTAAGGGCGTCAACATCGGCACGCTGATCCATCACGACGGGAGGTACAAGGGGTGGGGTGGCTCGCAGGCGGCCGACGGGCGGAAGTACGCCTGTTACTTCGAGTCGAAGGACGGCATGACATGGGAGCGGCCGAATCTCGGCCTCGTCGAGTTCGGCGGCAACAAGAACAACAACCTTCTTGAAACGGGACCGGGGACCGTGTTCATCGACCCGGCCGGCCCGCCCGAGGAGCGGTTCAAGGCGGTCAGCGAGGGTGAGGTCGATCCCAAGGTCGTCGAGGAGTTCCGCAAGCGTCGCCCCGATGCCTATGAACATCGGGCGTGGCGGGCCGATGTGGGCAAGCACTTCGGTGTTCTGGGGGCGGTGTCACCGGACGGGTTCCGCTGGCGCCGGCTGGACTTTCCGCTGTCGATCGAGCATTGCGATACGCAGGTCGTGGCCCACTACGATCAACAGCTCCGCAGGTACGTCGTCTATACGCGAAATTGGATGGTCGGCCCCATGGCGGAGCGGTGTCCTGACGAGCGGGGTATGCGGTGGCTCAACGTGGGGCGGCGGTCCATCGGTCGGACCGAGAGCGGCAACTTCCGCGAGTTTCCGCTTTCGAGCGTCATTCTGGAGCCCGGGTGCGGCCTTCTGCCGTCGGACACGCTCTATACCAACTGCAAGACCACGATCCCCGGCGCGCCGGACCAGCATCTGCTCTTTCCCACCGTCTGGCACACCAGTGACGATTCGTGCAGCGTCATCATGGCATCGAGTCACAACGGCCGGATCTGGCAGTGGCTGCCCGGCGAGCCGGTGTTGAAGACGGGGCCGTTCGGCGCGTGGGACGGCGGCTGCCTGTTTGCCTCGCCGAACCTGGTCGAGCTGCCGAACGGTGATTTCGTGCTGCCATATACGGGGTATATCTTTACGCACAAGTATCCGCGGGGACAATGGAAGTTCCAGACGGGTTATGCCGTCTGGCCGAAGGGACGGCTGGTCGCGCTGGAGGCCGTGGATCGCGGCGAGTTCGCCACGGTCGGTTTCGTGCCCCCGGGGCGCCGGCTGCGGATCAATGCACTGACGCAACGGGCCGGGAGTATCCTGGTGGAAGTTGTGGGTCAGAACGGCCAACCGATTGCGGGCCGAACGTTCGGCGACGCAAAGCCGATCATCGGCGACCAGTTCCGAGCGGTCGTCGCCTGGAAGGGCACGGATGAACTCGGGTACAAGGATGGTGAGTACATCTACCTGCGATTCCAACTGGAAAAGGCGAAGCTCTACGGTCTGGATTTCGAATGACGGCGGACTGCTGTCAGAAGGGGAATGTCTCACACAGCGGTGATGACGAAGATAGCGGAAGGGGGCCGGGAGGATCGGACCATGTTCGACGAGATGTCCGAGAGGACAGGGCGTTGGTCGTGGGTCGGTGGTCTTGGGGCGTGGCTTGCCTGTATCGCCTGGGCTTCAGGGGGTGCGGCTCGTGCGGCGGACTGGTCGTGGGTGAATCCGCTGCCACAGGGCAACCGCTTGAACAGTGTGTGGAACAGCGGTCCGAATGATGCGTTTGCCGTGGGGGAGTGCGGTACCATCCTGCACTACGACGGTTCCCAATGGTCGGTCATGGCGAGCGGGACGACACAGAACCTCTGCGGCGTTTGGGGTGCCGGGTCCGGCGACGTGTTTGCTGTGGGTGCTAGCGGAACGATTCTGCGATACAACGGGTCAAGCTGGTCGGCCATGACTTCCTCATCGGCGGCTGCTCTCAGTGCGGTGTGGGGCAGTAGCGGGAGCGATGTCTTCGTCGTGGGGGCTGCCGGCACGATTCTGCACTACGACGGATTGAGTTGGTCGGCCATGACGAGCGGTACGGCAGAGTGGCTGTATGGTGTATGGGGGACCAGTTCCGACAACGTTTATGCGGTTTGCGCCGCCGGTACGATTCGGCGCTACAACGGGACGCACTGGTCGGCAGTGATCAGTGGAACTGCGGAACTTCTCGGCGGTGTGGGGGGGACGGGTGCGACCGACGTCTTCGTTGTCGGGAACGCGGGGACGATTCTGCACTACAACGGGGTGGGCTGGCTGGCGATGACGAGCCGGGTCACGGAGAACCTGCGGGGCGTCCGGGCCATCACGTCGTCCGAGGTCTATGCCGTCGGCTGGGACGGGAGGATTCTGTACTACGATGGGCTGGGCTGGCTGACGAGGACGAGCGGCACAACACAGGACCTGCTTGGCATCTGGGGGAGTGCTTCGAACGATGTGTTCGTGGTGGGTCAGAGTGGGGCCATCCTCCGTCAGAACGGATCAGGCTGGTCGTCCATGACAACCGGTCCGATGCAGGACCTCGAAGGCGTGTGGGCGAGCGGACCGAATGACATGTTTGCGGTGGGGCAAGGTGGGACGATCCTCCACTTCAACGGGTCGGCGTGGTCGGCCATGACGAGCGGCACGACGCATGCGTTGCACGGCGTCTGGGGACTTGGGCCCAGCGACGTCTTTGCCGTGGGGGACGGCGGGATAGTGGTGCGCTATGACGGCACGAACTGGTCGGCCATGGCGAGCGGCACCCTGTGGGACCTCAGGGGTGTTTGGGCCCATAGTTCGACGAGTGTGTTTGTGGTGGGCTCCGGGGGGCTCATAAGGCATTACGACGGGACGGACTGGTCGGCGATGACGAGCGGGACGGCGCAGTCGCTCAACGCCATATGGGGCAGCGGGCCGATCAATGTCTTCGCCGTGGGCAACAACGGAACCGTCCTGCATTTCAACGGTCTGGACTGGTCGGCCATGGCCAGCGGGGCGGTGCATTCCTTGCATGGAATCTGGGGGACCGGGTCGAGTGATTTCTACATCGTGGGAGACGGCGGCACGATCCGGCACTATGACGGTTCGTCATGGACGGGGATGACGACCGGGACCACGCAGCCGTTCTATGGGGTCTGGGGTAGCGGATCGGCGTCGGCCTTTGCGGTGGGGGGGGCGGGTACGATCCTGCGATACGACGGATCGAGCTGGTCGGCTATGACCAGCGGGACGACGCAGGGGCTCCGAGGCGTGTGGGGAGACGGGGCGAGCGACGCGATCGCCGTGGGTCTGGGTGGAACGATCCTGCACTACGGGCTGTACACGTTGACCACCAGCGTCGTGGGAGGGCATGGGAGTCTCTACCCCTCCAGCGGGTCGCATATTGGCGGCACGGTGGTAGAACTCGTGGCCACGCCTGACACAAGCTATCGTGTGAGCGTTTGGACAGGGACCGACAACGATACTTCGACGGCCAATACGAACACGGTCACCATGACGGGACGCCGGACGGTGACCGTGGAGTTTGCCCCAACGGGTGAACCGGGTCCATGCTGCGCGGCGGCTGCACCCGTTCCGCTCATGGTGCTTCTGGGGGCAATGGTCCTGGGCACTCGCCGACGCCAAGCCCGTCAAGGGCGATCGGGGTGACGGTTGAGGAGCGGCGGTTCACTCGCGGCGAGGTCGTCGAGGACCTGTCGGCAGCTTACCACCTTCTCAACGAGATCCAGCGGAAGATAGAAGTACTGGCTGGCGGCCTCGAAGCCGATGCAGGAATGGGCCTTCGTCAGCGAGTATAGGCTCCGCGCGACGGCTATCTCATCCTGAACGATCCTCGCGATCGTGTCGATCTTCTGCTGCCGGGCTTCGGGGGAGAGGGGGGCGGCGGCGATGGCGTCACGTGCCAGGATGAATCGCACTTGATTGGCTATGCTTCGGAAGTAGAGACACGCGGCCTGGGCGTAATCATATTCTTCCTGGGCGGTGGTTCGCTGGGCCGCGGTGGACTTTTCCACGGCCAGTCGCAGCTCGCTGAGCCCGATTTGCCAACCTGCAGCCACCTTCTGGAACTGGGCCGCGAACACCTCCGGCGGATAGGGGGGACACCAGGCCGGCAGATCATCATAGGGGAACCCAACCATCGTGGCCTTCCAACCCGTTCGCGTCGCATACAGGAGATTGGCAGGGCCGAGCTGTGCGGGGCTGTTGTAGAGGACCGCTCCCGAGTAGGGGTACTCCTGAAAGGCGCGACTGAACGAGGACCATGCCTTTCGCGCGTGGGGGGCGCCGTCCGGACCAAAATGCTCGCGAGCCACGGCATCGAGAACGCCATCGATAGTGGCATCGGGGTTTCGGCTGAACTGGTGCGCGATCTCCAGGTTGGCCGACGGATATCCGCCGAGGCTCCAAGTGAGCATCATGCCGTCGATTCGAGTGGCCGCAAGTCCCGCACAATGCTGTGCCACGAGGTCCATCACCGGAAGATACGGCAGGGACGCCAGCTCCCAGGAGGTGTTAAGCTGAACCTTGGCGATGGTCTTGAGGCCCCTCTGACGGGCAAGCTCCCAATGACGAAGGGCACGCGGTCCGGGGCCGACCGCCGAGAGGGAGTATTCGCCAACCTCCGTATTCACGCCGCCGCGGCATATCGGCTTTGACCACTCGCTCACCGACATCAGCCATGTCGATTGCGGCAGCCGGCGGATTACTTCCAGCGGATCTTTGACCAGTTCCCAGCCCCAGTCCCACGCGATCACCTTGGCGGATGGGCTTCCGCGGTGTACGCCTTCCTCGATGGCCGCGTTGACTTCCGCGAGGATCTCTGCGCCGCTTCGACTCTTGCAGCGTGGGCAGAGGTCCCATCGTCCTGACCAGGCGCAGTTTGTCTGGTTCTCCGAGGCGGTGATCGTAAATACCCCGGCCAGGTCCGGCACGTGAGCGAACAGGTGGGCCAGTGCGTCCGACATCCACCGGCGAACCGCCGGATGAGAGGTGCACATCCCATCGCCGACGCCTCGCATCTCCGGGCGGTTCTTGAAGAAGTCGGCCGTCATGGCCCTGGGTTCGTTGATGTAGAGATAGACACCCATCCCGTGGCGCCTGGCTCGGGTCACGAGCGTTCTCAGATTGGCCTGGCGCGTCTCGTGGTCCATGCCGAATTCGGGAAACGCCTGTCCACCGGGAGCCAGTTCGCGGAGCACGCCGTAGAGCCAGATACCATCTACGCCGACCTCCGCCAGACGTTGGAGCAGGCCTTCGGGGTACATATCGATCTGCGGGTCCATTAGGGGATCGCCGTAGATCTTCAGATACGAGCAGATGAATCGCGGCGAAAAGCGCGAGATCTCCGGTTGTCGATGTGTTGCGGCGCCGGTCTTGGGCCGGCTGAGACGCTGGACGAAGGCGAACCGCGGCTCGTCGGGACGTGATAGCTCACTGCCGAAAGACTCCTCGACGATGTCTCGGATCCGCGATGCACGTCGCCGGATATCCTCGGTCGGCGGGGCGTAGCGCACGGGCTCACAGTCGGGCTTGAAGCCACCCAGGATGATCCAATTGGCCATCTCCTCGACGCGAAGGAAGTTCATGAGGGCATCCGGCGAGGTGCCGGCCAGTGTGGCCAGTTGGTCCATCGGCAGCAGGTGCCAGTTGCGCCGGCAGAGGGTCATCCAGAAGTAACCCTTGGTCTTCTGCTCGGGCGGAATGGGTGCGGCGGGGGGCAGACCCATCGATTGGGCCATGGCAGATAGGGTATCGGGGGATGTGCCCAGCACCCGGGCAATCACCTCCGGTTCCACCGCCCGCCAGTTCCTCCAGACCACTGCGTGGGTTCGGCTCGGGAAATGCTTCATGAGTGCAGCGGGTGGCACGGGCGTATTGGTCTTGGCTGCACCGGGCTCGGCTGCGTTGGCAGGGGGTGTCGTAAGAATTGCAGACGCAGCCAGAACGAGGGACTTGAGAAGTCGCATTATGTTGCTCCGTGTACGGAACGCCCGGTTGTACTTCATTGTCTTCTCCTTGCCACGACGCTCGGAGGGTTTACGGTGTCGCAAGGGCATCATTGTGAATTATCGCGTGGAGCCGACCCGTAGCGACCATCCATTGTAGGGTGTCGCGCAATGATTCACGGATATCCCATGTGGGCTGATAGCCGAGTTCGTTTCGGGCTCTGGTGCTGTCGATGCACATGTGCTCGCAAAGGAACCGCAGGCCGGCGGGGTTTGCCTTGCCGGTGGCCAGGATGTTCTGCATCGTGACGTAGCGGAATTCCGAACGCGAGTTGAGAAGTTCGGCCACAAGCCGGGCATAGGTGGTGAGCGTGACGGGGCGGTCGGAGGACATGTTGTAGATTTGGGCGATCGTCCCGGAAGCTTCCAAGACGGCCCGAAACCCTCGGGCCAGGTCGCGGACGTGCACGGGCTGCACGAGCGCCCGGCCATCGTTGGGGATCCAGATCTCCTGGTGGTCGGCCAGCCGCTGGAAGCAGGAGGGGTTGCGTGCCCCCCAGATATCCAGGGGGACGTCGCCCGCACCGATGATGTTACTGACCCTCAGGGTGCACACTCGGAATCCGGTCTGTTGGTGGAATGCCAGGATCGCCTCATCCTGTGCAAGCTTCTCACCGAATCCACCCAGTTCCTCGGGACACGGTGTGGGATCGTTCTCGCGGGAGGGCACCCGGTCGGCGGGGGCGTAGACACCGGTCGAGCCGCAATGCACGAGTTGGCGGGTACGGGATTTCAACAGCGGAAGATACCACGCCAGGTCGGCAGCTTGCAGGATCGTGTCGACGACGGCGTCGTACCTGCCTCGTTGGAGATGTTGCTCAACGAACTCGCGGTCGCGGGCATCTCCGAGGATGTGTGCGACCTCCGTCGGCAAGTCGCCGGCTGTCCTACCCCGATGGAGGAGCGTCACTCCATGGTTGTGTTCGATCAGCTCGCGGGCGATCGCTGCTCCGAGGAACCGGGTTCCGCCGATGATCAGGACGTTCATGAGAGGCCTCCGGGCGAATGCTAGGAATCGGGTGACACTTCGTCAAGGAAGCGGACGGCAGCGACCAGGGGTAGAATGGCTCGACACCCGACCGGCCTCCGGATCGGTCGGTGGTGTGAATATGGTCACGGGTGCTTCAGGAAGGAAGTGTGGAGGAACGTCGCATCATGCTCGGCAACGTGGGCGTTGGAACAGCGATGATGGCGCAAGCCATGTTCTTGTGCGTATTCAGTGGTTTGCCTGACGCACGGGGAGCGGAGGCGCGGAACCTCGTTGCGAACGGCGATTTCTCGCAGGTTCAGGCGGGCAAGCCTCTTGAGTGGCAGACCTCCGGTGACGAGAACGTGACACAGACACTGGAGGTCGCGTCCGAGGGCGGAAATCCGTGCGCAAAGCTCGTCTGCACGCGCTTTGAAGCAAAGACACCAGCCAGCCATGCGATGATCGCCCAGTGCGGCCACGTGGCCCTGAAGGCGGGGAAGGTCTATGAGATGTCGCTCCGCATTCGGGCCGAGCGGCTCACCGGCGGCTGCGTGAACGCTGCGATCATGGACACGAAGACGTGGGATTCGTGTGGGTTCAGTGAAGGATTGGAGGTGGGGCCACGGTGGCAGGAGTTCCGGCGGGTGTTTCGGGCCGCGTGCTCGGCGGATCGGACGACCCGGCTTCAGTTCTGGTTCACGGAAGTGGGGACGCTCTATCTTGACGACGTGCGTCTGATCGAGGTCACTCCGAAGGCGACGGAGTTCGCCGATGTCATCCCGCCAACCGGACGCCGTAACATGGTGTTCAATGGCTCGTTCGAAGTCGGTGCGACGGGATGGACCTCGCTGGGGAAAGGCACGGGCTGGGGTGGCCTGGCAGTGTTGCATGGCAAGATCGTCTCGTCCGGTGGGACTCACGGTCGGGCGTTCTTGCGGATTCCCCTGGGCGGTGGCGACACGCCCGTGCTGCACTTTGACTACTATCTGCCCGTAGAGCGTCGCGAACTGGAGCCGCTTGCTGCGAGCCTGGGTTGGATTCCCGTCGAACCCAACGCGCCGTACACCCTCTCCTGCGACCTCCGCGCGAGCGAGAATGGGGTTTCGGCGGTGGTCGGCGCCCGGTCCGGAGACCCGGCCGGCGCACGGACCGACCACAGACGCCCGATCGTTCTGTCGGACACGTGGACGCGGTACACCCATACATTTCGACCGACCCATCGATATGCATTCGTCACCGTCGGGCCGAGTGTGAAAGAGGAGAAGAAGGTTCATATCGACGTGGATGCGGTGCAACTCGAGAAAGGCGAGCATGGCACGCCGTTTGAAGGCAGGAGTCTCATTGAGGTGGGGGCTGAACCCTCGCAGGCCGCAGGACTCTTCGAGCAGGGCGATTCCGGGACTCTTCGGGTGCGAGCGCACAACTACTCGCCGTCGCCTAGATCCGTGCGGGTCGATTTCGACGTGCGGGACTTCTTCGATCACCCGATCACGCTACCCTCGGAGTCCATTGCAGTCCCTGGCCTGTCCGGCGTTCAACGGGAGATCCCCTTGCCGTCCGAGTGGATGGGGTACTACCAGGTCAGGATGTGCTATAAGGCCGACGACGTTGCCGGGTCTCAGACCGTTCGCCTGGTATTCATCCCGCGCCGCAGCGGCAACGATTCTGTGGTGGGTATGAACCACGCCTTTGCGACGCCCTTCCTGATTCGCCTGGCCGGCAAGGCTGGGGTGAGCTGGTATCGTGACTGGTCGCTGAAGTGGCAGCACATCGAGCCCTCCGCGGGGGTATATCGCTGGGAGATCGCCGATGCGCAGATCGGACGCGTGCTTCGAGAGGGCGTACAGGTGCTGCCGCTCCTTCCGCCTTATCCCTCGGCAGACTGGAATTCGGAGGCACCGGCCCGTCCGCCGACCGATGCGTACCCCGGCATCAGATGGCGTCAGGCCTGGGCGCCCAAGGAACCTCGCCTATTGGGCGATTTCGTTGCCGGCGCTGTCGGACGATACAAGGATCGGATCCACGTGTGGGAATTCCTCAATGAGCCGATCTACACGGATTACGCTCTGCCCAAGAAGCCGCCTGGTGACGATTCGGGAAGGGGCTACACGCCGGCCGACTATGTTCGCCTTCTGGAGGTTGCAGCCGGCGGAATCCGTCGAGCAGACCCGGGTTGCAGGATCATCGGCGGGATTGCCGGTATGCCCACGTCGTTGACTCGCGAGGTGATTGAGGCCGGGTGCCTGAAGCATGTGGACATCTTCAACCTGCACATCTATCCAGGTGCCACTCGACCCGAAGGTTTCATTCGGGATATGGACAATCTCCTGTCGCTGATGGACAGGCACGGCGGTCGCAAACCGATCTGGATCACCGAGTTCTCCTACTACGGATCGGACAGCCTGCCATGTTGCCCCCTCTATGCGAATTCGGCGGGGTGGGCTACGCTCCTGAAGGACGAACGTCGATGTGCCGAATACACGGTGAGGTTCTTCACGATCATGCTGGCTCGGGGCGTGGAGAAGGTCTTCCTGCATGCTGGTTCGAGCGGCACCGCGAACGAGTGGACTTTCGAATGCTGTCTCTTTGAACAAGGGGGCTCGCCACGCAAGGTGCTTGCGGCACTGGCACTGTTTGCTGAACTCATGGGGCCACGGCCGGCGTACGCTGGCGAGCGATCGTTCGACAGGGTGGGTCACTGCTACGCCTTTGAGACGGGCAAACGATCCGTGCTCGTATTGTGGGCGGAGAATGACGGAGTGGGTATGCCCGTG
The DNA here is from genome assembly GCA_964446835.1 of uncultured Planctomycetales bacterium. Taxonomy (GTDB): domain Bacteria; phylum Planctomycetota; class Phycisphaerae; order UBA1845; family JAFGLZ01; genus CAYUQT01. The sequence continues at coordinate 62,517 of CAYUQT010000036.1, read as the reverse complement.
GCGATTCCTTCCGCCGAATGCATCGACTTCATGGGCAATAGAGTCTCGGCGCAACCCACCGCGCTGTCGCCTACGCCGACCTACCTCGTCGGCTCCTCGGGCAAGGCGAAGGATCTGCTGAATCAACTCGCTCGGTAGTCATACCTGCTACGGTCGCTCGATGATCGGCGCACTGCGAACGACGGGGCGAATCGGCAGCTCATCGATCCCTTCGAAGTCCGGGTCCCCCAGGGCGCGGACCTCCTCCTCGCCCATGAACGGGCAGCAGACGTCGACCCATGTTATGAGTTTGTGCAGGCTGAGCGGATCGGCCTTCACGCCGTAGTGCTTCCCGCTCATGGCCAGCTCGACCAGTCGGCTTCGGTATGAGAGATACTGCTTCGGGCGAAGCGTGGCATAGGCCTTGGGGTCGTTCATCGTGGGGTCCATGCTCTCCACGGGAATTGCGCCGGCGATGCCGTAGCCCGGCTGGCCCTTGTTGGGCACAGGGTTACCCCATCCGGCTGAGCCAACCAGCGTGAGATACGGCTCCTTGAAGACGTTGTGGCCTGGCCGAAGTGTCAGATCCATCACCTTTCGCGCGTCCGCCTTGCCCTGATGGCACTCGCCGCAATAGCGATCCAGTACCGGCTGGGCAAAGCGTTCGTAACTGATGCTCTCGGTTCCCCAGGGTGGCGGCGAAAGCTCTGTGGGGGGACGGCGGAGGGCAAGGCCCGCTTGACGCGGCGGGGCCGTGCTGTGCATCTCATGGCAGCCGACGCATCCCCGCCGCTCGCCCGGCATCACGCCGGCGAACGATCGCATCGTCTGGAGGCATCGATAGTGTTCATCGAGGAGTTGGAAGTAGACAGATCGCCCGGGCGGGACCTTGAAGTAGACCGATCCGTCCGTTTCGACCGGAACGATAGACAGGATCCGCTTCACGCCCTCTTCCTGGACGATGGAAACGGGCGGGCCGGAATGGCGGAACGTCTTGGCCCAGGTTGTATAGGTCTTGTGATCGAGCTGGATCACGCGAAGGTATCGAACGCTCCCGCGAGGCAGATCGGGCACGCCCTGATAGACGTCGGCGCTGTAGAAGACACCCAATTCCGCCGGCTTGCGATCTTTGCCGGTTCCCGGCCAGGCCACGCGATCGGGCTGTTGAGGCGGGCGGACGCGCGGTTTGATTGGCATGGCATGAAGGACGTTCGACACCCCCTCGAAGATCAGCTCCCGGTTCCCATCGGTGTCCATGAGATAGAGGCGGAACTTGTCTTCCTCGCCGCGGGCCGAGACGAGGAAATCCCTCTCCGACAGGGGATAGGCCGTCTTGTAGCCGGTATAGTTGCCCGATGTGTGGTAGACGGCAGACTCGGCCGGGTCGATCGGCGGTTTCGAGCACTCCGGCCACGGCCGATCCAGCGTTACCTTCGTCAGGCCGTAAGGGAAATTCAGTCCCTTGTGCGGGTCGATGATACCGATCGAGCCGGACCACCAGTCGTGATGACCCACGCCGCAGAACATCACGCGTTGGCTCCCTGGGATCGGCCGCGGCTCGGCAAGGTGGTCGGGCCAGACCGACTGGTTGCCATAGAAGGCCATCGTGTTGGTGCCGTCCTGATTCGTGGTCCACAGACTCTGCACCCGCCAGAGCGGTTTGTCGCTGTATTCCCATCGCGAATAGATCACGCGGCCGTCGTTCAGCAGTGCGGGGACGAAGTCGGGCTCGCCGTTGTAGCTGATCAGATAGATGTTTCCGCCGTCGGCATCGCATCGTGCGAGGATGTACGAATAGATAAACGGCCCGCAGCGGACGTGGGAATGGCCGCGCGTCGTCGTGAACAGGATGTGTCCGTCGGGGAGGTAGATCGGATCGACGTCGTCGTAGTCGCTGGAGGTGAGTTGCCGAAGGTCCGATCCGTCGATGTTCATCTCATAGAGGCAGAAGCCCTTCTGATCGTGCGCCTTGTAGCAGAAGAGCATCCGCCTGGCATCATACGACAGGTCGGGTCGCCAGAAACTCCCCGGCTTGGCGTTCTGGGGGGCGAGTTGCCGGACACGGCCGCCGGGGTGGAGTGTGTCGAGTACCATGAGCCGGCCACCCGGTGTGGCCGTGATCCCCATGCGGTGGATGGCCTCATGGATGTCGTTCACGGGGCCCCGGGGATAGGGCTGATCGATGAAGAGAACCCGTGTGAAATCGAGCACGGGGTTCTTCATGGCGATGGCTCGCTTTGTGCGACGCACGGCAAGGTAGATATCCTTGGCGGCTGCCGCATCGCCACCGCGACCGGCCAGATCGAAGAGCCGCTTCTCCAGGGCGGCAAGCTCAGTCAAATCGCCGGACAGATTGGGGGCGTTGGGGCCGGCGGCCAACCTCGCGGCCAGATCGCGGGTCCAGCGGATCTCATCGAGCGTCCGCTCGGGCAGGGGCTTTCCCATTGCCTGGAACAGCCAATCACGCTCCAGTGCCCCGGTGGCTTCCTGGCTCGACAGGGTGCGAGTCTGGGGTGTCGTGGGGTTCTCTGTGCGGTAGGGCAGGTAGATGCCCTGGGCCGCGGCACGTTCGCGGGCGAACTTCTTGACCAATTCGGGTGACAGGCCGGTGAAGGGCTTCCATCGATCGAAGGGAATGCCCGCGGCCGTCTGAAGAAGGGGGAACGAATTCCAGACGCCCGAATGGCCCGTGGCCGGCGGGTTCAAGCCGGCCATGAGCACGCACATCGAACTGAGGGGGTCCATTACCAACAGGCCGCCGGTTCTTCGGTCGAGGAAGCTGTAGTCGTCGGTCTCGGTGTGATCCGATTCGATATTGGCGTAGGTACTCAGGCGGACGTTATCGAGAGGCTCCGTGGTCTGATTGAGCAGCATGAACTCGACGGCCACCACGGGGCCCTGGCCCATCATCGCCCGGACCCGAACCCGCAGCTTTTTGTCGGCCGTCTCCACGACGCCATAGACCTCGCGTTCGCTCACAGAGCGAGCGGGTTCGACGATCGTGAGGTTTTCGGGTGTGCTGTCGCCCTCGTGGGGTATGCCGGCGCGGTGCTCGCCGGCAGCATCGCGATAGTGAACATAGTAGGTGAACTGGCTGAGCTGGCCGCCGCGAGGACATCGTAAGGCCTGCCGTTCGACCCGCCATCGGAAGAAGCAGGGGGCTTCCAGTGCGAAGTCGGTCACCCCGTTGGTAATCCACACCTTAGGCGGGGCCGGATCATTCCTGGCGGGGAAGGTCATCGGTATGGCGGTGGCGAATTGACGTTGGGCGTCATCGAGACGGCCCTTTACGCGGTCCGCGGAGGGTTCGAAGGCGAACAGAACGACTTCGCGGGCTGATTGACCCTTCTTCAACGAGCCGAGCTGCCAAGTGAGCACTCCGTCGGTGTTGCCGGCTGACTCCAATCCCGTCGCCGCAAGCAGCGACTCCGATCCGAGCATACCCAGCGCGACAAGGCCCGCCAGGAGGATCCATCGGAGTGTGTGACTGTTCATGGGTCGTTCCTTCCCGTACCGCTGATCGGAGGAGCCCCTCGCGATGTCCGGGCGGAGTTGGAAGTACCCGGTCATCGAGATGGCGAGGGGTCGCAGCGCCGTCCATGCGCCGAAGCGGTGCCGCGGCGAGCACACCATGTGAATCTTGGTTGCCGCAACGGGCGATGTCAACGCCCTGCTGCATCACCATGGGTTTTCGAAACAGAGAGACGCGGACGTTTGTCCGTCAATCGGTGCGTTATGACAGTCTCCTGACGATCGGCGCGTTTCGCGGCACAAGCCGGACGAATCGCTCGGCGGAGTATCCGACGGCCACGGTGGAGTAGATGCGGTGACCGGCCGGCAGGTCGATGGCCTTGCCGACGCTCTTGAGTCGCTCGGCGGCACCGGTGATATAGCCGACGAGGCACGTACCCAGTCCGAGGGTCTCGGCAGTCAGGAGGATGTGATAGGCGGCGTACGAACAGTCCTCGTGCATGGTGGTTGAAGGCTCGCCGTGGACGGCAATGACCAGGGGCGCGGCATGGCAGTAGGTCGGCTGCCCTCGATCGACGGCGGCGACGTCTCGCTTCAGATCAGGCAGTCCCCAGATCAGCGTTTCGACCATCTTACGGCCGGCGACCAGGCCGACGAGCTGACGTCCCACCGGGCTTTGGAGGCGTTGAACGAGCTTCCGGTAGAACTCGGCGGCGGCCTTCTCGAGACGGAGGATGCTCTGGCCGGTCAGGACGGTGTAATGAACGGCCTGGAAGTTCTTGCCGGTGGGGGCGTATCGGGCGATGTCGAGCAGGCGATCGAGCTTGGCCGGCTCGACAGGATCCGGCTTGAACTTGCGGATGCTTCGGCGGCGGCGCAGGAAATACTCCAGTTGTTGGTCGGTCAGGGCGATCTCGGGCAGGGGCGGAGCGGCGTCGGCGGGGACTTGGGAATGCGCCACGGCATTCTCGGGGCAGACGGCGACACAGTGGCCGCAGACGATGCAGCGGGTCAGATTGTCGATGGCATAGACACGCTTGTTCTCGTGAACCAGAAGTTGTCTGGGACACGTTGCGACGCATCGGCCGCATCGCGTGCACCGTTCTGCGGATATCTGAATCGTTGGCGGGGTGGTCTGTGCATCGATCATGTGCATCGGCTCCGTTTCATGCGTTACGACGAGGCTCACCCTATACGATCAGAGCCCGGGTCGCAGGTGTCGGTCCCCGTGTCATCGATCTTTGGGGGACCCATCGCCTGCGCTCCGGGCTCTGAGTATCACCTGCTGAAGGAAGGCGGTGGTTACTTCTTGCCCTTGCCGGCCTTCTTCTTGCCGAGCAGTTCCTTCTTGGCCTTGGCCCAGTTCTGCGGACGGAGGGCCCGAACCGTCGCACCGGCCCGCCACATCTCGGATTCGTGAATGACCTTGAGTTCCTTGCCGAGTTTTTTGCGATAGTCCGGGGCGCTGTTGACTCTCAGGACGACCTCGGTCTCCTTGCCGCTCTTGACGCGGGAATACAGTTCCTTGAAGACGGGCTCAACGGCCTTGCGGAACCTGGGGGCCCAATCCAGTGCACCGCGCTGAGCGGTGGCGCTGCAGTTAGCGAACATCCAGTCCATGCCGTTTTCATCGACGAGGCGAATGAGGCTCTGTGTGAGTTCCTCGACCGTTTCGTTGAACGCCTCGCTGGGCGAGTGCCCGCGCTTCCGGAGTTCGTTGTACTGAGCTTCCAGCGTGCCGGCCAGACAGCCCATCAGAACACCACGTTCGCCGGTGAGGTCGCTGTAGACCTCGTGCTCGAACGTCGTGGGGAACAGGAAGCCCGAGCCGATCGCGATGCCCAGCGCCAGTGTCCGTTCCTCGGCCCGACCGGTGGCATCCTGGAAAACGGCATAGCTGGAGTTGATGCCGCTGCCGGCCAGGAAGTTCCGCCGGACGCTCGTACCGGAGCCCTTCGGGGCGACCAGGATCACGTCGACGTTCTTGGGCGGGACCACGCGCGTCTGCTTTTTGTACACGATCGAAAAGCCGTGCGAGAAGTAGAGGGCGTCGCCGGCGTGAAGGTGCGGCTTGATCTTCGGCCATTGCGCCACCTGCCCGGCGTCGGAGATCAGGTACTGAATGACGGTGCCGCGCTCGGCAGCCTCTTCGAGCGGGAACAGCGTCTTGCCCGGCACCCAGCCATCCTTGATCGCCTTCTGCCAGTAGTCCTTCTCTTCGGGACGCTGGCCGATGATGACCTTAACGCCGTTGTCGCGCATGTTCAGCGCCTGGGCCGGTCCCTGAACGCCGTAACCGAGAATGGCCACCACTTCCTTCTTGAGAATCTGCCGGGCCTTGCTCAGCGGGAACTCATCGCGAGTGACCACGGTTTCCGAAACACCACCAAAACTCAACTTTGCCATCTTGGAGCATCTCCTAAATCTTGAGCACTTCGATTCAGTCCGAGGGGGTATTGTCTCCGTTGCGGGGTTGGTTTTCAACCTCCCGGCTGCGGTCAGAGGCGCTTCCGAGCATCGGACGATTCACTGGACCCCTTCGAGGTGGTTGGGAGGTCTCTCATAGTCTCACGTCGAGGAATGGATCGTGGGGCGATGTTGCCGGGCAGGCGACTGCATGCCCATAAGGAGGCTGCGCCGCGACGAGGCGTTCCTCCTGCTGAGTCCCTTTCGAGGCAAGGCCTCATGGGGTCACGGGCTCAGGGGCAGGGACCGTGGCCTGCGTTCGGCGAGCCAGACCATGGAGTTCGGCCAGAATCGGTCTGATCTCGCTGAGCGCACGCAGGTAAAGCTGGAGGATGTCGGCGTATTCCCGATGGCGCTGACGATCGGGCAGGATTCGGGCCCCCGGCGAAGTCCAGGCCTCGGAGGTCTCGATCATGCCGGGGACTTCCTGAATGCCCACGGCGGCCACGATGGCGGCGCCGAGCATCGCATGATCGTCCCGCCCGGGAAGTACGTACGGAACACCGAGAACGTCGGCCTTAATCTGAGCCCACAGCGCCGACCGGCTTCCCGGCCCGATACCGTGGATTTCGTCAAATCGGGTCTGATCGAACATCTCGCGGACCACGAGCAGGAAGTAGGCATACTCAAACGCGACCGACTCGAAGATCGAGCGGTAAAGGTGCTTCTGCGTGTGTGACGGTTGAAGCCCGATCCACGAGCCACGGAACGCCGGGTCCCACGGGCATTGTCGTCCCATCATGTGCGGGATGAACAGCAAGCCCTCTGAGCCGGCCTCCACGGCGCGGGCTTCCTCCTCGATGGCGCGAATGCGTGCGGGCAATTCCCCGGTCTGGGCGGTCGAGTTGAGAAGGTCGTGGAGAAGCCATCGACAGGTGATTCCGCCGGCATTGACATAGGCCATCGCATACCAGAGCGGTTCCATGGGCCCCGCCAGGGTCGAGAGGGCGCGGTGTCGATTGTCGGCGGCGAAGTGATCGGTAGTGGCCGCAAAGTGCGAGATCAGGCTGGAAAGATCGCAAAGACGTCCCGGTCGGGTGACATCGGCTCCGAGGAACGTGGCGGCGTGATCGCCGAGGCCGGCCACGATGGGTATTCCCGGCGGCAGCGCAAAGTCGGGCGCTGCGACGGATGACAGGTGGCCCACCACTTTCGTGCACGGCACGATCTCCGGAAGCACCTCGGGCGAGACGCCGGACAGGCTCATCAGCGTTTCCGACCAGGTGCCTGCGGCGTGATCGACGAGCCCGGTCAGGCCGAGGTGGGTTCGGTCGATGAAAGCACCTTCGGCGCTCAGGCCGGCCATGCGAGCGGCCACATAGCCGCCGATGGTCACCCATTTGCGAACCTTGGCGGCGTCGGCCGGCTGCTGGTCCTGCCACCATCGGATCTTGACACTCATGTAGGGGACACAACCTGTCAGCGCGCGGAGCGTTTGCTCGTGTTCCCGCAACAGTTGTTCGCGAATAGGCTGACATCGCTCGTCGAGGTGTGGGTCGAATCGGGTGACGGGCTTGAAGGCCTCATCCACGCCGACCACGCCACCCATCTGTCCGCACAGGCCGATGGCCTGAATAGCTTTGTCGACACCGGGAACGGCCCGGACAGCCCTTCGGCACACCATGGCCACCGCATCGTAGTAGGCCGTGGCATGGACGTCCGTTTCGCCCGGCTGGGGTTGATGCACGTCAATCGCTCGTGAACGAGAGGCCAGGCACCGCCCGAGAAGATCATAGACTCCGGCGCGCACCACGGTTGTACCGACATCGACTGCCAGCAAACGTAGATCGCTCATAGTTCTGACTCCGCTGTCCGGCCACCCGATATGCCCTTGGGGCCGCCCTCCGGTTCGGCGACATGCGGTCGTGCTTCCACTAACATCATTATCCCCAAATGTTCGTTGCAGGACAATGATGTGGATGCGGTGAAGGGGTTCAGGGCTCACTCGAATGCCAGGCGAGGTGGGCCTTGTCGTTGCGGCGGAGAGGATGTCCTCAGATAGCGGTCCCTTCCGGTGTTGCCTTCGGCGGTCTTGTCGCTAGGATGAAGGCGCATTCAACAAAGGAGCAAATCCATGGCGACAACGTGTCCAATCACTCGAGAGCAGTTCCGCAACGGCGCCCAGCCGATCAAGATCATCGTTAACGGCGTGGAGATGACGGCGGAGGTCAAGGAATTCAAGACCGGTTCGTTCGGCTGGTATCTCAACAGCAAGGCCACCGTGAACGTTGGTGGTGCGAACGTGACCGTGCAAGTCGGTGCGAACCTGACCATTGTGGGCAGCAAGGACCTGCCTGCTTAGTTGGGGTTTGTGGCTCGCGCTGAGACGATCATCTCATGGGCATGGACTCGCAGTGTGTCGCGGCGTTCAATATGTGCGCCCTGACATGGGCAGTGAGTATGTAACCGCATCCCCCTTTGGTCGGAGACATCGCAATCCACGCCGGCATTCTGGGAACCGATGGCTATCGGACGGGCTGAAGGATGTATGTCCGTCCGACCTGTGTCTGGAATCGCAGTATCCCCGCAGCATTCTTGAGGACGGTCGTCGCACCGTCGCGAACGATGCATTCGCCGGGCCACGGACTGGCAACGGCGCAGGGTCTGCCGAGCAGGCTGCGGATATCGACCGACGTGACGGTTCGATTAGAGACAAAAGCGGCCGTAACCAGGAATCCGCCCTCGGCTCGAAGCATGAACTTTCCAGACCAGTCCTTGGCGATGGCCGGGATGACTCGGATCAGGCCGTTGTGGCTTTGGAGCAGACACTCCTGGAGCGCGAACGCGCTGAGTCCGGCGGCGTCAAGGAAGGGCGTCGAGGAAAGCCGGTTGGGGAACACCTGCGAATCGTTGCTCGTCCACCCCCCATAGCGGAAGCGGTGGTAGCGGCGAGCGTGTTCGGTAAGCAGGGCAACGGCTTCATCCCCCAATCCCAACCGGGCGGCCCAGATCGGGTCCATGGACCACCCGTTGCCCAGCGAGCAGATGCGGTGGTCGAAGGTTCGCCTGGCTCGATCGTAGTCGGCGGTGCCGATGCCGCTGAGACCGAACGGATAGACACGATAGAGTGCGGGGTTCTCGGCGTTGCAGCGGTTAGGGACCACTCCCTTGGCTGCTGCGGGGGCATAGGCGTCGACGGCAAGGTCGATCTTTCCGTCTTCGGCCCACAGACCGCGAGGCGGATCGGGCAGCGCGGCCAGGATCTCGGTACATCGCACTCGCAGAGGCTCGTCTCGGCCGTAGCGCTCGGCCATCCGGATGAACTCCGGGAAGATGGCTCGGATTCCATCGAGCGTGTCGGCGGGGTCTCGCACCAGCCACCAGGTTTCCAGGGCATTGGCGGGGTCAAGATGGTAGCGCGCGTCGGGGCCCTTCCGCAGGAGTCCGGCGACGAATTCGCAGACCCCGCGCAGCATCGGATATGCTTCGTGGGCGGCGAAGTTTTCATCACCGCTGAAACGCCACCAGGTGAGGTAGTGATGGCACACCTCGAGCCCGGCGGTGAAGAGGAAGCCTACGTAAGGGTTGTAGAGTTCGAACTTGCCATGCGGTGTCGTGGCGGGTGACCATCGTTTGAAGTGGTCGCCGGCGGCCCCTCGCCCGTCATCTTTGAGTACCCAGTCTTCGGCGTGGCCCCAGGGCAGGACCGTCTCAGGGATCCACAGCCCGGGAAGGTCCCACATCTTGCGGGTTTGTTCGATCAGATAGGACCTCATCCTGAAGTAGTGATCGCTCAGGCCGCGAGCCATTTCGAGCCGGTTGGCGGCATAGAGGGGCATGTACGTGAAGCGGATCTCCTGAACCCACTCGGCCAGCCCCCACGTCCGCTCGTCGCCTCGCATGAGACCGGGTCCTCCGTCCCACTTGGCGGGAACAGCACCTCGATTGACGCAGGCCAGTGTGTATAAGTGGACGTGCCACGCCCGGACGAGTCGGTCGGCCGACGCGTCGGGGCTGGTGACGTGCAGGAGCGACCGATCCCACCACTGATGCCACCAGGTCTGGTGATCCTGGCGCAGCCGGTCGAGCCGGGCCATGACCAGATCATCGAATGTGCGTCGAGCGGAGAAGACGGCGTTGGCCTTCGAACCGGATGGAGTCACCTCCACGACGATCAAGACCTGGTAGCGGGGCGGCCGATTCGGGGGCAAGACCAGCGTGACGGTTCGTCCCTTTGCCGATGCGGAGATGGGACTGACGCCGAACGTGCCGAGTTTCACGGCTGTTGCCCGATCCTTGAGAGGATCACCGGGTGGGTCATAGCCCTCCATGCCGGTGTTTGCCATGTGCGGTCGGGCCGGGCGGCTGTGGACCTCCTGGGCGCAGAGGGTGTTCTCTTGCGTCGTGACGGTCATCGAGTCGCGCCATTCGCTCAGCTCCACAGAGGCGGTGGGCAGGACGCCGTTCGGGTCTTCGACGTCCACGATCAGTACGGGGGTTTCGGGATGCCCCCAGAGGGTGAGACGGGCGGGGTGGGATTCGTCTCCAAGATCGATAACGACGCGTCCGTTGTAGAGATCGAGGCGTTGGCGGAAGAATCGGCCGGCTGCTGCCTTGCCTTCAGGGCCAAAATCAACTCGGACGTGTCCCGGGCTGACATTGTTGAAGAACCGTGAGCCGGGTTTGGCGTCGGGTGGGACCTGAAATCCCCATGCGTCGGATTTCGTCAGATGCAGGTGAAGGTCGCCGTTGAACCGTACCATGGCCGAGAGATCACCGCCGCCGACCGGCATGGCATCCCACGGTTCGGAGGAGGGCGAGGTGTACACGACATCGTGCCGAGAGACGGACGATTGGACGGAGGGATCCGTCGCCTGGGCCAGAGGGACGCCTACCAGCACCAGAACGACACACGCGCAAAGACGTTGCATGAGGGCTCCTCCGGTGTGACACATCGCAGATTGGCAACTCTCACCCACCCAAGCAGGTGCCGACGGCACGGGCCCCGGCGAGCGGGGGATAGTCCAGCGGGACCAGCCGTTGGCGGCCGGCGACATCATGGACATCCACGTCCGTCACGCGCCCGTTCTGAACGGCCACCATGCGGCCGAATCTCCCCTCCGCCAGCAACTGCATCGCGGCATAGCCCAGATGTGTGGCGAGGAATCGGTCGAAACTGCACGGGGTGCCGCCTCGTTGGACGTGTCCCAGGATCGTCGCCCTTGCCTCCAACTGCGTCTTCTTAAATATCTGGTCGGTCAGCACATGGGCGATTCCGCCGAGGCGGATCGGGTCGGGGCTGTCGGCTACGATCCGATCGACCACCTGCTGCCCGCCCTTGGGTTTGGCCCCTTCGCTGACGGCGATGATGGTGAACTTCTTTCCGAAACGATTCCGTGTCAGGCAGAAGTCGCAGATCGCGTCGATGTCGTACGGGATCTCGGGGATCAGGATGACATCGGCGCCGGAGGCGACACCGGCATGGATCGTAAGCCAGCCGGCGTTGCGGCCCATGAGCTCGACAATCATCACTCGGTGGTGCGACGAGGCCGTGGTGTGGATGCGGTCGAGGGCATCGGTGGCGATCTGAACGGCCGTCTGGAACCCGAACGTGATGTCCGTGTGCATGAGATCGTTGTCGATCGTCTTGGGGACACCGACGCATCGGAGCCCCCTCTTGAGCATCTGGCCCGCACAGCTCATGGTGCCGTCGCCGCCGATACAGACGATGGCATCAAGCCCCTGCTCGGCGGCATGAATCAGGGCTTTGTCGGTGACATCCTGGAAGGTCGGCTTGCCCGAGGCATCGTGCCCGACGGCAAAATGCGACGGGTCGGCCTTGTTACAGGTGCCCAGAATGGTTCCGCCGACCGTCAGGATATTGCTGACGTCGGTCGATCGCAGGGGGTGCATCCGGTTCTCAATGAGTCCCAGAAAGCCGTCCTCGATGCCCACAACCTCGATTCCGAACTGGTTGATGGCGGTCTTGGTGATGGCGCGGATGACGGCGTTCAGACCGGGGCAGTCCCCACCGCCGGTGAGCACGCCGATGCGTCGGACAGGGACGGGTGATGACATACATTCACCTTTGTGTTCGGTCGTTGCCTGCGCCTAGACCATGCTTTTGCCGCGCATGTCGCGAGGCACAGGCTGATCGAGCAGCGTGAGCACGGTGGGGGCGATGTCGTACAGTGTCGGCGTGTCGACCCGGCCCCGCGGCGACAACGATGGATGGTTCAGCAGGTACATCCCATACTGTGCGTGATTCGCGTCGTCGGGACCGGTGTCGTTCTCGAAGGTATAGATGCTCGGGTTGCCGACGGTGCCGACACTCCGCCAGTTCAGATTTCCGAACAGTACGATCAGGTCGGGCGGGACATTGTTGACCTTGTCGTAGATGTCCTCCGGCTTGTAGACCTTCGTGCCCATCGGCTGGCCGTTATGGTCCACCATGGCCTGGAGTCGGGTGATGAGTTCGTCTCGAACTGCTTCGTAGTCCTTCTTTGGGATGATGCCACCCGGTTCGCGGCCCTGGACGTTGAGGAAACAGCGGGCGTAGTAGCCGCCTTCGCCCCAGGCGATCGTCTTGGACCAGTCGATCTGGACGCTGCCGAACTTGGTGGGCGTCTTGGGCACCTCTTTGAGTGTCAGGAACTTCTCGCGGATCAGCCAGTCGTTGAAGCACACGCCACCGTGCATAAGTTGTGCGCCGTGGTCGCTGGCCAGCATCACCGCCGTTCGGTTGAGGTCCATGACCCCGAGCAGTTCGCCGATCTGCTCGTCGAGGAACTTGTGGTAGTCACGAATGCAGTTCTCGAGCGGGTTACCCGGCACGTAGCGGTGGTGTTTCGGATCGGTGTATTGCCAGAAGCCGTGGTAGAGCCGGTCGGGACCCATTTCGACCATCCAGAAGAAGTCCCAGGGCTTCGTGGTCAGCAGGTGCTTGGCCAGTTTGAAACGGGCCGCCGTCATGTCATAGATCCGCTTGACCAACAAGTCCTTGTCGTTGGTGCGAAAGTCAGCGACATCGAGCTGGTATTCGGGGACGACGCGGGCGATCTCGGCCTTGAGGTCTTTCGGCCAGGTGTACTCGCTTTCGAGGGTGGGGGTCATGAAGCACGTGACCATCACGCCATTGGGCTGACGCGTGATGGGGAAGGTTCCCGGTACGCCGAGCACGATGACCTTCTTTCCGGCCTGGCCCAGGATGTCCCAGATTCGCGGCTCCTTGACCGCCAGGGAGGTGGCCATGGTCAACTTGTCGTAGCTGTGGTCGGCCCGATTGCGGAATCCATAGATCCCCAGCGTGCCCGGGTCCTTGCTGCTGGCCATGCAGGACCATGCTGGAACGGTGATCGGCGGCAGAGAACTCTTGAGCTTGCCGTACGTTCCACCGGCCATCAGTCGCTTCTGCACCGGCAGATCATCGGCGAACCGCTCAAACATCAGATGGGGGTCGGCACAGTCCAGACCGATGATGGCCACCTTGTCGATCTTGCTCATCAGACTCTCACCTCTTCGCTCTATGACGAGACGCCGCATCGATGGTGCGTTCACGGACGTGTCGATGGGGTCTCTGAATTCTCGAATGATAATCCCACCGGGGGGCTTAGGCAAAGGACTGTCCGGCTCCGGCCCGCTACCGTCGCTTCACACGGAAGAACGTGGCATGGATCCACTCATCCTGTGGCGGAGGGTACGGCCAGTGGTTGCCCACGTGATAGACGGAGGCCACGCGACCGTCGGGAAGCTCCAGCAGGGCGGGGTAGTGATTCTGCCTGCTGAGGGCAGGGTCGGCGATCGAGGCGGTTGGGCTCCAAGTTCGCCCTTCGTCGAGGCTGAAGTTGAACTGGTGGTTCGATCCGGCGCAGATCAGGATGCCGTCTCGTGTCCGGAGGAGGGCGGGGAAACCGCGGAAGCCCATGTGCGTCGGCTTGACCGGTTCGACCTGCCATCCGTTGGACGTTCGGTTCACGCAGGTCTGTCCGCAGTTCAGGAAGACCGCATTCCCCTTGGCTCCGGGATTGGAATGCCTCAGGATCATCAGCAGACGACCATCGCCCAGTTCGACCGCCTCGGGTTCATCGTTGCTTCGATCGGGCAGTCCCCTGGCCACGACGACCGGTTCGGACCATGTCCGGCCCTGGTCCTTCGAGAACCACAGCCAGGCGTCGGTCTTGAAGTCCGGCGCGGCGTCGGGTTTCCTGCCGCGGGCATCCAGTTGCCCGTAGGCCGGCAGGACGATCGTTCCGTCGCGAAGCTGTTTGGGCCGGCAGGAAAACGATAGGGTCTGCTTGGGGTCGTTGATCGAGACGGGCTTGGACCAGTTCGCGCCGTCGTCGACCGACCGCCAGGCCATCGTCTGGCCGTAATATATGTAGGTGCTTCTCGTGAAGTCCCACTCGTGAAGGACTCCGCCGACGCCAAGGATCGAGCCGTCAGAAAGGCGCAGATGGTAAAGAGACAGCGGCATGAGCGGATCGGAGGTGTCGATTCGGCGCGTCACCTCCCACGTGCCTCCGCCGTCGCGCGACTCGCACCAGATCTGGCGGCGTTGGATACCGTTCTCGGTGAGTACCTGCGGGCGGGCGTATTCGAAGCCGTAACTGGGCTTCAGATCGGGCTTGGCGCCGCTCATGTCGATGAAGCACACAGCGATATTCCCTTGCCGGGTCAGGCAGGCAGAGGTCCAGGAACTCCAGCGGGGCGGTGTCGGTCCCTGATAGATTCGCGTGTGCTTCACGTCGAAGAGGCGGACCGGCAGGTCCTGGGCATGCCCCTGGGGCAGGTACTCCTGGTAGTTGTGGTCGATACGTTCGCCGGGCGCCGCCGCCGTGGTCTGCTGTCCCATCAGCGATGCTGAGACCAAGGCAAGAGACACCAGCGAGATCGCCGCCAACCACTGTGATGAGCCCTTTGGCATGGACATGACTCCTTCCCGGAATTCACAAAGACTGCGGGTTCACACGCCTGAGACGACGCCCAACATAGAGTCTTCCGGTGTGATCGGCAACCGGCCCGCCTGGCGGAAAGGCCGGGGTTTCGATCACATCAGCATGACGTTGCACTGTCGGGCCGAACGGGTTACTGTCTTGGCGGTCTGACGTTGAAGGTTGGGTCTTCGCCCGTGCGCAGGCAGAACCGCGCTGCGTTGGCGAAGCGTTGTCCGTGATGGGAGGTTGGCCAAATGCCTCGGACGACCGATGCCTATCCCAAAGGGGTTTCACTGCACTTCCTGCCGGTCGAGACACGCGTTCCACTCAAGTTCGGACCGGAGACCCTGACCTCGGTCACGTGTGCCCGCGTTCGGATGCGCGTGGAGGACGGTTCCGGCCGGAGCGCCGAAGGGTGGGGCGAGACGCCCCTGAGCGTTCAGTGGGTCTGGCCCAGTGCACTGACCTACGACGAGCGGCATCGATGCCTGAAGGATTTCACGACTCGGCTGGCCCAGGCATGGGCCGAGTTCTCCGTTCGGGGACATCCCATCGAAGTGGGGCACGCCTTCCAGACGCAACAACTGCCCAGGCTCTTGGAGGACTTCAACCGGAAGCGTGGCGGCGGCGGCGAGAAGATGCCGTGGCTGGCAGCCCTGGTGTGTTGTTCGGCTTTCGATCTGGCGATGCACGATGCCTACGGCGTCCTTCACGCCATCGATATCTACGACACGTACAACGCCAACTTCATGAACAAAGACCTTGGCGACTTCCTGACCTCCGCCGATGGGATGATGGTTTCGTTCAAGCGCACCTACCCCGGCGACTATCTGGTCAAGCCGCGTCCCAATCGTCTGCCGGCCTGGCACCTTGTCGGGGGCAAGGACCTGCTGGACGCCTCGGAGCGCGACGGTTCGGAGCCGAGCGATGGCTATCCCGTCGAATTGGCGGAGTGGATAGACCGCGATGGGCTCAAATGCCTGAAGGTTAAGCTTCGCGGCAATGACACCACATGGGATTATGACCGGTTGGTCCGCGTCGGGGAGATTGCTGTCGAGCACGGAGTCGACTGGCTTTCAACCGACTTCAACTGCACTGTGACGGACCCGGCCTATGTCAACAACATCCTGGACCGGCTGCTCGCCGAGCATCCGCGAACCTACGGGATGATCCTCTATGTTGAGCAGCCGTTTCCGTATGAGCTGGAGTCTCATCAGATCGATGTCCATTCCGTCTCGGCCCGAAAGCCGTTGTTCATGGATGAGAGTGCCCACGATTGGCGTCTGGTCAAACTCGGACGCACGCTGGGGTGGACGGGCGTGGCGCTCAAGACGTGCAAGACCCAGACGGGGGCATTGCTGAGCCTCTGTTGGGCCAAGGCCCACGGCATGACCCTGATGGTTCAGGACCTCACCAACCCGATGCTCGCTCAGGTTCCGCACGTTCTGCTCGCGGCCCATGCCGGCACGATCATGGGTGTCGAGACCAACGCGATGCAGTTCTATCCGGATGCTTCGATTCCCGAAGAGAGAGTTCACCCCGGTGTGTACAAGAGAAGGCAGGGTTGCGTCGACTTGAGCACGTTGGGAGGGCCGGGATTCGGCTACCGTTCGGGCGGAATTGCACGACAGTTGCCGCTGCCTGTGGCGGAGTTCGGCGGAAAGATCATCTGATTCGCCCGATCGAGCGAAGGCCCGGCGGCAGGACATCGTCGGACATCCGAGCGTCTCGGTGCGATAGGGGCCGCCCTTATGGGTTCTTGTACTGCGGATTCGGCGTGGGCATCTGGGCATCCACCGCCTTGCGCCAATCGGCGAGATTCTTCTGTAGCTCTGCAGCCTTCTCCGGCATCTTCTTTGAAAGGTCCTGGGTTTCTCCGAGGTCTTCCTTCAGATTGTAGAGTTCCAGCCGGCCGTTTTCGTACGACTCGATCAGCTTGAGGTCTCCCTGACGGATCGCGCCGCTGGGCGTGGCCCCGCATGGATGATAGTGCGGATAGTGCCAGTAGAGAGACCTTTGTTGCAGGCTGCCGGTCTGCCGGAGCAGGGGCATCAGGCTGAGCCCGTCCAGCGGGACGGCCGGGTCGGGCCGGAGGCCGGCGGCATCGAGTATCGTCGGGAGGAAGTCGGTGCTGATGACGGGGATGTCGCACGTGCTGCCGGGTCGGATGACGCCAGGCCAGCGAACGATCATCGGTTCGCGGAGACCGCCTTCGTACATCGTGCCCTTGCCCTCCCGCAGCGGTGCATTTGAGGTCACCCAACTCAGTCCGCCATTGTCGGACATGAAGAAGATGATCGTCCGGTCGGCGATCCGCAGTTCCTCCAGCCGCCGCATGATTCGTCCGACGCCTTCGTCGACGCTCTGAAGCACGGCGGCGTAGATGGGGTTCTTCTGCGGGGCGTTGGGGTCGGCCTTCGCCTGATACTTGGCGACCATCTGTTCTTTGCCCTGGAGGGGCGTATGAACGGCGTAGTGTGCCCAGTACAGGAAGAACGGACGATCCTTGTTTTGCTCCAGGAAGTCTTCGGCCTCGTGGGTGAGTCGGTCCGTAAGGTACTCACCGGGACGGCCCGTGTTGATGCCCGGCAGCTTGTACGGACAGAAGTAGCTGGGAGGATGGCCGAGATGGGAGCCTCCGAAGTTCAGATCGAACCCCTGCTTCTCGGGATAGTAGGGCTCTTTGCCCAGATGCCACTTTCCGATGGAAGCAGAGGTGTAGCCGGCCGGTTTGAGTGCCTCGGCAATGGTTGTCTCTTCCAGGGGGAGTTCCTGACGGAATGCGGGAATCTGGAGCCGCGGGTTCTTGGCGTTGTGTCCGGGGATCCAGTCGGTCAGGTGCAGCCGGGCGGGGTATCGTCCGGTCATGATGCTCGCCCGTGTCGGCGAACAGACGCAACAGGCCGCATAGGCGTTGGTGAATCTCATTCCTTGCGAGGCGAGCCGATCAATGTTTGGTGTTTCGTGGAAGCGGCTGCCGTAACAGCCGATGTCGGCCCAGCCGAGGTCGTCGATGAGAATGAAGATGATGTTGGGGCGTCCGGTGGCGGCAGCTTCGGCCTGCTGAACGCTGTGGGGCAGTGCAGCGAGGATGGCCAGGACGGGGACCGCGGCCAATGCCATGATCGGCGATCCGCTCGAGGGGTTCATTCTCTCTCCTTTCACGTGGAATCCTGAGAGGGCTGGCCGGGGGTATTCGGTCGATCAGCGCCCTTCGACGTCGCAGTGCCAGGTTTTCCGAGCGGCTGGCCGGGGGGCGCGGTTCCGGGGTCCTTTTCGATCAGAGCATGAAGGCGGCGACCGAAAAGACGAAGCGATCTCTGAGACGCCGGATGCAGCCGGACGAAGGGTCGGATGACGTCGGCAGCCGATTCCACCTCCTCCATGCGTCGGGCTCCCACCCATACGGAGTGTACCGCTGGGTGTCCGAGCACGAAACGATAGCATTCACGGGCACCGTGCATCTTGCACTGTCCAGTGATCTCGTCGCGGCGTGTGAGCACCGTCCCGTGTCTCAGTGCCGAATACGCGACGACCCCGCAGGCGTTTTCGACGGCTGCCGGAAAGACGCGCTCTTCATGTCCCGGGTGGACGATGCTGTATCGAAGATTCACCACATCGACCCGCCCGGAATGGATGATCTGCTCCGCCAGTGAGCGATTGTGGACCGTAACCCCGATGAAACGCACGCGTCCGGCACGCCGGGCGTCTTCCAGTTCGGACATCGCGCCGCCCGCCCCGCAGATTACCGGCCAGGTGTCGCAGGTGACGTGGAAGAGATAGTAGATATCAAGATAGTCCGTCGCGAGATTCGACAGGGACTGGCCGATGTCACCTCGAAGAGACAGACGTGGAGACTCGGCGGCGGATCCGGCGGCGAGGACCATCCGTTGCCGTGGTGTATAGTGAATGGCCCGGCCAATGTCCACCTGCTCCCGAGGGTAGCCGGAGTAGCTGATGAAGAAGTTGATACCCAGTTCAGCGGCTCGCTCGAAAGCCGGTTGGTCGAGGCGGTCGAGTGCTCCGAGGGCGACTCGCGAGACCTTCAATCCCGTTCGGCCAAGAATAGCATAGTCGGTTCGTGTGCTCACAGGGGACATTATAGCGAGAACTGTGTGTATGGGATCGGACAACCGATTCGCCCTTTACGGGCCCAAGGGTGTCGGCTAGAACATCCGTCGTGTCCGCAGGGGCACCTGCGGGAATCGGCACGACGTCATTCCATGATTCGCCGGGTCGACGGATGCCGCCGTCGGCGTTCCGTGTTGACTTGCCGACCCGACCTCAGAGCGAGACAATGCCGACGCCCTGAGGCGTTCGAGAAGATCGCAAACGCCTGGCGTTGCTTCGCGGAGAGACTCGTTACAAACATTCATGCATGTCCCTTGTCGGGAGGATCATGACGTGGGATCAACCATTGAGAAGGCCTCTATCTGTTTCCGTATCGGCACCACCCAGTGGCTGCCGGACGATCGTTACGAACCGTTGCTGCGGCTCTTCGAGAAGTACAAGGGTGTCACCGATGAGGTGACGTTCTTCACATCCGAAACGCATCCGCCCCTGCCCCTGGAGGTCATTCGGCAGCGAGGCCCGATTCTGGCCAAACGAATGGAGGCCGCCCGCAAACTGGGCTATCGGTCGGGCGTCAACATCCTGTCGACCTTCGGGCACCACAACGAGAACCTGCCGAACTCGCTGTCGACCGACTACACTCGAATGACCGACCTCGATGGACGGACTTGTGCGGGCTCGTTCTGCCCGAACGACGAACGGATGCGAGGCTACATCCGCGAGATCTACCAGATTATCACGCAGGCCAAGCCGGATTACA
This sequence comes from uncultured Planctomycetales bacterium, assembly GCA_964446835.1. Lineage (GTDB taxonomy): Bacteria > Planctomycetota > Phycisphaerae > UBA1845 > JAFGLZ01 > CAYUQT01. The sequence goes on along the minus strand of CAYUQT010000036.1, from coordinate 42,897 downwards.
TCTGGATCGACGACGACGTGCGGCTGATGGGGCACATGCCGATTCGCTGCGGCTGCTTCTGCGATCGGTGCCTGAAGATCTATGAGGAGCAGTTCGGCACGCGCTACACGCGGCCGTCGCTCGAACAGGCCTTCGACACCGGGCCGGTGGACAAGCGAATCGCGGTGCGCAAGACCTGGCTCGAACACAATCGGCGAACGATTGCCGATGTGTTCCGGCTGATCGAGAAGACGGTTCACGACATTCAGCCCGGTTTGCCGCTGGGGTTCATGACGGGCGACCGCTTCTTCGAGGGTTATGATTTCGACACGTGGGCGGGTGTGCTGGCGGGACCGGGCAAGGCGCCGGTTCTCTGGCGACCGGGCGGCGGACAGTACACCGATGAATCGCTCGATGGCATCGCCCAGAAGGCCCACCAGATGGGTCGGCAGACGGCCTTCCTGCCGCCGACGATCACTACGATTCAATCCGAACTCGAGAGCTTCCCCTATCAGCGGCTTAAGAAGAGTGCCCAGGCGACGGTGATGGAGGCGGCCAGCTACATCGCCGGCGGCTGTACCGGCACGGCCTTCAATGTGCTGTCGATGTACAGCGAACCCTTGGACGAATACGAACCGCTGGTTGCCAGGATCCGGCAGGCCCGGCCGTTCCTGGACATCCTGGCCAAGACGTTCGGGCGGAATCCGGCACGCGGTGTCTACACCGGCTGGACGAAGGACAGTCTCTCGGCCCGGAATCCGGAGGGAAGCTGGCTGTCGTCCTGGGGCGATCCGGGGACGCATCATGCCGACGAACTCTTCGCGACGGGCATCCCGTCGGCGTATCTGCCGCAGCATTCTTCGGCCGCGGTGATCTCGGCGGACAGCGTCCTGGCGATGAAGAAGGAGGAGATCGAGCGGCTTCTTTCGGGCGGCGTCTACATGGACCCTCAGGCAATGATTCGCCTCAACCAGATGGGCTACCAGGAGCTGACCGGGTTCGGTGTCGAGCGTGTTCTGCACGATGATTGCATCGAGCAGATGGTCGTTCACCCTCTGAACGCGGGGCTGGCGGGCAGGCGTCGCGACGGACGGCAATCGTTCTGGAAGTGTCCGGCCTATGCCCTCAGCCGGGTCAATCCGCAAACCCAGATTCTCACGCGGATCATCGACTACACCTCGCAGCAGGTGGCCGCGTGCTGCATGGGCGTCTTCGAGAACAAGCTGGGCGGGCGAGTCTGCGTGGCGGGCTACTACCCATGGGCGCAGTCGATGAACAACAGCCGGACGACACAACTGAAGTCGGTCTTCCGCTGGCTTTCAAAGGACACGCTGCCGGCGTACGTGGCATCGTTCCACAAGGCCAACGTGTGGGTTCGCTCGGCGGGCAAGAGCGATGTGGCGATCGCGCTGGTCAACAGCTACCTCGATCCGGCCGAGCGGGTCGTTCTGCATGTGCTGACCGGTCGCGATCGGCTGGCGGTGGTCGACATGTCGTGCCGGTCAACGGAGGTGACTTCCGCGGGAACGGATGGGCCCTACAAGGTGTTTGCGCTGCCGACGATCAGGCCGTGGGAGATGGTGATGGTTCAGGGGTAGGGCTGCGGGGGGTTTTAGCAGTGATCCGCGAAGCGGGGGCTTCGTGACGTCTGACGACAATCTGTGGCAATCGATGCCGTTGCAAGGGAGTGCTTCAATGAGTTGGACAACCCGTTGGGTCATGATGGGATGGGTCGTGGTGTGTTCAAGAGCGTCTGTTGGGGCAGCCGAACTCGGTCCGCTGCCCGCGGAGGCGATGAACGATGAGGTTATGGCGAGCCCCGCCGAGGTCGAGGCCATGCACGACTGGCTGTCGGCGGCACTGGCCGGACGGGCCAGGTCCGGGGCGGGGCCGCGCATCGAAATCAACGTGCGGCGTCAGGATCACAACGTGCTTCGGTTCGGCCGTTCATGCATGGAGACGCCGATTCGCATCGGCCAGCGTGACTTCAAACACGGACTGGGCGTACACGCTGTCAGCGAGATCGTCGTGACGCTGCCGTCCGACGCCAAGCGGTTCAAGGCGTGGGTAGGCATCGACAACAACTTCGACACGCAGGGCAAGAACGGGTCGGTGTGCTTTTCGGTGAAGGTTGGCGGCAAGGCCCTGGTCACCACGCCGGTCGTGAAGGGTGGAGAATCGCCGAAGGAGATCGATGTCGAATTGCCCCAGGGCACCTCGCTGATGCTTCTCAAGGTGTCCGACGGCGGCGACGGCGTATCTCACGATCAGGCTGATTGGGCGGATGCCTGTCTGGTCATGCAGGACGGGAGCGTTCGTTGGCTCGACGAAAACCAGTCGGACATGCTCCTCATGAAGGAGGTGATACCGTTTACGTTCATGTACGGTGGCTCGCCGTCTTCGGCCCTGCTCGGGTCGTGGGAACGCAAGGTCGAGACGAAAGATTGCCCGGATCGCACCGAGTACAGGGTGACGTGGACAGACCCCAAGACCGGTCTGTGCGTGACGGCCGTGGCGGGCGCATTCAAGCGGTATCCGGCCGTGGAATGGCTGCTGACGTTCGAGAATACCGGCTCTGCCGATACCCCGATTCTTGAGAAGGTCCAGGCCGTGGATGCGGGTTTGGCGACGGGATATGTCCGTAAGCCCGGCATCCTGCATCGGCTGGAGGGCGATGCGTGTGGAGACCGATCGTTCTTCCCGGTCGACGGTGTGCTGGAGGGCGGCAAGACCATTCGGATGGCCCCGACGGCCGGTCGCCCCTCAAACACGACGGCGTTTCCGTTCTTCAATTTCGAGTACGAGGGCTGCGGGCTGATCACCGCGATCGGCTGGTCGGGTCAGTGGGCGGCATCGTTCGAGCGGGCCGATACGGGTCCGACGCGTCTGAAGGCGGGCATGGAACTGACGCACTTGCTGCTCCATCCGGGTGAGAAGATCCGTACGCCTCGCATCCTGCTGATGTCGTGGAAGGGCGATCGGGTGGCGGCCCACAACCGTTTCCGGCGGCTGATGCTGTTCCACTATGTGCCGAAGCAGGACGGTCGACCGGCCAGGCTGCCGTTCGTCTCTCAGTGTTTTGACCGGTACAGTTGGAGCGCCGCCGTTCCGGATTGGGGAACGGAGCGCGGTCAGATCGCGGCGGCCAAGTTCGCCCAGAGCATCGGATGTACCCATCACTGGCTCGATGCCGCCTGGTTCGTCGGCGGCTTTCCCAACGGGGTGGGCAACTGGTTCTGCAAGCCGAAGGAGTTTCCTAACGGGCTCAAGCCCGTGGGCGATGCCTGCCACCAGATGGGTCTGAAGTTCGTGTTGTGGTTCGAGCCGGAGCGCGTCGCGCCCGGCACCGAGATCGCCCGCGAGCATCCCGATTTCGTCTTCGGTGGCGCCAAGGGCGGGCTCTTCAAGCTGAACGATCCGGCGGCTCGAAAGTGGCTGACCGAGCTTCTCTCAAAGCGGATCGGCGAATTCGGCATCGACATCTATCGCAACGATTTCAACATCGATCCGCTCGGCTACTGGCGGGCCAATGATACGCCGGATCGCCAGGGGATGACCGAGATCCGGTACGTTGAAGGACACTACCAGATGTGGGATGAGCTGCTGAGCCGGCATCCGGGCTTGCAGATCGACAATTGTGCCAGCGGTGGCCGTCGGATCGATCTGGAGACGTGCATGCGATCGCTGCCGTTGTGGCGCAGTGACACGAGCTGCTCGGCCGGTCATCCGGAATGGAATCAGGTTCAGACGATCGGTCTGAGTCAGTATATTCCGTTCCATACCGCCTGCGGCTGGACGCCGGAACCCTACGACTTCCGAAGTTCGGCAACGGGCGGGGCGATCTGCCAGTGGGCGTATCTCGACCCGAATTTCCCGCTCGAACAGGCCAAGGCCGTGATGGCCGAGGCCAAAGAGAATTCGATCTACTGGTACGGTGATTTCTATCCGCTGACGTCGTGTACGCTGAACAGCGATCACTGGGCGGCGTATCAGTTCCACCGTCCGGATATGAATGCCGGGCTCGTGCTGGTCTTCCGCCGTGCCGAATCGAACTACACGGCGCTGGGCGCGAATCTCCGTGCTGTGAAGGCCGACACGACGTACCGTGTCGAGTTCGTGGACCAGGCGATGAAGAAGACGGTTCGCACCATGACGGGCAAGGAACTCAGCGAATCGATGGAGCTTCGTGTACCGCAGAAGGGGTCGAGCGTCGTGATTCGATATGCTCCCGAGCGCTAGGGCAGGGGGGCTCTTGTGTGGATGATTGGGGCCGTCGAGGCCTCGATCAACAGTGTGTCATCAGGTCGTGAAGCCCAAAGAAAAGCCCCCCGCATCGGCGGGGGGCGTTGATTCCTTCAGCATGTCCGACGGCGGACAAGCCTAATTGACCTCCAACTGCTCTGCGGTTGGGAGTGCGGGGAACGGGGCCGTCGGCAGCGTCTGATACCAGAAGGCCACCGAGGCGATATCGTCCTGCAGGGGCAGGTAGCGTCCGCCGGACCGCCAACCCAAGGCCTGGATCGTCACTTTCAGGTCCTTGTCGAAGCGAACCGGGTCGGTGATGTGCCAGCGATAGAGCCCGAACCGCATCTGCGACTGATAGACCCCGTCGGGCTTGAGGACCTGGTGCAGGCCGGTGTAGGGCGTTGTGAAGACCTGGTACTGGTGGAGCTCCTTGTTCTCGAAATTGTAGGAGCCGCAGAAGTAGTCTTCGGTGCCCGTGCCGCAGATTGTCGGGTATTCCTTGTCGCCGTCCATGAAGAACTTGATCTCGCCTTCACCCCACCAGCCGCTGCTGTTGACGCCCCAGGCCATGTAGGTGCCCACGTATTGACCTTTGCCCTTGACGCCTTCGAGAATCGTGTAGACCTGCTTGCAGGGCAGCGGGTTTACGCGTCGGAACTGGGCGTGGAAGTAGGCGGCGTCCTCGGGAACCTGGGTCAGCGTGTAGTTGATCTGATAGTAGAGGGTCATCTGGTCGGTCGAGATGTTGGTCATCGTGATGCGGCAGTGCTTTCGGAAGGGCATCTCCCAATAGCAGTTGAACGCACTGCCGGGATTCACGCAGACCGGCAGCGACGACAGTTGGGAGTACTTGCCCCAGCCCGAGCAGAAGAAGTCGCCGACGGGGCACTCCACCGACGGCTGTTCCTGATTGTCCCAGTGGATTCGCAGGATGCTCTTGCGCCAGTCGCCGGTGGGGGTCATCCAGATCTGCTGAATGGCGCCGGGGCCGGCGATGTCGGCCAGCGTGAATGTCTTGCCCGCGGCGATATGGATCGATGGCGAGATTTTCCAGCCCTGCCCCAGGTCGCGGGCGGCCCGCATGCCCGTGCCGGTCGTGGCCATGCCGGCCTTACCCTTTTCGCCCGTGAAGTTCTCCGGGCTGATCGATCGGGTCTGAGCATTGGACAACCGCGACAGGTTGCCCATGTTCATCCCCAAACCGTTGAAAGCTCCGGCGCTCGGACCGTTCTGGGCCGCGCATGCGCCACACAGAAGGCTGCCGATCGCCAGCGTCACCATTAACTCGATCGAACCCAATGGGTGCTGCATAACTCATCTCCTGTATTTGTGTACCGTTGTCTCATGGAACCTACAGCGGTTTGAACGCCAGACTGACCATCTCATAGGGTTTCAGTTCCATCTCGATGGTGCCGTCTTTGACCGGCACCTCGCCGAGCGGTTCCTCCAGAACGTTGACCCTCTGAACGGCCGAGACGTTCCAGGGGGACGCAAACCGAACCCGGGTCGGGGCGGCCTTGCCGTCGAACTCGCGGATTCGCATCACCACGCCGTCGCCATGCCGTGCCCATGTCAGGCCGGTCATCATGACGCCGGCCGGGAAAATCTCGATCAGACCGGATTGTCCGGGCGACTGTTGCCCCTTCCGGCCGGGGGGCAGATGAATCACCGGCAGCGGCATGCAATACTCAACACCGAAACGATGGGCCGACGAGACGGCCGTTTCGGATTTCGGCTGCGAGGTGAGTGAGAACTCGAAGATCAGCTCGCCGCCCTGGCTGGCCAGAAAGTTGGTGAACCAGTAGTTGTTGAACAGCCACATGTAGAAGACCGGTCCCGGCGGCGTCAGCACGTTCTGGTAGTGCCCGGTATGGATGTCGCCGATCTGGGCCAGAGGCGTCGCCTTGCTGGCGACGATAACCTGCATCCCCCCGGCGGCTTCCTCGCTGACGCGGACATATCGCTGGATCGAGTGATAGTCGCTCGCCGATCGATCGATCTGCCCGGGGCCGGGCCGGAATGTGCCGCCGACTGCATCGATATCGAACACGGGCTTGTCCAGAGCGAAGGGGAACGACAGGTAGCCCGCCTCGGGTGAGGTGAGGGCCGGCTTGTTCACGACCAGGCGAACATCAAGCCGCGGCGCCTTGCGATATAGGATCAGTTCGCAGTCCACCGTGTGCGCGTCGTCGATCTTGGAACGAACATGTAGACTCTTGACCAGGGGGCTGTCATATCCGCCCGTGATCTGTACCGACGCGGGCGTCCGACGGTCGAACTTGGCGTCGGCGTGGCGGCCGCCGACCATACCTCGCCCTCGCGGGTCCTTGACCTGCTCGTGGACATACTGAAGGAACCCGAATTTTTCCTTGCCGGCCAGTTCCCTGTTCGCCCGTTTGTCCTTGAAGCTCGATACGACACCCGTCTTGGGATCGACCTCGACGCGGTAGAAGTCGTTCTCCAGTGTGTTGGCCGATTTGACCAGGTCCGTTGATCGATCGGCCGGCGGTGCCTTGTCGTCGATTCGCAGAACTCGACACCCCAACGGAGGTACCGGCGGCACGTCGATGGCGAACATGGAGTCAAAGATGGGGGCCCCGGCGATCTTGTCACAGGCGACGGGCTTTCCGGTCACCGCGTCGACGAGCTTGAATTCGGGATGCCCAAAGGTGGCCGGAGCAGGGATACGGAACACCTGGGTCCCACCTCTCGGCCATGACGACGGGTTCTCGATGACCAGGGTCTGGGTGTCCGCGGCGATCTGAACCGCGCGAGCTTCTCGCGCCGCATCATATGCCTGGGCACTCAGGAAGCCGGCCTCGCGCGATTGCGCGGCCTTGTAGCCCCACTGTGCCTTGGTCATCCAACTGTTGGGTTGATCGATGCTGCCGGCATAGCCCCAGGTGTGCTCGTCGAAGAGCAGGGCCCGGAGCATGGCATGATCGATCTTGGCCGTGAGCTTGGGATACGCTGCCGATGGGTACGAGGCGGCCAGCAGGGCCCCGGCGGCCTCAAGCTCCTCATGGGCCTGGCGAACCTGGCTGACTTCCTGTACGGCCGAACCGTTGCCGTCGGCCCACCAGTCGCACCACGCCTTGCGGACTCTTGGTAGCTTGTCGGCATCCTTCTCCAGGGCTTCGAAGAACTCGGTGAACGTTGCGACCCGCAGTTTCGGACAGGCAATCCGCTCGTTCCAGGCCTTGACCACGTCGGAGACGGTCGGCGAGGGCCATGCGTCGTCGGTGCCATAGCCGCCCGTCTGGAGCAGTACGGCGCTGTGCGGATAGCCGGCCTTCTCCAACCACGACAGGTGATGGGCCAGCCATTGTTCGGCCTTGGCCGGGTTGGTCTCTCGAGCGAGGGGGTCGCCGGTCATATAGTGCTCGCCTCGGAAGGCCAATACCGATGTGCCGTCCGGTGCCTCCCAGTGGATGCCGGTGGGGCGGTCGAACGGGCGAAGCGAGCGCGTCTCGTTGATGCCGGTGGCCAGATACTTGACCCCGCAGCTCGCCAGCAGCCGGGGCAGCGAAAGCGGGAAGCCGTTCACGTCGTTCTGCGTGCCGGCGACGATCTTGGCACCCAGCGTCTGCCGCAGCCGACGGATCGCCTGGAGCGAGTGGATCATCAGCTCTTCCGTCGCCAGGTCGGTCATGTTCATCGGCATTGCGGTGATTTCGATCCGGCCCGCGGTGATCGCCTGCTTCAGGGCTTCGATGCGTTGCGGACTGCGGAGTGCCAGGAACAGGTCGACGCCCCACGTGCACTCGCAGGCCCACCGGTACTTCGCATCATCGGGGTAGTCGCGGGTGGCTTCGATGTAATCGAGCGCGGCATCGATGTAGTCGGTTTGAAGCTGTGCAATCGCCGCCTGATGATCGGGATAGCCCACATCCGAGTGCGTGTGGTTCACGATGAACACCTGCCAGGGACGCGGCGGAACCACCTCCACCTCGTGGCGGAGTGTTGTGTCGCCGGCCTTGAAGACTACCTCCGCTTTGGCTGCCGCCGTTGGAGCGGGGACGGCGACCACGACGGAGCGAGACCCGAGCGGAGCGGCTTCCACCGCGGCTGAGGTCTTCCGGCCAGCGGCGGTTACCTCTAGCTGACCGGCCGGACCGGGCGTTTCAAGCGTTACTGTCAGGCTTCGGCACTCGCCGCCGGGCGTTTTTCGGACGAACGGTGCCAAGTCGACCTTCAGGGCCGTGGGTGCTGCATCCTTATCGAGCTGCTCCAGGCGAAGAGCGTCGTAGAGCAGCCACGAGCCACCGACCACCGTCAACTCGATGGTGTTGTCACCCACCTTCAGAAGGTCGCCGCTCATGGGCACTCGCAGGACATGCTCCCGTCCGGCAGCGGAATTGGTCAGGCTGTTGTCTCCGGCGCCTCCAGGAAGCTGTATCTGAACCGCCCGGCCGTTGACGCTGATTTGAAGACGGGGATGGGCACCGCTGTGCGTGTCGATCAGGTCCAGGATCAACAGGGCCGTTCCCGAAATCGGTTCGGCCAGCGGGAAGGTGATGCGAAATGGGTGCACCTTGGAGCCCGCCCAGCTATCGGTTGGACCGGGGTGAATGTAGGGCCATCCCTTGGCGGCCTCGTCGCGGCCGATGCGGAAATCCACATCACCGGGGAACGCCTTCGGGTACTCAGAGTACTTCCCGGCATAGGCAAACTCGGCGTAGGCGTTGTCGGATCGCCCGATCTCCCAGAGGGTCCGGAGGGCAGCCGAAGACTGCATCGCCAGTAGAAGGCCGGTGGTCAGAAAAGCAGTTGTCATCGTTTAATCTCCGTGGAACATCACGACGAACATCGAAACTTCAACGTACAGACCTTGTCTCCCTTGCAGATCATCTCGCCCAGCTCGAAACGGATGTCGTCGCCGAACTCGGCGGCCCATGTGCCGTATTCGGAATTGCAGATGCGTGTTCCCACCTTCTCGGCCAGGTGCTGACGGTTCGATTTGACCAGCAGTTGGAGCCAGGGGCAGTCGGAGACGCTCACCGCAAAGCCGCGCCCGTCGGCATCTTTCTCGGCCTTGAAGGTAAAGCCCTCGATCGTGTGCTTGGTCGTGAAGCACTCAAACAGGGCGTCGATGCCGCGCTGGAGCCCCAGAAGCGCCTTGAGCGCGCGGGCCTGGATCTTCGGCATCACCTTCCAGACCTCGTCGTCGACATCGAGGGCGCCGTCGAAGCCGAGCTTCTGCTCGGTTTTGACGAACCACAGACCGTCCACGGCCGTGTAGCAGCGGCGGAAGTAGTCGGCAACCTGTTGATCGTTCAGGTGGGACACGCGATGTCTCCTGCAGGCGTCCTATCGATTGAAGGTCACCTCGAATTCGATCGTCACGGGGAGTCCCTTTCCGGGTTCCACCAGCAGGTTCTTCACCACGCAGGGGACCGAGAACTTGCGCGTGCCGGTCAGGTTGCCGGCAGGACTCTTGACCTCGCAGAGCGTCACCTTGCCATGTTGAAGTATGACGTTCTTCGGGATGGCCAGTTCGGCAGGCACCTGCTGCACCTCGATCTCAAGGTCGAGTCCGGAGGTATTGCGGAGCTGGAGGTAGCCCCTCTCTTTGCCCTTGAGCTTTAACGACGGTCTGATCGCCGTAACGGAGGCATTGAATACGGGCTTGAGGTACTGCTCTTCGCCGATCAGGAGATTGTCGTAGAACACCATTGTTCGCCGGGCAAACAGGGCCTCCTTGATCGCCTCAGGGGTTCGCTCCTTGGCGATCACAATGGTCATCGACCGGTGTTCGCCGGCGTAGGCATCGTAGACCATGAAGGTCGGGTCGTGACTGTCCGAGTTGCCCATCATGGTCAGCTTCTTCTCCAGGCACCATCGGTGGACCTCGGGATAGTACTCGCGGCTGTTGGAGATCTCGATGCCCTTGATCAGGCCCTTCTCGTAGAGTTCGGTGTGTTCCGGGAACCACTCACACTTGTTCTGAGGGTGCTCCCAGTTCGGGTGGTTCCAGAAGACGAACGCCCCCTGATCGTTGGCGGCCTTGATGGCGTCGCGCCAGTCCGGGGTTTCCAGCTTGCGGGCATCGGTCAGAAACAGCCCGTTGAAATGGCCGGGGGGCAGCTTGCGGGTGATTTCACTTCCCTTGATCAGAATCAGGTCCAACACCTGCGCTCGACCCCTGGCCAGTTCATACGATCGGTTGAGATCGCCAACCACCTCCGTCTTGAAGGGCCGGTACTCGATGTGATCCGTGATTGCCAGGGCGTCCAATCCCTGACGCCAGGCCTCGTCGACACGCACCGTCGGCCAGACGTTTCCGTCGGAGAAAACGGTGTGCATATGGAAGTCGCACTTGAGCAACACATATCCGGGGATGTCGGGGATTCCCACCTCGCTTCGGTAGCGCCCGTGGTCGATGGACCGTGACGAGGCGACCGCCAGTCCGATGGAGGCCAACAGATGCGATACCCAGAGGCCATGACTTGCTGCCAGCGTGAGCATGATGCGTCTCCTGAAAGGATGTCATCGATCTATCAGAGCGGAGGTATGATACACGAGCCGGCAGGGGGGCGCGAACACAAAACCCGGGCGTGTCTGGCCGGGGGCGCGTGAGATTGCAGCCGGCCCGCAGTAGAATGCGCGAAGACATGCGTCGTCGTGTCGAGGAATGCGACATGGAGATCGTCTGAGTGAAGGCACTTCAGTTCAGCATACGTCCGATCCGCTGGCCGGTGTGCAAGGTCTTGGGGCTGATCTCGCCGGCCGTGTACTGGAGCCGGCTTTCAGGCCTGAGATTCTGTGAGGTTCCGATCCCTGAACTCCCCGCGGACGATTGGGTCCGCATCCGTCCCCTCATGGGCGGCATTTGCGGAACCGACCTGGCCGCCATTCTCCAGCAGAACCATCCGGCCTCGATGCTGAGGTGTCTGACACGCTTTCCTGTTGTCCTGGGACATGAGGGCGTGGGGATCATCGAAAGCGTGGGGCCTCGGGTCGAAGGATGGACGGTGGGGCAGCGCGTCTGCGTCGAGCCGATGCTGTCGTGCACGGTGCGAGGCATCGAACCGGTGTGCCCGCGTTGTCAGGCGGGGCAGGTGAGCCTGTGCGAGAACCTCACGGAAGGTCGCTATCCGCCCGGCCTCATGATCGGCTGGAACAACTTCACGGGTGGGACCTGGAGCCGTGCCTTCGTCGCGCATCAGTCTCAGCTCTTTGCCGTACCACAGGGGGTGGATGACGAGGCGGCCACGCTGGTCGATCCGATCGCATGTGCCGTCCATGCCGTGCTGCGACACACACCGGCCGAAGGGGAACGTGTCCTGGTTATCGGGGGGGGGATCGTCGGGTTGGGGGTAATGGCCGGACTCAAGGCACTGGCGCCGGGTGCGTCGGTCACGGCCATCGTTCGGTACGATCATCAGGAACGCCTGGCCCGACGCTTCGGAGCGGTCGATATCATCCGTGTTCGTCGCGGAGAGAAAAAGGCTGAACGGTATCAGCAGGTGGCCGATCGGGTAGAAGGGCGTCGCTTCGATGCCATGTTCGGCAATCAGGGGCTGACGGGCGGATACGATGTCGTCTACGACTGCATCGGTAGCGGCGAGAGCCTTACCGATGCGATGAAGTTCACACACGGCCGGGGCGTGGTGGTTGAATGCGCCACCTCGACGATCACCGTCGTCGATACCACACCGCTCTGGTTTGCAGAGCTGAAGGTCATCGGCTGTTATGGCCGCAGCATCGAAGACTATCAGGGGCGGTCGATGCACACCTATGACGTCGTGTTCGACATGATCGCCAAAGGAAGTCTGCAACTCGACGGCCTGATCACACATCGTTTCCGACTCGAGGATTACCGACAGGCATTCCAGATGATGATCCATCGAGGCCGGGAGGGGCTCGTCAAGGCCGCCTTCGACCATCGGATGTGATCGCAGAGAATCTGAAGTTGAGGTACTCCGCTGCCCGCCGACCACCTGAACCAACCTGTAATGACCGAATTCCTCACGGATCAAGCAGCGCGGGGTTGAACGGCTCGCCACACTCCGGACAGCGTGCGTCTTGCAGTGCCGTCAGGCAGTATCCGCAGTTGTCGCAGAAGAGGGGTTCAGAGATCGGACTGTCGGCAGCGTCAGGCATCGGTCCACGGTTCTTACGTGACCGGATTCTCCTTCCGCCGAGTCTCTTCGCGTGGATCACTCGGACCGTCGTCCCGCAGATCACGTCGGCCAGCGATCTCTTGTATCTGTCGGTCAACATGATGGCGATGGAGACCGGCAGCAGCGGCACCAGGAGCACGCCCGCAATCACCCGCAGATAGCACCGAAGAGCCCCGATTCGCCCCGCCGGGCAGGCACGGAAGGTCGTGTTCTCAATCCACATGCCAAGGGTTGCCCTGCGCCACACGCTAAAGCCGGCATTGCACACGGCAGGAAGTGCCACGATTACGTAGATGATGACTACTCCGGTAATCCAAGGGTGGATCGAATTCAGTCGCCCGAACCAGGGATCCGCCCATCCCAGGGTGAGCAGCATGTTGGAAAGGAGGCATAAGGGGAACAGCAATGAGGCGGAGAAGCCCGCCGCGGCGATGCGCAGGATCATGGGTGCAACCGAGCCTGCCGGGGGCGGTGTCGAGATGCCGGATGCGCGATGAAGACGTCTGTAGCTCATGATGCGGACCGAAAAGGACAGGCCCGTTCCATCTCATGCCTCGCGGAAGAGGCAGTGTCTGTGTACCCGGGTCGGAATCTCGGGTCAAGCGACGCTGCCGATGCCCGGCATCCCGCTGGACCGCTTATGGGGGGCATTTGACTCTGCTATGGGGCAGAAGTATGTTCTGAAAGATGTCTGCCCGAGGCCGGTGGTAGTCGATCGGGCGATCGAACGCAACGTCGAAGCGGGTTGCAGCAGCCTCGTATCCCTTCGGACGTTACAGCAGATGCCTCATGGGGGTCGTGTGTTGTGTCGGCTTCCTGGGCTTGGCGAAACGAAATATGCAACGAACTCAACATGCCGGTCTCGTGCTCGTGCTTGTGGTACTGATCGGCGGATGTCAGGATCGATCCGAATCATCGGCATCCAAGACGCGCCGCGATCGTGGGAGGTCGCAGGATGCGCCCTGGCAGCGAGCCACCACCGCGCCGGCCTCTCAGCCCACGCCATCCGATGTCCCCGCAGTGATGACGACGACGCGGGCCGCTCGCAGTGACGGTCCCACGCCGATGATGCCGCTGGCACGTGCCAAGGTCGGGCAGTGGGCCCGATACAAGATGGCCGGCCAGTTCATGGAACGTATCGAGGTCGTCCGCGTCACCGAAACCGACGTCCACCTCAAGGTCGAAATGTGGCTGAACGGCCGGCCGGCCGGTCAGCCCGCCACTCGAGTCGAACCGATCGAGACCGACTGGGCACTTCGAGCCGCCCTGCAGAACAAGGCCGACGTGAACAGCAGCCAGACCACGCTCACCGTGGCGGGGCGTTCGTGGCCGACACGCCTGACTACCGCCCGGTGGCACTATGAGGGCGCCGCCTACGAACGACGTACCTGGACATCTTCGGAAGGTCCTATCTATGGCGTCATCCGCATGATCATGACCGTCGACGACACGCTGGCCGCGAGCATGGAGCTGGTCGAATTCGGTGATGCTTCCGTCCGGACTCCGTAATGCGGCCGCACCCTCCGACCTCCACGGTGCGAAAATCCACTCATAAGCACCGGCTTCTCATCCGCTCAGCGGCTTAGCCCAGGATCGCTGAAGATAGTTGCACTGAGTGATCACGCAAAAGCCGCTTCCATGCGATTCATGATGGGTTCCTCCAACAAGGGCCTTTCGCCAAATCGTATGTCGGTTCAGAGCCAACATCTTCATTCTTGCTTCAGAACCTGGGAGGGTCCGCTTCTAACCGTCTTGTACGCCGCATCCGACAGGATTAACATGTAATCAGTAAGCAAGATGAATCTGTGAGGTTGGTACTTCACAAGATCTCTATTGGTCGATGTCCATGTCACGGGCGTATCTGAGAGGCTGATCGTTTTTGGAGTTCTCCATCAGGTGGGGTCGTTGAGCGAAGTCGCGATGCACAGAGTCGAGCTGAGTAGGCAGAGGCCTATCCGCAGGGCGATGTGGGCTGCTCTGTTGCTGCCGACAATAGTGTACGCCTACGGGGTCTGCCGGTTCAACTGGTTGGTCGATGATGCGTTCATCACGTTTCGCTATTCCAAACACCTGGTCCAGGGATTCGGGCTGCGGTTCAATGTCGGCGAGAGTCCCCCGGTGGAAGGCTTCAGCAACCTGCTTTGGGTCCTCATGCTGGCACCGTTCGAAGCAATAGGGGGAGCCGCGCCTGTCGCCTCTCGCGTCATGACCGTGGTGTCGGGTGTTGTGCTCGCCTGGCGCATGGTCCGTTTCCTCCGTGTCGGATGCGGCCTTCCGATAATTCCGGTGTTTCTGAGCATTCTGTCATTCGCGGCCCTTCCACCTGTTGCGGTATGGTCGACGTCCGGTCTGGAGACCATGCCGTTCTGCCTCCTGGTCTTCCTGGCCTTCGAGTGTCTGCTGGGGGATCCTCGTGCCCCTCGTGGTGTCGCCGGTGGGATCATGTGCTCATTGCTGGCGCTCATGCGCGTTGATGGAATGATATGGGGCGTCGTCGTGTTGGGGCTCGCGGCGTTCAAGGCGTTCAGGGATCAGAATCGATCACATCTTCACCAACTCTTTGTGTGCGCAGCCATCCTTGCGGTGCATCTGATCATTCTCACGACGTTTCGCATCTGCTACTTCGGTTACCCAGTACCCAACACGGTTCTCGTGAAGGTTGGCCTCTGCGCGATGACACTGGGTCGAGGGATCCACTATGCCCTCAGCTATCTTCTGACGTTTCCGCATGTAGCGGGCATTCTGGTCGTGACGGGTGTACGGTTGGTTCGTGGGATGGCAGCAGGAAACGTCGAGAGGGAAGCCTTCGTCCTCGCGGTATTTGGTTTCTGCTACGCGGCCACTGCCGGTGGAGATTGGATGCCGATGGGTAGGCTGCTCTTGCCCACCCTGCCTTTTGTAACCATCCTGTTGGCGATGATGCTGGAACGGGCGCAGGGGGGCATCGGTGTCGCAGTGCTCTCCGGGGCGTGCGTCGTTCTGTCCGTCTTGCCGGGGTTCGACGTTCACATTGTTCCGAACTCTGTTCGTGATCGATTCGAGTTTCGGTACAGCGCCCCGGCTCCGTTCACCGAGTACGAGCAATGGTCCGACGAACGAAGGCTGACGAGTCTCAGGGTGGCCATGGCTCAAACGCTGTCCAGGTCCATCCGGGCCGGCGAGAGCTTCACCGCAGGTGCAGTGGGGATTGTCGCATACTACACGGATGCCCATGTATTTGACACTACCGGCTTGGTCAATCTGGAAGTTGCACGTCGAGAAGGCCCTCGTCGGCGGATGTCTCCCGGGCATGACAAGAGCGTCGGCCCCGATTTCTTTCTCAAGTACTCGCCGACCTGCTATTGGATTCAGGCCTTTGACCTGCCCGAGGGGACGCGACCTGCGCTTCACCCGGGGCGCTGGGTGCGTCTTCGGGCTGCGGACGACAGCTTCCGAAAGTGGTTGAATACTCCGGAGGCGATCGCGTCATATGAACCCATAGGGACTCTGCTTCCCGACGGCACAGGGTCGGGGCGGCAGGGCCCTTCGCTATTGGTCATGTATGTCCGAAAGGCGGTCCTCCAGAACGAGGGTCGGGCGAGATTCGGACTGGGCACGCCAGCATCCTCGGGGGGATGAATGTCGCACATCATCTGCCACGTGGCGGGGCTCGTCTTCTTCGCTGTCCTGATCTATGCACCGGGGCGTGTCCTTCTGAGAATCACCGCCCCAAGGTTTGTTGATCCCATGCCGTTACTTCTGGTCGGGATGACGTTGGGCGTGGCGTTCTGGACCACCATCGTCTTCATTCTCTGTGCGTCGACGAGCCTCTCTCAAAGGGTTGCAGAAGTGTGCTGTTGGGTCGTGGTGGGTGCCTCCGGAGTCTTGTGGATTGGCACGACCCTTCGAGATCTGCGAATCAGAGTGATGTCCCTTTCTATTGCGAAGACACCCAATGTCACGGATGTACTTCTCGCTGCGGCGATTGTGATCATGGGGTGTGTTCTGTTCCTGGTGACGCTTCGCCCCGCCATCGCATGTGACGCCGATGTGTATCACCTGACGATTCCCAAGCTGTATCTCGCCAACGGTGGGTTTCGAAAGATCGCCCTCAACGTATTCTCGAACTGGCCACTGAATATCGAGTTGCTCTTCGCACTGGCCATGAGTGTGCAAGACTACATACTTGCGAAACTCGTTCATTACATGTTTGGCGTTCTGTGCGTGATCGGGATCTGCTGGGTTGGCTTCAAGCACAGGGACGGCTACACAGGCCTGCTGGGTGGTGCACTGTTTCTGATGAACGGCGTCGTGCTCTTTGAGTGTCACGAGGCCTATGTGGACCTTGCCATGGCCTTCTTCCTGTTCATGGGATGGGCATGCATCAATGGTGACATCTGCACCGATCGACGATGGAAGCCACAGTTGCTGCTCGCCGGGATATGTTGTGGAATCATGACCGGGGCAAAGCTGACGGGAATCACCGCAGCCTTCTGTCTAGGGGTATTCCATCTGGTCGTTGGTTCTCGTCACGGCAGTCTGCGATCGCGCCTTCGCGATGTGCTAATGTACCTCGGAATCCCGACTCTGGCTATGGGTCTGCCATGGGTTGTGAAGGCCTGGGAATACACCGGAAACCCGTTCTATCCTTTCTCCTACGACGCTCTTGGAGGGCCCGACTGGAGCCGTGAGCTGAGTGCGCGTTTCTGGGCCTGGCAGAGAGAAATAGGGATGGGCAGGAGCATTCAGGACTACGTGCTGGTGCCTGTGCGGTGCATTCTCTACAGTGACATGGGATACGACAGGTTCGATGGCAGGTTGAACCGACTCTGGATCGTGTGTTTGCCGCTTGCTCTCGTCGCCGCAAGGAACCGTTCCCATATCCGCAATCCTCTCGCGCTGGCGCTGCTGTACTTCCTGTTCTGGGCTGTGTCATCGCAGCAGATGCGATTGCTGATGCCCATCATCCCTCTGCTTTCGATTGCCTGTGCCTATTCGCTCGCTGATCTGCGAGACCGGATCGGCCATCCGCGTTGGCGACGGATTGTGTCTGCTGGAATTGCCGTTGTTGTGGTAGGAATGTTGGGGGGGGGGAGGCCTATGGCACAATGGCCGCGTCCATTCATCTGACTCGCTTCTACCTGAAGACCGGCGCGCGGATGATGGACTTCGGTCCATCACCTGTGTTTCAGTATGTCAATCGCATGCTGCCGACCCATTCCAGGATTCTGTTCCTGAACACAAACCGTGGGTTCTTCTGTGACAGGGACTACATTGCGGATAGCTGTTTTGAGGCATCGCAGATTCAGGAGTGGCTTGGCAGGCGGGCATGTGCCAGAGACATCAGAGAGGCGCTTCATGTCCGTCGGATCAGTCATGTGTTGTGGGCGCCCAACATCTGGGGAATAGCCTACTCAGACAGTTTCCGGCAGTTTCTGCAGGATCCACAGTACTGCGAGGCGGTCTTCAAGTCGGCAGACGCACAGACGGTCCTGTTTGCCCTGAGGTGACGTCGCGAATGTCGTAGTGCTATCGCACCTCGGCCGGCAGCAGGAGAGTCCAACGAAAACGCACAAGCTTCCCGTCCGCTTCGTGCGGATGGGAAGCTTGCAGTATCGGTACACAGAATCGCGCCGATGCGGTGTGCTGGCGGTCCCGCCGGCGGTCAGCCGACTATCCCAGAATCGCCTTCAGGTCCTCCTGCGGGGTGGAGATCGGCTTGATGTTGAACTTCTCGACCAGGACGTTGAGTACGGCCGGCGTGATGAAGGCCGGCAGGCTCGGTCCGATCCGGATGTTCTTGATACCCAGATAGAGCAGCGACAGCAGGATGCACACGGCCTTCTGTTCGTACCACGACAGGATCAGCGAAAGCGGCAGGCCGTTGACGTCGGTTCCGAACGCCTTGGCCAGCGCTACCGCCACCTGAACGGCCGAGTAGCTGTCGTTGCACTGCCCCATATCCAGCAGACGCGGAATCCCGCCGATCGTCCCGAAGTCCAGCTTGTTGAACCGATACTTCCCGCACGCCAGCGTCAGGATCACGCAGTCCTTGGGCACCGCCTGTGCGAACTCGGTGTAGTAGTTCCGGCCGGGCTTGGCCCCGTCGCAGCCGCCGATCAGGAAGAAGTGGCGAATCGCCCCCTTCTTGACCGCCTCGATCACCTTGTCGGCCACACCGAGAACGGCGTTGTGCCCGAAGCCAATCGTGATCCGCGTGTCCGCCCCGTCCTTGGCAAACCCTTCGGCGGCAAGCGCCGCGTCGATGACGGGCTTGAAGTCCCGGTTCGGAATGTGCGTGACCCCGGGCCACGCCACGATGCCGCTGGTGAAGATTCGCGACTTGTACGTGTCTTTGGGCTTCTGAATACAATTGGTGGTCATGAGGATGGCGCCGGGGAAGGCGTCGAACTCATTCCGCTGATCCTGCCAGGCCCCACCGTAGTTGCCCACCAGGTGCTTGTGCTTCTTGAGTTCGGGGTAGCCATGGGCCGGCAGCATCTCACCGTGCGTGTAGATGTTGATACCCTTGCCGTCTGTCTGCTTGAGCAGTTCTTCGAGGTCCTTCAGATCGTGCCCCGAAACCAGGATGGCCTTGCCCTTGACCGGTTCGATTCGCACCGACGTCGGCACGGGGTGGCCGTAGGTCCCGGTGTTCGCCGCATCGAGCAGGCCCAGCGTCTTCAGATTCACCTCTCCACACCTGAGGATGATGGGCAGGAGTTCGTCGACGGTGGGCGATGGTTGGGTCAGGAAGTCCAATGCCTCATGGAAGAAGGCGTAGACGCCGTCGTCCTCCTTACCGAGGACTTGGGCGTGGTCTGCGTAGGCGGCCGTCCCCTTGAGCCCGTAGGTCAAGAGTTCCTGCAAGCCGGCGATGTCCGATCCCAGCGATTCGATGCGCCGGGTAATCGTCACTTCCTGGCCCTGACGGATCAGACCGCTCAGATCGCCGGCGGGAACCCACGCTGCAGGCCCCTGGAGCTTCTGGGGCGCCTTGCCGGCCTGCTGGCAAGCCTCTTCATAGAGACCCTTGGCCCGGTCTCTCAGCAGGACCGCCTTGCGAATCCACTGTTCGACACGCTGCGGATCGAAGTCGACGTTCGTAACCGTCGTGAACAGGGCCTCCACAACGAAGACGTCGATCTGCCGATCCTTCACACCGAGCTGTCGCGCTCGATGGGCGTACATCGACAACCCCTTGGTGACATGCAGGAGAAGGTCCTGCAAGGCTGCCGTATCGCCGTCTTTGCCGCATACACCCTGGACGGTGCATCCCGTCCCCTTGGCCGTCTGCTCACATTGAAAACAGAACATTGTTTGTGGACCTCCTGTATGTTGAGGATTGTTCCGAGTTGACCGCGAGTGATGTACTCGCACCTTACCTTGTCCCGTGTGTACGGGCAAGAACCGATGTTTCATGAATCGTTCCGTCGATGCCGACAATTACCGATCGAACGGGGATGTCCTTTCCCGACGCCTCTACGGCCTGCTCCACCAGGCGAACCAGGCCGAAGCAGCATGGAACCTCCATGTGCAGTATCTCCAGTTCGCGAATCGTGTTCTGCGAGAGGATTCGCGCCAGCTTGTCCACGTGAGCCTCCACGTCGTCCAGCTTCGGACAGCAGATCAGGAGAATGCGTCCCGACAGAAACCGCCGGTGGAATCCCGCCAGTGCTGTCGGCACGCAATCGGCCGCCAGCAGCAGACGGGCATTCTCGAAGTAGGGGGCGTGTGCGGGCGCCAGCGAAAGCTGCACCGGCCAGTTGCTCAGCGTCGGCTCCTCACCGGTTCCGGCGTTATCCGAGCTCGTCTGATGAGTCGCCTCCGATCGACGGACAGAACGCGACATGGCCCCAGGACAGCCGTGCCCTGCGCCGCGTGTCGAGGGGCAGCCGACCGGGGCCACAGGCGGTTTCTTCGTAGCGTTTTGCGCCCGTTGCACCGCTTCCTCGTCGAAGGCCTCGGCGGGGCGGGTCTCGATGGTCAACGCCTCCTGAGGACAGTGCCCCAGACACGCACCCAACCCGTCGCAATAGCTGTCGCTGACCAGGCGTGCCTTGCCGTCGATGATCTGAATGGCCCCCTCGGCACAGGCGCTGACGCACAGGCCGCAGCCGTTGCACTTCGATTCATCGATCTTGATGATGGTTCGGTTGGCCTTCATTGAGCAGCCTTCTTTCTTCTTGCCAGGTCGGCCAGAGACGTCTTCTCAAAATGCTCCCGGACCTTGGCGTTCATATCTTTCAGCAGGTCACCCAGCAGACAATCGCCGTCGCACATAGGGTGCCTGAACAGACACGCATGGGGCACCAGGGTTCCGTCCATCAACTCGTAGACCCTGAGCAACGTCACCTGTTCGGGAGGCTGGTTGAGCGAGAATCCTCCCTTCGGGCCTCGTACGGAGCGCACCAGGTCCTCCTTGGCCAGTTGTTGCAGCACCTTGGACAGATGCGCCTCGGAGGCCGAGAATTCCGACGCCAACTGGGCGACGGTTACCACCGCTGTGGGCTCAGCCGCCAGTCGCACCATCGTGTGCATTGCCAGTGCCGCTGCTTCGGATACCTTGAACATCATCGTGACCTTTGTAGTGGTAATCAGGTATCACAATACTAGTATGATGGTAACACATCGGTGTTTCTTCCGCCACCCTTCGAAAAAAGTGGTGTCAACGGGGGGGGCAGGCTCATCGCTTCGAGAGAAGGACTCTCGCCCACTTCGTGTGGGGCAGCAAGAGACCCGTTGCAGATCAAGACGCGCAAGTCTCAGTGAACAAACAAGGACGGTGCTCTCGGGAGGGACAGGTGTACGTGTGGGACGGCGAAACAGTGAAATGCCTTGGACGCTACTTGTTAGGGCGCCCGGCTCCCGACGATTGTCCGCCTTGGGTGGGAAAGTCCTTGAACATTCTCCTGATCACCTCTTGCAGCCTGGCCTTCTTGATATCGGGGGGGTTGGACTCATGGAGCCGGGCTTCCGCAAAGGTGCGCCAAATCCATAATCCTGTTGGCGGGTCGTATGTGTAGATTATCAGCGATCCCTCCGAGTACTGCGCGTCCACCCCATCCGCCTGGCCCCTGATACGCTTGGCAATTCGGTATACCACCCAGAAATCCGGCGTCCCTGTCGTCTTCTTGGTATACCCTTTGGCGGCGAGTTGCTCCTCCACGAGCTTGGTGATGAGCTCATGAAGGTATGGACTGCCGAGCTTTGGATCGCCAGTAGCATCCTCCGCGCCCGGTCCCCAGCAATAGGTGGACCCGATTCCGGTGAATTTGCAGCCGGGCCCCCACGTCGTCTTCGTGTTCCCGTCGCAGGCGGTACAGGCGACCAATGCCGCTGCGAGCAGCAACATCGAAGAACCTCTCAAGTCCCGCAGTGAATGTCGTTGTCGGAGTGTCATGTTTACGATCTCTGGTTTCCGCAGCCCTTGATGATTGACCTGCCTTTCCTCATGGTACCACTTTGAACGTCAGTCCAACAGCCGTCCAGACCAGAACCGGAGGCCCGAGATGAAGGGCAAGAGACACGCACCCGAACAGATCCTTGGGAAGTGTGGAAGCTGGGGACAGAGGACCTTTTTTCAGGGGTCAAGGCCAGAACAGAATCCAATGAGGCCCGATACCACTTCAACACCAAGGGATCCGGGGCAGAACCTCCGGACGCAACTGCACCGAATCATTCGCAAGGGAGGGTTAGAACACTGGGAGAAGCCGTTTCAATACTTGCGATCCACCCGGGGAGACAGAACTGGCAGAGACGCACCCGATTCATGCAGTCTGTAAAGGGATCGGAAACTCTCCAGCCATAGCCAGGGACCACTATCCGCAATTGACCGATGAGAACTTCCTCAGGGCCATTACCGACGGGGGCAGAAAAAGAGGCACAAAAGGAGGCACAGTACCTATCAGCAAAGGGCAGAAACGAGCGGGAACAGACTTCCAGAAATAGAGCAGAAGCCCCCGAACTTGTCAGGGCTTCCTGCGATCTGCCGGAGTTTGCGACATTCCGAATGACCCCATCGGGATTCGAACCCGAGTTGCCGGATCGAAAATCCGGTGTCCTAGGCCACTAGACGATGGGGCCTTCTGATCTTGCAGTATGGTAGCAATCGACGTCGCTCGATTCAACTCGCATCAGGGTCTGAATTCATCATCGGCTGATTCTTGCGCTTCAGCACGATCAGCACGACGGTCAGCACCACGGCGGACAGGCTCAGGGCGATTCCGAGGTTGAGCGTCCTCGGAGCGTACGTCATCACAACCGTGCTTCGACCGGCGGGGACGCGGAGACCTCGCAGTGCGTAGTCTACCTTGTACACCGGGGCCTCTTGTCCATTGACCCTGGCGCGCCATCCGCGATCGTACGTCTCACTGACCACAAGGAGGCCCGCGATGTCCGACTGCACCTGGATCTCCAGGCCGTTGGGTCGGTATTGGTAAGAGAGGACCTTGTGATCCACTTTGCGAGGCATCAGGTCAGGGAAAGAGTTTCGTTTCACGCTCTTAGCGTCGGTTAGCGCGCTGCACCAGGGGTCAAACGCTTCCGAGAACAGCCCCCCAAGCACGCCACGTTCATCGTCACAGAACTGCACGCCCCCGACGACGAAGGCTCGTGGCATCGGGTTGGGAAACCTCACAAGAATAGCCTGCCTCTGAATCTTGCCCAGGGTCATCGTGAAGGGCAACTCGGGCATGAAGACAAATCGATCGCAATTGAGCAGAGCCAGGAGACGCAAACGTAGAGACTTCGTTGTGTTCATGCCGATCGGCAGGATCGCCAGACGGCTGATCTCTTTCGACACGAAGTTCCTGATTGAGAATACGTTGAACACCTTCTCGACCATGGGAAAGGACCCATAGACGAGTTGCCGAAGCGAATAGATGGATCTGCCGGGCACCGACTGCTCGATCGATTCAGGTCGGGAGATCGGGAGAACATCGTTCGGCTGGCCGTCCAGAAGGGTGCCCATGCTTTCGGCCATGGGGCCTTGCACGACGTGCTCGATCGAATACATCCTCACCAGTTCGTGCGGTAATCGGAGTTGGTCGGCCAGCGCCGAGGGGGTCTCCAGGGCCTTCGCTGGACCGGCTTGAAGGAGGTAATGATTCGAAATCGTCAGGTCGACGAAGGACAGGATCGCCAGAATCAGTGCGACGCGATACCGGGACTTCTCGCGGATCGCGTAGGCCGTCAGCAAGAACGCCGCCAGCATCCCCACCATGGGAAGCTTGATAGAGTCGCGAAAGAGCGAGTTCCACGAGATATCGGGGACGCGGTTCACGCGATCATCCAGGATGAGCGACAGGTTGAACACCTTCCGCAACAGTGGGATGAAGAGGTCGTTCAGCCTGATGATCAGGATCACCACGACCACCGCGACCAACAGAAAGATCAGTTCAACACCGCGTCTGAGAAGCAGTCGTTGCCACCACTTTCCAGCGTCAGTCAGAAGCCTGGCGTCTCGCGTGAGACGGTCGAGTCCCAGGCCGGTCATGCAGCTCAGGGCAAGTGTGACACACACCAGGCACTTCGCAGGCCACAGAAAGTGTCGAACCAGGGGGATGACCGCTCGCCAGAAGGAGTAGAACGGCGTGTACCACCCCATGGCATAGAGGAAGAAGAATGCGAAAAGGATCACCAGAAAGGCACATAGCGGGGCCTGCTCAGGTGGCGTGGTTGTGGGGTCAGGTTTCGGCAGACGCCAAGTCATGATCTTGCGCACGGTGACGGCCAGCAGCACGACCATCGGAACCACGCCGACGTAGTACCCGCCGATCGATGGCGCCATGACGGAAGGTGCCCAACAGACCCCACCCCATCCGCCTACGCCCTGGATCGATGGAACAAACAGTGTGGCGAGCGACGAGGGGTGGACAGAGGATACCTCGAGGCAGGGGTTTGATGCCTCGGAACGCGTGGAAGAGAGCAAGGCCTCCGTGGTGGGCAAGAACTGTGCCATGGCAAGTACGAGCGCCCAAAGGCCGGCTCCCACTACGGCTGCCAGCGGGGTTACCAGATATCGAAACCTGTTGCGACGTCGCCAATCGTAGTACCCCGCGGTGAGGGCATAGATCACCAGCGCGATACTCGTGAAGAAGACCATTTCCGGATGGCCGGCCAGGAACTGAAGGCCGATGGCCACGGCAGTCAGCAGGAGGGTCCGAAGGTCCCGTCGTTGAAGCCACAGGGCATAGGCCGCCAGGACCACCGGACAGAAGGCCGTGCCCCCAAGCTGAGAGGGGAACTCGACCTTGGTCACGGTGTACGTGTTGAATGCGTAGGAGACCGCGGCCAGCAGGGCCCCGGCTCGAGAGACTCGCCACACGCGCAAGAGTCCATAGGTGCCCATTCCCGCGATCAGGAAATGAAGGGCCGAGCAGACCACAATCGCTCGACCTGTGGGCAAGATCAGATATACGAGGTTCACCGGGTAGAACACGCCTCGTTGCACGTCGGCCAGAAACGGCTCTCCGCAAGCGGCGTACGGGTTCCACAGCGGGAGATGGCCTTGGAGCACGAATTCGCGGAGGTAGACGTAGCCCGGGTAGAACAGATAACAGAGATCACCGAGGAGCGGCACCTGATTTCGGATCAGCAGGGGGCCCCAGAACGCGACCACCATCAGAATGAGAATTCCCGGAGTCCAGCGTTCCGCAAGGTCGGCCTGTGGGTTCTTAATAGTCTGCGGACTGTCCATGTCTGCACGTCTGCCGATCTCGCCTAGGAGAATGACCCAAAGGCGTTAGTTACCACAATCACATGTGACCGGCAAGGGCTGATGCCATCGCGCTCGGGCAGGGAGGGTCTGTGGGGTTTCATGGCAGCAGGGGTCGTCGGGATTCGGTTTGCTCTTAGACCGATTTCTGTCCCCAGCCCTTGTTGCGATGAATGCTTCGTCCGGCTGCCTCTGTCCGCAGGTCCCCGACTCCCTTCCAAAAATGGATCAGGAAGGCGACTGAACTGAGGGGCGGCGCATCCGGCGCAAGGTTGGGTAAAAACAACCGCCCTCCGACGCAGGCGCCGGAGGGCGGTCAGGACCGTTTTAATGGTGAGACCCCTCGCTAAGATATCTTACGCTTGGCCCATCCGACAATGCCCAGGCCGACAAAGGCGAGCATTGCGGCACCGGGGGCGGGGACCGCATGGACCATGACGAGTTGATCCTGGGCAACGCCCGTGCCGTTCGCTTGGGCGAAGATGTTCATGACACGAACATTGCCGATGTCGCTACCGGCGTGGGCGCTTGCATCGGCGAGAAACTGATCGACCAACGATCGTTCCGACGAGTTGAGTCCATCATATTTGTTGGAGATTTCATTCTCCAGATACCAGATCGTGTTCTGGAGGGCATTGGCCGAACTGATTCGTCCGCTGCCGGTTCCGTAGTTGTAGCCCCCGAGATTGCCTGTGATGAACTGCTTGTAGAGGTACGCGGTCTGTCCGGAGAGTGGGTCGGGGTTGCCGCCGCTGACACCGCCATTGATCGTTGCCGTATTGATGTCGAAGTAGTAGGTCGAACCGGGCTGAAAGACCTCGTTCTTCTCGAGACAGAACGTTTCAAACCGACCCCGCGCGTCGGTGCCGAGGCCTACGGGCGTGAAACTGACGTTATGGACTTTCGCCAGGAACTCTCCGCCCTGTCCGGACCCGAAGCTGTCAAATATCTCGATGGTGGATGTCAGGTCCGCCATGGCCGGTGCGCCGGCCAGCAGTATACCTGTCAACACGGATGCCGTTCGAATGGTTCTCATTGCTGCCTCTTTCCTTCCTTTCCAGGACTCTGTGCGCAGTTGTGCCTCTGGTCACATACAGCGAATGCATCACATAGGGCAATGGTTCGGGGAGATCCTCCGCAGACTCCCCCGAAGGTGCGTTATGCCTTATTCCCTCCGATCTGTGTAGTATATCGGCTTGCATCCACAGAGTCAACCCATATATACTTGTTGTAGTAAAGATGGGTAATATATGATGTCTTATGGAAATAACAGGCAATGTGAAGAGATATTATACGACGTATTGCAGTCGGTCAGAGGCGCTGGATCGTATTGAACCCAGCAGGTCCGAGGGTGTTGTGGGGCATCAGACAGGCAATAAGTCCAGGGCGCTTTCGGTGGTGGGCACAACGGGGGCTTGGCTTTCTGTGATCTGGGTGTTTCTGGGTTTGCTGGTCCGTTGCCATCGAATCATGGTAACATCATGACGGTGTCGAGAGGCTGCTGAGTCATGTCGAACGGATGGCAGTTGGCGTTAGGGTTCTTGGGACTGCTCGGGTATGGCGTTGCGGCGCTGATGGCGATTCGCCGGGGGCGTCGACCGGAGGCCTGCCCGGAGAGCTTGGTGATCTTGCCGTTAGTCGTCGGACTGGCGGCGGTGGGTGGCTCTCTGGTGATCCAGATTGCTCAGGGTCGGAGTCTCCTGGCCGTAGGGAACGTCTTTGACGCCGCAATGATGATCGCCTGGTTGCTGGCGGCGGAGGTTCTGGTGATCCGTCTGGCGGGCAGGCTCGGCGGTGTGGACAGTCTTCTGTTGCCGGTGGCGGCGGTGCTTCAGGCCTTTGCGCTGGTGCTGTTCAGCCGGCGTCCGACATCGCCGCAGTACCTTCATCAGTGGCACATCCTCGGACACGTCGCCGTGATCTCGTTGGCGGGGGCGTGTTTCGTGGCCGGGGGGGTTGCGGGTGGCATCTATCTGGTGGTGCATCGTTCGCTGCGTCGCCATCGTCTGGTGCCGGTCTCGTCGGCGTATGCGTCGCTGGAATCGCTGGAACGGTTCGGGCGTTGGACGGTGGCGGCGGGCCTGCCGTTGCTGACCTTCGGCATCCTGACGGGGATCTGCGGGATCGCGCACGCACCGCCGGAGGCGCGTGGGCGGGAGCTTCTGATGGCCGGCGGCACGTTTCTGCTCTGGTTCGTGTACGCCGGTGGGATGTTTGTGGTGTGGCTGCGTCCTCGGTTGCGAGGTCCGAAGGCAGCGGCGTTGGCGTGCGGAGCGGCGGTGCTGACGGTATTGAATTTCCTGGTCTATCTCGTGATGCGTTCACAGTCATGAGGCCCATCGTCATAGGCTGCAATCACAAGACTGCCCCGCTGAACCTGCGGGAGAAGATGTCGTTCGACGCCGAGGCGACGGGACGCGTGCTCGACGAGCTGCGCCGAGAGTTCGACGGTTGTGAGGCGGTCGTGCTCTCGACCTGCAACCGCAGCGAGTTCTATCTGACGAGACTGACGCATGGGCGTCCACGGCGCGAAGACCTGGTCGCATTTCTCTCGACGATGTGTTTGATTCCGGTCGAGGAGCTGAACCGGCACGTCTACTACCAGGTGGGACGGGGGGCCATCGAGCATTTGTTCCGCGTGGTCTGTTCTCTGGACTCGATGGTGGTCGGCGAGACCCAGATCGTCAATCAGGTGAAACAGGCGATGGCACGGGCGACCGATCGGGGGGCTTGCGGTCGGACCTTAGGGGCATTATTTCAGTGGGCGCTGCACGTGGCGAAGGAGGTTCGATCGGAGACGGAGATTTCTGCCGGACAGGTGAGCGTTGGCAGCGTGGCGGCGCAGTTCGCCCGGCAGATCTTCGGGCGGTTCGGCGACAAGACGGTGCTGATGATTGGCGCAGGGGAGATGGGCGAGCTGACGCTTCAGCATGTCCTGACGATGAAACCGCGGCAAACGATGGTCGTCAATCGAACGCTGGAGCGGGCCGAGCAGGTAGCTGCGAGGTTCGCGGCTCAGGCCTTCGGCCTCGACCGCCTCGATCACTGCCTGGGTCAGGCGGACGTGGTTATCACGAGCACGGGGGCAGCGCATCCGATTCTGACACGTTCGATGATTGCCAAGGTCCTCTCGATGCGTGGATATGCGCCGTTGCTGATCGTGGACATTGCGGTGCCGCGCGACGTCGAGCCCGGCGTGGGCGACCTCGACAACGTGTATCTCTACAACATCGACGATCTGCAGGGTGTGGTCGAGGCGGGGCTGAACGATCGCCGACAGCAGATCGGGGCGTGCGACGAAATCGTCGCACGACACGTGGACGAGTTCATTCGCTGGCGAGATACACGAGCGATCGGTCCGGCGATTCAGGCACTGAGACAGCGACTGACGGGAATCACCGAGGTCGAGTCGCAGTGGGCCCGGCCCAAGTTGTCGGGGAACCCGCATCACGACGCTCAGATCCTCGACCAGCTTCTGCACCGCATCGTCGGCAAGATCCTGCACGGTCCGACGCGGGCGCTGGGTCAGAAAGTGGAAGAGGGAGGCGTGGACGTGTACGTCGAGTCCCTTCGGCGGCTATTCGATCTGCCGGAGGACGATGGAGGTCCATCCACCGATGACGTGCCGGGGGATACTTCAGAACCAGATGTGGGGGAGCATACCCCGCCGGGTATGACGGACTGACATGTCGTGTGGGTTCGGATACCGTCTCAACGAGTTCCGGCCTCTTGCCGGGCCATGTTCAGCGCGTCGTCCTTGGTCTGCAGGGTTCCTTCGAGTTGGGCGCGATAGACCTGGTCGAGTATCTGTTTGAATCGGGGGCCGGGTGACAGGCCGAGCTCGATCAGATCGGCTCCGGTCAGCAAGGGTGGGGGGGCAATGTCTTCATGCGGTATGGCGCGGGCACGCTGCACGAGTCTCTCGTAGACCGTTTCGGCCTGGTGGGTGGCTCTCAGCCAGGCGAGGGTTAGTGCCAGGAGGTCGTCGAATTCCGGCCGCCGCATCAGTGACTTCAGGTCGGCCAGCGTCATCGACTCCTGGGTTCCCATCGCAGCATGGTTCTCAACGAGCCAGACCACTCGCTTGCGGACATCATTGCTGCACGTCAGGTCTCGGCAGATTCGGCCGACCTCGTGGCCAGGCCAATGAATGAGGATGGCCGCCATGGCAGCGGCAAAGGAGACGTGTTCGGGCAGGCCGGCCAGGATGGCCCTGGTCAGTGCGATACGTTGTTCGTTCCAGTCGCTCTCCGGCCACAGGTGGCTCAGCAGTTCGAGTTCTTCGAGTTGGGCGAATGCTCCGGCGCGGTTCGGGTCGGCGAGGATCTTCTCGAACTCGTCGCGAATCCGCTCGGCACTGACGCGCGTGATGAGCCGGGCCTGTGTGCGAATCGCGAGGTGCGTCTCCGGCTCGATGTGATAGCCGAATCGGGCCGAAAAGCGGACGGCGCGAATCAGTCGCAGGTGATCCTCGGCGAATCGTTGCTCTGCCGGACCGATGGTGCGAATCACGCCCTCGCGAAGGTCCTTCTGTCCGCCGACATAGTCGATCACCTGTTCGGTGACGGGGTCGAAGAACATACCGTTGATCGTGAAATCGCGGCGCTGGGCGTCCTCGATGGGTCCTCCGAAGGTGACGTGCGTGGGGTGTCTGCCGTCGCGATAGTCATGATCGCTCCGGAAGGTCGCGACCTCCACCCAGACGCCGGATTGTTTGACCAGGACAACTCCGAACTGCGCGCCCACCTGGCGTGTCTTTCGGAAGAGCTCAATCACGCGTGGGGGGATCGCATCGGTGGCGACATCGTAGTCCTTGGGTCGGTGTCCCAGGAGTGTGTCACGGACACATCCGCCGGCCAGCAGAGCGATGTGGCCGTTCTCACGAAGGTGCTGAATGATCTGCACCGCCGCCTGCCTGGCAGACCGTTTGGACTCCATAAACCGCCTCGGTGTCTTGCCGCGCCGCCGGAGACAGCGGATGCACGGCGTTCAGATTCCCTGCTCGATCCAGCGTGCGAGGTCCTTGGCGAAGTAGGTCAGGATCAGATCCGCCCCGGCGCGCTTGATGGCCGCGGTGGCCTCGATGGCACAGGTCTTTCGATCGATCCAGCCATTGGCCGACGCCGCCTCGATCATCGCGAACTCGCCGCTGACATGGTACGCGGCGGTCGGCACGCCCAATCGCTCCTTGATGCGCCGTAGGACATCAAGGTAGTGAATCGCGGGCTTGACCATCACAATGTCGGCGCCCTCGGCCAGATCGAGTTCGACCTCGCGCAACGCCTCGTCGCTGTTGAAGGGGTCCATTTGATACGTGCGTCGGTCACCGAACTGAGGCGGGCTTTCGGCGGCATCGCGGAACGGACCATAGAATCCGCTGGCGTACTTGGCGGCGTATGCCATGATGGGCACCATGGCGAGGCCCGCCTCGTCGAGTGCCGTCCGGATCGCCCCGACGCGCCCGTCCATCATGTCGCTCGGCGCCACGATATCCGCACCGGCCCTCGCGTGGCTCACCGCCTGAAGGGTCAGATGCTGAAGGGTGGGATCGTTGGCGACGTCCTTGACCCCATCCCGCCGTTCCTGAACGACGCCACAGTGGCCGTGGTCGGTATACTCGCACAGGCACACGTCGGTCACCACCGCCAGACGCTTGCAGCGTTCCTTGATGGCCCGGATTGCCTGCTGCACGATGCCGTCGTCGTTCCAGGAACTGCTGCCGATGTTGTCCTTGCTGGCGGGGATGCCGAAGAGGATGACCGCCGGAATGCCCAGCGACTCGATTTCGACACATTCCTCCGCGACCTGATCCACAGACATCTGGAAGTGCCCGGGCATCGAGCGAATGGGTTGGCGGACTCCCTGGCCGGGACGCACGAACAACGGCAGGATCAGATCGTCCAGCAACACATGGGTCTGGCGGACCATGCGCCGCAGTGTGGGTGTGGCTCTCAACCGTCGCATTCGCTGGATGGGATAGGCCATGGGGTGGACCTCCGCTTCTCTGCGTTACAGGTAGTGGAATACGGCCGTCTGTTCTACCGTGAGCTGAGGCGAATGGCCAGAACGACCAGGATCATGACGAGACCGATGGCGATGATGATCGGCCAGAACCATGGGCTTCGCTGGCTCTCGTTGGACGGGCGGTCGATGATCCACTCGTGGCAGTGGGGACAGCGGATGGTCTCCTCGGGGATCTGGCGACGGCAGTGGGGACAGGGCACGACGGTACCATCCGTTCTGGCTCCGGCGTCCGGCAGAGTGGAGTCCGATTTGGATTGGTTCTTTGTGTCCATAACCTTTCCTAACTATCGGCATATGGCCGCCTGGCTATTTGAGGATCTGAAGGATCTGGCGAAATGTGTCGGTACCGGCCTGTCGGGTCAGCTCGAAAATGACACTCTCGGTGGTGGTGACGAAGGCACCGGCCTGCCGCATCCGGTTTAGTGCCATCTCCCGGTCGATCGGGCGTCGGGAGCCCACCGCATCGGCGGCAACCCACACCCGGTAATCCACGCAAAGAAGATCGAGAACCGTCTGCTGAACACACACGTGGGATTCGATGCCCACGACGACGATCTGTTCTCGGCCGGCGGACTCGAGTGCGGCGCGAACCTCGGGGGTGTAGGCGCTGAAGAGGACTTTTTCGATCGGCTGGACGTTCGCCGGTGCGGTCAGCTCGGTGATCGCCCCTACGGTACGGCCGAGCCCCTTGGGGTACTGCTCCGTCAGGAGCATCGGGAGGCCCAGCACACCCGCGGCACGAATCATCAATCGGCAGGCCTGGGTTACTGCGTCAGCCTCGTGGATGGCCGGCAGCAGCTTCTCCTGCAAGTCGATGATGAGTAACAGTGCGTCGCTGGAACTGAGTTTGTTGGGGTTCTCAGGCACTCGGTCACACCTCGGATCGAGACGTCAGTGTTTTCGGGCAGAAGTCCTCAACAAACGGCAAGTCTATCGTCGCTCAGGGCCGTCTTCAACAGGAACGCCAAGGCGGCGGTGCTGTGCGGGTGGTTGTCTCTCGTTTCGGACCGGGTGTTTCATCCCTCTGCAGGTGGCGGGGCTTCATGCTCCGATTCCTTCGAGTCATCGGCGGGCGAGGCATTCGAGGAAGGGGCGTCGTCCGACGGCGCGGTGGGTTGTGCGAACTCTTCCCGGATCTGTCGGCCGAGGTCTTCCGGATTCGAGAGGTCCTCGCTGTGCAGGAAGAGCCCCGGACGTTTCCCCGAGCGGAACAGGAAGTGTGAGACGAGCCAGACGTGTTCGGCGAGGACTCTGCGATCCTCCGGCGGCGGGCTGGTGGGGGGCAGGTGGAGGGTCTCGATCCATTTCTGGGCGTGTTCTGCCATGGCCTTCAGCGCCACCGGCTCACCGCGAGCGATGGATCCTCCGTGGACAAAGAAGGGCTTTACTTGCGTTCGTCCACGTCCTCGCAAAACGATCAGCCATCGGAAGTGGTCGGCTGACCGAACGAATCGGCAGTTGTCGCCGAGCATCTTGCGTGCCTGGTCGATGCGGCGTTTGGCGGCGGCGGCTCGTTCGTATTCTTGAGCGGCAGCGGCTCGTTTCATCTCGCGCTCGGTTTGCTCGATGAATTCCTGAGGGCCGCTGTTGACGAACTGGACCGCATAGGCGACTAGCCCGCGATAGTAGTCGATGGGTGATGAGCCGTCACAGGGAGCAGTGCACTTGCCCATGTCGTAGTAGGCACATCGCTGTCCTCGGGGCACCTTCTCAAGAATCTCTGGGTGGCGGCAGAGGCTGAAGAGATCGACGAGTCGGTCGACATATTCGGAGCAGGAAGATCGACCGGGGAAGGGACCGAAGTATTGGGCATCGTCCGCGAAGACCTTGTCGGTGACGGTCGGACGGGGGATCCTCGCAGAGAGGTCCACGCGAATGAACCATGCGGGGCCGAAGGCCAGCAGGTCTCGATAGCGATCGGGATAGATCGCCCGCGCGATTCGGAGATAGTCGTATGTGGTCTCAAACGGTGAATGCGTCGGCCACCACCAGATACGGCGGGTAATCGCTCGGACATCTGTGCGGGGTCGGGACGGCATCGCAGGACGACGGGTTTCGGCGGCAGGCTCAGCCGGGTCGGGTTGGCCGGTCGAGGCGTTTGCCGGCGGGGGCTCCTTGGGGTCTTCGGAAGACAGCCGGAAGGTCAGCGATCGGCGGAGGCTCTCACACCCGCCGAGTTGGATGGGCCGATTGCCTTCGTCTGTCAGCAGCCAGACGCCCCCGTGCGAGGGGAGCTGCTTGGCGTCGAACGGTTCCGGCGGAGGCGGTACGTCGATCTTGTCGGAGAAAAGGGCGTCGAGTTCCATGGCATCAGCGTAGCCGATTGCCTCGTGCGGTCAACCACTGCGGCGCTCGGTTCGTCGGCGAGTCGATCATGAGTCTGGGCTGCGGGCCCCACCTGCTGTATTCTGTGGTCGCCCATCGATGACCCTCGCTGCGGGGTTCGGTGCAAAGGGGGATCGCGGGGTCGTATTCGGAGTCGATCATGCATCTCTTCCGGTGGTGGGGTTGGCTTCTGGTGGCTGGATCGGCTTGGGGCTCGGCAGCCCGGGCCGAGGTATCTGCAAACCTGCTGAAGAACCCCTCGTTTGAGCAGGGGGCCGACGGGGCTGGCACTCCTGTGGGGTGGCAGCTCTATGGCAGCCGAGACGACCGGCGCCGTCTGAGCCTCGTGGAGGTGGCTCGTGACGGTCGCATGGCGATACGGATCGAGGACGGTCATCCGGATGCCGAGATTGGCCTGTTGCAGGGCGTGGGTGCCAAGGGAGGGGTCGGCTACAAGGCCACCGTTTGGGTTCGGGAAGACAAGAGGGGCGATGCGCAGGGGGCTTTCCTTCAGATGCGATTCCTGCCGTCGCAGCACTTCGCGCAGAAGCCGCTGATGACGCGGCAGGCTCGCGGCTTCGAGCCGATCTCGGTGTCGGCGGTTGCACCGTCCGGCACGACCCAGATTACAGTGTATATCTACACCCATCGTGGTCCGACGCCTCGCGTGACCGTCGACCACGCGGAACTGATCGGCGGGGTTGACGAGGTGGACATCGGCGTGCCTCCGCCCGCTGAATCGCCGAATTACAGCCGGCTCAAGGATCTGCACCTGATCACCTCGCTGGTTCGCGATGGCAAGCCCGAGGCCGTCATTGTTGCGCCGGCTTCCGGCGAACACGATGCCGCCGCCCGGCGGCTTCAGGAAGCGATTCGAAAGGTCACGGGTGTCGTCGTGCCGATCGTGGGCGATGAACAACCGGCCTCGCGCATACGCGGCCTCGTTCTGGACGGATTTCCGGCCAGACGCCCTCGGGATGGACAGCCGCCTCTGTCGGCGAACCTCATTTGCCTGGGACAGCGAACGACGAATCAGACAATCGGCTCGCTCTATGACCTGTACTACTGCCTTACCGACGCGAAGTATCCCGGTCGAGGCGGCTATGAGGTTCGGACGCTGCATGATCCGTTCGGTGACGGGCGGAACGTGATTCTTGTGGGCGGCAGCGACTCGGCGGGCGTTGATGCAGCGGCCGATCGTTTCATCTCCGGACTGGATCGCGCTGGAGGAAAGGCCGGGGTCCTCGAAATCGGACGGCTCATGGACATTCGGCTGGGCGATCGTCTTGCCGTACCAAAGGACATCCGTCAGGTTCAGACCTGGGAGTCCTCGGACATGTACGGTTCCGTCGGGTACTTCGGCTGGAACACGATCAGCAAGCGGATGGCCTTGTACTACATGACCGGCGACGAATCTCACGCCAGGGAGTTCCTTCGACTGGCGTTTCCCGATGCCGCTGCCAAGAGGGATATCGCCGACATCGACGGGGAGATGATCGAGAACAAGGATGCTCCCCTCAGCGGTCCCTATCACTACAACGCGCACATGATGATCCTGTTCTGGGACTTGATCGAGGACAGTCCCATCTTTTCCGACGAGCATCGGTTGCGGATTACCAACGCCTTCTCGCAGCAGCTTCAGCATCGTCGGCACGAGGGGATCTACGGCCGGACCTCGCCTCCGGAACAGCTCGGATCGAGGCATGGGCAGCTCGCCGCGATTTCGCTGTATTGCCTGGGTCGGTACTTCCAGACCGGGTATCCGGCGCCGGTCTGGCGGCATTGCGTGGAGAGCGCCCGGACGCACTTCGAGGCCTTGCACCAGTCGTGTTGGATCATGGGCGAACTGGACAATCTGTACTGGTACAACACGGGGATGGCGCCCATTCTGACGTACATCGTCCTGACGGGCGATCGTCAGCCTGTGGAGAATGGCGTTCTGGGTGAACTGCTTCGAGGGCAGGAGGCGTTGTGCTCCGGGATGACACCGGACTGGGCGCTGAACGGGGCCTCGCTGGATTTCCTGCACAAGGCGGCCTATGTCACCGGCGACGGACGGTGGCTGACCTATCGTCGGCGAACGCGTCAGGACGTGGATGTGTTTCGCCTGGGGCAATCCTTCTGGCCGCCCGAAACGCTCAGGCCATGCGATCCGGATGATCTTGTGGGTCGGTGGACGGTTCATCGAGTTCCGCAGCTTGCCTGGCGGAGCCGTAAGTCGGGGCTTCCGTTGGAGCAGTCCTTCTTCTTTGCGAGCTATCGCAGCGAGGCGGCGGGTGGGGGCGACTTCATTCTCCTCGACGGGTTCAATGGTGCCTCGCGGAATCCGTACCACGCGTTTGCGATTCTGGAACTGCGGCTGGCCGGCGTCACGGTTCTCCGAGGGGCCCAGACGCATGATCAGGGGTATCTCAATCAGGTGCTGACACGCTGCGACGGGATGGTCGAGCCGCGCGTGGCAATGGATGCGGCGTTGCGAACAAGTGGCGTGCTGGGGCGGACGGCCTTCGCTGTGGGGGAGGTTCCCGGGGCGGCATTCTGCAATTGGCGCCGAACCCTCGCTCAGCGGGTCGGTCGGTATGCCCTGGTGATCGACGATCTGACCCCTCGCATCGATTCAGAGAACCTCGATGTGCAAACGCTATGGCAGTCGGGGAATCTGCGGTGGGACACATCGCTTCAGGGGCTGCAGGTCGTGACGGAAGCGAAGAAGCCTGCCTCCATGGCTATCCTTGCGTGCGACCTCCAGACCCCCGAGGTGACCGGCGGCGTGGCGACCCTGACGTGGCGTGGTGCGGCGAAGAAGGATCGGCATCGGGTGGCATTCTCGCTGATCGCTCCGATGGGGGGAGCGCGCCCTCCACTGTGCCGCCGCATTGCTGAGAACGCCGCCTCGCTTGCTTGTCCGATGCGGGCCATTGCGGTGGTCGGACGCTATGAGGGGATCCAAGGTGATGCGGTCATTCTTGGCGAAGACCATGTCTTCGGGCTCGATGTGACGAGCATTGGATTGGGGCATCCGTTGCTGACGAGCGACCGACCGGTCCGGCTGGACTGGGACCTCGCGACGGGTCGGCTGGAAATCGCTGCGTCGGGCGACACAACGATATCCCTGGCGAGTCAGCAGAAGCAGTCGCTGACGTTGGCGACCGGTTCACACGTGCTGGACGCCAGGCCCGACGCCAAGGCAGTTTTGGCACTGAGCGGGGGGCTGGACAGACTGATCAACAGTCAGGTTCTGTCGGCTCAGAGCCCAGGGACAGCGATGGCGGAGACGTCTCAGCCGAGCGAGCGGGCGCTCAAGTCCGTCTGGAGCATCCAACTGCCCGGTCCGGTGTCTGCGATGGAGGTCGGTGTCCAGGACGACCTGCCGGTGGTGTTTGCATCGGAGGGGGCGCAGATCCATGCCATCTCATCGGAAGGCAAGGGGCTGCGAACGCTGCGGACGGACGGGAAGGTTCGGGTGTTGCGATGGTGGGACGATCATGGGCTGCTGTTGGCCGGCTGCTCCGACGAGAAGGTTATCGCCTTCGACCGGGCGGGACGGTCGAAGTGGACCTTCGTTTCGGAGATGGACCCCGCGGTGTTCGCTGCGGCCAAGCAGTATTGGTTCAAGTCGGCCCATCCGGGGATTCATGGGCTCTTTACGGGCGTGTTTCTGGAGGGCAAGAGCCAGGCCTTTGTCGGCAGTGCGTGTACCCTGGAGATCCTCGATGAGAACGGCAAGCTGGTTCGTCGCCGCCCGGTGTTCTGGGGGCCCGGTAATGTGTTTCAGATCGTCGATGCTTCGGGCGGCGGTAAGAACCTGCTGGTGGGGCGAAAGCCCAACGATGGAGAGCCGCTGGCGATCATCAGCAATCGTACACTGAACGCGGAGCCCCGTGGATTCTATGGTGTGCCGGCGGGGCACACCTATGTGGGTGGGTGGGACAGCAACAGCCGTCATCATCTGTTCTATGAAGACCTGGACGGCAGTGGCAAGAAGAGGGTCATCAGCGAGATCAACGGGGTGTGGAACCGGGTGGGCATCTGGGCGGGCGACGGCACGCCGGTGGCCAACGCCCAGTTCGGCCCGGGGCCCACGCATCACAGCGCGGACCGCACGATGCGAGACATCACCCTGGCCGATCTTGACGGTGATGGCAGAAGGCAGATCGTGGTAGGTCTCTCCGGTGGTCTGGTGGTGGCGCTGGACTCTCGTTGCCAGAAGCGATGGGCGGTCTGCCTGCCGAGTCCGCCGACGGTGTTGGAGGCCGTGACTCCGGTGGGCGCTAAGGCGTCGAGGCTGGTCGTGGCGTGCCAGCGGGGTGAAGTCTGCGTGCTCGACGGCGCCGGCAAGGTCATTCGCCGGGGCAGCGTCCAGGGACGCCCATGCCAGATCAAGCGTCTGGCGGGACCTGGCGGTGCGACGCTCGTGGTGATCGCGACGGAGTCGGGACAGGTCAGTGCGATGACAGCGGAAGAGATGTCGCCGTAACCCAGAGTCGGTTGAGACCCAGGGCTGCGGTGATCCCATGGACTGTGCACTGTGCCCACCGGCGGAGGAAGCCTCATGCGCCGGTGGGATTTCCTGCCTGGCTACATCATGAGCCGGAAGGTCTTGATCTCATAAGGCCTGACGTCGAAGACGAAGTCTCCATAGCGGCATTGGACGGTCTTTTCGTCTTCTTCGACGAGGTTGCACTCGACGACCTTCCGGATGGGCAGGTGCGTGATCACGTTGACCCGGCCACGTCCACCATGGGCTTCGTAGAGCCGAAGGATCCAGCCCTTTCCGTCGTCGGCCGGCTTGAGCGATTCGATCACGACCTCCTGAAGCGACTCGATCGTCATGAAGGAGTGCAGTGACTCGATTCTGCCGCCCCGGCCGGTCAGGGGGATGGCCCTCATCGGCACGTTGAGTTCCATGGCGCGGCGCGTGGTCTCGGCCTCGCGCCAATCGCCGGCATGGGGCAACAGTGAGTAGGTGAATTCGTGTCGTCCCAGGTCGGCATGGGGATCGGGGGACTCGGGCCCGCGGAGCAGGGTGATTCTCAGGACGTTGTCCTTAACGTCATGGCCATACTTGCAGTCGTTGAGGAGACTGACACCGTAGTCGGCCTCCGACAGGTCGACCCATCGTTGGGCGCAGACCTCGAACTTCTCCTGTTCCCAGGAGGTGTTGCGGTGGGTCGCCCGCTCAAGGGTACCGAACTGAATCTCGAACGTGGCTTTCGTGCTCAGCACCTCGACGGGGAAGGCGGCCTTGAGCATCACCTGTCGCTCGCGCCAATCAACGCGGGTGACGAAATCGATTCTGGGCAGGTCCTGGTACAGGGTAATGTCCTGTTCGATCACCGAGTTGCGATGTTGCCGAGTGACCCGGACGATCGCACGGACGGGCCCCTCTTCGACAATGCGGATGGTGGTCTTGCCTTCAAATGGATATCGTCGCTTTTCAAACGTGTTATGGACATTCCAGGCGGCTTCGACTTCGGGCCCGTCCTGGAACAACTGAAGGTCGTTGAGGATTCGCCCCTGCGGAACCACCTGGCGATCGGCCCACTTGTCGAACAGGCGGGTGATTCCGCCCTCGATATTGAGGTCGATTCGGTAGAAGCGGTTCTCGAGTCTGCGGGCCGAAACGGATAACTGCCGATCGGGTGTGGGGGCCGCGGCGGGCTTCTGCGAGGCGGCGAAGGCGGCATGACCCACCGACGGCACGAGTTGCGGCACGAAGATGACCTGTGCGGAGCCGTCCGGGCCCTTCACGGTTTGTGCGGGGCAAGTCTCGCCCGACTCATCCACGAAGGAGGCCGGTTTGCCGACCCACTGAGCAGGCACGGCGACGATGTCGGTTCGGTCCCAACCCAGCGAGTTGAAGACGCAGACGTTCTTACCCTCGGCCGCGGGTTTGATCTGTGCGGCGAGGGCTTTCAGGCCTTTCTCGATGAGCCGGTCTCCGATCTCTGCGATGCGGGCATGATCGGCGATTGTCTCGGTATAGACCTCTCCGATGCTGCTGCCGGGCAGGATGTCGTGGAACTGGTGCAGGAGGATGGTGTCCCATCCGTCGCGGAGCTCCTGGCGGGGCAGCTTGGCCCCGAACGCCGAGGCGAGGACGCTGTAGATTTCGGCATCGCGGAATCGCAGTTCATTCATGCGATTGGCGCGTTTGGTCGGGCCCTGTGTGGTGTAGGTTCCGCGGTGCGTCTCGAGGTAGAGTTCACCGTCCCAGACGGGCAGGGTGGGGGCCTGCTTCTCGACCTGGCTGAACCATTCCTCGGCACCGGCCTGGCGGCATCTGGGCAGGCCCGGGAAGTCCTTGGCCCGTTCGGCGAACTCGAGCATGTACGGGGTTACGCCGCCGCCGCCGTCACCGAAGCCGTAGGGAACGAGCACTTCGTCGAACTCGGCCTTCTGAAGGTAGTTGCCCCAGTTCTGTCGGAGGTGGGCGGGCTCGGAGTCGCTGTTGTATCCGTTCCATAGCAGCGGTATGTGGGCCAAGACCTTCGACCCGTCGATTCCGCGCCACCAGAACAGATGATCGGGGAAGGGGTTTCGACTCTGCCAGTGCAGCTTGCAGGTGAAGAAGTAGGGCATGCCACATCGCTGGAGGATCTGCGGCAGTGCGCCGCTATAGCCGAACACGTCGGGCAGCCAGAGGCTCCGCGGGCGGGTTCCGAACTCCTTCTGCATGTAGGTAATGCCGTGAAGCATCTGGCGGACGAGCGATTCGCCGCTGGTCGTATTGCAGTCGGCCTCCACCCACATTCCGCCGGTGGTCTCCCATCGTCCCTTCTTGACCCACTTGCGGATGTCTTCATAGAGCTTGGGGAAGTGCTTTCGTGTATAGGCGTAGAGCTGCGGCTGGCTGCAACTGAAGTGGAAGTCGGGATACTGTTCCATGAGCCGCGCCGCTGTGGAGAATGTGCGACCGCACTTCCGGATCGTCTCGCGGATGGGCCAGAGCCATGCCGTGTCGATATGCGAGTGCCCGGTCAGGCAGAGGCGCCCGGATTCTCCGTCGGGACGGATGCCCGCCAATCGTTCGGCCAGCTTCTTGCGCATCGCCACCAGATCCTTGAGCCACCGGTCGCGCGATACGGTCAGGTCGATCGCCAGCAGGGCCTCTTCCAGCGCCTC
Source organism: uncultured Planctomycetales bacterium (assembly GCA_964446835.1). Taxonomy (GTDB): domain Bacteria; phylum Planctomycetota; class Phycisphaerae; order UBA1845; family JAFGLZ01; genus CAYUQT01. The sequence continues at coordinate 2,376 of CAYUQT010000036.1, read as the reverse complement.
GTGCAGCAATCGCCGTCTGCGTTCGTTCGGTTCGGTGGTTTCGGCCTGATGGAGAAACTCGAGGTCATAATACGCGGCCTCGACGGTTCGATTGACCCAGGTGAGTTGGGCTCCGTCGAACTGGCTGAACTCGCCCGTCGCCGAGGGATCGCGGAAGAACCGCGGTACGCTGGTGAATTCGAGCAGGAGGGTCTGCTTGCCGGTTCGAGGCAACGTAGTCCACTTGTGGTTCTCGTCGATGCCGGCGCGCGGTTTGTCATCCACGCGGAGCATGCCTTCCATATCGCGAAAGGCGAACTCGACGCGAAGGTTCGCCACGGAGGTACCGGCCGGCACGTTGATTGTCGTGCCCAGGAAGACGGTCTTGCCTGCCGGAAACCGGGCGGGCAGGGAGACCTTGCGGAACGGGCCGTCATAGACGTATTGCCCCGCGACGGGGAAATCGGCCGTCCGTGCCTGCCATGCCGTGACGGGCACCGTTCTGTCGGCGATGCGACTTCGGAGGGTCTCGATTTTCGCTCGAACGATACGGTAATCCATGAACAATGCTCCTACGGTCAGCCGGTTATCCGAAGCGGAATCGCCTTGATCGGATCGTGGCGGGCCTTGAGGGTCCATCGGACATCGAACACAGAAGGCACTGTATTCTCGCGACCGGACGGGCGTCAAGTTGTGTGGTTCAATGCTTCACGCGGCCTCCTGAACCTGACTGGTTGTGCTGCACATCTCCGGTCCGCCTGGCTGGAGAACCAGGAAACGGCGGTTCCGCGGAGGGGACAGCACAGCGGCTCTTGCTCTGCCGTGCGTGCCTGGCCGGATTCGCGTGGAGCAACGAGGGGTGGTTCGGTCGGCTGGCTGGGGGCAATGTCACGGTCTGTCTCGTTTTGTCACATGTTCGGCGGGGGGGGGAGGTAGAAGGTAGGAGTTGGGAGTTAGGAGTTAGGAGTTGGAAGTCAGAAGGCGGTGGGTGGGCGGGCGTATTCGGATAGGGCGAGTCGGCGAATGTCTCACTTTGTCCCGTATTGTCACAGATCTTGGACGGCAGGGTATCAGGGATAGATGATAGAGGATGAGGACTGCTGATACCTGGAGATTCGATCTTGTCGGGTCGTTTCTCGGGGTTGGGTGTCTCGCGTCGGGTATCCGGGCAGAGGACTGCCCGGCTCGGAGGGACGCATGTCTCACTTTCGACACGTTCTTCACGCGTTTCGAGGGGGGTGTCGGGCATCGGGCGGAGTCGCGGGGATGATGGCGGGGAAGCAAGGTGCGTATTCGGAGTGGGCGTATCGGTGAATGTCTCACTTTGTCCCGGAATGTCACATGTCTCGGGAACGGCAGGGGCAAGGGGCGATGGGTCAGGGTGTATGAAAACGGACTGGTTGGCGGTGGGTTGGTGAGCTTTCATGGTCGGTGTTCCTGGTCTGGTTGCTCTCCGGGTCCATCGGGGACAAGGGGGACGGTGAGTTGTTGGCTTTTGAGGAATGTTGTACTCCTCCGCCCCTCCGGGGCGGTTGTTGTTTTTGGGGACGGTGAACCACGGGTTTCGCTGCGCTACACCCGTGGCAACAGTCCTCGGCCCCGTCGGGGCCGGCCGCGCGCGTTACGCAGCGGTCGCCCAGGATGCACGGCGGGGAAATGGCCCAGCATCGGGCTGGCGCGGCGGACGGGCGGATCGACCGGGTCGTCTATGAGCCTTGCAGGGTGACCGCCAAGGAGATCAAGATCGTGGAGGATGGTACGGCATGAGCGATAGCGTAAGGGCTCGCTCGGGCAACCCGCGTGCCGTAGGCACGACGGAGAATAGCCCAGCGTCTTGACGCTGGGTTGCGGGTGGCGCCGTGTTTTCCGGGAGTCCCGTAGGGACGACAGACCACGGTGGTTCAACGGGCAGCCGGTGGTCATCTGTCGTGCCTACGGCGCTCATATTCGTATCGGGACGTTTTCCCAGCGTTGAAACGTTGGGCTATTTTCAGACTGTCCCTACGGGACGAACAGGGCGGCGATGGAGAGGTCGTTGCTACCGCGCGAAATGGACGCCCAGGGGTATCACGTCGATACCATGGCGGAACGGATCGACGGACGTTGTCCTCCGCCCCTTCGGGGCGGTCTGGTTGAGGATGGATGGTTTACCACGGGCTCCGCTGCGCTCCGCCAGCGGCTACCGTCGTTCGCCCCGTTGGGGCGAGTGGCCGGGGTTCGCCCGGGTATCCGGATCGAGACGATCCGGCTCGGAGGGCGGCGTGGGCGGGGGGTGAGAGTGTTTGCCCGGGGTTCGCTGCGCTCCGCCCGCGGCTACAGTCGTTCGCCCCGTTGGGGCGCGTGGCCGGGCTTCGCCCGGGTATCCGGATCGAGACGATCCGGCTCGGAGGGTGGCGT
>CAYUQT010000035.1:0-99732 GCA_964446835.1 uncultured Planctomycetales bacterium | reverse complement strand
AATGCAGAGTATAACTGTCGTTTAAGGTGGCGCAACCAAAATCTGGATGCACCCCTGGGAAACGAGCGCAGGCGGTCTTCCATGAGGCACCAGGGAGCGCTGTACAGGATGCCCATGACAAGGAGGATGCTGGCCGGCCAGGGTGCGCGCAGGCATTCAACCCAACCACGTTTCTGCGCGGAAGGGAGCAAATTCCCAACCACGAATTCCCCGCCGCATTCGGGGCACCGACGCGCAATCAGCCCACACAGGTCATACCCGCAGGAGGGACACCTCAGATGCTCAAGAATCGGGCCCTCATCGCCCGTTCCCTGACGCGCGCCATGAACGCTCGGATTCGAAGATGACATGAGTCCAGTCCCTTCTTCTCCATCCGAAAAGACGATAGGGCCGCCTCCGAGGGAGGTCAATCGGGTGCGCAAGCCGAACCGGTACTACCATCCACCTGTGATGGGCGCGGTCGTTGCAGGTTTCGCCCTCTCAACAGCCGCTCGCCTCCTGACCCCATATCGTCCGGTCCTGGAAAGGACCGGCCTAATAGCCCGGCGTGGCCGGGGGAACCCCGTGAACGGGGCAGAGACGAGGCAGCGGCATACGAACATCGCAGGAGAGAAGGCGGTGAGCGGTTGGGTTCGGGAGCATGACGGATCGCGGCTCGCGGGTACGCTCGGCCTTCCGGGTCGGATCGAGGGGATGGGGTGTTGCGTTCGGATTCCCAGCGATGAATCGCTGGGCTATTGTCGGACGTGCCTACGGCACGGGAGAATTGCGTGCGTCCTTATCATGCCTCGGATGCCCTTGCCGAATCTGACCACCAGGAGTTGAAGCACTACCACTGAAGCGATTGGAGCGGCTCTGACAGCGTTGCTGTGCGCGGCGTCCGGCGGTCGATTACACTGGCGGCCTGGGGTTGGGTTTTCGATTCAGGGAGAAGCCATGGGACGATTGTGGATTGCCGGGGTGTGGGTGGTCGGATGGAGCGTTCTGGGCGGGTGTGCGGCGCCATTGGGGCGATTGGCGCCTGCGCCGGCCGAGAAGGTTGCCGAGCGCGTTCATCCGGCGCTGGCGATGATGCCGGTGCCGGCGGGGTTGGGCCTGGCCATTCACTTCTTCCAAGGCAGCGACACCGACTATCGATTGATGGAGGCCGCGGGGGTCGGCATGGTTCGCATGGACGTGAACTGGGGCGTGATCGAGAAGAGGCCGGGCGAATACGACTTCGGCCAACAGGATCAACTGGTCCGGGACCTCGAACAGCGGCGGATGCGGCTCATCTTCATCCTCAACTATGGCAACAGTCTGTATGACAAGGGGCTGGCTCCGCACACCGAGGAGGGACGGGCCGCGTATGCGAGGTTGTGTTCGGTGCTGGCCAGGCGATACGCCGGAAAGGCAGTCATCTGGGAGCTGTGGAACGAGCCGAATATCTTCTTCTGGCAGCCGAAGCCGAATGTGAAGGACTATCTTGCGTGGTGCAAGGCGGTGGTGCCGGCGATCCGGCGGGCCGATCCCAACGCGTGCATCATTGGACCGGCCACCTATGGGAATGCCATACCCTTCATCGAGACCTGCTTCAAGGAGGGTTTTCTGGAACGGGTCGATGGCGTGAGCGTCCATCCGTATCGCGGCGACCGATTCGCACCGGAGATGGCCCGACGGGAGTATGACGGGTTGCGCGCCCTGATCGACCGCTACCGGCCGGCGGGCAAGGCGATACCCATCCTGAGTGGCGAGTGGGGCTACACGACGGCCTTCATCTCTCCCGAGTTGCAGGGCAAATACCTGGCCCGGCAATGGCTGTCGAACATGGCGAGCCAGGTGCCGATCAGTATCTGGTATGACTGGCGCGACGACGGGCCCGACCCGAAGGAGAAGGAACACAACTTCGGGACGCTTCGCCAGAACAACGAGCCGAAGCCCGCCTATATCGCGATGAAGACACTTATCGAACAGCTTCGCGGGTATCGAGTGGCCGGACGCGTTCCGCTCGGTGATGAGAAGGACTTCGCGGTCGTGTTCCGCGACGGTGATCGCTTCAAGCTGGCGATCTGGACCACCGGGGCGGCGCATGAGGTCCGGCTGCCGTCCGGATTGAACGTGACCGGCGGGGTGGACCACCTCGGACGCGTCGTCGATGTGGCGCGGGGGTCGCGACAGCGGATCGACGATGCGCCTCGCTATCTGTCGCTCGGTGCACCGGTTCCGCCCGGGGTGATACGGTAGTGGCGGCGGGATGGCGATTCGGTGGGCGGGATCTCGGCTCGCGGAAACAGAGGCAGACAGGCACACTCCCTTGGGCTTCGGTCTTTAGGACCTTCGGCCCCGGAAGACGAGTGAGTCCTCTGTGCGCCTTGATACGTAGTGGCGGAATTGAGATAATGTGGGGGTCAAGGGGCAGGAAGGGAAAGCAAGTCAATTCCTGGACCCTGCATTTCGGCCTTCATCAGGCGCTTGCATTTCGGAAACGGGAGTGCGTTATGTCTCCTGTGGGAGAAACGAAGCCGGGGCATTGGCAGGAAGTTGTTATCCTGTCGGTGGCCAATGCGATCCTCACCGCGGTGGTGGCGGTCTATCTCTTGTCGACCAGCCTGCTGGACGACAAGCGGTCGAACTGGTAAGGGCGTAGGCTCGAGGGAGTCTCTGCGTCACAGGCGCGGCGAACCACCGTGCGGTTCACTAGCACGGTTGTAGACCGCGTGCATCTGGCACCCTGCCCCCCACAACTCATCCAGCGTGGTTTCAGAGGCAGTCCGGCCGTCGGCGGATTCTCTAGCGGGGTTGAAGGGTTGAACTCGATCGGCACCGCAGGTGAGGCCGTGTGCGACGCCTGGCGTTCGAGGGGTGCGACATACAGGTTCAAACGAGGGCAGGAGTCATGGGAAATCTGTTCCGGTGGTGATTCTCGGACGCGGAATCAACGAAAAAAGGCACCTGTTCCTGGCAGGTGCCCTCTCACTCACTGAAACTCCCCGAACAGGACTCGAACCTGTAACCTACCGGTTAACAGCCGGTCGCTCTACCGATTGAGCTATCGGGGAATACCGCGACCTAGAGCTAAGCCTATGGTAGTCTAGCAAGTCGCCCAGAAGAGTCAAGTTCGGGGGCGCAAAGGCCCCGGTGGACCAGGATGGCGGCAGCGCGGCGGACGTGGTATGGTTCGTGGTTCGGTGTTAGAATTGCGGCTCCGCGGGGCGAGAAGCAGCCCCCTCCGAGGCCCTTTTTCCAGGGAGACCCGATGATGAACGATCCGAACACTCGACAGGACTCATCGCCCCATGTCACCCGTCGCCGTTTCATTCAGACGGCAGCGGCAACGGCTGCGGTGGCATCGACCGCCCAGATCACCCGCGTGGCGAGGGCCGAGGCGAACGAGCGACTCGGCGTGGGGTTCATTGCGGTCGGCGGACGCGGTATGAGCCATGTCAATGCCGTCAAGCAACTGATCAAGGAAGGCCAGAACATCGAGATCGTCGCGGTGTGCGACGCCTACCGCCCGCGGATGAAGCCGTTCGAGGGCGACGCCAAGATCAAGAAGTACATCAAGCATCAGGAACTGCTGGCGGACAAGAACGTGGACATCGTGTGCGTCTCGTCGCCCGACCGGCTGCACATACCGCAGGCGCTCGACGCGGTTCGGGCCGGCAAAGACGTGTATTGTGAGAAGCCGCTGGGGCACTGGGCGCAGATCGTCGAGGCCAAGCAGCTTCGCGATGAGACGCTGAAGCTGAACCGGATCATCCAGGTGGGCACGCAGGGGACATCGAGCTCGATCTGGGCGGAGGTGGGTGACCTGATCCGCAAGGGGATCATCGGCAAGCCGCGGCTGGTTCAGGCCGGCTATTATCGCAACGGCGACTGGGGCGAGCGGATGCACATTCTCAACCCGAACGCCCAGCCGGGGCCGGACCTGGACTGGGAGGCGTTTCTCGGCGACGCCCCGAAGGTGCCGTTCACGCCGCAGCGGTTCTTCAGTTGGCGGATGTTCCTGGACTACGCGGGTGGGCCGAGCACGGACCTGCTGCCGCACGTATTCACGCCCTTCGTCTATATGCTGGGGCTGGGCTGCCCGTTCCAGGCGGTGGGGTCCGGCGGGATCTTCCAATACACCGACTATGGCCGGGAGGTTCCGGACACGTTTAACTGCTGTCTGGACTATCCGGAGAAGCTGTCGGTGACGCTGGTGTGCACGCTGGCGAACGATTTCAATACGGGCCCGTCGATTCGCGGGGACGAGGGGGCCCTGACCTTCGACGCCACGAGCTGGGAGGAAGGCTGCAAGAACGTGCAGTTCCATCCTCAGCACAGCGGCAAGGGTGCGGGCAAGAAGGCCCAGAACATCGAACTGAAGAGCAAGCACCTCGGCAGCACGGTCGAGCACTGGCGAGATTTCCTGAACTGCGTCAAGTCGCGGCAGAAGCCGAAGAGCCACATCGAATTCGGCTACTGCGTGCACACGGCGCTGGCGATGGCGATGCAGGGCCTGCTGAAGCAGAAGGTCGCCAAGTACGACGCGACGAAGGACGAGGTGGTCTTCTCATAGACCGCTTTGGTGATGATGAAACGCGGGGTGGGTCCGGCGACCCACCCCGCTGCTGTTATGGAGGACGGGCATGGGGTTGGACCGCATGTGGAAGTCCAGCGAGATCTCGACGACGACGTGGCCGGAACGGCATCGCGACACGTTCGCCGACCTGGGTAAGCATCTCGCCGAGAACTTCCACAGCCCTCTGACCGTGCTGGAGGTAGGCCCTGGGGCGGTGACGCGGTTGTTGAAGGATCGTATGCCGGCGGGTGTGGGCAAGGACCTGCCTTGGCTGGCGAATCGGTATCGGACGGTCCTTCGTAATGTTGACGGCCTGCTGCGCCGTTTGACCCCCCTGCCGCTGGGTTCCTATGAGCCGGGCGAACTGAAGCGGGTGCTGCCCGTGGGATCGCGTCTGATCGTGGCGGACATCAGTCGATCGGTGATCGAGGCGGTCTCGCGACAATACGGCGATATCGAGGCCCGCGTGTTCGACTTTCAGGCCGGCCCGTTCACGGAACCCGTCGAGGTGGTGGTCTGCCTGTGCGTACTGGTGCGAGCGAGCGAGCCGGCCAAACTGTTCGCGAACCTCTACCGATCAATCCGGCCGGGCGGGGTTCTGGTGATGGACGAACGCAGCCGGGTGAGCTTCGGCGGGGCCGATATGCCGCTGGAGAAGATCGACGGACAGATCTGGCGCGTGCCGACGAGGTAGCGTGCGGGCCGGGACGTTTTCTTCTTGCCGCGGAATCCGGACCGAAGACGGCTCGGCTCGGGGGAGTCGGTGGTCGGTTACTGAGGGCGGACTGATCGCTAGCCGCTGGCCCCCTGCCGGACGTATTCGGCCAGCAGTCGCAGGTAGCATCGATACTGATCGAGCGAGACACCGGGGGGCGTCTGATGATCGACGCTGGGGATGAAGCGTCCCTTCTTCATCAGCGGCAGAAGGCGTTCGAACTCGCCGCGGATGTGATCCTCGCCCTTGTTCATGACCATCTTGTCGTAGTGGCCGATGAGTGCGAAATCGGGAAAGGCCTCGCGCAGGCGCATGCCATCGACACCGGCCTGGCGTTCGAGGGGCAGCACGCCGCGGACCCCGACGGAGGCCAGCCACGGCACCATGCGCGTGACGTCGCCGTCGGTGTCGACGATGGGGATGATGCCCAGTTCCTCGACCCGGGGGATCAATTGCCGGTAGTAGGGCGCCAGGAACTCGTCGAAGAGTTCCTGCGAGATCATCGGACCATGGTTGTACGACATGTCCTCGGCGAAGGTCATGAAGGTCGGCACGCACACCTTCGAGATGGCATCGAGGGTGCGAAGGTGATAGGCAGTCAGATCGGTGTTGATCTGATGAATCAGTTCCGGCTGATCGTAGAAGGCGAAGATCTGGCGCTCGATGCCCATGAGCGTCCTCGGCAGCCAGAAGAACCCTTCGAAGGTGATCCATACGACGGCATCGCCGCGACTCTGCCGCTGGGCCCAGGCGCGCATCAGCTCGATCGACGACCCGTGATCCGGAAAGATGGTCGGGCGGACCCGCCGATAGTCGTCCATCGTGGTGACGACGCCCTCGACGTGGTGCTGGGTCGCCTCGATCGTGCTCTCGGTGGTGCTGAACCAGAACTGGATGTAGGGGTCCAGGCCGAAGTAATCGTGGATGTCGAATACGGAGGTGAGGGTCGGGGGCAGCCCCTCGCCGTGCCAGCGTTTGATGGTCTCGTCCCACCACATGGCCCACTCCCACATGGGCAATCGATCCGTGGGCTGAGAGGCCATGACCGCTCGAAACCGTTCGACATGATTCATCGGCTGGACACCTCCCGGGATTTCGTCGTCAAGAGATTATCGCCGAAGCGGGTAGGCGGGCAACTGCCGAGGCGGGAAAGGTTTCGGCCGAATCGCGCCGCCGGTATCATGACCGCCCGACGGCCTGTGAGTGGAGACTCGTCGGAGGAGATGCCATGCTCGCACATCGGATCATGATGATTTCGGCAGCCTGTTTCGCGTGGGGAATGACCGTCCTGGCGTCGGAGACCTCATCGAGGCCTGCGCCGACGATCGTTGTGACCGCCTTCGGGGCCAGGGGCGACGGCAAGACCGACGACACGGCGGCGTTTCAGAAGGCCCTGGACGCCGCACGGGAAAGCGGGGGCGTCGTCGAGGTACCGACGGGTTCTTACGTCATCGCCGGATCGCTGACGATCCACGCCGGGGTCACGCTTCAGGGCGTCTGGCAGGCACCCCATCATTCGGACATCGGCAAGGGCAGCATCCTCATGGCGGTCGGCCACGAAGGGCAGGAAGACGGTCCCCCGCTGATCAACCTGATGCAGAGCAGTTGCATCAAGGGTGTGACCCTCTTCTACCCCAATCAGAAGATCGAGGCCGTCAAGGCGTATCCGTGGGCGATCCAGGGCCGCGGGATGCACGGCAGCGTGGTAGATGTGACACTGGTGAACCCGTACAAGGGCATCGACTTCGGCACGCATGGCAACGAGCTGCACTATGTGCGGAATGTCTTTGGTTGTCCGCTGAAGATCGGTGTGTACATCAATGGAACCACCGACATCGGCCGCGTGGAGAATGTGCATTTCAATCCGCACTACTGGATGCGGGCGGCGCACGCCGGTGCCCCTCGTGAAGGCACGCCGGCGATGAACGCGCTGTTCAACTATCTCAAAGAGAACCTCGTCGGATTCATCGTAGGCCGAACCGACTGGGAGTATATGACCAACTGTTTCGTGATCTTCCCGAAGATTGGATACCACTTCATCCAGACGCCGCAGGGCAAGCCGAACGCCGTTCTGACGCAGTGCGGATCGGACATCGGACCTTGCGCCGTGCGGGTGGATGCCAGCCAAGACCACGCCGGGGTGGCGTTCTCGAACAGCCAGTTCATGTCCACGATCATCACGGGTGCCAAGAACCGGGGGCCGGTGAAGTTCTCGAATTGCGGGTTCTGGCCGACGAAGGATACGCGCCAGCAGGCGATCATCGAGGGTGGCGGGCTGGTCACGTTCTCGACGTGCCATTTCTCCGGCTGGGGCACGACGGTGCCGTGCCTTCAGGTTCTCAGCGGCTCGGTAATCGTCAGCGGATGCGATTTCAACCCCCCGGGATCGGGCACGCAGGCGATCGAACTGGGTCCGGCCACTCGATCCGCGGCCATCGTTGGAAACCGGCTCAGCCACAGAGCGCGTATCGTCAACCACGCACCGAGCTCGGCGTCGGTCCAGATCGGACTGAACATCGAGTGATCGGGCGCGATATGGAGGGCGACTCCCGAATCGATATTGATTACTTCTGCGGTGCCGGCGGGCGGTCCTCCGGAAGGAGGTAGGTGCCCCGGATCCACGACACGCCGAGCGGCGGGTAGCTGGCATCACAATTCCAGCGAGCCGTGTCGTCTGTGTAGTTCACGACCAGGATCCGGCCGTCCTGGAGTTCCACGAAGCCCGAGTACCCCTGATCGCAACCGGAGATGGTGGCATCGACCTCGACCATTCGATCCAACTGATACTGGTCGGGAAACCGATCGCCTCCGGCCTGCCAGCCGGCGGTGCGTACGCCGGTCTGGGGATCTTCGTAGCGAACCTCGACGGCCCGCCAGATGCTGTAGCCGGTCACGGCGGGCGTGATGTGGTGGGGCAGAATGACCTGAGGCTCGGCCTTGAGCGTCTCGGGTGGGGGCGATTTGGCCCGCTCCGCCGCAGGGACCCAGTCGAAGCCGCTGTGCGGGTCGTCGGCCTCTTCATTACCGAACGCCATGTGGTAGGGGCTGATCTTCAGCGCCGTCCATGGCAAGGTGCAGACCTGCTTTTCGATCCTGTCGGTGGCGATCGCCTGGCGGCCGTCGATCGAGAGGGTCATGGCGTCTGCCTTTCGGACGATTCGATAGGTGTGGAACTGGCCGGGCGAGATGGCCGCCCGCAGTGAGGAGTCGTGTGCCATCTCGACGCGATCGGCGAAGATGCGGAGCTTGCCCACGAAGGGAATCGAGAGCGTGGCCGCCCTGCCGGCATTGCGGAGGACCTTAACGGTGGCCTGCACGTCGATGCTGCTCTGGGGGCTGTCGGGCACACGGAAGACGTACTTGGTGAACTGCCCGCAGACGCCGTCGCTGTCGATGTGTAGTTCGCCGCCCTTGAGTCCGTGAGAAGAGCGATCGTTGAAATGGACCCCGCGGATGAGCGGTTGGGGCTTTTCGTCGGGATCACCGATCCATGCCCACAGGGATGCCGGTCCGGTACAGGCCCGGAAGGTGACCATGACCCGTCCGTCTTTCAGGAGGCGGGCACAGGTTCGGCCCTGTATCAGGAACGGCAGCTCTTCCAGGGGTGTCCAGGTCTTGCCCTTGTCGGTGGAGAACGACTTGACGCCGGGGATGAAGCCGCCGGACTCGCGGCCATAAAGCAGCCAGCGATTATCGGGCAAGAAGATGATGCTGGCCTCACACATGCTCAGCGGAAACGGCGGCTTGAGGTCGGAGTAGAAGCGCCAGCTTCTGGCCATATCGGTCGAACGGAAGAACTCGGCGGTCTCGCCCTGGGTAACATGCCAGGCCTTTCCGGGTGTGTGGGTTCCCTGTGCCAACCAGGAGCCGTCGGGCAATTCGATCACATGGCCTGGAACGCACGTGCCGTGGCCGCCGGAGACCACAGGCTCGAGGTTGCCGAGGTGCACCCACGTCTGCCCACCGTCGGTGCTCCGGTAGAAGACGAGGGGATAGGGACCGATGTGCACGTCCGTCACGGCCAGGAGCGAGCCGTCTTGAAGCTTCTGGATTCTCGGGCAGTTGACTCCGCCAAGATGGACCCTGACCGGGGCCCCCCACGTCTGGCCGAGGTCGTCGCTACGACGAACCAACATGCGGCCGCCGCCTCCGTGTCCGGCCCCGTCGCAATAAGCGCAGACCAGGGACGTCGGGCCGGTCTGGATGATGTCGGGGAATCCGAGCCACCATCCTTCGGGTGCGTTGGGATTCCGCGCCACGGTGACGTGTCGATCTGCACGGCGCCAGAGCGACCTCATCGATTGGAATCGGAAACCGGCATCGGGCTTTACGACCCGATCGGTCTTGGCCGACGGGCGGGGTGGGATGGGCCGGTTCTCATCCCAGGGGGTGCCCTGAATGAGCAGACGATCGACGCCCTTGGCGCCCGGCCGTTGCTCGACGCGAACGGCGCTAATTTCGGGCACCAGGTTCATCAACGGGGCATTGACCGCGAGGGGGAACCACTCGTCGTCGCCCTGACCGGCGACCCACACCGTGACTTTCTTCTTGTCGAGGTCGATCTTGAGTCGGAAATCGTAGACGGTGTGTGGACGGGCGTACATGCCGAAGTATTCCACCTGGCCGTCGAAGAACCCCGGGGTATAGCGGGCCATCTTCCTCGGTGAGGCGCGATCGTCATCTACCATGCCGAATCGGAGGGCCTCTGTGTACACGCCGTCTGTGCGGCAGCCCAGCGAGACGGTTTGATGTTCGGTGGGAAAGCCTGAGTCGTAGGGAGCCGGATTCCGGTCGCCAGTGGGGAAGCTGGCGGAGGCATAGACGACGCCTTTATGCCCGGGAACCTGTGCTTCGTGCCGAACGCCTGGGCACGTAGTCGGTGTGCTCCGCGAGACACGGGTGCCCGGGGGCCCCCCTATGTACTTTCTGATGGTGAGCTCGGCCGGCTTGCCGGTATCAGGACGGAATGACAGGGGCTCGGGCTCGGCGGCCAAGCCAAGGCTGGCCGGGGTTGTCGCCAACAGGCCAACCATCAGAGCGTGAATTGCTTTCATGATGCCTCTCCCTTCGGAACGAAATCGAAGTCGCCCAGGTATCTGGCCGATCGTGTAATGGGCACTTTGCCATCGCTGCGAACCGATCTACCTTCGCATATAGACAGGAGCGTGACCCGTGTTTATCGTCAGGAAGCACATTAGCGGACCTGGATCGCTGATCGCATTGCTTCTCACACTGAACCCAAGCTTCGGTCAGACCGCCACAACGGCCCCATCAGACTCGAACGCCCGGGCTTCGGTCAATACGAGGACATCGAGTCAGCTCGAACAACTTGCGGCCCCTGTCGCGCTGTACCCGGATTCCCTCCTGGCGCAGATCTTCATGGCGGCCACGTACCCGATCGAGGTGGTCCAGACTTCGCGCTGGCTGAAGGCCCATGGGGACCTGAAGGGCGAGAAGCTCAAGGAGGCCCTAGCCGATGAACGATGGGACCCCAGTGTGAAGTCTCTCGTCATGTTCCCCTCGATCCTGGGACGGATGAATGAGAACCTCGACTGGACTCAGGACCTGGGTGATGCCTTTCTGGCGCAGCAGCAGGATCTGATGAAGGCGGTCCAGCGTCTTCGCACGAAGGCCAACGAGGCCGGCAATCTTAAGTCGACGAACGAACAGAAGGTGGTCGTGGAGAAGGAGATCATCCGGATTGAACCGGCCGACCCTGAGATCGTCTATGTGCCGGTGTACAACCCGACGGTGGTCTACGGTCCGTCCTGGGTCTATCCGGTGTGGACGTATCCGACAATGATGGTGGCGCCGGGCTACATTGTCGGCTCGAATGCTGTGGCGTTCAGCGCCGGGGTCACGGTGGGTGCCATGATGTTTGGGGGCTGCAACTGGCACTCGCACAATGTCTACATCATCAACAACCACTACTACGGGAATCGCGTTTACGTCAACACGGTGAACGTTCACGAGACGAACGTCCTCGTCGGTGGACGGCACACCTATGTCTACAACAACGTCACCGTTCAGACATGGCAGCACAATCGCTATCACAACACGACTGTGGTCAACAACAATGTGTACATCAGCCGCCGAAATGAACCTCCACTTGCCGGCGTCTATCGGGAGCCGGCGCGGTCGGTGGTTGCTGAATCGCGATACCATGGGGGCGGCTTTCGCGAGCACTTTGTCGAAAGTCCGCATTACCCCCCTGCCCGGCCGGGATACCGGCCGAACGGTTATGGGGGCGGGGGCGCCGGGATGCACCGGCGCTGATCCGCCTACCGGAGGACTGCCGGTTGCTGTGGAACCGCCCTTCCGCGACGACGTTTCAGCTCCTGATCAGATCAAGGCCTTCGACGTGGGCAAAGTGGTCGTCCGTGGAGGCCAAGGGGATTCCGTGTTCAATGCACAGTGCGGCGATCCGGAGATCATTCTCGGGGATGGGCTTGCCGTTATGCTTCAACTGAAGACGGACCTTGGCATAGACCTCGGCGGTAGATGTGTTGATCGGCAGGACAACGCACTTCGAAACAAGCTGATCCACCCGCTGGATATTCTGTGCCGCACGCTGGGAATTCAGCGCACCAAAACGCAACTCCGCGACGACGGGGACGGGCAAGTACACTTCGGCATGCGGTGTGAGCCAGTCTGGAAGGTCCATGGCCGCATTGAGCACACCGATGGCGGGCGCCGTATCCAGGGCGATCCTATTGCCATTCACTCGGGTCTGCCCTTTCACACTCCTGCTCGACGATACGGATCATCTCGGCGGCATCTTCATCCGGAAGGATTCCGATGCAATCCGTAAGCGGGTGGGGCCTGTCTTCAGCGGACAACACCGTGATCTTGACTTTGGAGTGCTCTCGGATGCCCTCCAATGGTTGCGTGGGACGAAGAACGCCCTTCTCGTAGACTGCATCAACGGTTTGCGTCATAGATCGTGCCTCCCCGCATATCCAAGTCTATCGACGCGAGGGTTGACAGTCCATCAGATGGGTAGGACCACCCTTTCTTTTCATCTCCCCCACTGCCGGATCATTGTTGACGGGAAGCCCGACACGTGGGCCGTCCGGTTCATCGCCGAACTCGTCGGAGCCAAGGCGCGTGTGAACTGCCATTGCGATCACATCGGACGGCCCTGGACAACAGAGGGGTTCGCAAGAGATAGCGGCTGTGGCTCGGGCCGTATGTACTTATCGGCTCTGAAGACTGCTCCGTTGCTTGCTTGACCCCATAGGACGATCGATTACCCTGGGGAGGCCTGACCCCCTGCGCGGTCCGGCGAGACCGAAACCCTCCTGAAGAAAGGGCATGCAACGGCAATGATTCCAACACTTCTCAGAGTCTCAGGCGCTCTTCTGGTAAACACACTGGTGGCTATGGGTGCCATTGAAGGCCTATCTGAACCTGCGATGCGGAATGCAGCGTCTCGCGTTGTGATGCACGACGGGACGACAGCGCCGGGCTCGGTACAGCTCGCGAGGGAGTGGCAGAACGGCATCTGTTCGTCCCGGCTGACGAACAAGGGTGACACGGCCGTGCGGATCAAGGAGGTTGTCCAGTTCGTTCTGCCTCACTCCCTGCCGCCGGAGACCGGCTTCTACGGCGAGGGTTTCACGATGCTGTCTCAGACGGCCGGGACCCTCGGCAAGCTGATCGACCTGGAAGACCTCACCGACCGGGGGCACTACAAGATACCGGAGCCGGCCGGGGCCCGTGCGGTGTACGGCGTGGTGTCGCTGTCAGCGCCCGGCGGCGAGCACTTCCTGCTGGGGTTTACTTCGTGCCGTCGCTTCAGCGGGAAGTTCTATGTCCGGCCGAATCTGATCGAGGTCGTTCAGGATACGGAAGGGCTGACGCTCAAACCCAACGAGAGCTGGGAGCTTGAAGAGTTCCTGGTCGTCGGCGGAAAGCAACGATCCGAGTTGTTTGCACACTTGGCCCAGCGGATCGGTCGAAACCATCCCCGTCTGGAGTTCACGCCTGTTCCCACGGGGTGGTGCTCATGGTATTGCTTCGGCCCGGGGGTGACGGCCAAGCAGGTGCTGGACAACCTCGACTTCATCGCCAAGGACCTGCCCGAGCTTCGCTATGTCCAGATCGACGACGGCTACCAGCCGGCAATGGGCGACTGGCTCGAGACGGGCAGGGCCTTCGGCGGCAACATCCAGGGCGTCCTGAAACAGATCCGTCAGAAGGGGTTCGAACCGGCGATCTGGGTGGGACCGTTCATCGCGGAGCAGAAGTCACACCTCTTTCAGTCGCATCCGGACTGGTTCGTCAAGGACGCCGAGGGCAAGCCGCTGCGATCGGACCGGGTGACGTTCGGCGGCTGGCGGAACGGGCCGTGGTACGCGCTCGACGGGACGCACCCGGAGGCCCAGAAGCACCTGGAACATGTGTTTCGCACGATGCGGAACGACTGGGGCTGCACGTATTTCAAACTGGATGCCAACTTCTGGGGCGCCATTCACGGCGGCCGGTTCCACGATCCGAAGGCGACGCGCGTAGAAGCGTACCGCCGAGGTATGGCAGCCGTGCTGCGTGGGGCCGGAGACGGCTTCATACTGGGATGCAATCACCCGATGTGGCCTTCACTTGGGGTGATCCACGGGTCCCGGAGTTCGATGGATATCGACCGTTCATGGCGAACGTTCCACCGAATCTCCATTCAGAATTTCAGCCGCAACTGGCAGAACGGGCGCTTCTGGTGGAACGACCCCGATTGCGTGCTGCTCACCGGGAACCTTCCGAAGAATGAGATCGACCTGCATGCCACGGTGATCTATGCGACCGGCGGGATGCTGCTGTCGGGCGATAATCTGACGAAGATTCCCGCGGACCGTCTGGCGATGCTTCGCAAGCTTGTCCCCCCTACCGGCGTTCCGGCCGCCTTCGACGACGACCGTTTCGAGACCGGACTGATCACGTTGAAGGATCGCTTCATGATCGCTCTGTTCAACTGGAGCGAGAAGGCCAAGACGCTGTCCGTGAAGCTACCGAAGGCTTGCCGGATCACCGACTACTGGACGGGGCAGGATCTGGGTGAGTGCGGTGGGGTCTTTGAAGCAAAGGACATGCCCAAGCACTCGGCCCGGCTGCTCGTCGCCCGGCCGGTTGCCCCGTAGCCCTTGTCACGTGCTTTCTGGGCCCGCATGTGACGTCATTCGACGACGTCAAAGGACGACACCTCGATGATCAGCCTCTTGACCGCGATCACGACGTTGCTGCCTCTTGCGGATTCTCCCACGACCGACATCGCTGCCTCACGCGATCCCAATGGACTGGAAGCGGCCATCACCGCATGCCGGCCGGGTGAGACGGTCTCTCTGCCGGCGGGCACCTATCCGGTCCGGCGGGCACTTCACCCCCACTCTCGGACGCGACTTCGGGGGGCGGGGCAGGACCGCACGATTCTGCGATTCGTCGGTGAGGCCCCGTCGAGCATTCTCGACCTGTCGGGTTGCGAGGATGTGGAGGTGAGCGACCTGACGCTGGACGGGGCCGGCAATACCAGGGCCTACCAAGGCATTTCCGCCAGCAACGCCCGCCGGCTGAATCTGCACCACCTGACGATCCGGAACCTCGTCAAGAGCAGGTCCTTTGGCCCACACGGTGTGTTGTTTTCGGGGGTCAACCCGACCCGGCAAGGCGGAGTGACCGACAGCATCATTTCCGATTGCCGGATGGAGAACATCGGGGTCGGAGCGGAATACGGCGGAGGGATCCGTCTGGCGTGGGGGTCGTCTCGCAATCGCGTTCTTCGGAACTCCATTGGCAGGACCGGGCGAGGCGGCATTTTCGGCGACAACGGCTCGACGGACCTGGTGATTCAGGGCAACACGGTGAGCGGATCAGGGGGCGAAAGCCTCGGCATCGAGGTGTGGGGCGGATGCGACCGGGCCGTCATCGAAGACAACCGGATCGATCACTGGCTGAGCTTCGGCGGGAGCGACTGGGGTGCGGCTCGGCGGAACGTTATCAGCGATACATCGGGCGAGTACATGTTCTGCGGGATCGAGGCGATTGGGTCGTATCTGATCCTCACGGACAACACGATCAACGGCGGGCAGAAGATCGGGCTGTCCGTCTCGGCGAATCTCAAGAAGAACCATGTTTTCTGGGGGCGGAATACCGTTCGCGACTGCAACCAGTGGGGCGCACAGCTCCAGGGTGAGGCGGCGGGGATCGCGTATCACTACTTCTACCGCTGCTCGTTTCTTGATATGCCGGTGGGCAAGGGGAAGGTCTGGTATCCCGGTGATGAAGGACACGGCTTTCGCACCTGCGGCAATGTCCGGCACACGACGTTCGAGGAATGCGAATTCGGAAGAAACGGGCGGTTCGGCCTGCAGTTGATCGGGGCACAGGTCGACCAACTGAGCTTCGTCCGGTGCACGATCAAAGACAACAAGGGGCCGGCCGTCGTGGGGCCGGGAGATTACTCGGCTTTGGAGTGGGTGGATTGCATCGCTTCGGGCAACGGAAGTAATGTTTTGCCGGCGGCCAAGCCGTTCGCGCATACCGCGCCGGTGGCGAAGTTCGATGCCCGCACGATCGTCCGCGTCGGAGAGGACGTGACGTTCTCGCACGCATCCCGCGCTGTCGATGGCAAGGTTGTCGCGATGTTGTGGGACTTCGGCGATGGTCTGCCGTCGATCGACGCGAAACCAGCACACACTTATCACAGGCCCGGCACGTACTGTGTGACATTGATTGTCTGGGATGATGCGGGGCGGGCCGGACGAGCGGAGAGAGAGGTCAAGGTGGAGCCGTAAGGGCTGCCGTCCCTTCCACGACGAACCGGCGATCTAACGGAGCATCCTCATGAAGACGATGGTTATGCTATTCTGCGGACTGTCTTTCGTGTCGATCGTCCTGGCCGAGGAGGGGACATCGCCCCCCTGGAAAACCAACCGACCGATCGTCACGTTAAAGAAGGAGGTCTACGCGAAACATCCCGTGCCGAAGGCCGCGGCGATGGTATCGGCATGCTATGTGGGGCCTAAGTTCGAACGGATGGAGATCCACGCCCTGGAGCGTCGGGACGACGTACCGGATGAACCCAAGTTCCGCCTTTCCATGGACAATGGCCGTACGTGGTCGAGCTTCACGCCGATGCCCCCGACACTGAGCTATCCGAAGAAGATAGAGGTGTGGGAGGGGTCCGGACCCAAGTTCTTCGACCCGGGTGCCGGAGTTCTCGTCGATATGTGGTTGCGGCAGATCGCCCGTGAGGGCACCCATCACAATTTCACGTACTCGCGAATCTCTCGCGACCTCGGCAAGACGTGGTCGATGCCGCAACAGCTCCGATATGAGGACGGAGATCCCTTCGATCCGAATGACCCGATTCGACCGAGCTTCCTCAAGCGGAACCTGGCCTATGTCGGCAGCAATGTGATCCGCCACAGCAATGGGACGCTGATTCACACCGTGGCGGCTTCGAATATCCCGAAGGATGCGCCGGATCCGAATCCGCGCCGGATCAAGACGTGGGACATCGCCGCCGGCGAACGGAGCATCGGCTCACGGTGCTTTGTGGGAAGGTGGAATGCGTCGCAGGGCGACTACGAGTGGACGGCGGGCAAGCCAGTGTGGCTGCCGCGGCATGTCTCGTCACGCGGCCTGATGGAACCCGATGCGGCCGAACTGGGCGACGGACGTGTGCTCGTCGTCTGGCGAGGGTCGAACGCCGGCCTCGACATCAAGGCGGTGCCCGGCCGGAAGTGGTACAGCGTTTCCCAAGACGGCGGGCTGACGCTGAGCGACGTGAAGGAATGGAAGTACGACGATGGATCGAGCTTCTATTCGCCGTCGAGCATTCACTACATGATTCGGCACAGCGTAACGAAGAAGCTCTACTGGGTGGGCAACATTACGGCGGAGCCGCCGAACGGGAACTCGCCGCGGTATCCTCTGGTGATCGCAGAGGTTGACGAGAGAGTCCCGTCGCTGAAGCGAGACACCGTTACGGTAATCGACGATCGGCAACCGAGTCAGACGGCGGCGGTTCAGTTCTCGAACTTCTCGCTATTGGAGAATCGAGAGACGCATGAGTTGGAGCTCTACTTGACGGCCTATGGCGAGAGCGCGACGCATGTCTATGATGCGGATGCCTACAAGTACACGCTGGCGCTGAGGGCACCATAAGGGAGAGGCGTGATTGGGTAGGAATGTATCGGGACGAAGAGGGTTTCGCATCCTCGCCGTCGGCACCGGGATCCTGGCGGCCTTGGTCCTGGGAGAGGTGGCGGTACGGGTGTGGGTTCTGTGCGTCATCGCCCCCGATCGCCCCCCCCCATCCATGCCCACCCCCTATGTCCTGAGCGAACAGCCCTGGGCTCGCGAACCCAGGCGTCCCAACTGCATCCGGATCGCCTTTCTGGGCGACTCGTTCACACAAGGGCTGGGCGTCGAGCTGAATGAGACGTTCTCGTACTGTGTTGGGGAACTGCTGAAGAAGAAGTGGTCCGGCCAGTGCCAGACGATCAATGCCGGGAGTTCGGGTGCGGATCTGATCACCGAATGGTTCATCTACCTCGGCAACCGGCACCTCATCCGGGCGGATGTTGTCGTGCAGGTCTTTTCCCCCAATGATCTGGATATGGACGTGTACCGGGATCAGGTGGCCATCGGGCGCATCAACAACCGGCGACTTCTCCTCTCGAAGTATTCGGCCATCTCCGACCTGGTGGAAATGGCCGTTCGACAACGCATCGCCTACGGATTGACAATGAACTACCTGCGAGGCGGAGCCACAACCGGCATGCGAGACCGTTCCTGGCGGCTCGCCCGTTACGAGATTAATGAGACTCGGCGACTGGCCGGGGAGGATGGTGCGCTCTACGCGTTGGTCCAGTTCCCCAACCTTCAGTACCTCGGACGGACCTACCCGCTGGAGGACGTCCACCGTCGCATGGCGTCGCTGATGTCGGAGCTTGGCATCCCCTATCTGGACCTGCTCCCCGCGTTCAGGGGTCGGAAGGGACCTTCTCTCTGCGCCAAAGGTGCCGGCGACCATCCGAACGCAGAGGCCCATATGATCGCGGCCGAGGCGATCTGCGATTTCCTGGTGCGAGAGATACTGCCCAAGGCGAGGGCTCGGGATACCGTTCCGAAGGAGCTTCCGCCTGAAAGCGATGCGTTCAAGGCCCTGCAATTGAACCACTGCCGGGGCGCGCTGCACATCGACCCCACCTGTGTGTGCGCCCGTCTGTGGGTGGACCGGATTACGCAGCGCAACTCGCTGGAGGGACTCGACGATCCCCGGCGTCGTATCGAGGGGGATATGGGCGACCGATGACCTCAGGGCGTCGCGTCTTTCCGTTGAGTCTCGAGGCGGGCACAGCGTGATTCCAGATCGGCCAGACGCTGCTCGACGGAAGGTGTAGCCGATTCCTGATCCCTGGACGACCGCAGAAGCAACGACGCGAACGTCCCCGCCATGGCACCAAAGAGTCCTACACCGACGATCATGAGAATGGCCGCAATGAACTTTCCCAATCCTGTAGCCGGATACGCATCGCCGTAGCCAACCGTCGTCATGGTGACGAGGCACCACCAGAGCCCCTTTTCGAAGCTGTTCAGAGTTGCATTCTCTCGCTCGACATCGGCGATGGCCAACGACCCAACAATGAGAGCCACCCCAGCCACTACGAGGGTACTCCTCATCAGTGGTACGGCGAAAGAGTCTTCGATCTGTCGGAATGCTCGAAGGAGGAGCGATCCAGCCCGAAAGGCCCGTAGCAGGCGCATGGCGCGAACTGCCCGTAACGACCGCATTTCATGGACCATCGGGATGCTGGCCAGCAGGTCGACCCAATGGCGCCGGAGATAGAGGCGGCGGTTGCTCGCCAGGGAGATCATGATCAGGAATTCGAGAGCAAAGACCGCGCACAGGCAGGTGTCGGCGATGACATATCGGTCTCGATCGACCTGGGGTATCCGCCCGGTCAGGTCGAGATAGAGGAGCGTCAAGGCCAGGAAGGTGCAGATCGTTCCGATCGCTCGAACGATCCAATGCAGCCAATGCGGCCCTGCATAGTGAAGTCCCTCGTTCGATCCCAGCGATGTCCGGCTCATGGTCACCTCTCGTATCCGCCAGAGGCGGACACCTGTCGCACACCTAGATATCGGATGAATCGGTGAGGAAGGCCCAGAGCATGAGAGAATCCATACATCAAGGTCGCCCTCTTTTCCAACCATACCCTATCATGCAAGAATAGGCTGCGGCACGACCGCGGCGGTCGGAATGGGACACCTTCGCATGACTTCACACACCGAGGCATGGATTCGTCAACGATGGGTGCGGCTGGGCATCGCCGTATATCTTCTGGCCGTCGTTGTTCGGATGGCCTTCCTGATCGAGGCCCGGTGGAACAATCCGCTGTATCAGTGGCTGACTACCGACGAACGGCTGCATCATGAGACCGTTCTGACGATGATCAATGGGACGGCGCCGGCCACCCCCTACCTTCGCGCTCCGGGGTATCTGTACTTCCTCTGCGGCCTGTACAAGATCGCCGGACCTTATCCGATGGTCGCGCGGGCCTTGCAGGTCTTCCTGGCCGCACTGGGACCGGTGCTCATCTTTCTGATCGGGGGACGGATGTTCGGACCTTTGGCGGGCCTGGTGGGCGGAGGACTGGGCGCCGTGTTCTGGACATTCGTCTTCTTCAGCACGGAACTGCTTGATGCCTCGCTGGCATCGGTGCTCTACCTGTTATTGGCGTATCTGCTGGTTGCACTGCCCGATGAGCGGTGGACCAAGTGGGCGGCCTGCGGCCTGGCCCTGGGATTGGGGGCGATCGTGCGGCCCAACATCCTGGCGGTTGCACCCGTGCTGGCCGTGATGATGGCCTGGAACGCCCGGCATGCACCTGCCTCCGGCGAGGGGGATCGAGTACGCCTGCTGAGAGGGGCGGCACAAAACGTAGCAATTCTGGCGGTGGGGACCATGCTGGCGATCGCGCCGATCACGCTGCGCAACCTGTGGGTGTCGGGGCAGGTGGTCATGATCGGGATGTGGGGCTCGGGGACGTTCTATGCCACGAACAACCCGGATTCGGACGCCAAGAGGATGTTCGCCCCCAAAACGTACACGGATCGCAGCCCGCCGATGACGGAACTGCTGAAGGACCCGCTGTTTCGATACGACGAACTCTGCCGCCTCATGTACGTTCAGGCGGCCAATCAGCTCGGGCACCTGCCGACGTACCGCGAGGCAGCCGATTTCTTCACCCGCCTGTCGCTGGAGTACATCCGCGACTACCCGGGCAAGTTGGTGGGCGATCTGTTCAAACGGCTGTGCTTCACGTTCAATGCTTATGAATACCCCTTCAACAAGGATATCTACGACTTCGTCCGGTTCACGCCGTTGCTGCGGGACCTATCGTGGCTCCACTTTGGTGTGCTCTGTCCGCTGGGGATGGTGGGCCTTGTGTCGGTGCTGGTGCGCCGCACGTGGCCGGCGGGTTTTTCGTACTACCTCGCGATGCTCGCGGCGCTGGTGATCCCGGGGACGCTGTTCCCGGTGATCTCGCGATATCGGCTGCCGATCGTCTACCTGATGATGCCGCTGGTCGGATGGGGGCTGGTTTACGTGATTCGACGACTGACGCCACCGATCCACTGGAGGGGTCTGGTGCAACCGGCGGGACTGTTGGCGTTCTTCGGGGTATTCTGCAACGTGAACGTTTTCGGGCTGCGTCCGCACCACTGCGAATACCTGCTGCCGCATTTCTTCGGTGCGTGCGTGGCGACGGAGCGTCACGACCTGGCCGCCGAGACGTCCGACAGGATCGAGCGGGTTCTGAACGACCCCGCCTTCTACCATGAGATTCCTTCGGCAGCGATCAGACCCTTGTTTGAGTACTTCCACGATCGCCACGATACTCGCCGGGCCGCGGTGTACGGTTGGGAGATGCTCCGCCGACGACTGTCGGCCGAACCCAAAACGTTCGATGCGATGGTCAAGGTGTTCATCGACCGAGGGGAACCTGAGAAGGCGCGGGTGGCGCTGAATGCCCTGACGGAGACGAGCCAGGGAGGGCCGGATGTATACGTCGCGCAGGCATGCTACCGATACGGACGAGCGTATGGTGATCGTGAATCGCTGCTCAAGGCCGAGCAACTGTATCTGGCGTTGAGTCGGCTACATCCGGAGGAGGAGCGGTATCGGGCGGCTGTGACGGCGATCCGACGACTGTTGGCCCCTGCGACGTCGACGGGACCGGCGTCGGCCAGAGCAGTTCACGATTGCCCGTAGCGACGACTCTTGCGGGCGGGTTTTTGGATGGTACTACCTATCCGAGTTCGTACTCTCACTTGATTTGTAACGGGTATTGCAGTAGGAATGATCCCAAAGGGAGATGGAGGGTGAGGTCAGGGGAAAAACAGCCTTGCACATCCCGGCCTTCCACCCGGTCAGAAGGACACGTCGTAGGAGGAGCAGCCCATGAAGCTTCTGAGTGGAGTGCTGGTGGTTTGTCTGTTCACGGTTCCGTCTTTGGGTACGCCGGTCGTATACACGTTCAGTGCGACGGGGGGTTCAGTCCTGATGAACGTCGTCGGAAATTCCAGCTCATCGAGCCCCGCGACCGGAACGTTTGCAGTGATCATTGAAGCGGGCTCCGACGACCACATCGGTCAGTCGGATACGTTTCTGCTTGAAGATGCCGCCCTGACCAACACAAGGAAGCTCGATTTCAACCTCGCCGGATTGACACGAGGATCCAATGTTCCGGCAGGTGGCATCCGCTTTCTGGATTTTGCCCCAAGTGGCCCCGGTCACATCGGAGCAGGCGGAGCGGCGACAATCGAGACCGATGTCTTTGCGGAAGTCACCATCATGTGGACAGGGCTCTTCTCTTCCACCTTCACAACGTCGGCTTGGGCAGGTAGCTTGTTGCCCTGCAACTTGAGCTTCAGCACTTCGGTTGGCAGCAGTGACGTCCTAACCGCATCGCTGACCGGTGCGTATCGCGTCTACTGGCCCGCAGGGGGAGCGGATGTGATCACCTTTGATTTCATCCTTAACGTCCAGGGCACGGCGCATGTGGTTCCCGATCCTTCATTGAGTGGTTTGATCGGACTGGGGCTCGGGGGCACGGGGTTCTGGCTGAGGCGGCGGCGGTGGGCGTGATCGCCGAATTCAGGCAACGCCTGATCGGCTGGCGAATCTGACACCTTCTACTGTTACCTGTTCCAAGGCCATGTTAGGATCCGTCCCCGGGGTGGTCCCGAGGACCGTTGAACATGCGCCTGGAAATCCTGGACCTGCGCGGTGCGCCGCGCGAGATGGGCCGGCAACACGGCGAGCACTTCCGCGAGGCCGTCGACCGGTTTACCCGACGACGGCTTGAGGTATGCGTGCGTCGAGCCGAGCGAGCCAAGCGAGAAGACCCCGATGCCGCGGTCATCGACTTTGCACGGGGAACACTTGTCTACCACGAACGCTATGCGCCGGCAGTCTACGACGAATTCCTGGGGATGGCTGAGGGGGCCGGTATTGCCCCTGAATTGCTGATGATCGGCAACGGTCTGACGGATATCATCGATGTTTTCCGAACACCCTCGCGATCGTCTGCGGGCTGCACGGCGTGGCTGGCCGGTCCGGAGGCGACCGCGGATGGCGCTCCCCTGCTCGGACAGACGTGGGATATGCACGGTTGGGCGAAGGAGCACGTGATCGCCGTTCGACGGCAGCCCGAGGACGGCCCCAAGACGCTGGCGATCACGACAACGGGGTGTCTTTCGCTGGTGGGCGTGAACGAGGCGGGGATCGCCATCGGCAACAACAACGTGGTGCCCACCGACGCCCGAGCCGGCGTGATGTACCTGGCGATGATTCACCACGTCTTGTCGCAGAGGACTCTGGCGGGGGCGATCAACGCCATCACGTCGGCGCCTCGCCTGAGCGGGCACAACTATTACCTCGGTGACGCGGAGGGGAGCCTCGTTGACATCGAAACGACGGCCCAGCGATTCGAGGTGATCACGCCGGCCGGCGATACCTATGTCCACACGAACCACTATCTTTCTCGGGAGCTGATTGAGCTGGAGGCCGGACCACCGAAGCGATCCACCACGTGGCGTCTTGATCGGATGCTCCACGTGCTGCACGACCTGGCCGGTGAGATCACGGCGGAGGCCATGATGCGAGTCATGGCCGACACGACGGGCGAGGGAGATTGCCGAATCTGCCGCGTGGACCCCGAGGACGGCACGCCGACGTGCGCGGCGGTGGTGCTGGACCCGCGAGGGGGCCGGTTGTGGGCCGCCAAGGGAGCTCCTAGCGAATCGGAATATGTCTCGCTGAGCCTCTGACCGCGGTGACGCGAGGCGGCAACCTCTGGCGAAGCGAACAGATCAGTTCCGTCGTCCGACGCGATCGAGCAAGACGGCAATGAGCAGGATGACGCCGATGACGGCCTTCTCCCAGTGATCCTCGATGGGGAGGAAGCTGATGGCCGGTCGGATCATCGCCAGGAGGAGACAGCCCAGGAAGGCCCCCAGCACGGTTCCCTTGCCGCCGGCAAGGCTTGCACCTCCTACGATGACGGCGGTGATCACCTTGAGTTCGTCGCCGTCACCGGCATTGGGGGTGGCCGCATTGAGACGGGCCGAGAAGAGCAGTCCGGCCAAGCCGGCCATCGTGCCCGAGAGGGCATAGTTGAGGATCTTGACGCGGTTCACGGCGATACCGCTGAGCCACGCGGCCTGTTCGTTACCTCCGATGTAGTAGTTCTGCCTGAAGAATCGGCTCTTGCGAAGCAGCAGATCGGCAACGGCCACGAGTGTCAGGGAGAAGATGATGGGCATCTGGACACCGGCAACCGTGCCCTGTCCCAGCCAGCAGAACTGAGGATCGAAGCCCGACCGCCCGACGCCGCCCGAGACGATGTAGGTCAGGCCGCGAGCCAGCAGCATGGTGCCCAAGGTAGTGATGAAGGGGTTGATCCCCAATCGAGCCACGATCAGACCGTTCGTGATCCCCACCGTGGTTCCCACCCCCACACCGATGAGTGCAGCCACCGGCCAAGGCAGGTGAAGTGCCGATCCCTTCATCAGAGCGGCTGCCACCATGGCCGACAGTGCCGACACCGACCCCACCGACAGGTCGAACCCGCCCGAAACCAAGAGCACGGTCATACCGCAGGCGATGATCGCGTAGCCGAACAGATAGAGCAGGATGGTGTTGATCGTCTCGGGTTGAAGAAAACTCGGTTCATACGCCCACATCGCCAGCGCGAAGACCAGCACGACCAGGAAGATCCGCAGTTCTGCGATGCGAGCCAGTTTGAGAAGCCATCTGCCCATATATGCCCATCCGCCTTGACTGTCTTGCCACCTATTTCGCCGGGCTTACTGGCCCGCCGCCAGCGCCGCCGCGATGATCGCCTGCTCCGTTGCCTGGTCTCGCGTGAACTCGGCGACGACCCGGCCGCCCCTCATGACGATGATCCGATCGGACATCCCGAGGACCTCCTGAAGGTCGGAGGAGATCAGAACCACAGCAGCCCCACCGGCGGCGAGGTCTCGCAGATAGCCATAGATCTCGGTTCGCGCCCCGACATCCACGCCCCGCGTCGGCTCGTCGGCGATCAGCACACGAGGCCCAATACCGACCCACGAGGCCAGCAACACCTTCTGTTGATTGCCGCCCGAAAGGCGGCCCACGAGTTGATCGGCGTCGGGCGTCACGACACGGAACCGTCCGCACATTGCGAAAGCATACCTGTCGATCGCTGCGTCGCTCAGCCATCCGGCGCGCCGACAGAACCTGTCGAGACGTGGCGCGACCAGGTTGTCGCGTATGCTGTGTCGCAGGTAGAGCCCCTGCTCCTTCCGATCCTCACTGACATAGGCGATGCCACAGCGAACCGCCTCGGCCGGACTGCGAGGCGCTACCACCGTGCCGTCCAGGCGAATCACCCCGCGATCGGCGCGCTCGGCACCGAAGATCGCACGCCCCACCTCCGTCCGCCCGGCACCGACCAGCCCCGATAAGCCCACGATCTCGCCCGGGTACACATCGAGCGAGACATCCTCGAACACCCTTCGGCGAGTCAGACCTTCGACGCGGAGCCTCGGAGCGGCCCGGCGATCGACAACGCCCGGCCGTCCGTAGATGTCGGACAGCTCGCGCCCGACCATCCACCGCACGAGGTCGGACTCGGTCAACCCTTCGGCGGAGGCGGTGGTGACGTGGCGTCCATCGCGGAGCACGGTGACACGATCGGCCAGCCCCAGGACCTCGGGCAGATGGTGCGAGATGTAGACGATGGCCACCCCCTGGCGGCGCAGCTTTCGGATCAGCTCGAAGAGGGTCTCGGCCTCGCGGCGCGTCAGCGAACTCGTCGGCTCATCGAGAAGCAGGACGCACGGCGAGGCCGACAGGGCCTTGAGCAGTTCGACCACCTGACGCTCGGCGGGAGAGAGGCGCTCGACCGGGGTGTCGGGGTCGAGATGAATATCGAACAACTGCATGATCTGCTGAGCCTGGTCACGCAATGCCGCGCGGCGAATCAGATTGAAGCAGTTGACCGGCTGGCGATTGGCGAAGATGTTCTCGGCGACGGACAGTGTCCCGACCAGACTGAGTTCCTGAAAGACGGTGGCGATGCCGGCCTGGATGGCTTCATGACCGTTGCGAAAGGACAGCGGCCTTCCGGCCAGTTCGATCTGTCCACGATCTGGAGGGACGACACCGGCCAGGATGTTGATCAACGTGCTCTTGCCCGCGCCGTTTTCGCCGACGAGGGCGTGGACTTCGCCGGAGTGAATCGTCAGATCCACCGAGTCGAGGGCCTGGACCACGCCGTAGCGTTTGCTCAGACCGATCACGCGCAGGGCCACACCGGGATCGCTCATGTCAACGCTGCCGAACGAAGTGCCTGCAATTGGTCTTGTCGATGATGACGACGCCCGTATCAACCACCTTGGGGACGCCGGTGATACCGGCGGCGGCATTGTTCATCGAAATCGGCACATCCATATGATTGAGCTGATAGAGGATCATCACCGCGTAGATCGGCATCAGAGCCGTCTGCTGCGCGACGGTCGCCTGGATGACGCCGTCGTCGATGTACTTGAGGACCGAGTTGTCGCGGTCCATGGCGATGACCTTGACCTTGCCGATCTTCTTGGCCTCTCGAACGGCGGTGGCGGCTCCGGCCCCCCCTGCCGCCTCGACACAGGCGATTCCGGCCAGATCGTCGTATCGCTGGAGCAGCAATGAGGCGATCTGGGTCGCTTTCACGGGGTCGCTTTCGGTGTTGGCCACCTGAACGATCTCGATCTTGGGGAACCTGGCCAGGGCAGCCTTGTAGCCCTCGACCCGCTCGTTCAGGTTTGACTGGCCTGTCTTGGTGAGGATCGCGACCTTGCCTGTCTGACCGATCAGCTCGGCCAGTTTCAGCCCGCCCTGGTAGCCGGCGTTGTGATTTCCGGTGCCCACGAAAGCAACGCGTTTGGATTTGGGGAGATCGGCATCCACCGTGACCACCGGAATGCCCGCGGCCACTGCCTTGTCAACCACCGGGACGAGTGAATCGTCAAAGCCCACGACCGCGATGCCCGCGGGCTTGCGTGCGATGGCCAGTTCGAGCGAGGTGACCATGGCCGCCATGTCCAGGTCTGCCGGACCGGTGTAGTCGGTCTTCACGCCGAGCAGTTCGCCGGCCTTCTGCATGCCCAGTTTGTGATCGAAGAAATACTCGAGGTTGCCCAGGGCCGAGACCTGAATGTAGACGTCCGCCCGCTTGCCGCTACCCTTGGTTGCCGTTCGATCCTGTGCCGGTCGGCAGGCCGCCGCGAACGACAGGAGAATGCAGAACAAACCGATCAGACCGTGCCGCATGAGTCGCCTCCTGCTGGTTCCTGCTTTCCGGTGAACCTCGACGTCCGACAGGGCGTTCATCATAAGGAATCCGCCCCCCCTGCGGTAGTACTGGGAGCCCCATCGATAGAAAGCATGGCTTCCGGATCGCCGAACGGTGTCCCCCAGAGGATGGAGGAGACGATTCAGGCTTATTGACCGGTGGACTGCGATCCCGGATCGCCGGCCACGTACTTGATGACCTGAACGCGTTCGAGCGTGACGAGCCCTTCCTTGACCATCTCGTCGATATGCGGCAGGAGGCCGCTGATCTTGGCCTCGCTATCCACCATCTCGATCACCATGGGAAGGTCCTGGGAAAGCCGGAGGACCTTGGTGGTGTGAAGCCGGCTGTGGGCACCATACCCCATCGGACCGCGCAGCACCGTCGCACCGGCGATGTGCAGTTCACGGGCCTTGAGCACGATGGCTTCGTAGAGCGGCCGGCCATGCCACCGATCATTCTCGCCGATGAAGATTCGCAGGAGTTGGGCTTCGCCGGTCAGTTTCATGGTTCACCCCGCATGTTCCGTCGCGTGCGACCTGATCTTTCCACCCGCGGCACAGCCCACAGGACCTTCGGCCGATGCGAGGCCGTTTCCGCCCTCTCGGACGTCTTAAGGACTGCCTCTCAGATGCCAAACCACTTCTCGGCCAAACGGCATCCGATCCACGCAGCACCGAGCCCCAATGTCACGCTCAGAAGGACGTTGATCAATGCGCTGAGGCCTTGTCCGTCGTTTCCCAGGGAGTAGGTCTCCCACGCGAACGCTGAGAACGTGGTGAACCCGCCCAGCAAACCGATGGTCAGCGCCATTCGGTAATCCTGCCGAATCAGAAGCGGACCGTTGAACATCGCGTTGAGGAATCCGATGACCAGACAGCCCGCGACATTGACAATGAGTGTTCCGACGGGGAAAGAACCGGCGGTGAGTCTTTGGCCCCACCCCGCGATGAGATAGCGAAGAACCGACCCCAGCCCGCCCCCTGCAGCAATCAGTAGAATTCTCACCATTCCACATCTCTTGGGCCCCTGGCCCCATGTCACCGCCCCCCGCACACACGAACCCTGACAGGAAACCCACCCCGGCAGGATCGCCTATGACGTGTGCGTTCGACGCCCCCCATCTGAACATCCTGGAAGGACATCCAAGGCAGGGTATCGTGCCAACCCGACAACGGCAACCTCATTCTGCAAGTCCCCAGAGGATCGACAATCAGGGCTCAGATACTCCCACCCATGAGGCATCCACACCACAACCACCTTGGCAGCAGTGCCTTCTGTATGGAAAACTGAACGGGGCGGGTCGTCTCAAATGGAATCGACTGGAGATCGTTGGGGATATAACCGAAAGAATAAGGGATGAGCCCCACGCCCAGAGTCCATGCGCCGAATCATCGGCCTTGTTGGTGATGAGCAGCGAGAGCGAGGTGTGCACCTTCTCTCCCGGGGCCTGCGGGGCGAATCCGATCTGAGTACCCCATGACGTTGCGAGGTAAATCTCTTTGGATCATCGGCTCGGCGCTGTCCGGGCTGATATTTATCTTCTACGGGGCCTCTCGTTTTGCCCTGATGAAGGGATTCACTGACATAGAGAACAAGGAGGCTCGCCACGAACTCGACCGAGTCCACGCCTTCCTGGCTTCACAGATCGATGGGTTGGATATCCTTCTCCTGGATTGGTCCAACTGGGACGACACGTATGAGTTCATCATCAATCGGAACGAAGCGTATGTGAAGTCTAATCTGGGTATCGAGGCGATGACGTCGCTCAAGATCAACCTGATCGCCTTCTTCGACCTGACCGGCAAACCTGTCCGCAAGGTGGAAATCGACCTGGAAAACAGAAAGGAAGTTCCCATCAGTCCATCCATCGATGCCCAACTTCGACCCGAATCCCCGTTGGTCAAACGACGGTCGGATCATGATGTGCTCAAGGGGATCCTGCCCACGGCCAAGGGCCCGATGCTGATCGCCTCGCGATCGATCCTGAGGAGCAATGAGACGGGGCCGAGTCGAGGTTCCATCGTCATGGGGTATTACCTTGACGAGAAACGAACAAGCACGATGCAGCGCATCGTGGTGGGAAAACTCCGTACGTACCCGATTGACGCGAACGGTCTTCCGGCGGAAGTGCGCAGTGCACTGGCGGCCTTGACGGGCGGCAGAGACCCTGTTCTTCGCCTCTCACCTCAAGGAACGCTGGACGGGTATACGCTCATCAGGAATGTCTTCGACACACCGGCCGTTCTGGTACAGGTGTCGCTCCCGCGAGATATCCACCGCCAAGGCGAGCTGACCATCCGAACGCTCACCTGGCTTCTGCTCGCAGCGGGTTTGGTTGTTGGAATCTTGATCCTGAGACTCCTGCACACACAGGTCGTCTCTCGTGTCGGGACGCTCGAATCCACAGCGCGGCGCATCGCTGAGAGCGGGGATCTGTCTCAGCGGGTTGCGGTTACCGGAAGCGACGAACTCACTCGACTGACATTGTCGATCAACATGATGCTCGCCTCGCTGGAGGTCTATGAACAGAACCTCGAGGTTGCCAAGGCCGCAGCCGAAGAGGCCAACCGCCTGAAATCGCGATTTCTGGCCAACATCTCCCATGAAATCCGTACCCCTCTGAACTGCATCATCGGCTTCACGGAAGCGATCTTGAGTTCAGGAGACACTCCGACCATCCATCAGCACGCGCGTACCCTGCTGGACGAATCGGAGACCCTGCTCAGCCTCATTAACGACATCCTCGACCATGCCAAAATCGAAGCCGGAAGAATGACGGTCGAACGGCGTATTATCGACCTGCACCAGGTTCTCCAGGGAGTCATCAATGGGGCCCGCGTTCTGGCCCAGACGCGTTCACTGGAGTTCCAGACAGACATTCCGGACTCTCTGCCGCAATATCTGTACGGCGATGCGCTCCGTATCCGTCAGGTGCTCATGAACCTGCTGAGCAACGCCGTCAAATTCACACCCAAGGGCTCGGTCACGCTGCGAATAGAGGTGTTGAAGAGCACGGATCAACTGGTCCAGATGCGGTTCTCCGTCACCGACACGGGCATCGGGATCCCGAAGGAGAAGCAGGAACTGATCTTCCAGAGTTTCACGCAAGTGGACGACCGCACGACGCGGCAGTATGGCGGAACAGGGCTGGGGACCTCCGTCGCACGGAGCCTCGTCCAACTGATGGGGGGACAGATGGGACTGGAAAGCGAGCCGAACGTCGGCAGCACTTTCCACTTCACGCTGACTCTTGAATTGGCTTCACCCGAGCAGATACCCCCTCACAAGACACCCGTCGGCCCTTCGGGGAAGCCACGCCTAGAGGCCGCCCCCCCAGCCCACATCCTGCTGGCCGAAGACTACCCGAGCAACCGACAGATTGTCCGAATGCACCTGGAGTCGGCCGGGCACACGGTCACCGTTGTTGAAAACGGCGAGCAGGCGGTATCGGCCTGTGAGTCATTCACGTTCGATCTGATCCTCATGGATGTGTGCATGCCTAAGATGGACGGCTACCAGGCCGCCTTCCACATCCGCTCGCGCAGCGTCGCGTATGCTACGGTGCCTATCCTTGCCCTGACGGCTGACGCGGACGTGTCCACCAAGCGGACCTGCCTTCAGGGTGGGATCAATGACGTACTGACCAAGCCGATTCGACGAGACACATTACTGAACGCCGTGGAGCGATGGCTCGAACACCAACGGGCATCGGATAGTCCTCCGGCCCAGGTTCGATGCTCTGGAGTTGACGGCCCGAGCGACGCATCGCCACCTCTGGATTATCGGACGGCCCTGAACGAGTTCGGTTCCGAAGACCTGACTCGCGACCTCACACGTCAGTTTATCCAGAACGTGGAGGCGCAAATCGTTCTGATCAAGGGGGCGTTATCGCGTGCCGAAATGGAAGTCATCCGCAAGGAAGCCCATACGATCAAAGGGGGAGCGGGAACGCTGACGGCCTATTCCCTTGCGGAAGCCGCCAGGCAAGTCGAACAGCAATGCATGTCGGGCTCCGTCGAAGCCCTGAGACCCAGAATAGAGAAACTCGAACTCGAATTCGACCGACTAAGAAGGTACGTTGGTAAACAGCTCTCGCCGGAGAGCATGGGGACGTGACGATGAGAGTCCTGGTAGTCGACGACGATTTCATCGCCCTGAGCAAGCTCGTGGCCATTCTCGGACGTTATGGCGAATGCGAGGCCGCAACCTATGGCAAGCAAGCCATGAAGATGTTCTGCGACGCAGCCGCCCAAGGACACCCGTACGACCTGATAACCCTGGATATCGAAATGCCGGAGATCAACGGCATCGAACTCCTCAAGATGATGGTCGAGAAAGAGGACATCTCTCAGATTCCCAGGGCCAAGAAGATCATGATCACGGGGTCCAGCAGTCGCGGCAACGTATTTCAGGCCGTTGAGAACCGTTGCGATGCCTTTCTGGTGAAGCCTGTGACCAGTGACGTCATGTCTCGATTGCTCGTCAAGCTCGGCCTGAGGCTGCTCGAACCGGAGAAGCCAACGGCCTGAGTCGCCGGGTCCTGCGTCAACCTCACTGCCTTCTCCCGATACGGAGCATCAAAGCCGCGGATGTGCTGACGCCTCGGTTTGCTTGTCCTGACCAGCCCCTGTCTGGATAATACGTCGATGGCGATCTTGTGCAAACTGGCGGAGCCCCACCGCTATACGGTGTCAGACTGGGATCTTACGACCGATACGGCGGGTCGTGAGTACTGGATGGACCACTTCGCACACCACACCGATACGATGCTGACGATGTTGGCACGACAGGGCGAATCGACGGAATCTGCACACGCCTTCCGACAGGAGCTTCTGGCAGAACTTGCTGATCTCCGGAGAGATCCCAGTGCATGGGGCCCGCTGAGCGTTCTGACGTTCGATCGCCGACGTGAGCGATTGCTCCGAAAACACGGGATCGCCGATCCCTACGCCCGGGTCAAACAGATCGAGAACGATGCCGCCATCGCGCTGTATGGCGACGTGATTGGCGAATTGGATGCCTTGTCCGGCCTGCCTCTTGTTGAGACCCTCATCCGAGGCATTTTCGCCGGGAACATCTTTGACCTCGGTTCACTGGCGACGGTGAAGGACTACCATGAGCAGGGGATGGATTTCCACGCCACTCGGGAACGTCAACCGAAGCGTCCCTGGCTGATCGACAATTTCGACGCACTGTCCGATCGCCTGATCCATCACCGGCCATATCAACAGGTGCTGTTTTTCGTAGACAATGCCGGTGCGGACCTGATCCTGGGGTGTCTGCCGCTGGCCCGATACCTTACGCGGCAAGGTTCCCGCGTTGTTCTTGCCGCCAACTCAACCCCCTCGTTGAACGACATTACATGGTCTGAACTCGTCGACGTGCTGGACCGATTGGCGAAGATCGATACCCTGCTCGCGGAGATGCTGCGGACCGGATGCCTCTCTACCGTGGCGAACGGCTGCGGAACCCCCCTAATCGATCTGACCGATATCAGCTCACAGTGTGATTCCGAAGCCCGTTCGTCGGAGTTGATCATCCTGGAAGGTATGGGGCGAGCGGTCGAGAGTAACTACCATGTTCGATTCACGTGCGACTGCCTTAAGATTGCGCTTCTAAAGGACATCGCCGTTGCACGCCGTCTGGGCGGCACACTCTACGATCAGGTGTGCCGATTCGAATATGGCGTGTCGCATGCCATGGCTTCAGGCTAGAGAACTGTCCCATGTCACGTGATGGGTCTGAGCGGACCTGACGAGGATCTCGCCCTCACGTTATGTCTTGTTGAATCGTCCCCGTGGCACAGAGCCTGATTCCACTGTATGATGATGCGGTTTTCTGTAACAGGCGGACGTCGTAATCCGCATTCAGCAAGGAGAGCGTTCATGCCATTGGTCAATACTCAGAAGATGTTCAAGAAGGCCATTGACGGCGGATTTGCCGTCGGGGCGTTCAACGTCAACAACATGGAGATCGTTCAGGGCATCATGGAGGCGGTGGCCGAGGAAAAGGCCCCCGTGATCCTCCAGATATCCAAGGGCGCCCGCGAATACGCCAATATCAAGTACCTCAAGGCACTGATCGACGTTTCTGTGTCGATGTACCCCGATGTGCCTATCGCCGTCCACTGCGATCACGGCGACACGGTCGACCTCTGCAAGCAGTGCGTCAAGGATGGCTACACCAGCGTCATGATCGATGGCTCTCACCACAAGTATGAGGAGAACGTCGCCCTGACCAAGCAGGTGGCCGACTATGCCCACGCCCAGACCCCCTATGTGTCTGTGGAGGCTGAACTGGGACAACTCGGTGGCATCGAGGAAGACGTCGTAGGTGCCGACGATTACGAAGAGAACATTGAGAAGTATCTGACCGATCCCGACCAGGCGGCCGATTTCTGGAAACGAAGCGGTACGGACACTCTCGCAGTAGCGATCGGTACCAGTCACGGGGCTTTCAAGTTCAAGAAAGCCCCGAAACTCGCTTTCGATCGCATCGAGAAGATCATGAAGACGTGTCCCGGGCTTCCCCTGGTGATGCACGGCAGCAGCAGCGTGCCCAAGGAGTTCCTCGACAGAATTAACCGGTTCGCCGTAATCGACAATACGAATCCGGAGTTGATCGCCGCCTTCGCAGCCGCCGGCGTGAACTGGCAACAGATGCCACAGAGCATGGGCGTGCCCGAGGATCAGATCACCCGGGCCGCCTCCACGACGGCCGTGTGCAAGGTCAACATCGACACGGACATTCGTATGGGGATCACGGCCGGCATTCTGGAAGTGTGGGCAAACGACAACATCAAGGCCCTCAAATGGCGCAAGGACGGCGCCAAGGGCAAGCAGCCCGAGTTCAACTTCGATCCCCGCAAGTTCCTCGGCCCGGCCCGCAAGGCGGTCAAGGAGATGGTACGCCGCAAGCTGCATGTGCTGAACGCGGCCGGCAAGGCGGACCTCTGCCGATAGGACCGTTGGATACGTCGCTGAACGTCAGGCCGCGAGCTGGTTTGTGGCCTATGCAAGCAAAAGCCCGCGGTATCGGACATCCGATACCGCGGGCTTTCTGATATGCCCACAACGCCGCCCCCTACCAGTTGTCGGCGTTGTTGCTTCCGTAGTTGTTGCCGTAAATCAGGTAACACTCGCCCGCGTCGACACGACGCTGGCTCGGGTTGACCGGGCTGACGTAGTCTGCGTGTGTGTTTCCGATCAGGATGTCGCTGTAGCCGTCTCTGTTGACGTCTCCAATGGCGAAACACGTGTCCACGCCCGCTTCGTCGGCCGTGCTCTTCTCGTAGGGGCTGACAAAGACGATTCCCCGGAGTCCCGACGTGCCGACCACACTGGGAACGCCGAAAGCTCCCTCATTGGGCTTTGCCAGTGTAAAGGTCTGGTTCTCGATGCGATTGCTGCCGAAGATGAGGTAGCACACACCGCGGCGGATTTGCGTGGCCCCGCCGACCTCGTAGCGATATTCCGCTCCGGGGGCAGTGATCAGGATGTCGGACAACCCATCCCCATTGAAATCACCCGCTGAACTCACCATGGCTCCGACCAGGGCGCCCGGCGTCCCACCGATGAACTTAACGCCCGGCAGCGCCGGCGTCGCAATGTCGTCCACCGTGTAGGTTCGTTCGCCGGTCGTCTGACGTCCGCCGAAGAGGACGGCGGCGAAGCCGGCGTCGGCCCCGACACCGGTCACCGTGAAGTGCTGGGCCCCGAGAACCACATCATCAATTCCATCACCGTTGAAGTCACCATGATTCGGGTCCTTACCGGCGATCAGCATTTGACTTTCGCCAAGACGATCACCGTCGTGAGTCCCGACGACTTCCATGCGGGGATGGTCCAGAATACTGATGTTGCCGACCACGAGCTGCCCGTAGACGATGTAGGCGACTCCGCAATCTGTCTTGCCGTTTCGATCTGCTTCCGGAGCCCCGCAGGCGATGTCGGGGGAGCCATCCTGGTTGAAATCGCCAGCGTAAAGGCCTCGACCGAGATGGTCACCGGCATAGCCCCCGATGATGTTGTGATGAATGAAGTCCATCAGGAACCGCACGCCATACTTTCCGGTTACCGTACCGTTAGCGTCTTTCTGCTCAAAGGCCTCTCCGAAGTAAACCGGCCAGGATTTAACGGAGCCGTCAGCGGCCTTCTCGTTTCCCTTGGCATACTTTGTGAAGTCATAGCTGGAGAGATTAGGACTCCCCAGACGAATCTGGACATTTCCTCGGCCGCTGAGGCCGTTCGGACTTGAGAACAGCAGATCCGGCAATGTATCACCGTTGGTGTCTGGGATGCTCGCCACCGTTTCCCCAGAGTTGTCAGGTGTGCCTTGATCTGCAATCGCCCCGCGGAAACGAATGCCGGAGGGCTGATCGCTGCCGGCCATGAGCAACCCTTCGTCGTCCACTACGGAGCCCGGGTCCTTCTGACCGACCATCCGCAGGTCGATAGTGTTGTTTTCCAGCCGCGTCAGATAGGAGGATATGTTGTTCGCATCGGCGGACTGTGTGCTGTCGAGGAATACAACCGCGCTGAGGCGGTGATAGCCCAGATCGTCATTGGTCTCGGCACTGCTCTCATTGTTGGGGTAGGAGTCGTAGTAGATGACGTTCGCTTCGTCGAGAGGGTCGTCGTCGACATAGTCATACCAACAGATATCCGGGAAGCCAAAGATGAGGGCGTCGGGCTTTCCGTCGTGGTTGTAGTCGCCACCGACGGAGACGGACGCGAGTCCGCCGTCCCCTCCCTGAAGACCAACATAGGGCGCCCAGTTGCGCCCCGCATGGAACTGACATCCCCGTATGCTCGTGCCGACGCTATTGAGGCTATTGATGCCGCTGAAGCGGGACTGGCGACCGTAGAACATGTACGCCTGCCCGACGAAGCCCCGACCTCGGGGATTGCTGTATCGGGCCGTAACGATGAAGTCATCGAATCCGTCGAGATCGAAGTCGCCCAGCGACGTCGCCCACGCTCCTGCCTCACCACCCCTCTGATTGGGATCGAGCGGATCTGCCTTGCCGTGGAATCCCTGAAGCAGGGCCCCGGCCGTATTGTCGCCGACATCGCGAAGGTCCACCACCGGTTGCCCCATGTTGGGGTCTCCGGGGCCGGATGCCCAGCTCTGGATCTTCAACGCCCCTGGTGCGTACGAAGAGACGGGAGGATTGACCTGATCATCAACGGTCGCCCGGATGTAGTAGGTGGGCAGCGCCGGATACTTGCTGGCATCGAAAATGAAGGTGATGCTCCCGTTCGGATCGTTCGGTTCAACGGCAGCCGTGCTGATCAGATAGGCACCGTTCACACGAGACACCACGGCATTGAACTGGCCGGAGTTGTCCTTGAACCGCACGCCCTCGATATTCGTATCTCTAACCTCGTTGACCGCCAGGAACAACTCACCGCTGCTGGTGGCGAGAATCTGATTCGGACGAATTCGCTGCTGTCCGATCTCGAACCAGTCACCGCTCTCGCCGATTCGACCGATCAGTGTGAGGTACTTCGATGTCGGGAGCACGTATGTGCTATTGGGCTCCGTCGAGGTAATGCCTGCCGGTCCGGCAACAGCACCTCTGCCGTCATTAACCTGGCCGTCGGCCCGCACCTCGATGGTGTCACCCGTGTAGACGTAGAATCCGGTCGGCACGACGAGATACGACCTTCCGTCCTCCTTGATGAGAATATTGACGCCGGCTACCGGGCCGCCCGGCACCCTATATTGCTTGGTCTGGATGTCATTGTTGGCATTGGTGTCGGTATCCAGATAGACCGTCACGCGGGCACCCGTACCGTTGGGATCTGTCACCAGCCAAGCGACCTTCACCGGATCGTTGTGGGCCACGCCGACATTGTCCGCGGGCTTAGTCAGACGAATCGTTGGGGCGATATCCTGACGATTCGTGCCGGCCGGAATGATCAGGATGCTGGCAGGCGACGTAGTCGTCTTGGTATTTCCATAGGCATCCTGAACCGTCAGTTTGACCCCGTAGGTACCGGTATCCAGATTGCTCGTCGTGATCGTCGCGATGCCGGAGGTGTCGCCCGGAGCCGAGGTATAGACCTGAAGTTCCACCTGCGTCTCCGTGATTACGGAGATGATGGAAACGGTGCCGGTGGTCGACCCGACCCACGTAACGTTGAATGTTTCTCCCTGCGCCAGGAGCACGTCTGTCAGTGGCGAGGTGATTTCCACGTCGGTCAGGGTCGTCACGGGCTTAGTCCCGTCGGAGTTATCACCCGGCCAGAGGAAACAACCCGACAGGGCGATCAATGCGCTAACGGCCATGCACGAAAGGGCCCTGTACCGGGTAGCGCGTCGATGGCTGCCGGTTCGATTCATGAACATCATCCTGATCCTCCCTCGCTCGGAATGCGGTTCGGGGTCTTCGTCGGGTTCCTGTTGAGCCGCTTTCGGCCTATTTACTATCCTTCAATCCGCATAGTGTAAGAACAATGTCCCCTGGTACGCCCATAGTCGTACAGAGGCATTCGAATCCTGGTGAGTTAAAACGTGGGGCGTGCAGCACCCACCTCCCTAGCCCGGGGTGTCGCGCCGGTTGGCCGTCAACTCCCATATATAGGACTTAAGGCACCATCCCCTCAATAGTCAAGCGCCACAACCGCACCTTTGTTGCCGACGGAACCCGCAACCGCTAACGGATTCTCGGCGCGCCTGACCCGTAATCTTTGACAACTGAAGATTTTTCCGTAGCCCTTGTTGTCTTTTTCAAAGTATGACCGATAAACTTCTAGAGATTGTATCGGCTACCCGAACAGCTTCTGATTAGGGCCACCTCGTATCGAGCGAGGGAAATCGACGAAACACACGCAAGGGCGCGGGAGTGGAGTGGTACAAAATGAATCGTCCTCTGCAAAGCCTGACGGCCATCGGTCTTGTTGCGTTTCTCCTCACGCTGACAGGATGTCAGCTCATCTCCGTCTTTACGGGGCTATTTCCACGATTCGGCGAATTAATCCCCGCAGTGACTCTCCCCGCCACTTACAAGTGTCCCACAACGGGACCGCAAGACCTGGTAGCTACGAGCGACAACCCCAACACTGTCGGGACGTCCGGCGTCTACCTGCAGGTTGACAATCGGATGGGAAACCGTGTCCAGGTTTCGTTGTCTGTTGATGGCATCGAGGTGAAGGCCGATGTCCCCGCCGACAGCAACCGGATATATCGTCTAGAACCGAACGGCAACGGGGCCAATATCTACCAGTATACGGATGGGGCTCCCTCCGGAACGGTCACGATGCAGAACCTCGTGGCCTACGGGGGGTGGCACGATCCGAACAACAATCACACGATCGAGTTCCGGTGTGACAAGACCCAGAACGGCCTGCCGAGCGTCGTCCGCTATGTTGACGAGTACAACAGGGTGTACAACATTACAGAGACGCATGTTTTTGTGGAACAGGCAACCGTCAATCCGAATGATGTCGTCAGCAGCCTGCTGAAGTTCATCTCCCTTCAGCAGGCGTTCTTCTCTCTTCCTCCATATCCAAACCAGCAGAACGCCTCGGAGTTCCAGGCCATTGCTGGAGTCAAATGGGGTCCCTCGTCCACGGACCTCCTGGTCGACATTCGGTCCTACATCATTGGGAGCGACAAGGATTATGTGGAGAACCGAATGTTCATCCTGACCCCCACGTCGGGTGGAAACGCCCTGACGGGGAATCTCGTGAAGTTCTACCAGGACCCCCTGAAGCTGGACACGATCACTCAGGATCCAAACGCTCTCCCGGTAGCCGTTCGGCTCAACCGACAGTTCCCGAACCGTCTGATCGCTCTGGGTGAGAGAGATCTTGGTACGACCGGGGGCCTGATTCACCAGTACAACTACGACCCCAATACCAGCACACTGGACATTCAGCGAGGGCAATTCAACACTGGGGACACGATTCGCCTGACGATACGCCCAGCCGATGTGTCCTTTGGCCCGGTTCAGCAGTGAGGGCATTCCGGCGCTGTAGGTAGTCAACCTTACGACACTGGGCGGCAGGTGTCCGGGTCACACGGAACCGTGCGATCCTAGGCGGTTGAGGTGTCGACCTTCCGATGGGTCCCCACACGTAGTGAAATGCCGTCCAGGCGGCACGTCGTTTCGGGGCGGCTGCTGTTATGGAGATGCGTAGGCCGCGGATGCCGGTGTTCCCTCGAACATCCCCGCCAGGCCACGCCACGTGGAAGACTCTTCCTGTCCCAAGGCAGAGGTATCAAACCGAAGTGCCACGCGATCCAATGACGGGGCGACCATGTCGATACGGTAGACGGTCGCCCGATCGAGCAGGAGCCTCGACACTTTGGGGTCCAGGCTTTTTGGGGGGCCCACCAGAGACAGGCTAATGGAATCGCCGAGGGCGGGTCGGATGTGTTTGGGCATCAGCAGCGCAGCCCCATGGGCCGACAAGTCAACCATCCATCCATGGCACACCGAGACATCACCGTTCTGCCTCCACCAGACAGGACACGACAGTGGGAAACGAGGCTCGGTACGACGTTCGACTGGGTCGGGTATGCCCACGGCAACCCCCTGTGATATCATCAAGCCGATACCCCCCATGGGTACCGGGCTCCTCCACTGATATGTTGATCGGATTCCATAAGGTGTGGCTTGACAGGAGAACCCCTCTTGCCCCTTGCCAACACGAGGAATCTCTGTTTTTCGGGTTTGAGGAAAGAGCCAACGTCAGATAACCTTCGAAGCGGCTCGGCCCTATAATGCTGCAAAGAACAGTACTGAGACAATGGAACCCTTGATGTCTATCCACAGAATCGGTGCCGTGTCGTTCCTGAATACCAAGCCGCTGGTGGCCGGCCTGGTCGACCACCCTGACGTTCACCTGGAGCTGGGAGTCCCGTCGCTCCTGGCGGAGTGGTTGAGGTCGGGCCGGGTGGAATGCGCTCTTATCCCCGTCATCGATCTGATCCGCGATCCGAACCTGAAGGTGATCTCCAACGCGTGCATCGCCTCGGACGGTGAGACACTCACCGTTCGCGTGTTCGCTCGCATCCCTCCCCACAGGATCCGGCGTCTGGTGGTCGACGGCGATTCGCACACCTCGATCGTGCTGGCGAAACTGACCTGGTCGGAGTGGTTCGGATACTGTCCGCCCACGATTCCGCTGGAAGAGGGGACCTGCCAGGAGAGAGATGACGGCGTCCTGCTCATCGGGGACAAGGTTGTGGCGATGCGTCCGCGAGGCTTCGCCTTCGAGATCGACCTCGGTGCCGCATGGCGGGAGATGACTGGAAAGCCCTTTGTCTACGCGGTCTGGGCAGCCCGCTGCTCGGGACATCCCGATGATCTGTCCCAACTTCTGAACCGGTCGAGGGACCTCGGGCTGCAGCGTCTCGACGAGATATCTGTCATCGAAGCACCACGGGCAGGCTGGCCGGTTGAGATTGCCCGACGCTACTTCATCGAGTACCTGGACTACCGATTGACCGATCGTCATCGCGAGGGAATGGAGTTGTTCAAGCAGAAGGTCATCGCCCGAGAGCTGCTGTAGCGTCTCTCTCTGCGTTTATTCGCTCCGTCTTGCGGCAGATCTCGCCATCGCCTATCATCCCCATGGTTGCTCCTGTGGGGCATACCGGATCGCTGCCGAGCGCATTCTTAGGGAGTCGATCGCATGGATGAACTGACCGGATTGCCTTTTCCGACCTGCGGAGACTTGACGCATCGCATTCGCGATATTGCCGGATTCCCAAAACCGGGCATCGTCTTCAAGGACATCACTCCACTGCTGCGCGACCCCGCCAGCCTGGCGTTGGCGGTTGAGTACCTCGCACAACCCTATCGTGGCAAGGGAGTCAACCTTGTCTGCGGCGCCGAGTCCCGCGGATTCATCTTCGGAACCGCCGTCGCTCAGGCGCTGTCCGCGGGATTCGTACCGATCCGCAAACCGGGGAAGCTGCCGGGCAAGACACGCCGCGCCAGCTATCAGCTAGAGTACGGGACCGATTCACTGGAGATCCACGAGGACGCCATCGCCAAGGGCGATCGTGTCCTGATGATCGATGACCTTCTCGCCACAGGCGGCACGATGGAGGCCTGTTGTCAGCTCGTCCAGTCATTGGGCGGAGAGATCGTGGGCGTATCGTTCCTGATCGAACTGTCGTTTCTCAATGGACGGGAGAAGCTCAAGCCGTACGCCGTCCATTCGGTCATCCAATTCGCCTCCGAGTGAAGGGGACCCATGTTCGGAATCGTCACCTGCATGCTTCTCGCTGCCCCGGCACTGATCGGGCTTGCGGCAGACCCGCAGGCCTCATCGAAGGCCACCGCCCCGTGGCCGGCGAATTCAAGAATCGAGTATCGCCTCGACACCCGGATCTATCCCAAAGGCGTCCGGGACGAAGAGGGGTATGCCCGATCGCTGCGTCAGGAAGCCGACCGATTGGGCCAGAGAGCCACGTCTGCCTCCGAACCTCTCGCCCGCGTGGATACACTGCTGGCCCTTGGGAACCTGCGTC
This sequence comes from uncultured Planctomycetales bacterium, assembly GCA_964446835.1. Taxonomy (GTDB): domain Bacteria; phylum Planctomycetota; class Phycisphaerae; order UBA1845; family JAFGLZ01; genus CAYUQT01. The sequence goes on along the minus strand of CAYUQT010000035.1, from coordinate 58,091 downwards.
TCGCTCGGCAGACCGAAGCCGCCGCAACACGATGGCTCCTCGGGGACCGCGGCCCTGCGATACGCCGGCAGATCCTTGAACCGGCCCTGGAGGCCAGGAAAGTCCTTGAGCAAGCCACCCAGTCGATCGCTCGGATCGAGAAGGACGCCCCTCCTCGCCGGCCCAGCGACAAGGTCCTGAGCGAACGAAAGCAGATCGCCAGCTACCTCTCGGCCATGGCCGATGCGCTGATCGCCTTGGGCCAGGGCAGTCACCATGCCGAGGCGATCACACGACTTCAACCCGTCGGGAGGGCCGGACAACCGGCAACGGCGGCAGCGGCGAACCTCTGGTCCGTGGCCCTGCAGTGTGATTCCGGGGGTGCCGATCGGGCGCTGCGAGGGACGCCCCCTGCGACGAACAAGCCCGCGACATTGCCCTACGACTTCTTCAGAAGCTTCCTCTACTGCCAGATGCTCACTGAACGACGGAGCTATTCCCTGGCCAGCACGCAGGCGATACAGATGGACGCTCTCCTGGACAAGTGGTTTGAGCCAACCGATCGTCCCGCGGCAAGACGAGCCGTGGCACTCCTGCGAGCCGACATCGCGGATCGATGGGCCGGCCAGTTGCAGGCCGGGCAGATGCTGGCATACGCGGAGCAACGTCGGGCAGCCGCCGCCCGAGCCCGAAAGGAACTCACCGACGGGCAGGACACTTCGGTATACCGTCTGGGGCTGTCCGTGCCGATCCTGATTGAGGCGCCGATACCTCCGACACTTCCAACGCCTCGACGGCCAACCACGACCGCCAAGGCCCTGGCGCCGCCGGCCGGTGCTACGACGAACGCGACGAGCCGCCTCGCACAACGACCCGCGCTGCCCCTTTCAAAGCCCACCAGCTCGGGAGCCTCGCGACCGAGCACGACATCCCAGAGCCGCCCTGCACGGTAGTCGAAGGGGACTCCGACCCAGGCGATCACGCCGGCACGATCCAGAATCGAGCTAACCGCGTCCGGAATAAGAGGTGCTGTTGAAGAACCGAGGTGACTGCCTCCGCAGATCTCTGCTCCACTGGGGCTGGGAAGCTGCTGCGCCACCGGAGGCATTCGTCCACACATAGAGGGCCCGATGATTGATCAGGAAGATCTCCTCGCGCTCATCGCCATAGCAGTCGACGTGCAAGAAGGTGAGGGCTCCATATTCATCGGCCCCTCCCGAACCTGCAGCTTTCTTCTCGATGGCCTCGGGAAATGGAAACACCGCTATGCGCCGCCCCCGTCCGTCGATCAGACAGGGCGGGGCATACATCATCGAGTGGATACCCAGAACGTTCTCGTTCGGGTCCGATGTCCAGCGGTCAATACGCATCGCCCCGCTGGTATCCCCGGCGTTGAGCTGAAGCCCCAAGAGCTTCTCACCCCCCTGGGTGTAGATCGCCACCTCGGCATCCCGATGGCCGTCGGGAAAGCGATAGATCTGACGATCCACGAAGCAGACCTGTTTGCCAGGCAGGTCGGGCCGAAAACGACCGATCAGCGCGAACTGACAGTGATCGCAGACCTTCCGCCAGAGGACCTTCCCGTTGGCGTCGAGCAACGTCGCCTGCTCGGAAACCTCACCATGACTGGCAGCGATGGCGATCTCGGCCCTGCCATCGCCGTCCATGTCATCGATATACACGGCGTCGCAGTGCCCCCCCAATTCGGAACGTCTCCACAGGACACGGCCATCGTGCGAATAGAGCGAGTACCCGCACATCAGCTCCGTCTTCCCATCGCCGTCGACATCATACTCCATCGGATAATGGCCGGGATTGCAGTTCGGGGCCGACCACAGCAGCTTCAGGTTCCGGTCGAAGACCCAGAAGTTCTCGTATCGATCCTTGACCATCAGGTCCAGAGCGGCACCCTTTCCGCTGAAGTCGGCGAAGAGGAGGCTGTCATGGCCGCCGCAGATCTTCTCCGCCTTGAGGACTTCGCCCGTGGCGCCGTTCAGAACGGTAAGGACATTGTTCCGGTCGGGGATGTAGATCACCTCGTTCCGTCCGTCCCCGTTCCAGTCGTATATCTGAACCGGATGATCCCCCCCGCAGTAGAGGTTCTTGAGGTCGGGCTTGCCCACCTGCCAAAGCACGCGTCCGTCCAGATCGATCGCGGTCAGACACGTGATAACCGAGACGTGTTCACCGCCCTGATAGCCCGGTGGATTGCCGGGGGCATAGGCCTGGATGCACAGGACCTCCAGCATACCGTCGCCGTTGAGATCGCCCAGACGAACGTAATCGCTGCCGAAGACTCCCAGCGGTGTGTGTTTGATGACCTTCGGGTTGGAATCCCCCCGCCGAAGCGTCTCCCGTTCTGCCTTCAGCACGGGCGAGTAAAGGCACGTCATCCATGCGCCCAGCGTTATCCCCACAGCGGCAGGAAGGCGAACCGTTATCATCATGTCTGGGACTCCCCGTCATGCAAGACGGGCGCCATCTTAACGGGCCCCAGCTCTTGGAGCGACCCCTCTGAGATAGTCCCCTCAATGAGAAGAACCCTCGTCCTGGCACAAGACGAGGGTTCTTAACCCCGTTGACAGTTCTGCGGAATCCGACACACGCCGCGTCACATCTCCGGCATCGCACCGTCGATGATATTGTAGATGTTCTGCACGCGTGAACCGATTCCCTCCATGGCCGCCATGGCTCCCAGAATCAATACTGCCAACAGAATGGCGTATTCAGTAGCCGAAGTTCCCTCCTCGGAGGCAAACAACGACCTGATGCGTCCCAGGCAATGTCTTGGTGCATTCATCACCTGGTCCCTCCAACGGCGATACACACCCGATTCTGCGGGCTGCCTAAGAATACGATTCAATGAGAGGCAAGGCAAAGGAACGTCGTGAAGTCATCGCCGATTCTCGTGAAGCATTCACTCCGAATTGGAATATCGACCGCATTACCGGACATTGCGTGATGTGGCTATTCGACCGGTCCCACCAGCACGAAGCCCCCCGAACTGAAGGGATGCGCCGATCACGGTCATGGCAATCACGCAGAAGGGCAGGAGCCATCCACTTCTTTCGGCGGTGTCTCGGAAGGACTTCATGAAACCGCCCTGTTCGCTCGTGAGAATCAGCGCCCCCACGATCGTCATGATCCCCCCCTGGAAACTGAAGAACAGAATGACGACGTGTTCGAACGCGACGAAGACCATGCTCCCGGTGATGACAGCACCGGCAGCAGCCCCCGTCAGAAGGATTTCCAGGCCCGTCCCGAATGTACTGGCCAGGAGCGCTCCCACCAGAGCTCCGATGATCGCTCCCCATAGACAGGCCGCCCAACGCGCCAGGGGAACGGCACAGTAGCCCAGGACGATCGCCCCGACTAACCCCAAAACGGCGGGCATCAGCCAGGACGCTCCATAGATCGCCCAACCCAACTGGGCGCCGCCCATTGCGCCCAGGCAACCCATGTTCACAACCATCAGCGCCTTGAACACGCGCCACCCGGCAAGACAGTAGATCAACCCTGTAACGACCAGGATCACCCCCCACGCCATGTCCGTTCCCTGAAGGGTGCCTACCCATCTTGTCGGAGCAGAAAAGAAGTCTTGCACGACGTGTTATCCTTGAATCATGGACGACCGACCCGAACGACGTGTTTACGGCAACATAACTCTCCTGTGCCTAATGCGTGGCGCCGGAGATCTGACCGAAGGCATCGGGCGGCCGGGAGACTCCAGCCGAACGCATCCTTGTTCCATGCCATTGAACAAGCATTCCCAGAAACCACACGACAGACGTGGCCAATAGGAATTCTGCCGCGTGTCGAATGACGTAATCATGCCACTCGGGGCGAGGACCGGCGATGAGGACTCCCCCGCCGCCAACGGCCAGTCCGATACCCACCAGCGACGTCCACAGAATCATGGTCCAGCGAACGAGGACCACACCCAGAACCCCCCCTACCAGCGCCGCCGTGGCGACGCAGATGACCGCATCCCTCAACAAGGGGTCCCTGCGGCGATGCAACTCCTCCACAAAAGGCCCTACGACTTCCAGGATTCCTCCTGTGGACCTTGCAGAAGCGGTCTTGTGATCCGGTAGTGGAAACTCGCTGTCCGCACTAGCCACGGGTGTCTGACGATGGCGGGCGAACTCCTCGAACCGCCTGGGAACCCCCTCATAGGCACAGAAGACGATTAGTGCCACGCTGCCGGCCAGGACACCACTGAGAAGGACAATCCACAGCTTGACCAGCACCAAGCTGATCAAGACCGCAGCCACACCCCCACTGACGACGCAGAGCGCGACCGGTTTACCCAAGTATCCGGCCACGACGTAGCCCGCGTAGCCGCCGACGATACCTCCCATCAGGATCAGGAGTCCGCGGATCACCTTGGCGCCACAGAAAACAAGGATCAGTCCAACGACCACACAGGCCAAAGCGGGCCACGTCGCCGAAGAGAGGTTCTCCGCCGGCACGCATGTGTGGATCAACTGAACGATCCGGTTGATGACTTCACTCTGAAACGACATTCTGTGTGCCTCGAACGCCCCGCCCACAACCGAAGCCCAAGTCTATATTGTAGATTCGGCTTCGTTGTTTCACCACACCCGGCGGGCTCAACTTCGCTGCTTGACCCCGTCCTGCCAACCACACGTCGGCACGCTCACCTGATCGGGCCACACCTGAACGTCAACCCATGCCCTGCCCATATCGACCCGGTGATAGTCGCGCCAGAGCCCTTGGAGCTGTGCCAGTTTCTGCTCGGCCGTTGGCTCGTCAATCTCCTCACCGGGAGCGCGCCCCCAACGGATCCTCGATCCGCTGTCGGTCATCAGCTCGATGTGGCTCCGACGACGATCTCGTCGTCCTCCGTAGTTCTCGACCACCACTTCGGCGATCTGATTGCGGTAGGTGCGATCGCGAAGTAATGCAACCATTTGAAGCCCCACCCTCAAATCGGCCCCTTCCCACACCCGGCCGTCATCGGGTGCAGGCATCTTGACCCCTGAAACGACCAGCAGCCCGCCGTCGCGGCTCACCTCATCCGGGGAGTACCGACCGGGCAGCCGCACCGCCTCCGCATCGACCAGGTAGTAGCAGCCCGCGTGCATCACCCAGGCCACAGGCTCTCGATAGTCGCATTGAATGCGGATGACGTCATCCGAGCCGACATTGACCTGCTTGACGCGTCTGACCCATCCATTGGCGCTGAGCCGACGGCCCAGACGTTGTGCCAGCCCCTGGTCCAATCGCTGGTCCCTGGGTTCCAGGCCGATGAACTCGATAATCCGCTGGGGAACGTGCGGATTCGCCTCCAGCCATTCCGGCAATTCGACCAGGCGAATATCGAGCGGTCGGTGGTATTCCGGAAGGCCGTTCACGAAGCGGTCGAGGAAAGGCATGCCGAAACACACGCCCGCCCCCAGCCCTGTAATCACCAGGACATTGAACACCCCGTGGAGAACCGCTCGCCACGAAATCCGGCGAAGCGATCCCACCATCCGGTGGGTCCAGGACGGACCATGACTCGATCGTGTTTTTCTTCCCTTGCTCATTGCGTGCCCTCCGGTGGCTCCGACAATGCCCGTGTCCCCTCGTGTGGGTCAGCAGTCCTTTGCCGCCCTTCCGATCTATCGAGACATCGTCATCTCGACAATCCTTTGACACAGTTGCGCAAATCCGATTCCCACTCTGGCCGCCGATTTCGGTAGAAGCGAGTGGTCTGTGAACCCGGGAATCGTGTTGATCTCCAGGCAGAACGGTTCATTCGTCCCGGCCTCGATGATCCAGTCGATCCGCGAGAAATCCCTGCAACCGACGGCACGAAACGCTTCCAGGGTCAGTCTCTGAACCTCGGCCAGGACGCCGCCCGGAAGATTGATGTCAAACAGATACTCGGTATCGCTCGCGAGATACTTCGCGTGATAGTCGTAGAACTCACCCTTCGGTCGAACCTGGCACGGGGGCAGCACCTCATCACCTAAGACCCCCACGGTCAGTTCCGTGCCATCGATGTACCGTTCCACCAATGCCTCACCATAGCCAGCCACCAGCCCCCCCACCGCCTCTGCGAATGCCGCCCGCTCCTTGCAGATGGAACAGCCCACGCTGCTGCCCTCGGCAACAGGTTTGGCGACCGCCGGCACGATGAAAGCCTCGACGACTCGAGCCATATTCGACGCCGTGACATGCTCAAACGGTGCGGTAGGGACGCCCATCTCGACGAATCGGCGTTTGGTCAGAATCTTATTCATGGCCAGGGCACTGGCCTCCGGATTGCAGCCACAGTAGCGCAAGCCCCGCTGCTCCAGAATCGCCTGCAACTGCCCGTCTTCACCCCAGGTCCCGTGCATGGCCAGAAACATCATGTCCGCCGGCCGGTCCAAAGCCGACAGGTCGTCCGGACGGACATCCGCACGAAGAACGCGGTGTCCCATCGACTCGAGGGCATCGGCGATCGCCTGGCCTGAATTCAGGCTGACCTCCCGTTCGGCGCTGCACCCGCCCATCAACACCGTGATGTTGAGAGGTGTGATCGTCCGATCGCCGCGACGCGCCCCGCCGGTTGTCCCTTGCGCTTTTACCACACCTGAATCTCCAACTCCAGATGAACGCCGAACCTCTCCCAGACCTTCTCGCGTACGATGGCAATCAGTTTGAGCACTTCCGACGGCTTGGTGCCCGGTCGCGCCACGATGAAGTTCGCATGCCGCGTCGAGACGATGGCCCCGCCCACAGTGAGCCCCTTCAGGCCCGCCTGATCGATCAGTGCCCCCGCCGACATCTGCCGGGGGTTCTTGAACACGCACCCGGCACTGCGAACCCGCAGGGGCTGCGTGTTCTTCTTGTAGGTCCAGATCTCGCGAACCTGCTGAAGAACCTGCTTGGAGTCGCTCGACGTCAACTGGAACTCGGCAGCGAGTATGATCGGTTCGGCGAGACTCGTGCGACGGTATTCGAAAACCAACTCATCTCGCTCTCGGACATAGCGCTGCCCGTTAGCGTCCATCACATGCACGCGTTGCACCAGGCTGCCGATGTCGCCCCATGCCCCGCCAGCGTTCATCCGAATCGCACCACCCACGCTGCCCGGGATCCCCGCCAGGCAGTGGAGGCCCGCCAACCCCTCCCGAACGGTCCGGATCAGCACACGACGAAGATCCGCCCCTGCCCCGACCTTTGCCACATCGCCTTCAACCGTGATCTGGCTGAACCGCTCGCCGTCGAGCTTGATGACCGCCCCGTTGACGCCCGCCTCGCACACCAGCAGATTCGCCCCCATGCCCAGAACATAGATTGGCAGGGAATTCTCCCGGCATCGCTTGAAGATCTCGTGCAACTGCTCATCGGACGTCGGGCGGAGCAGGAAGCGCGCGGGCCCTCCCAGGCCGTACCATGTGTACTGGCTGAGCGGCACATGCTCCTGACAGACATTCTCAAACCCGCTGAACAAGCTCATCAGCCACCTTCCATACGTCCCCCGCCCCCATGGTGACCACGACGTCGCCGGGCGACACACGCTGACGCAGAAGCTCCGTCACATCGTTCAGAGCGGGAACATACAACGCCTCACCGCCGTTGGCCGCGATCCGCTCCACCAAGTCCCGCGAGCCGATCAGACTCCGTTCCAGTTCGCTGTCGCGCACGAAATAGATGTCCGGCACCACCACCACGTCCGCCTGACCGAAACTGCGGGCAAAATCGTTCAGCAGCAGCCGAGTCCGCGAATGCTGATGGGGCTGGAAGACGACCCACAAGCGACGCGGCTCGAAGGCTTGGCGAATCGCTTTGAGGGTAACCTGTACCGCTGTGGGATGGTGCGCATAGTCATCGACCACCGTAGCCCCGTTGATCTGTCCGCGCACGGTCATCCGGCGATCCGTACCCTGAAACTCACCGATGGCCGAGATGATCCGTTCGGGCGTAACGCCGCAGTGCCATGCAATCGCCCCGGCTGCCAAAGCATTGGCCACATTGTGACGGCCCGCCAAGAGCAAGGTTGCCCTTCCGAGGCAGTCTCGCCGATGGCAAAGGTCAAACGAATAGCGCCCCTTGTCCACCGTCAAGGCGTCCGCCCACCAGTCGGCCTTGGCGTCAAAGCCGAAACGCTCGACCGTGGCCATCGCGTTGGATGTGGCCGCGGCAACGGAGCGGTCCTCGTTGTTGGCAATGATGACTCCGTCCGACGGCACCAACGAACAGAACGCCGCGAACGATTCGATAATCGCCTCCAGATTCGGATAACAGTCCAGATGGTCTTCCTCGACATTGAGGACGGTCGCCAGTCTCGGTGCGAGGTTGAGATACGAGCGATCGTACTCACACGCCTCGGCCACGAAGTACTTGCCGCCCCCCGCCGCCGACCCGCCACCAAGCTGTGCACACGTTGCACCCACCACAAACGTAGGGTCCAGACCGGCACGATTCAGAATGAAGGCCAGCAAGGCCGTCGTCGTACTCTTCCCGTGAGTGCCTGCCACGGCAATACCCGTATACTGCCGCATCAAACGCCCAAGCAGCGCTGCGTACTTGATGACCTCCAACCCGCGCCGACGGGCCTCGATCATCTCCGGGTTTCCCTCCTTGACCGCGGCAGATGCCACGACGAGGTCGACACGCTCGGGAAGGTTGTCCAGTCTGTGCCCAACAAAGATCTTCGCACCCGCCTCCGCCAGACGCCGAGTCCCCGCCGACTCGAGCCGATCGCTGCCGCTGACCAACACCCCATTACGGATGAGCACGGACGCCAGACCGCACATGCCGGATCCGCCGATACCGATCATGTAGACATGTCGACCGACGAGGGACGATGCCCGCGTCGCCCCCAGGGCATTTCCGTCTGTTCTTTGCCTGTGCTCTATCACGTCGCAGTACTCGAAAACGCCCGCGGCGAGGCCTCCGCGTCCGCGATGCCCCATTGTGCGCGCACAGTAACGTTGTTGGCGCTCTTGGACCTTTTATTTTATCGGGCTGGAACCACAATGACCTATAGCAAAAGGATCGCCTTTGCATGACTATGTATCCATAGTACCGTTTATCTGATGACAGCCGTCTCAACCGTGACCCATGGCGATCGGCCTGTCGCCTCAACAGGAACTCCCCCGACCGGTGACGTCTGAGAGCTGCAGCCGCCCCCGAGAAGGCAGCTGTGTCCTGAGGAGAGGGCCGCTTTGGGCACTTTCGATAGTCCTTTCTTCACATCGCAAAAGAGGCCGGCGCTTGACTTACCCCCCCCCACCGTGTAATAGTCAGTTAGTGGTTGGTAAGGGACAGGAAGCTCATCTCTAGGGTTATGTCACTCTGTACTGACCACCCCATGTAACACGGTGGACACTTGGTCACAGGTTTGGCTTTATCCCGTCAGTCACATCCAACCGAAGGGGCAAAGTGATGGATCGGAAATTCTCTCGAATGAGCCGGCTGGCAGTGTACACTTCCTTGGCGGTTGTGATCATGGGGTCACTTCCCGTCCTGGGGGCCTCGTATTCTGTAACGGCCATCCCCAGTCTGGACTCAGATGCAAACTACCCTACGACCCCCATCAACATCAACAACAACGGGGTGGTCACAGGGTGGTCTACTATCCTGGTCAACTACATCATCTTTCAATATCACCTGCCCCATGCCATCGCCTTCAGGGGTAGCACAACGACCGATCTAGGTACGATTTCCGGATCGGGCACATTTGGCATGAGCGGCGGTCGTGGTATCAACGATTCCAACTACATCGTAGGCATCAATGCCTCCGCCGACGACGACACCAAGAACCATGCCTTTCTCTGGCAAGGTTCAGGAAGTCTGATCGACCTCGGCTCGATGACGGGCAGCAGCACAGACCTGAGTGGCGCCTACGCGATCAATAGCGGTGGGCACATCGCCGGAAGCTGGGCCAGTTCAGGCGATCCCAATGTTCAGCACGCGTTCCTCCGATGGTCGAGCGGCGTTGTGACCTCCCTCGGAACACTGGGCGGTTCCGCCAGCTTCTGCTGGGACCTTAATGACAGCAACCAGATCGTTGGAAAGGCCGACATGCCCGGTTCGCCGGCACCCGTTCGTGCCTTCTTCTGGCAGAACGGCGTCATGTCGAACCTCGGAGTCCTGCCTGGCTATGACGCCAGCAGCGAGGCTATCGGCATCAACAATTCGGGACAGATCATCGGTATCTCGACGTCAAGCGGTGGGACCGGCCACTCGTTCCTCTATCAGAACGGCACGATGACCGATTTGGGCGTACTTTCGGGACGCCCGACCACAACGGCCATGTTCATCAACGATTGGGGGATCATTGTCGGAGCCGCCTTCGATACCAGCGGACAGTCTGTGGCCGTTGCGTACAAAGATGGGCAGCTCGTCAACCTCAATACCGTGGCCGGCAGTTCCGGCTACACGCTGAACACGGCGACCAGCATCAATACGCAGGGGCAGATCGTCGGAACTGCCACGTACAACAGCACGGGCAAACCCCGCGGCTATCTGATGCAGGTGTACACGCTTGCCACGAAAGTGAGCCCCATCGGCGGCGGAACGGTCTCAACGTCGCCCAGCGCGGTGTTCTATGACCCGAACGCCACTGTCTCTGTAACGGCCACGGCCGCGACCGGTTACACATTCAGCAATTGGAGTGGAGATGCCTCAGGGTCGACGAATCCTGTCTCCGTCAAGTTGACCAAGAGCAAGGGCGTCACCGCAAACTTCACGCCGGTTCGTTACACGCTGACGCTGACCTCCAATCCGACCGGAGCCGGAACCATCAGCGCCAGCCCGGCACCGGGTGGTGACGGGAAGTACGACAACGGCACGGTAGTGACCCTGACCGCAAACGCCAACAGCGGTTATGTCTTCAGCAACTGGAGCGGCGGCGCCTCGGGCTCGACCAATCCGACAACTGTCACAATCAGTGGCGACACGAGTGTCACGGCCAACTTCAATACCACGGGCTGCAGCCTTTCGCTTGCGGCGAGCCCCGCGGACACCGGCTACTTCAACACGGATCCCGCGCCGGGTGGTGATGGGAAGTACACCTATGGCACGGTGGTGACCATCACCGCCATCCCCAACACGGGGTATTCGTTCAGTAGCTGGAGCGGTGATGCGTCAGGGTCGACCAACCCGACGACCGTGACCATGAACGGCAACAAGAGCGTGACCGGGAATTTTGCCCAGGCTCGTTATACGCTGACACTCACACCCAGTCCAAGCGGGGGTGGAACCATCGGCGCCAGTCCGGCTCCTGACGGTGACGGCAAGTATGCTTATGGCACGGTGGTAACGCTCACGGCCAGCCCGGCGGCGGGTTACTCGTTCACAAGTTGGAGCGGCGACGCCTCGGGGTCGACCAACCCGACCACCGTCACGATGAACGCCAACAAGAGCGTCACGGCCACTTTCACCGAACTGCGATACTCCCTGACGCTGACGGCAAGTCCGACGGCGGGCGGAACCATCGGAGCCAGTCCGGCTCCCGGTGGTGACGGGAAGTATGCCTACGGAACCGTCGTGACGCTGACAGCCAACCCGGCGGCAGGGTACTCGTTCACGAGTTGGAGCGGCGACGCCTCGGGGTCGACCAACCCGACCACCGTCACGATGAACGCCAACAAGAGTGTCACCGCCACCTTCGGCGAACTTCGATACACCCTGACACTCACGGCGAATCCGACGGCAGGCGGAACCATCGGAGCCAGCCCGGCACCCGGTGGTGACGGCAAGTATGCCTACGGCACCGTTGTGACGCTGACGGCCAGTCAAGCGGCGGGGTACTCGTTCACGAGTTGGAGCGGCGATGCCTCGGGGTCGGCCAACCCAACCACCGTCACGATGAACGCCAACAAGAGTGTTACAGCCAACTTCGGTGAGTTGCGATACTCCCTGACGCTCACGGCGAGTCCCACCGAAGGCGGGACTATCGGTGCCAGCCCCGCACCCGGTGGTGACGGGAAGTATGCCTATGGGACCGTCGTCACGCTGACGGCCAACCCGGCGGCGGGTTACTCGTTCACGGGTTGGAGCGGCGACGCCTCGGGGACGACCAACCCGACGACCGTGACCATGGACGGTAACAAGAGCGTAACGGCAGGCTTCTCGCAACTCAGCCACACCCTGACGTTGAATGTTGATCCATCGGGAACTGGCTCGATATCGGCCAATCCGGCACCCGGCGGAGATGGCAAGTACGCCTATGGGACCGTCGTGACCTTGACGGCCACGGCCACCGGCGGCTACTCGTTCAGTACGTGGAGCGGCGACGCTTCGGGGTCGACCAACCCCGTCCAGATCACCATGACGGGCGACAAGACCGTCACGGCGAACTTCTCCCAGCTTCGTCATCAGTTGACGATAGCCGTGGCACCGGCCGGTACGGGATCTGTCCAGGCCTCCCCTGCCCCCGACATCGATGGGAAGTACGCCTACGGAACTGTCGTGACGCTCACAGCGTCGGCCAACCTGGGTTACGTTTTTGGATCATGGAGCGGTGGCGCCTCGGGATCCACGAACCCGACCACCGTCACGATGGACGCCAATAAGAGTGTCACGGCCAACTTCGCGGTGGCCTGCACGCTCATCCTGACTGTGCTACACCCCGAATGGGGAACGATTCTGGTGGAGCCGAACCTGCCGGCCTATCCGGCCGGCAGTCTGGTGACACTGACGGCAACGCCGATTTCCGGCAAGTCCTTCGACGGATGGACGCTGTATGATCCCGCCCATCCGGGCGACGGCAACTACATTGTCGTCATCGATCCCAATACCCTCGCCAATCCACTCGTGCTGCCGTTGACCATAAATGCCAGCACCGAAGTGGAAGCCAAGTTCAAGTGCGGCAGCGGGGTGAACCAGATGTTGCCGATGCTTGCCTTCATGCTCGGCACGGGTGTGCTGATCACCCGCGTGTCACGACGACGGAAGTAGCCCGTCTGGACACTCAACAGGTATGTGCAAAGGGGTGCGTCCGAATCTGAAGGACGCACCCCTTATTCATTTCTCCAGAATCGATCGCGGACCTCACCTCAGGCGTCGATCTGCGCAAGATTCCACGGCTCGCGATAGAAGCCCTTGACGATACGGCCGGCTTCCGGATGGTTCTTGATACTCTCGTTCTGACGATCGCACTCAAGCCAAGGCCCGAGTGTGACCGTCCTGGCGTCGGGATCGATCTCGTGCGCCTTGAGGTGCGTCAGGAATCTGCTCAGCATCTCATCGAACAACGGCACCTCGTTGACGGCAGCCCGCATCTCGCCGACCGTAGCCGGCTTGCCCAGTCGGTAGGAGATGTTACCGGCATGACAGATGGCCGTAGAGATGTGTCCTTCCAGAATGTCAGCATGAAGGTCCTGGCGACGCCCGCTTCGAACCGCCTTGATGAAGTTCTCGATGTGGTCCTCGCCCCCGGTAAACTTCTTGATCTCCTTGCCGTCACGATCGAAGACCAGGCCGGACCTCATCATGACACGTCCGCCTTCGCAGTGGACACAGACATCGGTGGCCACACCCAGGAAGTCGGCACGGTCTTTCGAAGCTTTGGCCCTGGTCAGGTTGTGGACTTCGTACAACACCGGCGCCGTGGGGAAGTCGTAGTAGATGATCTGTGTGTTGGGAACATCTCCGGCATCGTTGAAGACAAACCGCCCCCCAAGGCTGATCACGCGACGCGGAAGCTGATTCTCTCCCAGGAGCCACCGGGCGACATCGATCTCATGGACGCCCTGATTGCACGATTCACCGTCGCCCATATTCCATGTGAAGCTGCAGTCGTATTGGATGCGGTCGCGATAGATCGGATCCTTTCGAGCCGGTCCGCACCAGAGCTCGTAGTCCAGCGTCTCGGGGATCGGCAGCGGCTCGGTCCGCTTGCCGATGGAGGTCCTCGGCTTGTTGGCGAAGCATGTGATATAGCGGACCTTTCCCAGGTGGCCTTCCTTGATATAGGCCATCGTCTCAATCACCGTCTTCTGAGAACGGCTCTGGGTGCCCACCTCCACGAGGCGGTCGTACTTCCGGGCGGCGTTCACCATCTGCCGCCCTTCCCAGATGAAATGGCCGACCGGCTTCTCGACGTACACGTGTTTGCCCGCCTGGCAGGCCCAGATGACCTGGAGGGCGTGCCAGTACTGCATCGTCGCAACGCACACGACGTCCAGGTCTTTCATCTCGAGCATCTTGCGACAATCGACGAAGCCCAGCGGCTTGTAGTGGCGATCCTTCTCGATCGACGCGACCGCACGATTCAATCGTTCCCGATCCGGATCGCACACGGCTACCACTCGAACGCCCTTCTGTGCCGCCATCCGAGGGATGTGACAGCCGAGGCCTCGATTGCCCAGGCCGATGACCCCGACACGGATCTCCTCGTTGGCCCCCAAAACGCGAGAGGGCAGGACCCATGGAAGTGCCATTGCAGCGCCGGTGGCCACACTCTGCTTGACGAATTGCCGACGGGTTATGGACATGATGTAACTCCTCGAATGGACTCCAGGCGGTGTGCCCGGGAATGTGAGACATCATACACCCAGATCCGAGGTCATACGAGATGGATTCGGCGGAGCCGCCAAGTCACGAAGATGATGAAGATTCGCCTTGCGACGCTACCCCCTAACCTGGGGCGGCGTACCTGCGATCACCGTGCGACTGGACCTCGCTGTGGTTCGGAGAGCGGAAGCTCACCCACCCAACGGACCTCATCGTGATCTTGGCGGGCCGCTTGGGATGCGACTCATCCGGTGCGATCTCCGGCAAACGCCCCACAGACAGGCACTTCCCATGCCGAGCATGATCAGCGGCAAGGCCTGTGCCACGCCGCTGCCGCATGCGAAGAAGGCCGTTACGTAGCGATTGCCGTTCATGACGATCGTCATCGAACTGTTGGCGTCGATTGTGGTGCAGTTTGCGTCACCGGGGTGATTGGCGTCGTCGACCTCCCAGTGAGAGAAGTGCCCGATGAAGGAATTGGCCGGGCCGTAGGTCGCATAGTTCATGTCGCCCGGATAGTTCGGATCGTAGAGGTACATGCGCCATGTCCCGGGCAGCGCACTGGGAATAGCCTTCAAGGTAACGAGGGTCCCGGGCGCGTATGAAGTGTCACCAGGGCCCACGACATCACCCCAAGCCGGGTTTGCGTTGCGGATCGTGAGCTGGAACCCGGGTGAGCCAGGATAATGCAGGATTCTGCCTTGATATCCGACGGCGAAGACATCGTTCGGGCCGGTACCCCATACGTCCCAGAGGATCTGTGTCGTTCCGCTGGTCATGGGTCCCCATTCAGCCCCTGATGCAAGGCCGCAGTGACTGCCGACCAGTACACTCATGGCCAGCGGCACACGTGCTGACACGTTCATGGCTCGGCTCCTCGTGCAATGAAGCGGCAGAACGCGATCCACGAACGGCCGGGGGCCGATCAGGATCATCCTTCATCGCTTGTTCTTGATGAGACACAACGCGCAAAGCCCGATCACCAGGAACGGCAGCGTCTGCTCGGCGCCCGTGCCGCATGCGAAGACAGCCGCTACCTGATGGTCGGCGTTCATGACGAGGGTCATCGGATTGTTCGCATCGATCGTCATGTAGTTCGCGTCATTCGGATGGCACGGGTCATACACCTCCCAGTGCCGGAAGTACTTGCCTTCGATCGGCGTCGCGGTCAGCGTGACGGGGGTCCCCGGCGCGTAGCGGAGCGGATTGGCAAGGCTCGGTGCCGGATCCCAGGACACCTGCCCCCAGGACCCGTTGACGGAGTCGATCTTCAGAACGCGGGCGCGGTAGTTCAGGATTGCTCCATCGTAACCTGCAAAGAAGATGTTCCCGGGTCCGGTACCCCACATACCCTCAAGCAGGTCCGACGTTCCGGTATGAATGGTCGACCAGCTCACACCGTCGTAGTGGAGAACGTCGCCCATATAGCCGGAGGCGAACACGTCGTTCGTTCCGCCACACCAGACGGCGGTGAGATTCACGGTCGTCCCGCTGGGCATCGGGGACCATGTCGTCCCGTCATAGTGGAGGATGGTGCCTGAGTTGCCCACCGCGAAGACATTGTTGGGAGCTGTGCCCGACACATCCCAAAGCTTGTTTGTGGTACCGCTGGTCATCGCCGACCAAGCGGAACCGTTGTAGTGCCCGATGCCACCGCCACCACCGACGACAAACACGTCGTTCGGCCCGCTGCCCCAGAGGCTGATTCCGTCAGATGTGCCCGAAGCACTCTCTGCGGACCAACTCGTTCCGTTATAGTGGTGCACCCAACCATAGCTGGTCACGGCAAAGACGTCGTTGGGACCCGTGCCCCACACATCCCAAATGCTGCGTGGTGTGAAGGATGATACGTTCGACCAACTCACCCCGTTGTAGTGTGAGACATGCCCCGACTCGCCGACCAGCCAGACATCGTCTGGGGCGCCGGCCCAAACACCATAGATGCCAAAGGTCGCGCCCGGAACGACGGCAGACCACGACGCGCCGTCATAGTGCAGGGGCTTAACGTAATAGCCGGTCAGGTAGATGTCGTTGGGGCCGCTCCCGCCGAACTTGGGTAGGTTGACGGCAACTCCCCCGGTCACCGAGCTCAGGATATTCGACCAAGTTGAACCGTCGTACTCCACCACGGTACCGCCATTGCCGGTCGCGACGATATTGTCTGAGGCAGTACCCCAAACGGCGTTGAGTCGAGAGGTTGAGGCTCGACAAACGATCGACGTGGTCGAACCGTTGAAGAGCCAGATCACGCCTCTCTCCATCTTACCAGTTATGTACACGTTGTTCGAAGCGGTGCCCCAGATACTGGTGAAGTTCGAGGACGAGACCTCACCCCCAACCCACCAGCTTGAGCCGTCATAGTGCGCCAGGATGCCGACGTCCCCGACGGCAAAGACATTGTTGGAGCCAAAGCCCCACAAACCTCTGAGGGTGCGGGTCGTCCCGATGGATGTAGCTACCCACGTCGAGCCGTTGAAGTGCACAACCGTGCCGGAGCCACCCGCGGCGAAGACGTCATTGGGCCCACTGCCCCAGACGGCCATGAGGTCATGTGTCGTGCCGCTCGACATGGACGACCAAGCGGCCCCGTCGTAGCGAAGGATGGTTCCGGCCACCCCCACGGCAAAGATATTCGTAGGCCCGCTCCCCCAAAGGGCGGTCAGCACATGAGTCGTCGTAGTCACTAGAGACCAGGTCGCACCGTCGTAGCGAAGAATCTGACCGGCGGACCCGGAGGGGGTTGCGCCGACGGCATATACGTTGTTCGCCGCTGTCCCCCAGACCCCGTATAGCTGCCCATCGTTCACGCCTGCCATAACCGACCAAGCGGAACCATTGCAGTGCATGATGGTGCCGAGGCCGCCCACGGCAAAGATGTCATTCGGCGAACTGCCCCACGTACCGTTGAGGTCACACCCCTGTGGTGAGGGGTTCTGCCATGTCCAAACCGATTCCCCCACCGCCGATGCGTTGAACCAAACCCCAACCGCCACTCCCATCACCCCAAGGATGCACGCCCGTTGTCTCATTGTCCTGTTCCTCCGTTTCTTGATGGCCCCTGAGCCGGGTGGGACGGGTTTCACCCGCCACCAGATTCCTACCGTCGCTGCCGTCGCCATCGGGCGACGAATCCCAAGACACACAATCCAACGATCGCCAGCAGCAACATCTGCTCGACACCGCTGCTGCACTTGAAGACGGCCGTTACCTGACGATCGGCGTTCATGACGATCGTGGTGGTTTCGTTGGCGTCGTATGTCACGTAGTTCGCATCATTCGGATGGCACGGGTCGTACACCTCCCAATGCCGGAAGTACTTGCCTTCGATCGGAGTGGCCGTCAGCGTGACGGGGGTCCCCGCCGGGTAGGTCGAGAGATTGGGCTCTGCCTCCACCGAACCCCAGGAGCCGTTCACCACGCTCAAGGTCAGGACGTGCTCCGAACGGAAGACCTCTAACGTCACCGCGTCGCAGTAGTGGCCGTCGAATTCGGGTTCGGTCGTGTCGTTGTAGATGTTCTCCTCGGCGGCCGCAACGACGGCAATGAAGTCCGTGCCGACCGGCAGTGTCAATTCCGCGGTCGCCGATTGCCAGGTATTCGGGTCGCCATCGGAAATGACGGCCCCCCTTCCGCGACCCAGATGGGTGGATTGATTGAACTGTGTGGGGAAGCTGTTCGGCTCGCCGGCATAGGCAAAGAGGTCGGTCGTGAACCGGGTATCCGTCTGCGCGTCGCCCGTCACACGATTGAACCGGGCGCGGAACCTGGCGTGCGTGTATCCCTCGGCGATCTGGGCGCTCAGCCCCCGCAGGTCCACGAGTTGAACGACCTGCGACGCTCCGGTGCTGGCCGGAGCGTTTGGCCCGCTCGTGGCGATGAACTTGAGCATGCGATCCCCCTCGGAGGGGGCGATACCGTTATCCGCTGTCACGATCTCGGAGTAGTCACCTCGCCAGTAGCCGAAGCCCGTGGGCCAGCCACCGGTGGTGTAGGCGGGCGTCTCGAAGCCTGGGTTCATGAGCTGGCCTGGGATCGGGGGCCCGCTTCCGTAGTGGAGGATCGTTCCGTTTTCGCCGACCGCGTAGACATCACTTGCGCCGCTGCCCCAGACGTCGCGCAACCAGGCGGCCGTCGGGGACCACATCCAGCTCCAAGTCGAACCGTCGTAGTGGCGAATGGTCCCACTCTCACCCACGGCGAAGACGTCGTTGGTGGTGGTGCCCCAGATAGCGCGAAGCTGCGACGTGGTTCCGCTGGTCATGGGCGACCAGGTGGCGCCGTCGTAGCGGAGGATAGTTCCGTTGGCCCCCGAAGCGAAGACGTTGGCGGACCCCGTACCCCAGACGTCGTAGAGCGCGTACGTCGTTCCGCTGGTCATGGGCGACCATGTCAGGCCGTCAAAGTGCAGGATCGTTCCTGAATCACCGACGGCGAAGGCATCGTTCGGTCCGCTGCACCATGCGCCCGAGAGGGACTTCGTCGTTCCGCTCGCCTCGATCGACCAGGCGGATCCGTCGTAGCGACAGATCGTTCCGGAAGCTCCGACGGCGAAGACGTTGTCGGGACCGCTGCCGCAGAGGGCGTTGAGAAGCTGAGTCGTGCCGCTGGACATCGACGACCAACTTGACCCGTCGTAGTGAACGATCGTGCCGCTGAGGCCGACGGCGAAGACATCATCGGGGCCGGTGCCCCAGATGCCTTGCAAACCCGTAGGGGCGCCGGTGATCATGGTCGACCACGTCGAACCGTCATAGTGGAGTACGTCATTCCCGTACACGGCAAAGACATCGTTGGGCCCGCTCCCCCAGGCATCGTAGATGCCACCTGCCGACTCGGAGGCCTGACTGGACCAGTTTGTTCCGTCAAATCGCAGGACGAGCCCCGCCTCCCCAACGATGTAGACGTCGTCTGCCGCGCTGCCGTGGATAGCGCGAAATTTCATCCAGGGCATGTCGGTCAACGACCACGTCGAGCCGTCGAACCGCAGCAGACGTCCTTCCCCCCAAACGTTCGTGGCGGCGACAAAGACGTTGTCGGCATCCCCCGCCCATACGCCCTTCAGGATCAACTCCTCTGCGTATCCGTTGTAGACGAGAGACCAAGTAGTGCCGTTGTATTGATAGACGTAGGAGTAGAAGATGGTTCCGCCGGACCACGTGAACGTGTCGTTGGCGAGGGCGTACACGTTGTTCGTGCCGACGCACCAGACGTCGACGAAATCGGCCGTCGAATAGGCTATGCCCGTCGTCAACGACGACCAGGAGGAGCCATTGTAGTGACGGACGGCTCCATCATAGCCCACCGTCCACACATCGGCCGGGCCGGTGCCGCACACATCACAGAGGTTCTTGGTGGTTCCGCTGGTCATGGTCGACCAGACGGAGCCATTGTAGTGGAGGATCTTCCCGGCGTTGCCCACCGCGAAGACATCCGTGGGGCCGCTGCCCCACACGCTATAGAGCGTTTCGGTCGTTCCGCTGGTCATGGTGGACCAGGAGGTGCCGTCGTAATGGACAATTGTGCCGGCCGCGCCCACGGCGAAGACGTCGTTGGAAGCGCTGCCCCAGACGTCGTTCAAACCGTTCGGCGTGACGGTTTGCACTACGGACCACGTCGAGCCGTCATAGTGCATGAGCGTCCCACGGGTGCCCACGGCGTAGACGTCGTTCGGACCAAAGGACCAAACGCCGTAGAGCGGATTCCCCTGTGGCAGGGGATTGACCCACGTCCACGCCAGTTCGCCCATCACCGACGTATCGGGCCAAACCAGAATCGCTACACCTGTCAACGCAATTGTGCTCGCCCATCGTTTCATGATCGTCTCCATTCTCACGTTGCTGTCCGGAACATATCAACGGCGGGCGGGCGTCTCGCCCGCTAAGGCGGCCAAGATGGCCGCCCCCCCTTCATCCCTCCGCCGATTCGAGATTCCCATCTCGAACCACCGGGGTACGAGAAAGGATTCTCGTACCAGCGGATACTCGAACTGGTACGGGTAGGGCGGGTTTCACCCACCGCTCACTCCTACCGGGCTCGTGTCACCGCCGCCGTCGAGCAGCGAACCCCACGACACACACACCCACGATCAGCAGCGGTAACGACAACTCGGCGCCGCTGCTGCACGTGAAGACAGTCTTCACCTGGCGGTCGGCGTTCATGATGATCGTGAGCGGATTGTTCGCGTCGATCGTCACGTAGTTGTCGTCGCCCGGGTGACAGGGATCGTCGATCTGCCATTCCCGGAAACACTTGCCGTCGCTCGGCGTGGCCGTCAACGTCACCGGCGTTGCTGGGGGATAGAGCAACTGGTCGGGCTCTATGTCCACCGTGCCCCAGGAACCGTTGATGATCGTCACGTCCAGGCGGTACCGCCGATAGTGGAGGATGCTGCCTTCGAGGCCAACGGCAAAGACATCACCCGGTCCGCTGCCCCAGATAGAACGGAGGGGATTCACGCAAGGGCCGGACATCTGGGACCAGCTTGCCCCATCGTAGTGCTTGATGACTCCACCATAGGCGCTGAAGACGTCGTTCGGACCAGTCCCCCAGATGGTCGAAGACGATCCCGGATCGGCCTGGATCAACG
This sequence comes from uncultured Planctomycetales bacterium, assembly GCA_964446835.1. Taxonomy (GTDB): domain Bacteria; phylum Planctomycetota; class Phycisphaerae; order UBA1845; family JAFGLZ01; genus CAYUQT01. The sequence goes on along the minus strand of CAYUQT010000035.1, from coordinate 37,063 downwards.
ACCATGTCGAGCCGTCGTAGTGGAGGTAGGAGGAGTCCAACGAACCCACGGCATAGACATCGTTGGGTCCGCTACCCCAAACCGCATTCAGCGATCCCTGGCCGGTGGCCATCTGCGACCACGCGGAACCGTCGTAATGCAGAATCGAATAGTACGAGACGTTGTTCCAGTTGCCGAACCCAACGACAAAAACGTCGTTGGGTCCGCTGCCCCAGACCCTCTTGCACATGGTCGTCCACGTCCCCCCGACCATGGTCGTCCAACTGGAGCCGTTGTAGTGACGTATGAACGCAGAGTAAACAGAGCCGCTCAGGTACTCCCCCACGGCAAAGACATCATTGGGCCCGCTGCCCCAGACATCGTTCAGGGTATAGCCTGTGAGGGAATACATCTGCGACCAGGTCACCCCGTTGTAGTGGAGTATCCTGGCGGAACGGCCGACGGCAAAGGCGTCATTGGGAGCATCGCACCAGACGCCGTAGATATCGTCCGTGGTGGGGGACGACATCGTCGTCCAAGCCCCTCCGCCGTAATGCAGAATCGTTCCGGTCGCACCCACGGCGAAGACGTCGTTCGGACCGCTGCCGGAAACGTCGTACAGCCCTTTCGTAGAGCCGCTGGACATGGCCGACCAACTCGAACCGTTGTAGCGGAGAATCGTTCCGCCAACCCCCACCGCCAGGACGTTGCTTGAACCAGAGCCCCCGACATCGAGCAGGTTGACGGTCGTGCCGCTGGACATGGCCGACCAGCTCGAACCGTTGTACCGTAGAATCTTTCCGCTTTCGCCCACGGCGAAGAGGTTGTTGGAGGCGGTGCCCCAGACCCGATTCAGGGAGGTGGTCGTGCCGCTGGTCATCGCCGACCAGGCCGAACCGTCGTAATGAAAGATCTTCCCGCTGCTGCCCACGGCAAAGACATCGTTCGGGCCGCTGCCCCAAACGCCATTGAGGTCGGCGAGCGTTCCGCTGGTCATCACCGACCAGGCAGAGCCATCGTAGTGCAGAATCTGCCCGTTCTTGCCCACGACGAAGACGTCGTTCGGACCGCTGCCCCATACGTCGTAAAGCCAGTCCGTAGAGCTGTTGGACATGGCAGACCAGTTCGAACCGTCGTAGTGCACGATCGTGCCGACACCCCAGGTCCCTCCTACGGCGAAGACGTCGTTCGGGCCGCTGCCCCAAACCCCATTGAGGGTGTTCGACGTGCCACTGGTCATCAGGGACCATGCCGAACCGTCATAAAGTACGATCGTCCCCCTCGAACCCACGGCAAAGATGTCTTCCGACCCGACGGCGCAAACGGCCCGCAGCGACTCCGTCGTTCCACTGGACGCGGGCGTCCAGGTTAAACCGTCGTAGCGCATGATGGTTCCGCCGTCACCAACGACCAGGATGTTGTTCGGGCCGCCCGCCCACAGGCCGCCCAACCAGTTCCCCTGGGACAGCGGATTCATCCACGTCCAGTCGTGCGCCATCGACTGTCCGCCAAAGACAAGGGCCCCTGCCGTTGCGACAACCACAAAGGAGAAGCTCCTGAACCCGCTCCTGTCGGCTCGCAGAATCATCGATTCGCCTCCCGTGTACCGTCGGCCCCTTTATGCACCGTATGGCCTGAACCGGTTCCCCCCCGCCGCCGACCACCGGGTACAATCCCCCTCGTCCGTCAGATCCGCGACAGTTGCAACTACCGAACTTCAGCGATCTAATACGAGGTCCTGGCAGTTTCTTGCCTACCCTCGATGATTTCAACGTGTTCAAAGACTTAAGAGGGTTCAGGATGAGGTGCTACGACCCTCCTCGAGCCACCTTAACACCATTATCCCGCATACTGCCCCCGCAAGACAAGTGTGAAGACACCAGATTATACTAGACAGACTAGGACAACTCCGGATCATATGCTCATATCATACACCGCAATGTATACATTTCGTGCCTTCCATTACGCGTCTCTCTGTGATTCGCCTATGGAGACCCGGTCTCATGTCCACCCCCATGCTCCCTCCTGCGCCCGAAAAAAGGATGCGAGGAAGACCGGGCCGTAACAGAACGGTGACATCCGTCGTGTAGTCTTATCTTGAGCGGAACGGGCGTTTCGCTCCTTGCGGCCGCAAGCAACTTCGTGCAACGTATCTTATTGGAGGACGCAACATGTACTGCAGGATTGTGACATGGACGTTGTTGGCATCACTGGCCTGGTCGGCGCAGGCGATTTCGGCGGAATCGGCATCCGACCTTCTGGAGAAGGCCATCTTCACGGAGGAGACCGTGGGGGATCTGGATTCCGCCATGAAGATGTATGGACAGATCCTGGCGAAGGAGCAGGCAGACCGCGCGGTGGCGGCGCAGGCGTTGTATCGGCTGGGGTCTTGCCGCCTCCGAAAGGGTGATAAGGCCGGGGCGACCCAGGCGTTCAGGAGATTGCTCTCGGACTTCCCCAGCGAGACGAATATCGGCCAGCGGGCCAAGCGGGAACTGGACAAGCTCTCGGGCGTCTCGTCGGCCGTGCCTCTGGTGGTTGAAACGAACCCGCAGAACTTCGCGAACAACGTATCGCCGTCGCTCAACACGATCACCGTCACGTTCGATCGTCCGATGGCAGACGAGAGCTGGGCTTGGACGTTCACTGACAAGAAGATGTTTCCCAAGACCAAGGGTCACCCGAAGTACGACGACAGCCTGACGACCTGTTCGTTGCCCGTGGAACTCGAGCCGGGCCACGTCTACTGGTTGGGTATCAACTCGGGAGACTGCCGAAGCTTCCAAACGGCCCAGGGCGTATCCGCGAAGGATCACGTTATCCTGTTCGCCACGCAGGGAGCCGACGGCAAGGCGACGCTGATCCCCGATCATCTCCTTGCCAAAGCAAAGGAGATCATCAGCCAGCCCGCTGCGTCTGGGGCAACGGCCGGGCCCTCAACACATGGTCTGAAGCTTCAGCCGGCCCCCTGGGCCGACGGCGAGCGGATGCAGCTCTCAATCAAGACGCCCACGGGTGCGGAACTGGGCACCATGATCTACACAGCCGACGCCATCAAGGTACAAGCGAAGGAAGCCTGGAGCGTGCGGTGTTCGATGATCATCTCAGCGACCGCTCAAGAGCAGTACACACAGGTTGAGGCCGAGAAGGAGAGCTTCGCCCCCATCACGGGTCGCACAACGAACTGGATGGGCGACCACCGTGCGACGTACACCCAGGGGAAGGCTCACCTCAAGTCCACCGCCAACGGGAAGGAGACCGTCAAGGACGTCGCCCTGAAGGGAACCGCGTATGATAATGAACAGGCGCTGTACCTGCTGCGGCGGCTGCCCCTGGAAAAGGGCCATAGCGTCCGCTTCAACATCTTCGCGGTCCAGGGAGGTGTGGTCGTCCAATGTCGCATCGAGATCACCGACATCGAGAAGGTGACCGTCGCCGCCGGCACTTACGAGTGCTTCAAGATGAAGCTGGGCATCTACTATGGTCAGCAGAAGACACTCGAGCATACGCTCTGGTTCTCGACCGACGAGCACCGCTACCTGGTCAAGTACGATGCCGAATCGGCCGTGATGGAATTGACCAGGGTGGGAACCCGATCCAACGCCAAGCCCGCCACATTCGAGGACAACGAGTCCGGCATTTCGCTGACGGCACCGGCAGGCTGGGACTTCTACAAGGCTTCGCCGCAGCGCGGACAACAGGTGACGATCAACCTCCTGGCGCCCGAACTCGCGTACTACTGTACACTGGCGGTCGGTGAACCCGTGCCCTCAGGCAGCACGATCCGGCGCATCGCCGAGGAGGACACCCAGAGACTGAAGGGCTATTTCAAGAACTACACGGTCCGCCTCAACAGTTGGGCCGAGTTGAAGATCGGTGGGATGCCCGCTGCCCAGTACATCGCGGACTACACGGACAAGGACCAGGCCAAGATAGAGTATCGCACGTACGCCTCCGGGCGGGCGGCCATCTACTGGTTCGTCTTCCGGGTGGACAAGGACTCATTCGAGACGGTCAAGCCGACGCTCGATGCCCTGATGGCCAGTCTGAAGGTCAAGTAGCCGATGGAGAAGCCATACCCGATGGCTGGAAATACCGCTGGTGCGAGAGTCCCCTCTCGCACCAGCTTCTTGCTGTCATGGATGTGAAAACCCGTTGGACCCAGCACACAGGGGTTTCCACACGACGATGGGGAGCCGAATGTTCAAACCGGGCACTGGCGTCACAATCAGTCGAGGATGGGGAGCCTGGCCCCTCTTCGCGATGCTCTTGCTGGCCGTGGTAGTCCCAACGGCGGGGCTCCTCTGGTTCATGACGCAAGCGATGCGGAACGAACGGTTGGCCGTACAGCAGAGGCTCCAGGAGGCCTACCGTGGCCAGTTGGCCGACGCGCGGACTCGCCTCGGCACCTACTGTCGAGACGCGTTGAATTCTCTGGCCTCTGCCGGAGCCACCATCGACCCCAATCTGCCCTCGCGGGCATTTGCGGACCTGATCAAACGGAACCTGGCCGATGGCATCGTTGTCTGCGCCCCGTCCTTCACTACGCCAGACAATGCCCTGTACCCCGCTGCAAGGCCCCGACCGGTTCGCTTCTCTTCCAGGGATCCCGAAACGACGGAATGGCTGACAGCAGAGACTCTAGAGAACCAACAGGGCGACGCTCGACAGGCCTCGGCCGCCTACGCCCGAATCGCGGAGGCTACTGCGGACATCCACGTCCAGGGGCGAGCCCTCCTGGCCCAGGCCAGATGCCTGGGCAGAATAGGAGAGAAGGCCCGCGCGATCGACATACTGATTCGTACCCTCGGCTCGCCCAACTACCACCTCGCCGAAGATGCCGAGGAGCGTCTGATCCAACCCGACGCCCTTATTCGAGGGCTGGAATTGCTGGCGGATCCGAACCTGCCCGAATATCGAGCGACGGCCGAGACGTTGGCCCGGCGGCTGAGCGACTACGACGACATGAGGCTCGGCACCCAGCAACGACGCTTTCTGATGCATCGCTTGAAGGCCCTGTGGCCGGCCTGCCCGCCCTTCTCAACATTGGAGGGCGAGGACCTCACGTGCGAATACCTTTCCTCGCGATCAGTGCCGCCGCAGACCGATCGCTTCACGCCGACCGCACTCAACGGTATCTGGCAGTTGGCATCGCGAGACTTGCGCCTGGTGGCGATCTTCCGGGAAGAGCGTCTGATCCGGGACATGGCATCGTCGCTTGCGACCGCCGGGACGCCGCCCGGAACGCTGCTGGGCGTCATCCCACCGAAGATGGAATCCTCGGGACCTGAGCCGTTCCTCAGCGAACCGGCCGGTGAATTCCTGCCCGAATGGCGTCTGGGCGTGTATCTTCAAGACAGCGATCCGTTCGCCCTCGCGGCCGACCGGCAGATTGCCGCCTATTTGTGGACCGGTGTGCTGACGATCCTCGCCATGGCCGCCCTGGCGGCCCTGATGGCCGGAACTGTCCTCCGTCAGATCCGACTGACCCGACTGAAGAACGATCTCATCGCCACGGTCACACACGAACTGAAGACGCCGCTGGCCTCCATGCGAGTGCTGACCGACACGTTGCTCAGCGGTCACGTCCGCGATGAAGCCCAGAGACGAGACTACGTTCGCCTGATGTCTCAGGAGAACGAACGTCTGAGTCATCTGATCGACAACTTCCTCACCTTCTCGAGGATGGAACGCAACAAGCGGAGCTTCGACCTCCGAGACGTCAACATGGAACAGGTGGTTGCGGCATCGATCGAGGCCTTGGGCGATCGGCTGCATTCGCCGGATTGCCGGCTTCAGGTGGACCTGGCACCCGATCTGCCGACCGTGCGCGGCGATCGCGACGCCCTGGTCACAGTGCTGGTCAACCTTCTGGACAATGCCCTCAAGTACTCCGATGATGACAAGCGAATCACCGTCCGGACGCGAACCGAGGACGGGTGCCTCCTGGTGGAGGTCCAGGACAACGGCATCGGGCTCTCGCGTCGCGCCGCCCGAAAGGTGTTCGACCGTTTCTACCAGGTGGACGACACGCTGTCGCGCAGGGCCGGCGGCTGCGGACTCGGATTGAGCATCGTCCAGTATATTGTCGAGTCGCACGGCGGAACCGTTTCAGTACGAAGCGATCCGGGAAAGGGCAGCACGTTCACCGTTCGACTGCCCCTGGATCGACCTGTCGGATAGTCCTGTTGACGCACACGGCAGCCGACGTTCGAGCGATATCCGGAGAAGACACGTTCATGGCAGGCGAAACGCTCCTCATCATCGAAGACGACCCCACCATGCTGCGGGCCCTGAAGGACAATTTCGAGTTCGCCGGTTTCGCCGTCCGCACGGCCCTCGACGGGGAGAAAGGCCTCAGCGCCGCCCTGGACGCCCGAAACGACCTGATCCTCCTGGATATCATGCTGCCGAAGGTCAACGGATATGAGATCTGCCGGCAGGTCCGCGAGCGGCGGCTCGATGTGCCCATCATCATGCTCACGGCCAAGAGTCAGGAATCGGACATCGTGCTCGGACTGAACCTGGGTGCCGATGACTATGTGACCAAGCCCTTCAGCATTAAGGAACTGCTGGCGCGAGCCAACGCCTTCTTGCGGCGGCGGCGCCGAACCGAGGAGCGGGTCCATGCGTTCGGCGAATGCCGGCTCGACCTGGCATCGCACAAATTCTATCGCGACGACAAGGAGGTGATACTGACACCTAAGGAATTCGCCTTGCTCGCCTATATGCTCAGTCACCCGGGCCGAGCGCTCACCCGCGACCAGATCCTCGAGGCCGTATGGGGACAGGACATCTTCGTCACGAGCCGAAGCGTCGATCGCTGTGTCAATACGTTGAGAAGCAAGGTAGAACGCGATCCTCGCGATCCTGTCTACCTCCAGACCGTGCGAGACATCGGGTATCGGTTCGAACTGCCAGAGTTCACGGAATCGCTATGAACGCCATGCGCCCCGCGGTGAGCTTCCCGATTCTGCCACACTCCGAGGCGTTTGAGGCCGACCGGCCCCCGCGACGGCGGTTACTTCCTCTTCCTTGCGAAGCACAACAACAGCATGCCGGCCGGAAGGACCAGTAGCGGCAGCGCCATGCCCCCGCCCCCGCTGCACTGAAACACGGCGGTGACCTGCTGGTCGGTGTCCATGAGGAGGCTTACCGGATTACTTTCTTCGATGCGGACGTAATTCGCGTCGCCCGGGTGATTGGGATCGTAGATCTCCCAGCGGCGGAACCCCCTACCGTCGATCGGAGTCGCCGTCAGGGTCACCACTATCCCCGGTGAAAATCGCATCGGATCGGAGAGGCGCGGCGTCGGGTCGACCGCAACCGTGCCCCATTCTCCATGGACGTATCCCATGTCGAGGATTGCCGGGCAGTAGCTGAGGATCGTACCACTGCTGCCGACCACCCAGACATGGGAGGCCGAAGCTCCCCCAACCCTCGTCAGGCTGTTGGAGGTCGGCCCCGACAGATCCATCCACGCCTGCCCATCATGATGCAGAACCTTGCCGCTCGAACCGGAAATGAAGATGTCATTGGGTCCGCTGCCCCACACCGAGGCATAGCTGTCGAAGACCGATCCGCTTGTTGCCGTCCAAACGGAACCGTCGTACCACGCAATTGTCCCAAAGTCCCCGACGGCCCAGACACAGTTGGCGTCGCTGCCCCACACAGCGGCGAGCCGATAGGACGTACCACTGGACATCGACGACCAGGCTGTCCCGTCGAAATGGAGAATCACCCCACCGTCACCCACGGCAAAGGCATCGTTCGGTGAGGACCCCCACACGCCCCAGAGGTTCGCCGAACTCCCGCTGGTCATCGTCACCCACGCCGTACCGTTCCAGTGAATGATCGTCCCCGCCGCACCCACGACGAAGACGTCTCCAGGGCCGGAACCCCAGACAGTCCGCAGTGTCTGACTGGTCCCCGAAGTGTCCGTCGACCAGCCACCCCCGTTGTACCGAAGAACCTTGCCCGCCGCACCCACCGCGACGATGTCGTTCGGAGTCGAGCCCCAGACACCGTAGAGATGTGTCGTCGTGCCGCTGGTCATCGGGCTCCAACCGGAGCCCGTACGATGGAGGATCGTACCGCTATTGCCGACGGCGTATGCGTCGTTGGGCTCGAAGCCCCAGAGCCCGTTGAGGGTCTGTGTCGTGCCCGTGCTGACAGCCGACCACGATCCGCCGTCATAACGGACGATCGCTCCCGCTTCCCCGACGGCCAGCACGCTCGATGATCCGATGCCCCAGACCGCCTTCAGCGAGGAGCCGGTCCCGCTGCTCATTGACGTCCAGCTCGATCCGTTGAAGTGCAGGGCGGTCCCGTAGTATCCCACCGCGAAGACATCATTCGGACCGGTTCCCCAGAAGCCTCGCAGGCGATTCGTCGTGCCGCTGGTCATCGAGGCCCAGGCCGTTCCGTTGTACCGAACGATCACCCCGCCCGATCCCCCGGCAAACACGCAATTCGGACCGGCCGCCCAGACACCGCGGAGAGAAGACGTGGTTCCACTGGTCATCGTGGACCACACCGAACCGTTGTAGTGAAGGATGAACCCGCTGTCGCCGACGACAAAGACATCGTTGGGACCTGTTCCCCAGACGCACCACAGCCAGTTCGAGGTGCCCGTGCTCACGGAAGACCACGACGCCCCGTCATAATGGATCAGCGTTCCGGTACCACCGACGGCGTAGACATCGGTCGACGAGCTTCCCCAGACGCCGCTCAATTCATTTGTCGTGGGGCTGGTCATCGCGTTCCAGGCAGAACCATCATGATGAACGATCGTACCGCCCACGCCCACGGCGAACACATCGTTCGGGCTGCTCCCCCACACGCGGGCGAGCGTCTGGCTGTTCGGACAGGGCATCGACACCCACTGCGAGCCGTCATAGTGAATCAGCGTGCCGGCATCACCCACTGAGTAGACATCATCCGCCGAGAACCCCCACACACCCCACAGACCGCTGCCCTGGGGCAAGGGGTTCTCCCATTCCCAATCCGCACCGAAGGACACGCCACACCATGCGACGATGCTCAGAACAGTCAGGGCGAGCACGGTGTGCGGGTATCGGGACGACCTCATGCACAGGGTCTCCAATGGTGATGTGCGAACCGCCTTGGCGGTTCCGATTTCCCCATTCCTACCGGACGTTCCAACCGTATCCGGCCATAGAGGGACTACCTCCGCATTCTAGACTCTAGGATCGGACCACGAGTTGTCAAGAAAAGCGATCGCAAGTGCCCCCCCGGGCAAAACGCATTGATGAAATATCGGTCGTGACCGCCCGTCCGAAGGCAGGAAGAGTGAGACAGTCGATCGGCGGCAGGACTCAGAGCACTACCGCCCCACGTCGTGCCCTCGCAGGACGAACACACGGCCGGATTCAACCCGATCGACCTTGAGAGAGATCGATCTCTCGCCCGGCGTGCAGGGAAATTCCGCCAGCCCCTTTTCGGTGGCCTCAAAGGCACGAACGTGCCTCAGGTGATCCGGCAGCCGAACGGATACGGTCACATTTCGCGACGGTTCGATCTTCAGCGGAGGTGACTTGCTTGCCGGAATGTGGTTTGCCGCGGCGACCACGATCGTGTCCGGACCGCACCAGAGGGCACCCGTCCAAAGGCGCGATTTCGGCCACGTTTCATGACCTGCCGCGCCGGTCGATACCTGCCCCGCGTCATTGGTCGCCAGGTCCGCGGGAGTACCCAGCAGAAGCTCTGTCTCGATGCACCGGATCAGGGCGTTGAGCCCGGCAATCTCTTCGGCCACCCCCCGGTCGAGCTGCCAGCCGCCCGCAGCCGCGGTGTGAACCCAGCTCGTCAGCCCCTTCATGCCCGAGCCGATGGCCTGAACGACATTCTGCCGATACTCGGCCGGCGTCGGCCCTCGAACATCCTGCGGAACGCCTTGACCGCCCTTCCATCCATACGCCTCCAGGCAGGCGTACATCCGCCGTGGTGTGCCGCTCAGCCGAGCCACTGACAGGCTCTCTCGAACATAGGCGTGATCGACCCCATAGTACGTCACGGGATAGGGATCAAAGCAACTGATGTCGGCGAACTGGCCGTAGACGTACCAGTTGAGCGGGCGGATCGTCCCGTCCATGATCAGCCAACTTGCCACGGACGGTGCGTATCGTTCGACGAGTTCCTGCCAACCGGCCACCGCCAATCGGCGGGCGTCGTAGCCCAATCCCCGGTCATATCCCCCGCCACGGTTGTCGTGGGCGTCGGGTTCGTCCGGACCGAAGATGTAGGCCACGCGGCGGTGCGTGTCGAACACCTCATGCTCGGAACACGTGGTCATCAAGTCGAACCGGTCGCAGGATTCCAGCTCGACCATCCGCCACATCGTGACATTCATGTTCATCGGCGGGCACAGATCGACGGGAGTGTGAATCGAGCCACGCGGGAACACAAACGGCAGAACGCGAAACTGAGCTGCAGCAGGCGGCTGACCGGCACCCTCGACCTGTACGCTCACGACGTGGTATTCGTAGGGTTTGAGCGGTACCGGCAGCTTTGCGGTGAGCAGGGCAACGCCCCCCGGGAAATCACGACCGTACACGCGGACCTCTGTAAGGGGGCGACCGTCGAGGGCCAGACCGCCCATCCGCGGCACGTCAGAATGACCCCCTCGCCGGACGTAAACATAGAGCACATCCATCGATCTGCCGGTCGTAACGTAGTCGATGGCCATCCGGGGCTCCCGATAGGGAACCTCGATGTTCAGTGGCGGCGCGTTCTCGAAGGGAACCGTGATTCGGGCCGCATCGCCCTCCGGCCTGCGGCGAAAACGAACATAGATCTCACTGCACTGCCCCGGCGCCATCAGACGCGGGCGAACCCGATACCACACAACACCGCGTCCGTCCCAGGGACTCTTGACGAAATCGACATAGCCCTCCTCCACCGACCTGCCGTTCAGCAGCAAGGCGTTGGCGACCCTGACGGAAGCCTGCCCCTGGTTCTTCAGCACGAGTCGAATGGCACCGAAATCGGGATGCTCCCTATACAACCGCTGCAGGGCGCCGATATCGATCGCTCCACCCGGTGTGTCGGGTCTCCCTTCGACAGCCTGCGAACCCGACGGCGGCGGCGGATCCGGCAGGTAATCGGCGCCGAGAACGATCGGCGGGGCGGACGGCGGCAACCCCGGCTTGGAGACCCATTGGAGCATCGCATCGCCGACGAGCATGATCTGGCGGAGCGCGACCTCGCCTGCGTCGAGACCGGCGACGCGAATCTCGTGAACCCCGTCGGCATTCGCACCGGGCAGCGTGATGAAGTAGACACTATCGCGTTCCAGGTAGCTCGCCACATCGAACGTCCCCGCAGCACGACCATCCCACAGAACCCGCATTCCTCGCGAGGAGTCCCGGGTCGATCGCACGGCGATACGGGCCATCAGCGGCCCTGCGGCCCTCTCGATGCGAACAAACGCAGCGACCGCCAAGGGAGATCGCCCCTCCGACATATAGGCTCGACGGATCGAGAATCCCTGGCGATCATCGGAGGTCAACCCCGTCATGGCGTTGGGCTCCTGCAACCAGCCGTCGACATCCTCGAAGTAGTACGGTGGACGATGGGCAGGCGGGTCGGCCCAATCGAGCGCAATGCCGCGCCAGCCGGTCTGCTGCTGAAGCTTGCCCCATGCATCGCGGGGCAGGAACTGTGGATCGACCGCCGCACTGCCCCTGCCACCGATCGTCACGATGACCTGTACACCGCTGATCCGATTGGACACACCGGTTTTCAGGCCGCAGGTGTTCAGCATGACAATGCGAACCCACACCTCCCGACCGCCGAGCAGTCCTGCCACCTTCTCTGCGGAGGCCGTCAGGGGTTTGTTCTGCCAACCGCCCGCCTCGGCCTTCTGGCTCCCGCTCTCGGCCACACGAACCCAATCGAGCCCATTCGTCGAGAGGTAGAGATGATTCGATCCACCCAGATTCCCACCGTTGGCGCTCTGCTCGACCCTGACGACCATGTCGGTGACCACCCGATCACCATAGAACCGATAGGTCAGCACCCGATTCGAATGCGGACCGGCATTCGTGATCGCCCCCGGCTGCCAGCAATCCACTTTCAAGTTGTCCAGGAACGCCTCATCCAGAAAACGTGCCGTCGAGAAGTCGTCGCGGTAGTCGAACCGCCCATTGGGCTCGGGCGAGATGACGACCCCCTGATTCGACGCCCAAGCCGGATCGGCCCAGACCGCAGAGAAGAGGAGGCCTATGCAATAGCACGTGTAAAGAAGTCGTTTCATGGCACACTCGCATCCCGGGTCTTGTGCTTCCGCTGAACCCATTGCAGAGAACGTCTTACCTGAGGCCGCGGCTGTCGTCCACCTCTTTCCAACGGATTGCCTGGCAGGTTCCTTCGGAGTCTCCCCAATGAACCCCTTGCCGATTCGATTCTCGCTAATCCATGGGCCGCAATCGTCCGATGATCCAAGGGTGGGCCACCACGGAGTTGGGCAGTGCGCCCCGAACCGGAGCGACGCCACCTTCTGTGGCCCAGACGATGTCTGACGGAACAGCACGAACGAGGTAATCCCCTTGAGTAGAGTCAACACGTGTCAGTGTATCGGTATCCTGACTTCGGGTGGAGACTGCCCGGGCCTGAACGCCGCCATCCGATCGGTCGCGCGGGCGGCGATGCGCCGCGGCATGAAGGTCATCGGCATTCGTGACGGCTTCCGAGGCCTCGTGGAACGGCGTGCGCACATCCTCGAGCCCTCCGATGTGTCGGGTATTCTCACGATGGGCGGCACCATCCTGGGAACCAGCCGCGACAAGCCGAACAAGATGCCCATGGGCAAGGCCGGCAAACTCGACATGACCGCAGCGGCACTGGCCAACTACGACGCCCTGCACCTCGATTGCCTGGTCTGCCTCGGCGGCGGCGGCACGCAGAAGAACGCCCTCCACATGGCCCGCCAAGGTAAGATCAATGTGGTCACACTGCCCAAGACCATCGACAACGACATCGCCAAGACGGACATTACATTTGGCTTTTACACCGCCCTGCTGACGGCCACCGAGGCGATCGATCGACTCCACACAACGGCCGAGAGTCATCATCGAGTGATGGTCGTCGAAATCATGGGCCATCGCGCCGGCTGGCTGACCCTGGCGGCTGGTGTCGCCGGCGGAGCCGATGTTATTCTGATCCCCGAGATCCCTTACGACACCGAGGCAGTCGCCGCCAGTCTCAAGGAACGGGCGAGGTCTGGGAAACTCTTCAGCATCGTGGCCGTAGCCGAAGGGGCTCTGAGCCGGCACGATATGGAGCTGCGCCAGAAGGCGGAGAAGGAACGCACCGAGAAGAAGAACAAGTCGGACGAGAAGAAGAAACGCCATGACCCCGACATCATGAAGGATGACCCCCACGATCCCGGGTGCCTCAACGGTGAACTCGTGCCGGCGACCATGGGGCAACGCGTCGCGCGCCGGATCGAAGAGATGACGGGGCTGGAAACTCGCGTAACCGTCCTGGGCCATTTGCAGCGAGGCGGGGCGCCGAGCCCCACGGATCGTTTGCTGGCCTCACAACTCGGCAGCCGGGCGATCGAACTGCTCTGCGAAGGGCGAACCGGCTTCATGGTCGCCGTCCAGGGCGATGAGTATGTACCCGTTCCCCTCGAAGAGGTGGCCGGCCAACTTAAGACCGTCCCGCTCGATCACCGCCTGATCCGGACAGCCCGGAGCTTCGGAACCTGCCTGGGCGATTCCTGAACCGCCTGCGACGGTGAAACCGCCATCGCTCCTCGGCCGCCGCACTACTCCTCCAGCATGTTCACCTCGCGAACCGGCTGGGAAGCGTCCTCCGGAACGAAGAACGTCTTGACCTGAGTTGGCGTAAACGTCGCCTTCCACGCTCGCTTGGCCGGTGGAAGCTCGAACCGCGCCTCGGTCTGCCGGCCGAACCATTCGCACGCCCGAACGATGAGCCCCTTGCCGTCTTCGGCACCCTTGATCGCGCTGATCTCGACACCCGGCGAGTCGCATACGGCACCCGTCATCTCCAGCGGCAACGTGCCCGGATGGTTCGTCTCAAACAGAACCGTCGCCGGGAAGTTGAGCCGACGAGCCTTGCCGATCACGTCGGCCGCCCGCCAGTCGCCCCCGTGCGGAATGACCGAAAGGCGGAAGTGCTGGATGCCCCGGTCGATGATGCGGTTGTCGCCCTGGTAGTCGACCTTGAACGGATCGTGAAACGCGTAGGCCGGGCTCCGCAGCAGTGTGATCCGGATCTCGCTGCCTTGGACACAGTGGCTGTATTTGCCGTTGTTCGCCACGGTCAGGCCGCCCTGAGCATCGCTAACGCCCACCCACTGAAGCATCGGCTCTTCTTCACCGTCGGTTGGACGTACGATGGTCCCGTAGGGAATCTCGACGGTACACCGGTCCGTCTTGACGTTGGCCGGGAAGGTGATCTTGACCACCTTCCAGGCATCGCGCCAGTCGACTTCGCCGCGGATCTCCACATGGTTTTCGCCGGCACCCAGCAGGAAATCCAGGGTCAGCAGAGAATCGGCATACCGATACTTCACGCGGATGCCTCCCCGAACCGGTCCCGTTTCGATGAGTCTGGCCGACACCTTCTGGAAGCGATCGATGACCTTGTCGAACCGGAACACCCCGTGGCTCCATGTGTCGCTCTTGTCTTCAATCACCAGCGGTGTGGCCGCCGGTGCCGAGAATACGTCGCGTCCCTTGGCCTTGTCACGGATCTGGAGCAAACCGTTGCCGTCGATCTCCGCCCGAATGGCATTGTTCTCCATCCACCACGGACCCTTGGCAGGATCAGTCGCTCCGGTGCGAACGGCCTTATCGCCAAGCAGGGTCCCGGCCTCCGGTGAGGCCCCCTCTCGAAGCATCAGGACCTTGTGCCCCAGTGAGGGCAGCGCCGCGTAGATCACCGCCCGATGACGACTTGCCCGTGTGTGGGGGTCCACCTCCTGAGCCGGAAGCGGCTTGCCTGAGGCATCGGCGAAGAACGCATGTGTCGCGTTGATCTCCTCACCGAAGTCCTCCGTCTCTACGACGCCCTCGAACGGCCGGGCCTGGTTGTTGAAGATGAAGACCGGGTCGCCCTGACCCTGTGTGTTCACCGCCCAACTTATCGCCTGCTGTGCGGCGTTCATCAGATAGGACGCATCATGGATCGCCCCGCCCAACTGATCGCGTGCGTCGTTGTAGGCATCATCGACGCTGGAGCCGGCCATAATGTCGTGGAACTGATTGAACAGGACGTGCTTCCACGCCCGTCCCAATTTCTCAGAAGGCGACGGACGCCCCAGCGCCATCTGCGTAACGCCCGCCCATCGCTCGGCCGCCAACAACATCTCTTCCGCACGGCGATTGAGCGCCTTGATCATGCTGACCGCCGCGTAGCAGCCCGACGCATGGTGTTGCAGTTCACCCCGATAGACCGGGAACTTGTCACCCGCCTTCTGCACGGCGACCTCGTAGAACTGGTTCGGAGAGCTGTAGACAAGCTTCGGCATCGATGGATTCTTGCGCCACTCGGCCACCGCCGCGAGCTGTTCCTTCGTCGGACCGCCGCCGTGGTCGCCCACCCCGTAGAAACACATCGCATCCGACAGCAATGGCGGTTGCATGTGCTCTTTCGGAGTTCCCTGCACATGGTTCGTGAGGTCCTGAACACTCCACGTCGTGTAGGCCGTCATGATCCGCATCGAGAGGATCCGGCTGCCGTCGGCCGTTTCCCACCAGCAGTTCGGCCAGGGAATCGTATCGTTCTCGTGGCGGCCCGGGCGCATCCAGCAGTAGCCCTTCATGCCGCACCCGGCCAGCAGCTTCGGCAGCGTGGCCGCATGGCCGAATGAGTCCACGCAGTAGCCGATGATCGCAGCCTTACCGAGCTTGGCCCGGAAGTACCGCTGCGAGTACAGTCCCTGCCGAACGAACGACTCGCCCGACGGGATGTTGCAGTCCGGCTGGATCCACCAGCCGCCGACGATCACCCAGCGTCCCTCCTGAACCCGTTTTCTGATCTCCTGGAACATCTCCGGGGCGTTCTCTTCCACCCATTCATAAATCGCCGCCGCCGCACATGTGAAGACAAAGTCCGGACGCTCATTCATCCGATCCAACGCCGACCGAAATGTCGCCTTGGTCTCGGCGAAACCCTCCTGCCACCTCCAGAGCCACACCGGGTCGAGATGGGCATTGCCGATGAGATGCAATGTCACATCCTTCGGATTGATATTCACCTTCTCCATCTTGTACGGTCCTTGTCCCTTTTCACTGGCGGCCTGACACAGCCCGGCCGCAGCCAACAGAACCACCCCGACACACTTCCAACACGCCATACTCAATGCCCTTGTTCTTCATGATCACGAACAGGTCCAACCCTGTGTTGGCTCCCCGGATCCACCTGAGTCTTGTATCGGAAAGTGCAGAGTGTTACCAGTGGTTCGGCGTCGGTGCCCTATCTGACAGGCTCGGGTCCGTCCCGATAGGTTCGTAGGACACCGGCATCGCGACGGACCGCCGCCAGCTCCTTCTCGAATTCCGGAAGCATGTCCGACCATACGAGGTACTTCGGCGCAGGATAGGGGTATCGACGCCCGGAATCGTGCCGCCCGGCGCAGTCGAGATAGGTCTTGGTCGTAAGCCGAGCCAGAAGGCGATATTCATCAACCGATCGCTCCAGCGACTCGCGACAGCGTCGGAGGCAGGCCTCGTCACGCGTCTCCAGATACACCCACCCGGCGATCGCCGCATCGACCTTCGCCGCGTAGTGGCGAGCGACCCGCCGGATCGCCCGCATGTCGTCTACGAATCGCCTGTATTCTTCACCGCATTGTCGGACCATCGGCGCGGCGGCTTCGGCCTCGACCACCGCCGCATCGGCATCTCTCACGATCGCCTGGGCAGCCTGCGGGGGTGTTTCCCCCGTATGGGTCAGATGCACCGATTCCCTCCGGGCGTATTCCGCGATCGTTTCGCCGGGATACGGCGCATACCACCGCTTCGACTTGAAGAGCTGAGGCAACGTCATGCCCATGGTCGTCGCCTGGTAGTTCTCGGTGGTGACGGCAAAGGCCCGCACGATGTGGGGCATAACCTCGCCGCTTCGCTCGTAGGCTGCCAGGATCCTCGTTGCCGCCTCCGGCGAACCGTACCTCTGCTTCAGCTCGCCCACCCAGAAGGCGTTCTCTTGCGACCTGTCCCGATGGGGATTCCACGCATACCGCGCCCACACGGCATACCAGATCCAGTCGCGATCGGCTTGGAGCAGACGGGGTGAAGCCCGGTCGGCCGAGTAGGGCCACTCCCAATACCGCAGCGGGTACAGGTGCAGCCCCTTGACCCCCGTTTCGACGCAATTCGTCATCGCTCGGCGAACGAAGTCGGGCGAGCCCCACCGAAAAGGTTCGAGGTTTGCCACGCAGTGAACGTTCGTGACCAGAAGCCCCCGTTTCGCAAGACGCTGATGACCGCCCCCCCCCGCCTCCCAGGGATAGTGGCGGGTGACGGTCGGATCGGTTCCGCCGCCGACCCGATCACTGGCCAGCGTCTCGTTGTTGTACTTGGCCTCGACGTAGATGTTCGAATAGAGCGGTTGGGCCTTGGCCAACACGTCGAAGATCGGGGTGCTGTGCGATCGTACGATGATCGGCGGAGGAGGCTGTCCGGGCGCCAGCGCCGACCTCACCGCCGGAATGACGACCTCGGTCAGCCACTGGGCATCATGGGTGTCGTTCAGCGCCTCGCCCAGACACATCATCAGACCCACGTTCGGATAGTTCCGGATGAACTCACTGATGCAGTAGGCGGTGTATTCGCTGATCAGCGGCGTGGGTTTGCTGTGGACCTTGGCGATGTGGTGATGCCGGGCGAAGGCATGAGAGAGGTGAATGTTGTAGAAGTTCTGAACCACCCAGATTCCCCGTCGATCGGCCTCCACACACAGCCACTTGAACAGCTCGATATTGGCCTCGAGCTGCCGGGTCTCGACCTCCTGAGCCTCGGGGTACTTCGGCAAACGCAGGATCGATGTGAAGGGATGGCCGTTCCACAGATACAGCGTGTTGAAGCGGTATCGAGCCAGCAGGTCAAGAAAACGCGTCCAGAGGGCTCTGTCGTAGAGCCACGGAAACGTCTCGGGCAAGTATCGAAAGATGTACTGAACGCCGTCGGAACCGGTCTCGGGACGCTGAAGCCCAAGACAGGGCCCGCGAACCCGGAGCCTCGGCGCATCCTGGAACGTCAGTCCCTTCGGTAGCCGACCGCCAAGGGCCGTCATTCGATCGGCCAGCTCCAGACAACCGTAGAAAACGCCCGAGTCGTCGCAGCCTGCGACCACGGTGGTCCCATCTGAAGGAACCCGGATCGCAAACCCCTCTTGCTGTCCCTGGATACCCTTGAGGGCTTCGCCGAAGACGGCCCCGTCGGCCGCCTTGCCCAATCGAATGATCCCGGACGTGGCATCTGACGATTCCGCCTCGACGATCCGTACCGGCTGTCCGTTCCGTTCGATGACGGTGCGCAGACAGTCGGCCCCATGGCGAATCCGTGGTGCGGCCGCCGGAGGCAGAATGATACGAAGCAGCTCCTGTCCGTCGGCGGGCCTGGGAAGTGCCGCCAGAGTTGCCAGAAGGCATGCGCCCCTGACCAGACAACGAGGGCTTGCGATCGAGAGTCCCATGACGTGAATTATGGGGTTGCGATCGCCCGAAGCAAGCTCTGCCGAAGGGATTCCACCCGCACATCATCATCTATTCTGCCGCCTTGACCGTCTGTCACATAGAACACATCCACCACTTGATCGGATCGTGTGGAAATCTTGGCGGTGTGAACGGATACGCCGGACTCAGACAGCGTGCGGGTGATGTCGTAAAGAAGTCCGTGACGGTCGTCTGCGAAGACCTCGACAATCGTGAATCGCTGCGAACTGGTGTTGTCCACCGCCACCTGGGGCGACGGCGCTGCGGGACGACGGGACCGCTGAAACGGGGAAAGCCGGTCGGAAACCATGTCCTCCACGCGACGTCTGCCGAGAAGGACATCTCTGATCCGCTCGGATAACTCCATGCGCCGTCCTTCCGGAGGCTCACCCGAATAGTCGTTATCGACACCCGCAAACGTGTCGATGATCAGGCCATTGGCACATGTCACAATCTGAGCATTGACGATGTTGAAGCCACCGGACGCCAGTGCACCGGCTATTCTGGAGAATATCCCCGGAATCAGATCGTCCTGAGAGAAGACCGTATAGGCACTCAACTTCGTGTCGTGAAAGTACTCCGAGGCAACTCGCACATCACCCGATTTCATGCCGCGGATAATCTCAAGATGAGCAACGATTCGTTCTGGTTCGTTGGTGAGCAGGTAGACCGGCGGCAATGCCTCCAGATGCCGGTCGAGCCATTCCGACGGGCAACAACCCGACGCGTTGACACGCAACCGCCGACGGACTTCCTCGGCGCGAGAGGACTCATCCGCCAGAGGCACTTCACCCGTGAGGATCTCCATCGTTCGAACGTAGAGTTCCGTCAGAAGCGTCTCCTTCCACGGTGTCCATTCCCCCGGCGATACCGCTTCTGTGTCTGCTGCCGTCAGAACGTACAGCATCCTCAACAACTCGGGTGTCTGAACGGCTCTGGCAAACTGCAGGAGCGTGCCTGGATCTGAGAGGTCGCGGCGAAAGGCGGTATGCGCCATATCGAGGTGCTTGTGGACAAGACTCTTCAGTACCTCTCGCTCGTGATCGTCGAGCAACCAGTGTCCGGCAACCTCCTCAGCGATAGCCAGTCCGATCTCGCAGTGATCGTCGGCAAGCCCTTTGCCCACATCATGAAGGAGAAGGGCCAGGTGAAAGATGCCCTTTTGCCGGATCTGCTGATAGGCCTGTCCAATCGGGCCGGCATCATCCACTCGAACCGCTGCGGCTTCCACCGCTCGAATGGAGTGTTCATCCACCGTGTACTTGTGATGGCGGTTGAACTGGATGAGACACCGGGTGTGCTGGAATGGAGGAATCAGACGCTCCAGCAATCTGACGCGATGAAGCCGTCGAAGCAATGTCCCCAGTTCGGCAGGGTCTTCCAGCATTCGCAGGAACTGCCTTCGAAGGGAAGTGTCGATCAGGGACGACGGCATCGAGGCTCGTATCCGTTCCTGTGACTCATGATCCACCTCGACGCGATGCCGACGCGCCGCGTCGAACAACCGCATCGCCGCAAGAGCGGTCTCCGACGGCATCAAGACTGCCCCCGCCTCGAACCGAACGTTCTCCGGCCCCAGAATCAGGCCGTTTTCCAACCGCTGATCGAGGAGACGGCGAAGCATCGGACGGGAGCGATTGGCAATATGAAGTCCCTTGATACACCGATCGACGATCTCATGAAGCGCCGTCGTCTGGCGGTAGTAATCCCGCATGAACTGCTCGACACCCAGCATGGCCCCATCGTCTCGGTAGCCGTACAGATCGGCGATGCGAACCTGCTCCTCCAGTGTCAGGACGTCCTGGGCCTGCTCTGCGTGGCCGTGCAGTTCGTTGCGGACCCGCAGCAGGAACTCCCTTGCAGCGGTTACTGTCTGCCAATCCTCTGCTGCAATATCCCCTCGCCCGAGACCCTCTCGCGTGCCGCACCGGACCGCCGCCAGCCAGCCCAGAAGCTGCGCGTCGCGAAGCCCTCCCGGGCTCTTCTTCACGTTGGGCTCCAGCAGACAGGCCGTATCGGTGCGGGCTTCAGAGTCTCGTCCCGTGGCCTCCGCGAGGACATCATGAAGGAAACGACGGACAGGAAACGAACGAAGGAAGCGGCGGAATAGCGACTGCATCTGTGCATAGAGTTCTTCGTTGCCGACGACAAGACGGGCGTCCATGAGAGCCGTCCGCCCCTTGGTATCATCCCGGGCAAACTCGATGCACTCCTGCGGCGTACGAACGCTCTGCGACAGTCTGAAGCCGGTGTCCCACAGGCCACGCACCATCCGCGAGACGAACAGGTGCACTGCATCCGAGCAATCCGGCGAGCGCAGAAACAACAGATCGAGGTCCGAATGCGGTGCCAGTTCCCTTCGCCCATAGCCTCCTACGGCCACGAGGCCCACGCTCTGCAGAACGTCGGTACTCTCGGCTGGCGACATGGCTGCCAGGACGTGCTCGCAGGCCCGGACGATCAGATCGTCGCACCGCCGGGTCAGGTCTGCACAGACCTCCGATCCGTCGACTCCCTGCCAATGGAGCGACAGGGACTCGGATCGAGCCCCCTGAAGGTCACGACTCAGGACCCGAAATCCGGTTACACTTCCATCGAGAGCCACCGTCTTGCCCCTGACTATGCTCGGCATATGGAAGTGCCCCAACTCGACACCTGCTGGTTGGGGCACCCGCTTTAGAGCAACACCATTCGCATCCGGAACCTAGAGGGCCGATTCGCCCTTCTCACCGGTACGTATTCTCACAACATCCTCAAGGGTGGAGATGAAGATCTTCCCATCTCCGATCTGCCCCGTGCGAGCGGCCTGCATGATCACCTCTACAACCTGCGGAGCCATTCGGTCCGCTACGACGACCTCGATCTTGATCTTCGGGATGAAGTCGACGGTGTATTCGGTACCCCGCCAGTGTTCGGTGTGTCCCTTCTGACGCCCGAACCCTCGCACCTCCAGAACCGTAAGCCCCTGCACGCCGATTTCGGCCAGGGCGTTCTTCACTTCCTCAAGCTTGAACGGCTTGATGATGGCTTCAACTTTTCTCACGACGGTCTTCCTTTCATTTCAGCCGCCGCCGACGACGCGAGGTCGGCGGCGAAGAGGGTCCGTTCAATGTGATCCACCCGTCACCAGCATGCCCCCCGGCATTCTCGGTGACGACCGCCCGGTACCGGTGAACTCCGGATAACCCAAGGCCCCCACTTCCGGAACATCCAGGCCCTGCATCTCGGTCTCGCGGCTGACGCGAAGGGGGGTGATCTTGTTGCTCAACTTGAACCAGACGTAGGCCATCGACAGTCCGAACACGGCCACCACCCCGGCGGTGATGAGCTGCATGATGAGCTGAGAGGCATCGCCGTAGAACAAACCTCGCACCCCATCATAGCCGAAGGCCTTGACGTACTCGTCGCGAACCACGCCGTTCCAGCCGGCTCCGTACTTACCGTTGGCGAACAGGCCCAGGGACACGATGCCCCAGAGACCATTCACGCCATGGACAGAGATTGCACCCACCGGGTCATCCACGCCCCGGTTCTCCCAGAAAAGAACACTCAACACTACGACCACACCGGCAATCGCCCCGATCAACACGGCGGCCCATGAGCTGACGAATGCACAGGGGGCGGTAATTGCCACCAGACCGGCGAGCATGCCGTTGCACATCATCGACGGATCGGGACTCATACCCTTGGCGTAGAGTATCAGCATTGAGGCCAGAGCCCCCGCTACACTCGCGAGCATCGTATTGACCACAACCACACTGATCCGAAGATCTGTCCCCGCCAGGGTCGAGCCGGGGTTGAACCCGAACCAGCCGAAGGCCAGGATGAATGTGCCGATAACCACCATCGGAACGTGGTGACCGGGCAGTGCCTGGGGTTTGCCATTAATGAACTTGCCGAGACGCGGCCCCACGATGATGGCCCCCACCAGGGCAATCATGCCGCCCATCGCATGAACCACGCCCGACCCGGCAAAATCCACCGCCCCGTGACCCAGCTTCCAGTTCAGCCCGCCCTGGGCGAGCCATCCGCCGCCCCAAACCCAGTTGGCAAACACACAATATGGCAAAGCAACCCACAGACCATACAGACAGAAGTTCTTCCAACTCCACCGTTCAGCCATCGATCCCGTCGGAATCGTCGCGGTCGTGTCCATGAACACCATCATGAAGAAGAACAGTGCCATGACACTGACGTCGTCCACGCCGCTCAGGAAGAAGCCCTTTGTCCCCAGCAGCCCATAGGTGTAGGCCCCGGTGCCTGTCGCCCCTATGCCCAGGCCGCTGTTCAGAATCGACGTGCCCGGACCCAAGGCCGAATACCACCCCGGAGCCACCGGACCGTTAAACCAGTTGCCCCATCCGAAGGCGAAGCCATACGCCCAGAACGCCAGGCAGCCCAATGGATAGATCATGAAATTCATCGCAATGGTGTGACAGGCATTCTTGGCTCGACAGAGCCCTGTTTCGACCATCGCGAAGCCCGCTTGCATGAACATCACGAGAAAGCCGGCGATCATCACCCACACCATGTTGATGGAGAACAGGTTGTGCACAATCCGATCGTACAGATCGCTGTGGGTCAGCTTCGAAGGATCGTCACCTTTGCCGTCCCCTGCCGGGGTCGCCCAGACCCCTGCGGCCCCACCGGTGGGGTCTGGCCAGGCCGGCTTACCACCCTCAGGATTGGCACCGGCGAAGTATCCCGGCATCGCCGGAGAGGATGACGGGCTCGGTGCCGTGGCCGGAGTCTTCTGCTCCTGGGACTGGGCATGCACCTTTGTGGCACGACCGATCAGCAGAACGCCGACCACCGTGCCCGCAATCAGCAGGAGTTGTCGAGCCCGCTTCCCACGCAGGCACGACGATCCTCCCGATTCCGGGATTCCACAGACGGGTTCCGGTTTGCAGCCCAATCCCATGACAGACATCTCCTCTCTGATTTCATATTCCGGGCAGCCCCGCAACTGCCAATGGAAACACGATCTCCCTGTGCGGCGACATGCGGGTGATGACGCCACTTCTACACACACGCCTGGCTCATCGAACTCAGGAGTTGCGAATGACCATATTGCGGAACTGCCGGGCGTTGATCCCGTACTTCTTCACGCGGAGGCCCATCACGCGTTCGGTCATCCCGAGGGCGCGAGCCGCCTTGGCGCGGTTGCCTCGGGCGGTCACAAGCGCCTCGATCAGGATCTGCTTCTCCACTTCGGCGAGCTTGTCCTTAAGGGTCCGTTCGGTCTGGGCATCCGTCTGCTCGACACGCAACGCTTCTGGGCCGCCGGAAACGGAGGGCGTCACCGGGTCCGCCACCATGACTCCACCTTCGCTCATAAGGCTGTCCTCCAACCGAACTTCGCCGTGCAACCGGCGATGACATAGGTTTAGCAATCCACGTGCCAAGAATCTGCGGAGAACACAACTCGATTAATAACAATATGTTAAGCATGAAATGGCCGGCTGAACGAATCTAAGACAGTCCTCGATGGCCTACGGCAATGTAATATCTAAGGTTCATGACTACCTGCAGGTAAGAATCTCTCGGGCCTTCTCGACACACCCCTACCCACGAACACACCGGCCGCCAATCGGCCCTTTCCCACATCGAGGATGATGCTTGGGCCGTCATCATCAATCGCTGACGAGATGAGGTATTGAGCCATGCGACCATCTCCTCTACCCTGTGCCTCGCGTGAGACGATTCAACCCGACCCCTGCCTGCGAGGACGATCATGATTCAGGTGACATCGACCGGCGTGGTGTACCGCAACCCCAAGACGTACCTGCGAGCGATTCACACGTGGCACCCGTCCATCGCCCGCTTCGATGACGGGGAACTCGTCGCCGCATTCGACATCGGCCAGGCCGTCGAGGCACTGGATTACCACACATGCCTCTGCCGCTCCTGCGACGAGGGAGCCACCTGGAGCGAGCCACAGGCCATCATCAAGGACACATTCGCCGGCCGAACGACGCACTCCATGCGCATCAGCCGAACCGACGACGGAACTCTGCTGGCCTTCGGCGGGCGATTCCATCGCGATAACCCCGAGGAAGGACTGGTCAACCGCGAGAACCTCGGCTACGTCCCCATGGAGTTGATTTATCTCACCAGCGGCGACCGAGGCCGCACATGGCGGGGGCCCCACGTCATCGCCCCACCGCTGGTCGGCCCTGCTTTTGAAACGTGCCACAGAATCGTCCCGCTCCGCGACGGGCGCTGGCTCGGCCCCACCTCCACGTGGAGAGGCTGGAACGGCGAACAGCCCAACGGCATGAAGGCCATCGCCCTGGTCTCACGTGACAGGGGCAAGAGTTGGACCGAGTATCTCGATGTCATGGACGGCACACCCGAGAAGGTCATTTACTGGGAACAAAGCCTCGTGCAGCTTCCGGACGACCGGCTCCTGGCCGTCACGTGGGCCTTTGATGAAAAGACCGGCAGGAGTCTGCCCAATCCTTATGCCATATCAACGGAAGGAAAGGCGTTTTCCGCGCCCCGCCCAACCGGGCTGCGTGGTCAAACCGCCAAGATCATCTGCCTGTCCGACGGGCGTATCCTCTGTCTCTATCGGCGCGAGGACAAGCCGGGGTTGTGGGCCAACCTCTCCCGCCTCGACGGCGAGCAGTGGGTCAATCTCGATGAGGCCGTCATGTGGCAGGGCGCCAAGGCGGGCATGAGCGGCCAAGGCGCCTCCGCCGACGAACTCAGCGACCTGCGATTCGGCTTCCCGAGCATGACCCTCCTGCCCGACGGCGATGTCCTGACCGTCTTCTGGTGCTGTGAAGATGGCGTCAATAACATTCGATGGTTGCGAATCCGGGTGAGCTGAACATGAAGGCTTCACGTTTCATTTCGGCGAGTCTGTGCGTGGTCCTCTGGCTGGCCGGATGTGCCTCGCCCACCCGCGACACGATCACGCAGGTTTCCACGATCAATGCGCTGCTGGCCGGTGTGTATGACGGGCAGATGGCGTGCGGACATCTCGCGTCCTACGGCGATCTCGGCCTGGGCACCCTCGATCGCCTCGACGGAGAGATGATCGTCCTCGGCGGGAAGGTGTATCAAGCCAGGGCCGACGGTAAGGTCTATCCGGTCCCGCCGAACGTGACGACGCCCTTCGCATCGGTGGTTCATTTCCGCCCGCAGACCACGCTGCGGATCACACAACCCACGGATCTCAAGGGCATCGAACGGAAGGTGACCGAGGCGTTTCCAAACCCCAACGCCCTGCTGGCTATTCGGATCACCGCACAGGTCCGCAGTGCCACCACCCGGAGCATGCCCGCGCAATCCAAGCCGTATCCGAGCCTCGCCGAGGTGGCCAAGACCCAGAAGACCTTCGCCATTTCTCCCACGCAGGCGACGCTCGTGGGGTTCCGGCTCCCCGAGTTTGCCAAGGCGATCAACGTCCCCGGCTATCACCTGCATCTTCTGACAGCCGATCGCCGCTCCGGTGGCCACCTCCTGGACCTTCAGGTCGAACGAGGAACCATTGAGGTCAACGTCTGCAACCGGCTGCTGATGATCCTGCCTAAAGACGACAGGGCCCTGGGACAGGTTGACCTGAGCCGGGACCGATCTGAGGAACTGAACAGAGTAGAGCGATAAGCACCTGCGATTCCTGCGGAACTTCCAATGGGGGAAGAAGCGGATGGGCTAGCATTCCACGGAGGGGGTTTCAGTCTTCTAGCGCCACCTGGCCGGTCGATCGTAGGATTCCTCTTCTTCGAACGGCAGGCCTGCTGTTCCGGCCACGGCAACACGTTCGATCGACAGGGCCCGCCCTGTCACCTCGTCCACCGACACGATGATGCCGCGAAGGCCCGGGTCTCCGGTCGCGACATCGTAGGGATAAGGCAGATTGGTCACCAACGACTTGATCACATTGTCCTTGCGTCGCCCCAATACCGAATCATGCGGGCCGGTCATGCCCAGATCCGTGATGTAGGCCGTGCCGCCGGGGAGGATCCGTTCGTCGGCGGTCTGCACGTGGGTGTGCGTGCCGAAGACGCAACTCACCCGATGGTCCAGATGCCATCCCAAAGCGATCTTCTCGCTGGTTGCCTCGGCGTGCACGTCGACGAAGATCACCTTGACGTCGCGGGGAAGACTCTTGAGCACTCGATCGATGGCCCGAAACGGACAGTCGAGGATGGGCTTCATGAACATTCGGCCCATCAATGCCACGACGGCGATCGCCACGCCCGACGACGTGCGGTGGATGGCGAAATCATGTCCGGTGGCGTCGGACGAGAAGTTGGCCGGACGAACCACATCATCGCACTTCTGAAAGATGTCGAGCACCTCTCGACGCCGGTAGGCATGATCGCCCAGCGTGATCAGATTCGTGCCGTATCGTTTGAGCTTCTCCAGAAGCAGCGGCGTCAGACCGCTTCCCCCGGCGATGTTCTCAGCGTTGACAATGATGCAATCCAGTTCGCGCTCTTTCTTGAGCTTGGGGATCTGTTCGGCAAGCACCGCCCGCCCGGGACGACCCACCACATCGCCCACACACAGAACGCGAACCGGCATCACACCCTACTTTCCAGAGGAACCCCATCCGCCTGACGACCGGCGGGAGGCGAAGACACCTTCCCGACAGGCCCAGGCGGCTTCCGTGCAGGCCCCATGAGGGAAACACACCCGCACCCAACCATCCATCCAGGGGAAGCCACCGCCTTCCCCGCTCCTACGGTCCTGATATCCGAACCGAAACGCTAGCGGGCATACTCCACCGCGCGAACCTCGCGGAGCAGCGTGACCTTCACCTCGCCCGGATAGCTCATCTCACCCTCGATACGCTGAGCGATGTCGCGGGCGATCTTGACCGCTCCCCGATCGTCGACCTTGTTGGCGTCGACGATCACGCGGACCTCACGACCCGCCTGAATGGCGTAGGCCTGCTTGACACCCGGGAACTGGTGAGCCAGCTCCTCGAGCTGTTCCAGGCGTTTGACATAGCGCTCCAACGACTCGCGCCGACCGCCGGGACGTGACGCGCTGATCGCATCGGCCGCCCCCACCAGAGGTGTATACGGGCTGATCGGCGGGATATCACCGTGGTGACCGGCAATCGCATTGAGAACCTCGGGACGCTCGTCGAACTTGCGACAGATGTCGCTGCCGATCTTCGGGTGTGCCCCTTCGACCTCGTGGTCGACCGCCTTGCCGATGTCATGCAGCAGCCCGCAACGTCTGGCCAGTGCACCGTCCAGCTTCAGCTCGTCGGCCATGATCTGGCAAAGATAGGCCACCTCGATGCTGTGGCGAAGCACGTTCTGACCGTAGCTCGTTCGGTAATGCAGGCGACCGAGGAGGTCCATGTGCCGACGGTTCAGCCCGGGAACATTCGCCTCCATGGCCGCCTTCTTCCCGATGTCGAGCACTTCCTTCTCAACGGTCTTGCGCGTCTCTTCGACGATCTCCTCGATGCGTGCCGGGTGAATCCGACCGTCCTGGATCAGCGCCTCCATGGACCGGCGTGCCACCTCCCGACGGATCGGGTCAAACGCACTCACCACGACCACCCCGGGGGTATCGTCGACGATTACATCGACGCCGGTCGCTTTCTCAAACGCCCGAATGTTGCGCCCCTCACGACCGATCACCCGCCCCTTCATGTCGTCGGAGGGAATGTCCACCGTGCTCACGGTGGTATCGCACGTATGCTCGGCCGCATAGCGCTGGATGGCGGTAATCGTAATATCACGAGCCTTCTGCTCTGCAATATCCTGAGCTTCGCCGATCACCTTCTCGATCAACTCGGCAGACTCTTGTTCAAGTTCATCCTTCAACCGCCGCAGAAGGAGTTCCTTGGCATCCTCGACCGACATGCCGGACATCTTCAGCAACAGGGTTCGCTGCTGAGCCAACGTGTCGGAGAGCTGCTTCTCTCTTGCGATCGACTGCTTCTCTCTTTCCTTCAGTTGCTTCTCGCCGTTTTCCAGGGCCCTTTCTTTGCTGTTGAGCGTATCGAGCTTCCGCTCGAGCGTGTCTTCCCGTTTGTCCAGCCGCCTTTCGGCCTCCTTGATCTCATTCCTGACCTGCGTGGTCTCTTTCTCAAACTGTTCGCTGCGTTTGATGAACTCGGCCTTGGCATCCACCTCGGCCTTCTGGACAACCCTCTCGGCCTCCCTGCGAGCCTCCCCGATGACACGGTCTGACTCTCGCCGAACGGCATCGCGACGCTGCCTGCCCAGCAGTTGCAGCGTCACCCATACCAACGCGCCGCCCGCGACCAGACCAATGATGCCCACCACGGCAACGACCCCGGCGGAACTCATCAGAAGGGAGGCCGCTATCATTAGTAGCGGTCTCATCACAAATCGTTCTCCCAGATAAGCGGTCTGACTTCATCGTAAATACACTACAACGCAAGCACGCCCACACACGCGGACATGGACTTGCACGATAAACTCGTCTTCGATCTGATGGTGAACGTCCGGCAGGAACGAATGAGCCCGTGACGGCTAGGCGCAAACAGAAGTCGGGAGCATCATCGCGATTGGCAACCCAATGATTTAGAACAACACCCAGGCATTCTGAACGAGATCATTGTCAACGTCTGACTCAGTGCATAGATCAATCCGTCTTAACCTCTGACACTTACAACGATCCGCTCTAGCCTTCACCGCAACCGGTTGCGTGCAATGACCGAACCCTGGTTCAGTCCGTTAACACCCATCCACTTCTCGGACACGCCTTTCCTCTTGGCGAAACATGCCAACTCAGACGGTTCCATCAGTGGCCTTATCAGCCTAATATCCTGAGTATAAGGACTTAGGCCAAACCGTCAAGTGCAGCACCCCGTCGCAGGGCGAAAGAATTGATCGGAAGATCACTTTACCGCTTCGCGGTGCCTAAACATCCCCTTTAAGAGAGTCGGCACCCATACCGTCCCGGCAGCACTGGGCAAGACCGCCAATCTCTGGCGATCGACCTCTTGGAGGGATCGGTGCCCGTACATGCACACCCTTAAATAGTCTGCAGTTTCATTTTGGCTCGCTTGGCTCGCGGGCGCGGTTGACGAGCGGCTCGTCGGCTGCGACGTGGTCGCCGTCGCCACGACGAACCGTCCGACCACACGGGCGTATCGCGGGTAGTGTTCGAACGCCGGTGGAACGCCATCGTCGTCCACGCGCTCCATCATCAGGTCGAAATCCCCCTCCAATTTCTGTGAGGAACGTCGTGCATGAACACCAAACGGACGCCTCTGTCCCTCTGCCCCCCCCCGAGCCGAACGACGTGCCCCCAGGCGCCGATAGACGATGTTCTGTGAATCACGTACGAGTAAGAGATCAAAGCGACGGTCGACACCCTTGTAGTCAAATAGAAGAACCGCCTGAGGCCCCGCCATCAAGGTGGTCCCGCGTGTTGCATCCTCCGCAAAACCCCCACGATCGAACGACACGACGTGTACGTACCGCCCTGTGAGATCCAAGGCCTCCGATCCGATCAGACGTGCATTGTTTACGGGAATGCTGGCGCACCCCCCCGACATCGCTGCCGCCGAAGCGGCCATGACTATCCGGAATCGGTATGTCCACATGAGATGACTCCCGGCCGGCATCGCCCGCCAACCCGTGCTTGTACCGGTTCACCTTGCCGTCCGCAAGCCACCCCGACTATAGTTGAGGGCAATGCCATGAAGGTTCTTGTTGCGGAAAAACGCGGTTTCTGTTTCGGCGTTCAGGATGCCGTCCGACGAGCCGCCCAGACGGCCGAGGAAAACCCCCGAGGCACCGTCTTCGCGTTGGGCCCCGTCATCCACAACCCGCAGGAGGTCCGCCGCCTCGAAGAGGCCGGCCTGAACCAAACCACCCAACTGGATCGGGTGCCTGCCGGAAGCACGCTCGTCATTCGCTCGCACGGCGTACGCCCTGAAGTCATCGACGATGCCCTCGGCCGTGGCCTGACGGTCGTCGACGCCACCTGCACACTGGTCAAACGCGCCCAACAGATCGTCCGACAACTCCATGAGGACGGCTATCAGGTGGTGATGATCGGCGACGCCAAACACCCCGAGGTGGTCGGCGTCATCGGCTATGCCCCCAACGTCATCGTCATCAACGATGTGGATGAGGTCGCACAACGCATTCCCGCCCGAGCACGACTTGGTGTGGTGGCACAGACGACCCATTCGCCCGAACACGTCGCCCGAATCGTCGAGACGATCGTCGCCCGCCCCTTCCGGGAGATCAAGATCGTCAACACGCTCTGTGATGAGGTCAGCCGCCGGCAGGAAGCAGCCGTCGCCCTGTGCCGAAAGGTCGACGTCATGTTCATTCTCGGCGGGCTTCACAGCGCCAACACGCGGCAGATCGCCAGCCTCTGCGAACAACAGGGCGTAACCACCTGGCACCTGGAGAACTGGGATCAGTTTCGTCCCGAGATGGTCGCCGGCAAGACGGTCGCGGGAGTGGCCGCCGGCACCAGCACGCCCGAGTGGATCATCCAGGACTTCGTCTCCAGGCTGCAGGCCATCGGCCCCTCTTGAACCACGGGGCCCGAGGGCTTTCCGTCGAGATCTCTTGCGACCCGGCGCACCAACCCTTCCCGGCTAAGTCAGCGGCCCCCGATTCTGAACGTGTCGCACGTGCGCCTCGGCGAACTTGTATCCACCCTCCAGCCCGCGGAATTGGGCCATCTTGTCGTGGTAGGCATACATCCCCACCGGATGCTGACTTGCATGGGCCATACACGCCTTGCGCTTCCGGGCTTCGACGGCCGTGATGTCCACATAGTGCGTCGGCCAGAAGTGCTGCGTCTGCCCTCCGGAATAGACCTCGAAGTAGTACAGCGCAAAACGCTTACCGTGCCGAAGCCATGCCTCGTACGCCAGCAGCCCCGCGACACGATGATCTCGATGGCTGTCGATCGGCCAGTGCGCCAACAGGATGTCCGGCTTTTCCTTGTCGATCAGATCGTTCACCACGTCATACCAACGCGAGTTGATTTCGGAGGCCCCGTCGATCTGCCCCACAAAGACGGGCCGCGACCCGAGAATCCGGCATGCCTCCTCCAGTTCGGCGGTTCGGATGCGTGCCGCCTCCTCGTGGCTCTTGCCCGATATTCCCGCTTCGCCGCGGGTCAGGTACATGCTGACCACCTCATGGCCGGCGTCGGCATAGGCGAGCATCGTCCCGCCACATCCCGTCTCCGGATCATCCGGGTGAGCACCGAAGGCGATCAGCTTCAGCTTCTTCCTGGACTCCGCCTGCCCGCTCTCCTGACCCGCCGCGAGGGGAATGCCCCCCGCCAAGGCCAGTGCCGAACCGCTCAATACCGACCGTCTGGTCATCGCATCCATCACGTTGTCTCCCTGTGCCACTCGATCGAACACCCCCCGGTCTGACTCTCATCACCTCGGCGACGGTTCGCCCGGCGGCTCTAGCCCCGCGTACCACGCCCTTCCGTACGATACAACACGACCAGATACACTCGGGCGACTCCCCTCGCCGCGTTGGCGATGCTGTGAGCCACATCGGCGGAGTAGTGGACCGAATCGCCGTTTCTCAATCCCACCTCTTCCCCGGCACACGTCAGCGTTACGCGTCCCTGAGAGACGGTCAGATACTCCTCGGTGTGCTGAAAGTGGGGCGCCGATTCCAGTTTGCCCCCCCGCCCCAGAACGACTTCGTAGAACTCCAGGTCCTTCTCCATCGACAGCGGGCTGAGCGTCCGAACGGTCACCATCTTGCTGGAGGTAAATATCTGACGCGGGTCATCAGCGCGAATCACCTCAAAATGACGATGCAGTCGCGACAGCCCCATCAACTCGGCCAGGTCGATTCCCAATCCGTTGCCGATCTTGCACACCACCGCAACGGTCGGATTGGCCTTGTTCTGTTCGATCTGGCTGAGCATCGCCTTGCTCACGCCGCTGGCACGTGAGAGGGCATCGAGCGACATCCCCACGCGTTTGCGGTGTTCGCGAACTCTGGCACCGATATCAAGATGGATAGAGTGTTTCATATCGTGAACTACTGTTCATTATTATGAACTTGCCCCTTGCAGCCACCCACGCTCACGTTTACTATATCGAACAGAGTCTTCGAGGCCAATGAGGAACCACTTCCATGCCGCAAACTATGAAAGCCATTCGGAAGCCAGGGCCCCAGCAAGGGCTGGTGGTTGAGGACGTTCCCCTGCCGCGCATCGGCCCGCACGATGTCCTCATCCGAGTCGTCGCCGCCAGCATCTGCGGCACCGACATCCACATCTGGAAATGGAATCCGTGGAGCCAACAACGGATTCATCCGCCCCTGACTCTGGGGCATGAATTCGCCGGAATCGTCGTCGACAAGGGCTCGGCTGTCAGCATCGTCCAGGTTGGCGATTACGTCTCGGCCGAGAGCCATATCACGTGCGGCATGTGCTTCCAGTGCCGCACCGGCCAAGCCCACATGTGCCCCAAGACGAAGGTCATCGGGGTCGACTGCGACGGTGCCTTCGCCGAATACGTCGCCCTGCCCGAAACGGTCATCTGGAAGAACGATCCCAAGAAGCTCCCCCCCGAGATCGCCACACTACAGGAACCCTTCGGCAATGCCGTCTATGCCACACTGGCCCACGATCTGGCAGGCCAGACCGTCGGCGTCTTCGGGTGCGGGCCGATCGGCTGTTTTGCCGTCGGAATCGCCCGGGCCAGCGGTGCGGCGGCGGTCTTCGCCACCGACGTCGTCGACTTCCGGCTCGATCTCGCCCGCAAAATGGGCGCCGACGCCATCTACAATCCTACCCACGATGCGCAGGGTGCCGACGACAAGCGAAACGGCGTCACCAATTGGTTCGTTCAAGCCAATGAAGGCTACGGTGTCGATATCGTTCTCGAAATGAGCGGTGCCGCTCAGGCCATCACCAGCGCCTTCAAGGCGGTCCGCAACGGCGGTCGCGTCACCCTTTTCGGATTGCCCGGGCGTCCTGTCGAAATCGA
The DNA here is from genome assembly GCA_964446835.1 of uncultured Planctomycetales bacterium. Classification (GTDB taxonomy): domain Bacteria; phylum Planctomycetota; class Phycisphaerae; order UBA1845; family JAFGLZ01; genus CAYUQT01. The sequence continues at coordinate 3,431 of CAYUQT010000035.1, read as the reverse complement.
TGTCGCCGAGAACATGATCTTCAAGAATCTCACCGTGCTGGCCCTTAACGGCCGGCGGATCTTCGATACCTGGTACAAGACCCGATGGCTCCTGGAGCGGGGAGTGGTCGATCTCCGCCCCCTGATCACGCGGCAACTCCCCTATGAGAAGATCGACGAGGCCATGGAATTGCTCTCGACCGGACAGGCCTGTAAGATCGTGCTCCGTCCTGACGGTGTGCCTGTCGCGCCCCCTCAGCCCGCTCCGGTGGAGGAGAAGGTGGACGCCAACATTACCGGGGTCGTCCGGCACCCGTAACGGTCCCGTCGGAAAGTCCCATGGCAAAGCGTGATCAGCGTTGGCCTGTCTGGAAGATTGTCCTGGTCCTGGTGGCGTTTGTAGTGGGGGCCGCCGCCCTGCTCATAGGCGGCGCATACCTCTCAACCAAGGTACCCACCCCCAACAAGGACACGCCGCCGGATCCGGACATCTTCGCCAAATCGGCCATGGCAAACATGTTGCAGCTTTTCGGAGCCCTCTCGGGGGCCATGGCACTGGTCTGCGTCGGCTGGCTGGTGGTTCGATACTACCAGAGCATCCCCGCGTGGAAGAAGCGGGCGAAACTCCCACCCCACCGGCGCAAGTAGTACCTGGTCCTGAAGGCACGACACACCGACTCCGCTCAGACTCTGCGGCGGCGGGTGTGCATTCGCCCTCTGAACGAGGAATCCGTACCGTCGGAGACCGACCCCGGCACATGGGGGCCTTTCTCCATCGCCGACCGGGCGGGCACCGTCCCAAGGGATACCCAATCGACGCCACAGGAGTATCGTTGCATGACCACACCCCTGGACAGCATCCTATCCGCCGAACTCGATCAACTCCGCCAGGCCGGCCAGTACAAACAGGCCAATGAACTCCAATCACCACAGGCCCCGGCCGTCACCATGGACGGCAGGCCCACCGTAATGCTCAGCAGCAACAATTACCTGGGCCTGGCCGACGATCGCCGGGTTGTCGCCGCGGCCAAGAAGGCGCTCGATGAGTACGGCATGGGCACGGCCAGTGTCCGCTTCATCTGCGGAACGATGACCTGCCACCACCGCCTGGAAGCCAAGATCGCCGAGTTCCTCGGTTGCCAGGCCGCCCTGACCTACATCAGTTGCTGGGACGCCAACGTGGGACTCATCCCCACATTGGCCGCCACCCCGGAAGACGCCATCTTCAGCGACGAGCTGAACCACGCCTCGATCATCGACGCCATCCGCCTGAGCAAGGCCCAGCGGTTCATCTATCCGCATCAGAACCTCGATCGCCTCGCCGAGATGCTCGCCGGTGCCAAGGCCCGCATCAAAGTGATCATCACCGACGGCATCTTCAGCATGGAAGGCGACATCGCCCAGCTTCCGCGGCTCAAGGAGCTGGCCGATCGCTTCGGTGCCAGCCTCATCGTCGACGAATCCCACGCCACCGGTGTGCTGGGCGAGCACGGCCGGGGAACCGCCGAGCACTTCGGCGTGCTCGGTGAGGGCGTCATCCAGACCAGCACCCTGGGCAAGACCCTCGGCGGTGCCTGCGGCGGTTACGTAGCCTCCAGCCGAACCGTCTGCGACTACCTCATTCAGAAATCGCGTCCCCACCTCTTCAGCAACGCCCTGCCCCCCGCCGTCTGCGGAGGAGCGGCCGCCGCTATCGACATCCTGATGAAGGAACCTCAACGGATCGTCCGCCTCCGCGAGAATACACAATACTTCCGCGAGCACATCAGCGAGTTGGGGCTGCACGTCGTCCAGGGCATCACCCCCATCGTCCCCGTGATCCTCGGAGAAACGGCCCTGGCGATCCAGGCCCAGAAGGCACTGCTCAAACGAGGGGTGTTCGTCAGCGGGTTCGGCTTCCCTGTGGTCCCCAAAGGGCAGGCCCGCCTGCGATGCCAGATCTGTGCGATGCACGACCGCAGTCAGCTCGACGCCGCCATCACGGCCTTTCGTGAAGTTCGAGACGAACTCCGGTTGTCCGAACACACGGGGTGAGGACCTCCTTCAGGCACACATCCGCAATCACGCAGAAAATCACTGGCCCACGGATGTCGCTCGACATAGAATTGCCCCCACGTTTGCCATCGCCCTGCGATGTCCTGCGCGGCGCGCGCCCGCGGACGATGGCGTCCTCACACGCATCGGTCAGAGGAGCGCGGTATGACGGGGTTGCTATACGGTCGGCTGAGTCTCATGCAGTTCCTCGAGTTCGCCATCTGGGGAGCCTGGGCGCCCGTTCTGGCCGCACGACTCTTCGGACCGCTGAAGATGAGCGGAAAACAAGTCGGTTGGATCTATGGCACGCTGTATCTGGGCTTCATCATCAGCCCGCTCATCGCCGGACAGATTGCCGATCGATGGGTGGCCACTGAGTTCTACCTGGCCGCCGCCCACCTGATCGGCGGATTCCTCCTCCTCCTGGCCGCCAGACAGAAGTCGTTCGGTCCGCTCTTTGCCGCCATGTTCGTCTACGCACTGTCCTTCGGCCCGACCGTGGCCCTCGTGAACTCATTGATGTTCCAGCATATGAAGGGCTTCGAGTCGCAATCCTTCGGCGTCATGGTCTGGGGAACCATCGGCTGGGTTCTCGTGGGCTGGTTCCTCTCGCTCTACCGCGGCAAGAAGGGTGCCGGCGAAGGAAACGACTGCCTGGTTCTGGCCGGCTTGCTCTCGCTGGTCATGGCAGCCTATTGCCTGACGCTGCCCCATACGCCCCCCCAGGGCAAGCCCGGTGAGGCGCTGCCGTTCATCAAGGCGCTCAGCATGCTCCAGCAACCGGCGTTTCTCGTATTCATCATCGTCTCGTTCGTGCTGGCCTCACAACTCATGTTCTACTACCAGGGAACGGCCCCCTTCCTGGGTGACCTCGGCGTGCAGGCCAAGCACATCCCCGCGGCCATGACCATCGCCCAGATCGCCGAAGCCGTCGCCGCTGCCGTCATCGTCTTCCGCGGAGACTCGATCCTTGGTGCCGTGGGCTTCCGAGGGGTTTTCGCCGTGGGAGCCGCCATGTGGCTGGCCCTCTATCTCTTCTACGCCCTCGGCAAGCCACGTTCAGTGGTTGTCGCATCGCAGGCGTTACACGGCATCGCCTATAACTGCTTCGTGCGACTCGGGTTCCTTTACGTCGACACCGTCGCCTCGAAGGATTTCAAGAGTTCTGCGCAGGCGCTCTTCATCGTGGTCATGTTCGGCATCGGCATGTTCGTCGGCAGCCAGTTCACCGGCGCCGTCATGGACAAGTTCCAGATCAACGGCAAGTTCCGCTGGCGAACCCTGTTCCTGGTGCCCTGTGCTCTGACAGCCCTGTGCGTGATCCTGCTGCTGGCCTTGTTCCGCGGATAGGCGACCCCCGACACGCTAGAGCGGTTCACGAAAAGATGTAGCGTTAGCCGATAAGAGTAGTCATGGAA
>CAYUQT010000034.1:0-99813 GCA_964446835.1 uncultured Planctomycetales bacterium | reverse complement strand
ATCTTCACAAATCCATCACTACAGAAACAAGATGGGGTTTACTGGACGCTTACCGTCTATCAGGCCGAGGGGTGTCCTGACGTCCTTCACCCAGAGCGTCTGGGTCTTCTTCAGGACGATGTGTCGCGCGGCGGGCCAGTGGATGCCGTCATTGGATACCGAATAGCCAAGACCGTAGTCGATAAACGTATCGAACACAGCTACGTATGTCCCGTTCGGGAGGCGCGTCACCACGGGGTTTTCGACAAAGACCGGATCCATGAGTACCGGGTTCAGTTCCGGGCACCGTTTCCACGGCCCTGCCAGATCGGACGACTTGGCCAGCCCGACGCCCCAGAACTGGATCGGTTTGGACTGAGTCTGTGCGCTGCCGTAGAAGCCGTACCAGGTTGCGCCCACGTGATAGGGGTAGAAGGAATCCGTACCCTGCAGGCCCTCCCAGGGTTCGGAATCGTTGTCCGGTTCCAAGATGACGCCAGCGTCCTTATAGGGCCCATCGATCCCCTGCTTGCCTTTGACCGTCGAGATTGCCCGCCAGATGCGACCTTCGTGGTTATTCAGAAACTGTGTCTTGCTGTCCGGCTTGGCACGGTAGGCCACGTAGAACAGCTCCCATCGCTCGTCCCGGGGGGTGTAGATCGGCATCGGGGCCCAGAGCGCGGCTCGTGGGTCCTTGCCTTCGAACTCACCGCTCGATTCGTACAACGTGGAGACCCGCTTCCAGGACATGCGGTCGTGGCTGGTCCAATGCCCCAGCTTCATCTTAACCCAGAAGGGGTCGCCGACCATTTCGGACGTGAAGAGGTGATACGTGTCGTCCAGTTTCAAGACGCATCCGCCTTCGAAGCCGTGTTTGTTGCTCTCCGTACCAGGCGAACCCTTTCGAATCACCGGCTCATCCCACTGTCTCACGATGGAGAGGGTCACGAAGTCTGCCGGCGCCGACGAGGGCTTCGTGCCGACGGGCTTGGCAGGGAGGTCGTCGTCAGCCCCGACGGCGGCACAGTACGCGATTGCCAACACGGCCATCCACGAGCAGAGGTACTGATGGTTCATGCTTTGTCTCCAGCCAAGCTTCCAGAATCTTGAGCTGTCGGTTCCGGGAGCCCGTCCACGGGCATGAGCCTGTCGACAGGCCTCGGTAGCTTCGATGCCTGCACGTGCCGGCGCCCGGCACGCGTTTCCCTGGGCATGCCCTGATGTGATAACCAATGTTTGACGATTCGGGCTTTCAAGAAGCCCTGGCCCGAAGGGTCTCGCCTCCTTCGGGGCCGCCGGTCAGATCCATCGGACTGTGGGGTAGGCCTAACGACGACCACCGCCGCGGAATCCACCACCTCCACGCGGGGCGCTGAACTGCTGGAAGTTGTTCGACCGGCTGGCGCCCCTGTCCCTGGCATAGGATTGGCGATCGAGGTCATGACGGTTCGAGGAATACCCGCCTGAACTATAGGATGGATGGGCCTGTTGAGCAGAATGCTGGTACTCGGTGTTGGAAGGCCTGGGCGTTTGCGACGGGCGATCGGCTCTGGGCTGTTCCCGGTTTCCCAGATCGGCCTTGGACCAGTTGTTGCCAGTCCGTTGCTGCCAACCCTCTTGATTGTGCCGATAGACGTTGCCGTTGCGATCGCTGTAGACGTCGTTGGCCAATCGGGATTGGGCGGGGGGCACGCCGCCCGACCTCCAGCCGGGACGATCCGCGTGCGCGGGATTGATGATGTTCCGATTGACATTGGTGGAGCGGTTGTAGATGTTCTGGCGATTGTTCACGGCCAGCCGGTTGTTGTTGATGTTTACGTTGTTGACGTTGATGTTGTTGATGTTTCCCCCACGAACGTAGGGGGTGGGGGTGAAGCCTCCATGTCCCCACCAGCCATGGCCCCAGGTGCCGCCGGCGACCCATGCGCCCTGATAGAATCTTCCGTCGTGGTAGCCGAATGCCACCCAGCCGTTCGGCCCTGCGTAACCTGCACGGACGCCCCAGTTGCCGGTCACCGAATTGTAGTGAGCGCTGAAGCCCCACGTAGCGGGGCGGGGATAGTAGTACGCGCCGTACCAGGAGTGATAGTAGAACCCTGTGCCATAGACGACGGCACCACAGAACGGATAACAACCCACATACCCCGGCGTATAGCCGACGTAGACGTATTCGGGGGTAGACTCGTAGACCTGGACGTATCTCACCGAATAGACGGGGCACTCGGGGGGGATGGTGTAGATGACCTGGGGCACAGCATCGCAGAGGATCCAAGGTCCGGTGGGGGCCTCGGCCAGGAACCAGACGGCTTCACTGCAGCAGTAATACTTGCCGTGTATGCGGATCACGTCGCACTCGGTGTTTTCGGCGTATGCCATCTCCGTACCTTCGATTGCCTTGAACCTAGGAGCACCGTCATAGTTGACCTTAAGCGTCGCCTTCTTGCGGTCGATCTTGGCAGTCTGAGGGATGCAAGAGTCCTGAACGGCCTCGACGGCCTGATCCGTTCCCGCGACGTGCGCAAGGACGTGTCCCTTGTCCGAGCCCTCCGGGATCTTGGCGAAGTCGTCGGGGAGCTTGTCGGCGGGCACGTAGGTCCAGGGACCGTTCATCGACTTGGCGCTATACCATCGACCGGAGAGCAGTACGAAGTACTTCTGGGAGCTGATCTCCATGAACACGTCGCTGTCGGTGTTGCTCATGTAGAGGAGACTCGTATCGGCGATCGGCGAATACTTGGGCTCACCGTCGCAGGAGATGAGTTCCGAAGGTTCGGTGGCGACGATGATTTGAGGCATGCCCTCCCGCTTGGGGAAGGCCGCGGCGTCCTGCTCCGATGCATTGGGATCCTTGACGACCAGTGCGGAGATCGAATCGGGCGGATCCTTGGCTGCCTGCCAGGGGCCTTTGATGTCACCGGCAGTGAACCAGTCGTCTCCGCCCCGAAGGTAGTACGACTTGCTGCTCGGCTCGAGGAGGATCAGGAAGGGCGTGTTGATGACGCGCATGACCTTGGAGTTGTCCGTAGTGCGCAACTGAGGCTGTCCATCGATCGAAATGAGAACGGCCGGATGTCTGACGAAGAGGATCTTCGGCGCCTTGGTACTCAGATTCTCGGCGGCGGCCTTCTCCTTGTCGGCGAGTTCGAGGGCGGTCAGGAGCCGATCGAGGGAGATCGGATGGGCCTGCTTCGTGAGTTCAGGCTTGAGGATGCGGCCAAGCTTCTCGATCTGCTCGGGCTTGGCGTCGGGGAATTTGACTTCGGGCACGTCCATGTCGATCAGTGTGACCAGCCGCTGATCGCGATCGGTCTCCACCTTGCACTTGAACCACACGGCTCCGAAGACGGGGTCGGTGGCGCCGCTGGGCGTGACAGCAACCGCCGCCCTTGCTGTCAGGGTATTCTTGGCGAAGGACTCTAGCTGGGGTTGGTAGACGACGATGTTGGCCTCGGGAACATGGATCTCTCGCGGCCAGACCGGATCGTCGGCGGCCTGAACGGATGCGGTTGCGAGAACTACAACCCACGCTGCGGACAGCACAAGGATCTGTCGTGCTGGACTGTTCTTCATGTCACGTGCTCCCATGGATGGACGTCCTGGGCCCGCTGCAAACCAAACGCAGGGGGCCGTTTGATAGCCACGCTGTCGTCACAGCCAGAATTCGAGTATAGCCTTGATGCGGCGGTTCACAAGCGCTCTAGGGATAGAGTGTTGAATGATGTTTGTGAGGTCCCGTCGTTCTGGTCTCCCCTCCGAGAGTATGTTCATGGGTTCCTGACGCAAGGGATCCATCGCGCAGCATCGTGGATTGAGTTCATCGGGGCGCCGGGATACCTTTGGCTGCCGGATAGGCGGACCACGGCGGTCGCCGTCGCCGCTCGGGGGCGGCGAGGGAACCTCCTGGGTCGGGGGGCAAGAGAGGCCGTGCACTCGATACATGGGCCGAAGCCAAAAGGCGGTTCTAGAGACGGCGGTACTTTCGGAGAATCGGGGTGACATGTGAAGACTGGGACACCAAGTGCCCACGGTGTGTTGTTCAGCAGCTTTGCCGTAGTATTCGGGATGGCCTGCAGGAGCTGGGCGCAGACGACGCTGCCCTCGGACACACCCCTCAGGCGGGGGGGCGACCTGCTCGCGGAGGGGAAGGTCGAGGAAGCCCGTAGGGAATTCCAGCGGGTCCTGACCGAATCAAGTTCATTACCTCAAGAGCGAAGCATCGCTCAGCTTCGCGTCGCACAGACCTACCGACGAGCCAAGGACCTTAGGTCGGCCGAGAGGGAGTACGGCAGGGTCGTGACGATGAAGGATGCACCGGCGCATCATGTGGCCGAGGCTCAGGGGTGTATAGAAGCGATCCACCGATTGAACGCAGGTCTGCCGGCCCGCGACCCGGTGGCGTCTCGAACTCGGCTGCCCGAGCTGCCCAAGCCTGGGATCGAACTTCATGTCGCGCCGGGTGGCGCCGACACAAACGTCGGCACGACCGAACGCCCGTTTCGCTCACTCGAGCGAGCCCGAAACGAGATTCGAGCGATCAAAAAGCGAGGTGGTCTGCCTCTCGGTGGCGCGGCCGTTGTGGTGAGCGGTGGACGGTATGGCATCTCCCGAACGTTCTGCCTGACGGCAGAGGACTCGGGAAGCGAGACGTCGCCCGTTGTGTATCGCGCTGCGGATCGGGAGACGCCGGTCTTCTCGGGAGGGGTTCGGCTGAGTGGCTGGGTGCGAGTTCAGGACCCGAATGTGTTGAGCCGCGTTCCAGAAACAGCTCGAGGAAAGCTCTATCAGGCAGACCTCAAGGCGCTCGGCATCGGATCGCTGCCTCCGGTGCGGCTGGGCGGCAGCTACTCGGGGCTCGGTTCCGGATCACATCCGGTGGTCGAGCTCTTCTTCGATGGTCGAGCGATGACGTTGGCTCGATGGCCGAACGAGGGCTTCCTGAAGGTGGTTGAGACGCGGGGACAGACCCCCTGTGAAGGTTACCTCGGCAAGGGCTTCAAGGAAGGCTTCCTGGTGTATGAGGGCGATCGTCCGCAGCGATGGACTCAGGACCGGGACGCAGTGCTCTATGGCTACTGGTACTACGACTGGGCGGATTCGTACGAGCGAGTGTCCTCGATCGACACGGCCAAGCGTCTGATCACCCTGGCTCCACCGTTTAGCGTGTACGGCTACCGGCCGGGGTCGCGCTATTATGCCTTGAATCTCCTTTCGGAGATCGACATGCCCGGTGAGTGGTACCTCGATCGCACGAGCAAGGTGTTGTACTTCTACGCACCCAGCGACCCGAGCCGGGCTGTAATCGAACTTTCCACGGCGGCGTTTCCCCTGATGGAGATCTCCGGGGCATCGCACCTTCGCCTTCAGGGCCTGACCTGGGAGCTGGGCTGCACCGATGGGATCATCCTGCGAGGGGGCGACCATTGCTCAATCGCGGGCTGCGAGGTTCGACGGTGCGGCGGTAACGGGATCGAGATCGCGGGGGGAACGGATCATTGGGTGATGAGCTGTGAAGTCCATTCGATGGGCAGGGGGGGGATCGGAATTCAAGGCGGAGATCGCAAGACGCTGACACCGGCACACCATCGTGTCGAGAACTGCCACATATACGAACTGTCGCGTGTAGATCACACTTATACCCCGGCCGTGAGGATGAGTGGGGTGGGCAATCGAATCGCGCACAATCTGATGCACGACATCGGGAGCAGCGCGATCAACCTGGTCGGCAACGAGCACGTGGTCGAATTCAACGAGATCGCCCGAGTGGTGCTGGAATCGGACGATCAGGGGGGCGTGGACATGTTCGGCGACCCCACCTATCGGGGAAACGTCTATCGTTTCAACTACTTTCATCACATCGGCAACTGGCGTCGTCCGCAGGAGGGGCCGGCCTGCGGGCAGGGGGGTATTCGCCTGGATGACGCCATCTCGGGCGTCCTGGTGTACGGAAACGTCTTTCGCCGGTGTGCTGCGGGCAAGCTGGGATTCGGCGGCGTTCAGATACACGGAGGCAAGGATAACATTCTGGATGGCAACGTGTTTCTGGAATGTGCCACCGCCGTAAGCTTCTCGCCATGGGACGCGAAGCGATGGCAGACCCATAGCAGCAAGGCCCTGGCCTCGGCGGAGATCGATCGGGGGCTGTATCTGCAACGGTATCCCGACCTGACGAAGCTGGAGCAGGAGGCCAACGTCAATCATCTCTGGCGAAATCTCGCGGTGAACTGCGGGGTCTTCCTGCGTCGTAATCAGGGCGGGGAGCGGCTGCTGGACAATCGTGTGATTCAGAACGATTCTGCGATCAGTGGTGTGGCATCGGACCTGTCGCAACTCCAGAGTGCACTCGGATCGGTCGATCGCACGGGGATCGAGCCGCCGCCGTTGGAGGAAATCGGACTCTATAGGGATGCGTTCAGACGGGAGCTGCCGATCGCGAAGATCCTGGAGATTCGCAGCGGTCGATAGAGACTCGATCGATATCGGAGGACGAGTGCCACCATGGAGATGTCGCATGGGATGAGGCGAATTCTCGGGGTAGTTCTGACACTTCATGCCTTGAGGGCTCCGGCGGAGGCGTCTGGAGTGGTCCAGGAGCCCGGCACAATCGCGGTGGCCGACAGCGAGCACCGCGACCGATGGGGAGCCAACGGCAATCCCCCACAACTGGTTCAGGACGGCGATCCGAAGACCTGTTGGGTATCCGACAACTGGGAGGTCACTCACACGATTGCCCTCCTGCTTCCGAAGGCCATCCGGGTGACCGGCATTTCGGTGGTGTGGGCTCGCTGGGGGTCGCAGACGCTTACGCCAACTCAGTGCATCCTGGAGGGTCTCCAGGACTGCAAGTGGGTATCGCTTAAGGTACTCTCGTTTGCGTCGGCCGAGCCGACCACGACGGTCGAGTTGCCTGGCGTCGTACTGTGCGGCATCCGACTGATCCAGCCGCCGGGGGCGGTAAGAGCCGAGGCCGATCGACGGATGGGGGTGGCAGAGCTTCACGTGATCGGGGAACCGATCGATCCGATTCGTCATCATGACGTCGAGGCCGCCAGAAGGGCCCTGGTCTCGGAGCTTCGCCATCAGAGACGCCAGGAGGATGGCCTGCGAGTAGCTCCCTGCATTGCCACGGTGATGAAGGTACCGAAGTCGCAAGGCTACATGGGGATCATCGACCGGACGGATCTCCAAAGGGGTCGCAGGAACGTGTCGAGCCGGACATGGGCACGTCTGTTGGCAGATCAGATCATTCGGGATGCCAACTGGTGGACTGCTCAGACCGACGCCTACGTCCGCGGCCTCCTTCCTGAGGGCAATCCGCGTGCCTTGTGCCCCTCGTTCGAGAAGGGGTGTCCGATTCATGGTGGGGCTCGTCAGACGTTCCGGGCTACGCTGGAATCGGGCTATCGCTGGACCTGTGGGAAAGGTGGAGAAGTCTGGTACGACGGTGCCGTGATTCGGAACCCGGAAACGGGCGAATCGGTCATCGTGCGAGACGACGGACACGGGTGGGTTGCGCCCAAGGGGTTTCTGAATCCGGGCACTCGGTACCACTTTGTGGCCGCCTACCGGTACTACCTTCTGGGCAAGCTTTTCAGTTCACCTTACGAACCCGACGGGGGGTCTGCGTATCAGGGCATGACTCCGGTGATGGCGTTGGCGCTGGCACACGCCATCACGGGTGAACCCTCATACGCCCACAAGGCGGCCGTTATGCTGAACCGTCTGGCCGAACTCTACCGCTTCTTCGACGGGACGGTCGAGGGCCCGTCGCAGCGGCAGGACGGATACATCGGTCAGACGTTTGAACGGTTTCTCGTACAGAACCTCATCCTGAGCTGTGACCTGATCTGGGATCAATTGGAGGAGGACGTTGAACTTCGCGAGTTCTTCCAGAAGCAGGGGGGTGCCGACTACGACGGCGATGGCCAGGTGACCGGGGCGGACCTCAGGTACAACCTTCAGCGCAACCTTCTGGGCTATGTCTACGAATACCTGCATCGCCTGATGCCATATTTCGACGGCGATTTCCTGATGTACGAGATGACAGGCTTGGCGGGCCTGGCCAAGGTCCTCGGGAATCCGGACATCGCCGTTGAGGTGTTGGACAGCGACGTGGGTCTTCGAACCATGCTCAACAACTCATGGTTTCGGGACGGCAAGTTCATCTATGACGCATCGGGCTACAACGTGGGCAACGCCCAGACACCCCTGTTGATCGCCGAATGGATCCATGGCTTCCAGTGTGCACCGCGGTTTGACGTTCCAGTGGATGTCTACAACGATCCGGCGTGCCCCATGGGGAGCCTCTTCCATTTCCTTCGGCACATCGATTGCGACGGCCGGGTGCCGATGATCGGAGACACGGGAGCCACTCGCGGGAAGCTGCTCCATACGGTTCCTCAGTACTCTCCCTGTGATGAGAGGGCCATGATTCGCCTCCCCAGGCAGCGAAAGGAATACCTGAATCGACTCCTGTCGGCCACCGGAGGGGACATCGAGAAGTACCGTGAGGGACGGGCGGACTGGTGGTTGCTCTTCCACGCCGAGCCCGTGGAGGCGCCGCCGAGGCCAGAAGCCCCCATGACTGCCCGATCTCAATCACACCTTTTCGATGATGGCGGCATCGCCATACTCCGGGCTGGTTCACATGCCGAAACGCGCCAGCACGTGTGCCTGACGCTCAGCAAGGGATCCTACGGCCACGGACACGGGGACAAGCTGGCGATCAATCTCTTCCGTTACGGCTACGATCTTAGCGCAGATGTCGGATATCCTTCGACATGGACCGATCTGAAGTGCAGTGGGTGGGAGACCCATACGGCAAGCCACTGCACGGTCATGCTGGATGAACAACCTCAGCGGTTTTCCACCATCGGACGGCTTCATCTGTTTGCGGCCGAACCGCCCTGCGACGTGGTGGAGGCCTCTGCGGAAAGGGCCTATGCGCAGGCGACTCTGTACCGGCGGACCGTGGCGATCGTCCGTGACGATGACGGAGAGCCTCTGTACACGCTGGACCTGTTTCGCGTAGCCGGGGCAAAGACGCGAGACTACCACTTCCATTCGCTGGGCACGCCGGAAGATCTGAATGTCCGAGGATCCAGCGGAACACTCGTCTGGACAAAGCAGGTCAGGGGTTCGCTGGCGGGTCCGAACGTGACGCCCATGTCGCAAGGCGGATATGGATTCCTTTACGACGTACAGACTGCCGAGGGCAGTGCCCCCTTCACGGCGGTGTGGGAACCGAAGCTGAACACATTGCAGCCGGATCGGTACCTGTTGAGCCGTCGCTCGTACCGCGATTGCACGGTTGAATTCAAGATCACGCGGACTCCGGGTGCCAGTGGCCGGCAGGAAAGGGCCGTGTTTGTCTTTACGGCAAGCCCGAGCGACATCGGCAACCGTCGCGTGATCATGCTTCCTGTGGAATCTCTACCCGTGGGTAAGGCAGTGGCCGTTCGCGTGGAGATGCGTGGCAGCCGTGCTCAGATGACCTTTGACGGCCGGCCGGTTGGCCGTGTGGACGTGTCCGGACAGCCGGGGGACAGTGGGTCTCTCGGGTTCCTGCACTACTACAACTATGCCTTCGAGTACCGTGATCTTCGGATCATATCAAAGGATGAATCCCCTCTAACGGTTGACTTGTCGCGACCACTTGCAGATGAGGCGTGGAGCCGGATCGACCCAACCTATGAGACAAAAGAAGGTGTCCTGACGGTTCGAGACTGCGAATCCGTGAGTCTCTACCTCCACATGACGGGCTCGCCCGGCAGAACGATTATTCGGGCCTCCGCAGAAGGTCCCGGGGTGCGCGGTCACAGTCCGATTGAGGGACACCTGGTGATCCGGGACAGGCCCGCGGACACGACGCGAGCCACGCACTTCTGGGCCGTTCTGGAGGCACAGCACGGGGCATCGCGCATCCGGGGCATTCACAGGAGTTGAGCGGTTCGTCGAGTGGAGATCAGACGGTAGCTCTTCGAATTCAGGCGATCAACCGGCAAGGGGAGCTGCGGACGGACATCGCAGTCGCTGCTATTGACGGAGAGAACCCCCACACGTTCAATGCCGAGGGCCTGACGGTGACGAGCGTGGGGCGATTTGGGCTGGTGACGCTTGAACGAGGGATGGTGAAATCGATGATGCTGGCAGGGGGGCGCCGTCTCTCCTGCGCCGGAGCGAGCATGGAGTTGCCCGGTGACTTCCACGGGCGCGTCGTCCGTGTGAGTCCAACAGATCGAACCGTCGTGATTCGCCCGGATTCGGCGTCGTTATCGGCACGTCCGCAGATCGGACAGAAGGTATTGTTTCGCAATCCCGGCTACGGCTATCCGTCGGTGTACACCCTTGAGGGCATTGAAAGGGGTGACGAGGGTCTGGTACGCCTGACGGTGAATATGCCCCTGATCGTTGCACGGGGGCGCATCGGAGAGGTCAACACCAAGGCGAGTTCATTCAGTAGCAGCACGTCGGTCATGAAGATGCGCGTGGTGCCGCGTCTCTTCGACGGTAGAGTCGTTCGAGTAGACTCGACAAGCGAGGGTTACCGGCTCGCGTCAGCGACGGAGTCCGCGATGGTTCTGGCAGATCCCTCGCATCTGAAGGCTTTCTCACCGGGAGGTGAGTACAGCATTCAAGACATCGGCGAAGGCGACGACGCGGAGGTGGTGTCACAAGGGCATCGGCGGTTCTAGCGGGCGACATGACCATTGGATGCGATCATCATTGTGGCGTCATATATTATACTATGCTGTAATACTGGTATTATGTTATACTAATATATAGCACATGGGTGGCTGTCTGAGCATCACACATTATCCTGGAGTGGCTCACCATGGCCCGATCAACAATTCACCGAAGCGTTCCCAAGAACGTCCCAGCGTCGTCATCTTTGCCCCGAAGGCGGCGGAGGCCGTCTACGACCGGAAGGGGGGGCGGATCACGAGGCAGGAATTCCCTGAACCCGCAGAACTCTATCCGGCTGCGAAAGGGCGAGAACTGGTACGGCGTTGGAACGCAGCTTCTTATTCTGGAGTCACAGGGGACAGAAAGGCACATCCAGGTGGGGGGGGTACGTCGATTGTATCGAGTTCCGGCCCGTCGCCCGCGTCACCAGTTTGTCGAAGGCCTCTCCAACGAGCAGATTGCCCGCTGGATGTCCGCCCTTGCTCATCCTCAGCGGGTAGCGATTGTGAAGGCGGTATTCTGCGGTGCTGTGAACTACGGCGACCTTCGAGAGAGGGTTCCCCTCAAGGCCGGGCCGATGTATCACCATCTTCGCGAGCTTCGACTGGCCGGTGTGCTCACGGTGGGAACACGAGATGTCTATCAACTCACACCAATCGGCCGGAACCTCCTGATCGTGGCATGTTCCATAGGTTCCATTCAGGACGTCGTTTGACGGTCGACACCGGTTCCTTGCTTGGGCCCAGGCAGAGATAATGGCACGCCAGCGGTTCCCCGCAAGCTGGGTAACGTCTGATTCCCGCTGATTGACCGTTTCCGAGGCCGACATTGTTGGAGTCCAAGGCCTCCAGATGCCGATTCTAATATCAGAAAGCGAGCTGCGTTTGTCTCGCGGCGGGTTGTATTTAAGGCGAAAGGAGTTCGCCATGGGTCAGCACCAATGGACGCTCCGCAAGGACGGGGAGACGTTCATCTTCCGATGTCGCTCCGGTAGCGAAGGGCTCCTGCTTACCGAGATCGCGGATCAGGTAGCCGATGGCCGGATCGGTCTGGATCAGGCGGACTTGGCTGCCCTGGTCCGACTGATCACCGAAGCGATCCCACTCGGTGAATCATCCCTGCATGCGATGGCCTCACTAGAGGAAGCCGGCGAAGACACAGAGCCTCGCTGGTAGTCCCCAGGGCGGCGAACGTTTCGATAGGGATGGATTGTTCGTTAAGCCATTATATGGCAAACGGTTGTGGTGCTTGTGTCGCTTTGGCAATTGTGGTTCATATACAACGTCCGATAATGCCTGTTATGTTGCGCTTCCAATCTCGCTACGCAATCACTCGGCTACTCCCCACCTCTGGCAATCCCCTGGTCGCGTGCGGCCACTGGTAGGTTCAGGTCTTTGAGCATCTGGAGGTCTGCTTCCGGCGCACGGCCGCATGTGGCCAGGAGATTGCCGATCAGCATACCATTGGCCCCCGCCCGGAATATCCAGCTCTGGAGGTCTCGGAGGCCACGCTCCCTCCCACCGGCGATGTTGATTCTGGTCTTGATCGCGGCAAAGCGAAAGACGGCGATGATCTTGAGGATTTCAAGGGCGGGCAACGAAGCGGAACCCTCCAATGGGGTACCTGGGATTGGAAGCAGAAAGTTCAATGGCACGATCTCGGGCGACAGCGATTGAATCTCAAAGGCAAGATCGAGCCGATCGTCCCAGGACTCGCCTACCCCGAAGATGCCTCCCGCACAGAGCTGCAAGCCGGCCTTTCGGGCGATCTTGAGCGTGTTCAGGCGATCTTCATACTTGTGGGTGGTCACAAGGTGTGGATACAATCGCTTCCCCGTCTCCAGATTGTGGTTGTACCGTCGGAGTCCGGCCTTTGCCAATCGCTGTGCCTGCTGTTCAGTCAGGAGCCCGAGGGACGCGCACGAGTTGACCCGCCCTTCCGACTGGATCTGCCGAATGGCGTTCTCAATGTCGTCGAATTGTGTCGAAGGAATTCCGCGGCCGCTGGTGACGATGCCAAAGCAACTGCTTTGGCATTGTTCGTGGGCTTTACGGGCAGCCGATACCATTTCGTCGGCGGCGACCTGTCTCACGCCGGTTTGGGTCTGGTATCGGGCGGACTGGGCACAGAACTTGCAGTCCTCGGAGCAGCCGCCAAACCTGGCAGGAATGATGGAGCATAGATGGATCTCGGGACCGCACCATCGGAGGCGGATTCGATTGGCCCAATAGAACAGGTCTTCCAGCAGATCATTCCCGATCGAGACAAGGAATTCGGCGTCGGAGCGAGACGCCGCGCGACCGTTCAGGGCTTCCGCGGCGATGTCAGCAATACGTTGGATCGAACTATCCACGGTTGGCTCGATTCAGGCGATGCCCCCGCCCTTCCGGGCACGTTCCATGCACACAGGGTACGTGCGCAGAGATGGATCTCCCCGCACAGGAACCTCCAGGTTCATGAGTATGTGCAACAGCAGAATGTCAGGGTTGTTGCAGGTTATCCATGTCGGCCAGTTCGATGCGTGCCCTCTGCGAGTCAAAGTAGTACATGCCGAGGTTGCCACTCTTGGCATCGAGAATCCAGAGGAGCTCGCGATTGCCATTCCACTGTCCGGTGGCCATGAGGTAATTGCCGCACCGATCGTTCTGTCCGACGGCATGTGCCGGCTGTTGTGTGAGCGTTCCCAGTAGAATCAGACCGACCAGGAGGATCGTAGCCGTCACCGTCAACACGCCGATAATCATGTTCTGATGGTTCATGATAGATGCTCCCGGTAAGTCTAGCGATTCCTTCGCCGTTCGCCGCCGGCGCCTCTGGCCAGATCATCTTGCAGGTTTCGACTTCTCTGTCGGGAGACGATCTGCGGCTTGTTGCCCTGCTTGTTGACCAGGACGACGGTCAGATCGCCCTCCGTCATGTCGACGATGTACAGGGCATCGAGCCCCGTTTCGATCTGTCCGGCGGACATCATGTAGTTCGCGGACATCCCAACGCCTTGGGCGTGGGCTTTCGGCAGGTCGTAGGCCGTGAGAATCAGCCCGGCCAGCAAGACCAGGTTGACCCCAACGAGCAAGACGATCATCGCTCGCTTGTTCATAACACCCTTGCCTCCAATGGTATCCTGTGAACGTAGTTCTATTTCTTCTTCGCCGAAGCCTGTTTCTTGGCCGGCGATCTGCGAATCTTCAATTTCTCCACGCGAGTGGGCTTGAAGCAGAGCCACCCGATGAGCAGAAGCATAATGGAGCTGAACACCCAGAGCCATGTCTGGATGTATTGGTCAGGTGCAATCTCTGCTTCGAGCGGGTATCGACTGGCCGGACGGGCCTGATCGGTGTTTGGATCGCTACGTCCGAACGCGTCGGCCGCCGCCAGTTGCGTTGGGAACACGACCAGTGCGAGCACAGCCACGGTGCCGGCGACCTGGAGACACTTGCAGGAGAGAAGGCGAGTCATTCATCAGACCTCGGTTACACTCGATTCAGCCTCGACACCCGTCATTATAGGTTGAGCCACGGATGAGTAAACCCCCTGCCGGCCGTCGGACCGCCACCAGTGATGCACGGGACGAACGATTTCCCGAAATCGGCCGCGGGGCACTGAGAAGGTGTCCCACCGGGTGGAACGACGGCGGCAGAGCGCCGCGTAATCTGCAAGCGGGACGGCCAGGAAGCCGTAAAACCGGTCTCGGTACGTGTGGATGAGGGTTCTGGGCCAGGCCTTCTCGGGCCCCTCCAGCCAGTAGGCGAACACAAATGCCGCCCGAAAGGGTCCACCGAACGCTTCCTGCCACGACCGCAGACCCTCCAGATCGGCCCCGGTGACCCAGTTCTCCCAGTAGGATCGCGCCCCGTCAAAATCGTACGGAAACCGTCGCCCCTTGATGTCGGCCAGCCAGGTGGCCGAACCTTGGCCGTAGACCAGGAAATCGAAGGACTTTATCCTCGCACCGGCGAATATGGCCTTTCGGGCCTCGTCGACGGCGACATAGGGAACGCCTTCGGATCGGAGGAAGTCCTCGAACGCCGCCTCGTAATGGATGCTCCGCCGAGCCATGTCAGTCCAACGGTGCCAGGGGGTTTTCGAGGAAGGCCTGCCAGGACCTTTCAACCTGTTGCCCTGTTGCGAGGTCTTTGACGCCGATACACTTTCGTTCCCGAGTCTCTGACCCAAGAATCGCGCAACGGCGGGCCCCGCGAGAGGCCGCCAGGGACATCTGCTTGCCGATCGCCTGCTTCTTGTAGGGGAAATCGGCTGCGACCCCCCTGCCGCGCAGATCCGCCACCAGACGGATGGCCTCCTCTCGTACCGACTCATCAGCCACGACCACGTAGACATCCAGACGGGCGGTGTCCTCTGGCTGCCGCCCGCGCTCGGTCAGAAGCTCGGCCAGCGTCACGTCGCCCATACCGAATCCGATACCGGAAAGGTTGGGCCCACCCAGAACCGACAGGAGATTATCGTACCGACCGCCACCGCAAATTGCCCGCAATTCGCCCTTGCGATCGAAGCCTTCGAAGACGACGCCCGTGTAATATGCCAGCCCGCGAACAACCTTCATGCTGTATGTGCAATAGTCCGAGACTCCAAAGAGATCGAGCACGTGATACACCCTGCTGAGTTCATCGACACACCGCCCCACCGCATCCGTCGAGAGAACCGGATGACCGCACGATCGAAGACTCGTCCAGGAATCCAGCGCCAGAAGCGGCTCCATCCGATCGTAGCGTACGGTGGATCCGAGGGCTTCATTCCAGGCATCCGCGAACTTGTCGGCCTCCATCTTCTCGGCCTTGTCGATGAGCTGGAACGCCTGGGGGTGGGATTCCCTCGGGATGCCGAGTCCGTCGAGGATCGCCGCGAGCAGTCGCCGATCGTTAATGCGAACCGACACATCTTCGGGAGTCAGTCCCATGGTTCGGAACAGGTCGATCGCTACGAAGATGCACTCGGCATCGGCGACCGCTTCGTCTGAACCGACAACGTCCACGTTCCATTGGTAAAACTCGCGGAGCCGGCCTCGTTGAGGGCGCTCCCCGCGGTAGAAGGCGCCGATCGTGAACCATTTGACCGGACGAGGCAGGGACTGAACCTTGGCGTTGATCATGCGAGCGAGAGTAGGCGTCATCTCGGGTCGGATGGCCAGCTCTTCGCCCCCGCGGTTGATTGTAAAGACCTGCCCGACAATCTCATCGCCGCTCTTGGCTCGATAGAGGTCGAGGTACTCCAGAAGCGGACCGTCGTATTCGGTGAATCCGTTGCGTACGGATACCCGTCGCCAGGCGTTGAAAATGGAGTTTCGCAGAGCGATGTCTTCCGGGTAGAAATCTCTTGTGCCCCGTACACGCTGAATCTTCATGAAACCTTCCCTGCCTTAATCTTCCGGCCGGCGTCGATCGTTACGGCACCCGCCCAACGTCGGCTGCTGTCGCAGCGAGTGTACTCCGCCTGACTCAGTGTGAAAAGGGTCGGATGTGCGTGGGGGATATGCCGGAGTTCCGGGTTCGGGCCATGCGAGCAAGACCGCCACGTGCCAGCCTCATTTGCGCGACCGCCTTCGCCGGGCCGCCTTGCGGCGCTTTTCGCGAAGGTACTTCTTCTCGTAGGCCGTACAGTCTTCCGGGGTCTTGAAGAGCACTTCCCATTTGCCATCCGGATTCGTGTGCTCGCACTCGGCCAGATTGTACTTGCGGCAGATTCTCGGTCGATTCTCGTAGACAGAGCACAGTCCCTTGCTCGTCAGCGCCTTGCAGGGGTTGTCGACCTGGACATACCAGTCTCCGTCTTCGACAAAAACGCTGATTCCCTCGTGCAGCAAGAACCAGCGGATGTCATTGAAGTCGCCCGGAGTTTCGGGTTCATTGATGGGTAGTGCCATGTAGCGGCAGCACCTGGCACCACAGCGAATGCAGTTGTCGTTTGCCATGCTCAGGTCGGGCCCTATCGAGCGGTCCATTTGAGGGTTGTCGGGAACACCGTCAACCGTTTCAGCGGATCGGAAAGGAAGAACACCTGTAGCTGATGATGCCCCGGGCTGATACGACCGAGCACGAGCCTCAGGGGTATGGATACGGAACGTCCGGGCTCGATCGTCAGTGGGCGGCGATCACCGCCGGCACTGACGAGAGGCAGTTCGTCACCGTTGAGGCGAACGATGGGCCAGACTTCCTGTGCCGCCGAGGTCGAATTCGTCAGGACAATCGCCGCCTTCTGGGATGAGCGGTAGAACACCATCCCGTCGTCCGCGTGCTCCTGTGTGAAGGTCAGCGACAGGGCCGAACTGCGTGTGGTCGTCGCAGGCTGAGTCGTTCCTTCCATGGTCATCGTCACCGTCACTGGAACTTGCGGCGGCAGGAGGGCACTCTCCGAGGCGGCCATCACCTTGACACCTCCCTTGTCGGGGAGGTCCACGCGCACCTCGCAGACCCAATGAGTCTGTCCATCGAGCACTCGCACCAGTTCCCCCCCTGCTACGGCCGGTTTGTTCTGACCTCGCTTGGCTACTCGGAGCCAGATTCGGCAATTCTCGAAGCCCTGATTCAAGGCGTTTTGAACCGTCGCGATGACCTGGTCGGAGGTTCCGTCGTTGGGACGGCTGTAGAACGTCCGAAGACGTCCCACCGGAACCGAATGCTGGACGGTACTGGTAGCAATGTCGTCGGGATAAACACAGTCGATCTCGTTGTCATTGATCTCGATCACGCGATATCGGCTGACACCGGTCGCACGATCGTGCATGCAGGTGCTGGACTCGTGTGTGCGCACATAGACGAGCCCGCCCGGTCCCTGAAGGTCCTTCAGTTTGGTGGCGAATTCCCGGAGATCCCAGTCGGCATGGCCGCCGGTGACGATCATCCGGAGCTTGTGATCCTTCAGAAAACGGGGCAGGTCATCGACCTGTCGCCGGAGCATGTCGAGGACGTCGAGTTCGTCGTTGTGCATCACAACGAAGTTGAAGCCTCGAAGATTCCGATGGGATTCGAGTTCGCTCTTGAGCCACTTGACCTGCTCGTTCTCGATGCGGTGGGCCGAATGATCCAGCATCAGGATCCCATGGTAGTTGCCGTAGTCGAACGTGCCGATCGGATTGTCCGCCACGAAGCGATCAAAGCTCTGTTCATCGTCGTGGTCGCCGCACACCACGTAGGCCGGCGCGTTGATTCGTTCGAGGAACCGCAGTGCCCGCGTCCAGTCATTCGGGTCACCCAACGCCCTCCCCCATTGTGTGAAATCGCCCGTGCAAACAATGAACTCCGGCGCCAGGAGGTTGATCTCGTCGATCAGAAGGGAATCGAACTCGGGTGCGGCCGGATCGTCGATGTTCATGTTCGAGAGATGAACAATCCGGAACCGATCCCGCCACTGGTCCACGACCTTGACGCTCTGCCGGCTGAAGTAGGATCGCCCCTCGCCCTGAACTTCGATGTCGTAAAGGCCCGGGATCACTTTGGGGGGAACCTGCAGAATCATCTGTCCGTATCGCCCCTGAACGATCCCGAGGCGGACGTCGGCCTGAAGGGGGAATCGGACATCGTGCACCTGACTGTGAACCAGCCAGCACGTGATTCTCTGCCCCAACGCTCGTCGGAGACGCATCACGAAGTAGAACGTATCGCCCGGGGCCAGCATGATCGGACGCCCCTGTGAAGGAACCAGAACCAGAGCGCCCTCCTCTTCCTTTTCGATCTTCAGGGGCGGCTGCGTTGCGGGCGCCGACGTCGGCGCCGCAGGCGTCGGTTCGACGGAAGGTTCCGGCGGATTCTCTGCCGGTGGCGGTGTCGGCGGAACAGGCTCCACCTTGGTCTGACGAGGGGCAACAGGAGCAACCGGCTGGCTGGCAGCTTGAACACTCTCGGCCGGAGCCGGGACAGGAGTCCGGGAACGCTCGGGGGCGGCACCCGGGGCACGGGCACTGGTGGCGTTGGTCCTTCGGGGCACCACGCGTTCAGCGGCCAGTTCCTCCCGAGGGATCTCGACGCCCGTCAGTGTCAGCTTTTCCGGCGCGGACCTCATCTGGCCCGTCTGACATGCCAGGGCGGACAACATGGTCACGGATGCAATAACGATTGCGGTGGTCCTCAAGGGATATCTCCATCAACGCAATGCTTGTCGGCCACTTCCCCGCCAGCCGCATAATTCCATTCGGGCTCATATCCTAGAACAGCGACAGCACGCTTACAAGATCAGAGGCAAGAGGATCGCCGTGGAATCCGCGTGGGCGTGAAGGGGCGAACCGCTATAATCAGCTCCTATGCCCGACCCGCAACTTACCATCGGAACCCGAGGTTCTGCCCTGGCGATGGCCCAGACCCATTGGGTTGCCGACCAACTGCGATCTCATCACCCGAGCCTGAGCATCGTCATCCGGAAGATCATCACACAAGGCGATCGACAGCAGAAGGCCGCACTTCCAGCGATCGGTGGCAAGGGTTTATTCACCGCCGAACTGGAGAGCGAACTCCTGGCAGGCACCATCGACCTTGCGGTCCACTCGGCCAAGGACCTGCCGACGCGGATGCCCGAGGGGCTCACTCTGGCAGCCACACCGCTGCGGGAGGATCCCCGCGACGCCCTGATCAGCCGCAACGGGGTTTCTCTGGCGAATCTACCCGGCGGTGCCGTCCTTGGCACCAGCAGCCTTCGACGTCAGGCCCAGCTTCGAATCACCCGCCCGGACCTGACGTTCACCGTTCTCCGCGGCAACGTAGACACTCGCATTCGGAAGGTTCAAGTGGACGCCCAGTGCGACGCGACACTGTTGGCGATGGCGGGGCTGAAACGCTTGGCGTTGACGGATCGGATCACACAGGTCCTCGACGTCGACCAGATGGTTCCGGCTGCCGGTCAGGGGACGCTGGCGATTCAGTCGCGAGCGGAGTCCCCCGACGTCGCCGGAGCGATCGCTTGTCTCCATCACGTTCCGACCTATACAGCAACCTTGTGCGAACGTCGCATCCTGGAGCATCTCCAGGGGGGATGTCAGGCGCCGGTCGGAGTGATCGCTGTTGTTCATGGCGATCGGATGACGTGCAAGGCCGTGGTGGTCAGTCCGGATGGGCGGCAGCACATTCATGCAGAGGTGGAAGCCCCGGCAGACGGATGGTCCGACCTGGCCGACAAGGTCGTCCGGCGACTTGTGGATGAAGGAGCCGCGTCCATTCTCCAGGCGTGCCGGGAGCACCCATGGTCGACGTCCAACTGATTCCGGATCTGTCCGTCTCACAGCCGGGGTTCGAGGCCGACCTGCTCGTGGACATGGCTGTCGTAACGGTGCGCGAAAGGGGCTGGAGCAGCCCTCGCGTGATCGACATCGGATGCGGATCGGGCTACGTCGGAATCCGACTCGCCCAGGTTGGCGCTGTGGTCGAGGCCTGTGATATAGATCCCCGAGCCGTAGACTTGGCCTCCCGCAATGCCCGCCTCAATGGACTCCACGTTGATGCGTTCGTATCGGACCTCTGTCGAGACATTCCGACCGATCGTCAGTACGATCTCGCCTTGTTCAATCCGCCGGTGGAGCCAGGGGTTCATGGCCGATGGCGCAATGTGATTAAGAACCTGTTGCGACGATTCCGTCCGGCTGCGAATCTGTTACGTCGGATCGGCGTGGATCGCGCCGTTGCCTCTCGTGCTCAAAGAGACATCGTCTTGCGGCTTCTTGGCGAAGCTTCCCCTATCCTGTGCCCTGTTGGTGTACTGATCGTCCTTCAGCCGCGTCCCCCGATTGTTGCTGCTGAAATCCCCCCCTGTTATTCCGTCGTGCGACTTGATGACGGGTTCATCGCCGTCCAACGCGCGACGACGGCAATATGATCCCGTATCGACATCCACAGACTACTGACACTCTCATATCTCTTCTTGTGCTGATTTCTGACCAAACTCGACTCAGTTTTGAACCGATAGATGACCTGGAGACCTGGGCCTCACTGGGCCCCTTTAGAGAAGTCATGTTGACGTTTTGATTATGGAGTGACGGCGTGGGTTACGATCTCACAGGGCCTACGGACCTAACCGACCGGGAGTACGAGCTGTTTCGTCAACTGGTCTACGCCCACAGCGGAATCAATCTGGGCGGCGAGAAGCAGCATCTGGTGCGTGCACGCCTGGGCAAGCGGCTTCGGGCGAAGCAATTCCGCAGCTTCAAAGAGTACTACGAATACGTCCTGAACGATCATAGCGGCGAAGAGCTGGCTATGTTGCTGGACGCCATCAGCACAAATACCACACATTTCTTCAGAGAGAAGCACCATTTTGAGCTTCTCAGCAAGATGGTTCAGGATGGCCTGCGCCAGAACGGTGGCCGGAAGTGGACGATTCGAATCTGGTCGGCCGGCTGCAGCAGTGGCGAGGAGCCCTACTCCGTCGGTATGACCATCCACGACCTGATCAAGCACCGGCCGGATGTCGAACTGAAGATCCTTGCGACCGATTTGTCGGTGCAGATGCTCAGTCAGGCGAAGCTTGGAGTGTACGACTCCATACGCCTGGGGACGCTGCCGGCGGGCTTCTCCCGCAGCTACTTTGCGGGATATGGCGGGCGCAGGGCGAACCAGGTTCAGGTGGTGCCGGAGATCCGAAAACTGATCACCTTCGGCCGGTTCAACCTGATGCAACCGACCTTCCCGTTCAGGCACCCCTTCGATGCGATCCTGTGCCGCAACGTCATGATCTACTTCGACCGTCCGACGCAACAGGGGCTGGTCGCTCGGTTCCACCAACATCTCAAACCCGGTGGACTTCTGTTGATTGGGCACAGCGAGAGCCTGAATTCCATAAAACACAGCTACCAATACGTCGAGCCGGCCGTCTATCGAAAGTGAAACGATGAAGATCAGTTACTCGGACATCGGAGTATTCCTCGAGCCGGGCCAGCTCTACATCAGCAGAGAGGCCGTCCTGGTAAAAACCATCCTGGGGAGTTGTGTGGCGGTGTGCCTGCACGATCCGAAACGGAAGATCGGCGGCATCAATCATTACCTGCTTCCGTACCCCGGGAAGGACGCCACCAAAGCTGACGGGCGATATGGGGCCACGAGCGTCGAGAGACTTATGGCAGAGATCCAGCGTGCAGGTGCACTTCGTGGGAACCTGAAGGCCTATGTGGTGGGCGGAGGACGACCGGTGGGCGGCGAGAAAGGCCCGCAGGTTGGCGCCGCCAATCGCGAACTGGCCGTCGAGATGCTCATGAGATATGGGATCCCGATCCTGCGTGAGGAGACCGGCGGAGAATTCGGTAGGAGGGTATTCTTCAACACGGGCACCGGAGATATCACCATCTCGATCATCCAGCCTAACTGTATTGAGAAAGCCGGCGCCAACAGGAGGACGCGACCTTGAGCCTCTTCCCCAAGAAAATCCGCGTGCTAATCGTCGATGATTCCGCCCTGGTGCGGACGATCCTCTCGCGAGAGATGGCTCGTGATCCTGAGATCGAGATCATCGGCGCCGCGTCCGACGCCTACGAAGCCCGCGACATGATTGTGGCGCACCGGCCGGACGTCATCACCCTGGATGTGGAAATGCCCCGGATGAGCGGCCTGGAGTTCCTCGACCGACTCATGAAGAACTATCCGGTTCCGGTGATCATGTTCAGTACGCTGACGTACGCGGGAGCCAAGGCGGCACTGGAGGCCCTCGAAAAGGGCGCCGTAGACGTCATGCACAAGCCGGACCATACCTCGACGGCCATCCGCGAGGTCATGGACCAGCTTATCGATAAGGTCAAGGCCGCCCACAGGGCCATTCGCAGGCCCCGTCCCGTCTTCCGAGAAGCATCGCGGATCAACTCCCTGCGTGCTCGTGGCGTCGAGCCGAACCGACATCTGATCGCGATCGGCGCCAGCACCGGCGGCACCGAGGCTTTGGCGTCGATTCTAGCCAACATGCCGGCGGATTCCCCCCCTACCGTGATCGTCCAGCACATGCCGGAGGGGTTCACGGCGGCCTTCGCCGAACGCCTGAATCGCAAATCGCCCATGAACGTCATCGAAGCTCCGGAGAGTGTCCCACTCGAACCCGGTATGGCGGTACTGGCGCACGGGAATTATCACCTAACCATAGAAAAGCGTGGAAACGGATGGCTGGCTCGCAGCCGCACGGGGCCTCTGGTATGCCGTCACAGGCCCAGTGTGGAAGTATTGTTCCAGTCGGTGGCCAAAGCGGCCGGATCGTCGGCGGTAGGTGTCATGCTGACCGGAATGGGAGCGGACGGAGCCGACGGCATGCTCGCCATGCACCAGGCCGGGGCTTCCACGATCGCCCAGGATGAACGGAGCTGTGTGGTCTTCGGCATGCCCAAAGAGGCCATTCAGCGGGGTGGTGTCGACCGGGTGGTCAGTCTGGTCAACATTCCACAGGCGATATCGGCAGCCCTGACCCGCCCGAACGCGCCATCGTCCGACCGGCGAGCCGCCACATTGACGGCCAAGTAGAGAATCGCTCCCCGTTGCCCCGACGTGTAGGGAGGCAAGGGTTCGGCCCGCCCCACCGATCCTGTGGTACCATCACTCGATCGGCTTGGCGCCTGTGGTTCGGCCGCAGGACCTGTCCAAGGCCTCGAGTGCCTTCTGAAGCATGGCACTGTCCAGACCGCCGTAATGCCACTCCGGCTTGTTCTCCATGAAGTCGACGCCCTTGCCTTTGATTGTCTTGCAGATGATGACGGGCGGTCGTTCCTTCTGAGCCTGGGCATTCTCGATGGCCTTGCAGATCTCTCGCATGTTGTGTCCGTCGATCTCCTGGACGTACCAGCCGAAGGACTCCCACTTCTTTCCGAGAGGCTCGAGACCCATGATGTTCTCAGTGAAACCGTCGATCATCAGCATGTTTCGGTCGATCATGACCGTCAGGTTGGTAACCTTGAACTGAGCTGCGGACAGGGCGGCTTCCCAGATCGATCCCTCACAGAGCTCCCCATCTCCGCAGATACAGTAGGTGTGCCAGCTCTTGCCCTGAAACCGGGCGCCCATCGCCATGCCCACGGCGATGCCCAGCCCATGTCCGAGGGATCCGGTCGAGGCATCGACGCCGGGGACCTTGGCCGCATCCAGATGCATCCCGAAAGGTGAATGGGTCTTATTGAAGCTGCGCAGCAACTCGCACTCGAAGAACCCCCAATCGCCCAGCACGGCCGCATGGCCCAGACCGCCGTGGCCCTTGCTCAACACGAAGCGGTCGCGTTCTTCCCATTGCGGGCGTTTCGGATCGACCCGCATGAACTGGTGATAGAGCGCCACCAGCATGTCGGTCTGGCTGAGCGAACCACCGATGTGCCCCCCGCCGGCCCAACCGGTGATGGTCAGGCACAGCCGGCGGATCTGCCAGGCCTTCTCTTCCAGCCGCCGAATGTCGTCTTCTGCCACGGGCATGAGAACCGTTTCTCCTTCGGAATCTTGCAGGGAAGGGATTGCCCTGCCTTGGTTACTGCGGACCTGTTGGGCGATTCTGCCACTCGCCGGGCAGGTTCGCAACCCCAAAGAACCACTTAGCCGATCTGTCGTCCTCGCAAGACTGCGAAGGCCGTGTCCGCCACATCGAGAGTATGCTGCACATCCTCGTCGGTGTGTGCAACGGATATGAACCAGTTGTGGTGCGGATGGACAAATACACCCCTTCGGGTCATTTCCGCGCACCAGACCTGATTGTGATACATGTTCGGGTCGTCCGTGAACCGTATAAACGGCATCGAAGGGTGTCCGCTGCATGTCAGGCGGAAGCCGTGCGACGCCGCACATTGTGTCAGTTCTTCACAGAGCTTCTGTCCCAACCGGAACATGTGGGCGATTCCGTCGCTGGCATCGAGTTCATCCAATGTTGCCATCGCCGCCGCCATGGGGACGGCGCTGAACCAATAGCTTCCGGTCAGGAAGACCTTGCTGGCCGCAGCTTTCAGGGTTGCATTGCCGCCGCAGGCGCTGATCGGGTAGCCGTTGGCGATGGCCTTGCAGTAGGTTGCCAGATCCGGCCTGAACCCGAAGTATTCCCCGCTACCACCCATATGGAGACGAAAACACGACCGGACATCGTCGAGGATAAGGACGATTCCTTCGTCATCGCACAGCTTGCGAATACCCGCGAAGTAGTCTTTGGCCGGCAGTTCACTGTCCCACCAGTTCGGGAAATGCCAGGGGGTGAGGATGATCGCCGCCACGCGGCCACGGTGGCGATCCACAAGCTCACGGAGTCCGGCCAGGTCGTTCCATCGGAACGTCAGAACGCACTCGCGGTCCTGAATCGTCAACCCCGCATGACCGGGGGTACACCACGGGTCCTTGCCGTGGTAGGCCCCCTGAGCCATGATCACCTTGTCCCGTCCGGTGTGCGCTCGCGCAACCTGAACAGCCCATGTGGTCATGTCGGAACCGTTCTTGCCGAAGACGAACCAATCCGCAAAGGGAGTCATGGCCACCATCCGCTCTGCCAGTTCCACCATGATCGGACTGGCCAGGGTGACACAATCCGCCAAGGCTCGCTGACGCGCGGCGGCGGCCTCAACCTTCGGATGGTTGTATCCCAGTAGCATCGGACCATACGCGCAGAGCCAATCGAGATACTCGTTGCCATCGACATCCCAGAATCGGGTGCCCTCGGCGCGAACGGCGTAGTACGGCACCGCCCCCGGCGTCTGAAGGGCGGGGGTGAAATGTCCGTAGATCCCGCACGGAATCACCTTGGTGGCCCGTTCGAACAGTTCGATCGAGCGGGTGAAGGAACAGGTTGGTTCGGTCGTTGAAGGTTTCGTACCGGCTTGCGACATGCCTGTACACTCCTGTCTATTTCAAGTAGGGCTCAAGGCGTTCGAGGATCGCGTTGAGTTGATCGACCAGGGGCAGAAACCCCGTGGCGGTCACATCGCCGCGTCCCAAGGCGGCGAAGGCGTCGATTCGCCCATTCAGCAGATCATAGCATACCTGGGAATTGCGGAACTGCATCCGGGCATTGGGCGAAGAGGCCGTTCCCTTGGCCACGCTGAATCCGTGGTCGGCGCGGGTGAGATGGGCAGCCGGTCCGTCGGGCAATATGGCAAACTCCGCAACGCCCATGGGGGTATGCTCCACGAGGTCGCTCACGCCCGGATCATGTTCACACAGCTCGCGAAGGCCATACACTGCCGTGAACAGCATGCATCGCGTGACGAAATCGAAGACCTTCGTGTCTTTCAGCATCTCCGGAGAAGCACGGAGAAAGTGCTCGAGCCGCCCCGTGAGTTTCAGAAACTCCTTGGACACGAATCCCAGACGTGTGAACCCCTTCGTCGGAATCGGTGTGCCCTTGTTCGCGAACATCGCGTTCAGGTGCGCCGGCGATGTGAACCACAGCCTGACATCGCATCGATCCGACGGACCGCGTCCAACACGGCATTGTCCGTTTCGGATAACCACATGAGCCCGTGGGCCGTTATGAACGTTGAATTCAATCGCTATGTCCCACGTCGAGGTCAATTGCCGGGCCTCGACGTCGAAGGCGATCAGCTCCTCCAGATTCGGAAGCACGGCATGAAGGTTTAGACACGCCTTAACCAACTCATCGGGCATTGACGATCTCCACAGAACTCACTGCTACCCCCTCGCCACATTCTGGGGGTTCGTGATCAGGGATGACGCGCTGCATGGCAGCGTAGCCCCCCCCGCCGGGTGGGTCAAGCTGCCAGGGGACGGTACACCGACATCCGCGACATCGCGAGTCTAGGACTTCACGGCGCATATTGGGCAGCCTCACATCCGGTCTTCAACAATTAGCTGTCCAATTCGGCTTAGAAGGCGGACATCCCGATTCCAGCCAGGCGGCCGTCACGGCTACCACCACCATTGCCGCCGTCTCTACGCGTAGCACAGAAGCACCGAGACTGACAGGTACGGCTCCTGCGTTCATGAGCAACGATTCTTCCGCTTCCTCCCAACCTCCTTCGGGACCAATGATGATCAGGACGCTCTTATCCTCTGGCCCTCGTGCCCCCTGAGCGGACAGTCCCGCCTGCCGAGCCGACAATCGATCGGACTCTGGAAGGATCGTCCTCAGGTGAGCGAGCAGAGGCTTCGCGTCCGGTCGCACGCTGCCCCACATCGTCGCTAGGTATCGCGGGAAACAGCCAATCAACTCGGAAATGGAAATCGGCGAGGCGATCTTCGGCAGGAAGGATCGCCTCGACTGTTTTGCCGCCGATATACTCACGCGGCGCCAGTGCTCCAGCTTTCCGCTTCCGGGCTCGACCACGGTCCGCCCGCTGATGAGAGGCCAAATCTCCTGGACTCCAAGTTCCGTCAGCTTCTCCACCAGAAAATCCGCTCGATCCCCCTTGGGCATTGGCACGGAGACCGTGATGGGTTGGCACCCCGTACTGGAATCGGAGGGAATGACCTCGCTGACGAGAAGCTCGACCTTCCCACGGCCGACCGCCTCGACGACAGCCAATGCCTCCAGCCCCTGTCCGTCGAAGAGTCGCACCGTCTGTCCGGCTCGAATCCTGACGACATGACTCGCGTGATGAGCCTCGGTCTCCACGAGCGTCGCGTGCCCTTCGCGAAGGGGGTGACAGTAGAATCGCCGTTCAGTCATAGCGGAATTATAAGCAAAAGCACCCGCCTGTTGACATGGGTGTCTACCGAATCGTCCGTCACTCGCCAGCTCCAGACGATCGTGACGGAGATGGATGCTTCTCGCCCATGACCTTGGAGTTCATAGTGACCTCCGGGACGCATTCCGGATTGCTTGACCTGTCAAGCCGCTGCCTGATAAACGCCGATAGACTCGTCAGAAGACACCGCCGGGACCCCCTGATGACGCAATCATGAGCACACAGGATTCGAAAAAGCCAGACCCTATCGGCGACATGGTGGAGTCTGATATAGACAAACTCCTGGAGCAAGCGGGCAAGCTTGCCCAGGACGCAGGTCGCGAGCTTGGCTTGTCGCATGAGAAGCAAGCTGGGGCAGCGGAAGGTGTTCCCGCAAAACCGCATGCATCTCCAGCGCAGCCCCCCAAGGCACCAGGGCCGGGAGCGAGCTCTGGCGAAGATGTCGACGCCCAACTGAACGAGCTGGAAGAAATGCTACAGAAGGCCACCGAATCGGCGGCTATCGACGGCGCTTCCGCTCAGACGACTGTCCCTACCCCCATCCCCCCAGACGCAAAGTCTGTCTCGGCCTCGGCCGAGCCTTCCAAGAAGTTGGCCAAGCCATCTCAACCACAGCCTGCAGCTCCAGAGACGAAGGGCCAAGTGTCCCACGAATCCGCCGTCCCTCAGGCACCGCAGGTGCATCCTCCTGAATTCGATGAATTCAATGTGTCCGTCGATCTAAGCGATGGTGAGAAAGAGGCCGAGAAGGAGATTAGCGAGAGACTGGCCGTTCCCACTGAGGCTAAGAACGCCGAGCCCGCTGTTGCTGTCTTGCCATCACATGAGGGCATACTGGGACGAACCGTGGCTGCATCCATGCGCGCCATCGAGGGGGTACTCACCGTATTGGACCTGCCGTTCTCCGGACTGCCCGTCGGCCTCAAAGAGGTCCTGGGCTATATTGCGATCGCCACGTTGGTCATGGCCATCGCGGCCTATGTCTACGGGGAAATCGCCCTGGGCCTCTGACGAGACATCCCGATTCTGTGAGGGCTATCTGATCAGACCTACCAATGTCAGTCCAAGAACCATCGCGGCCAAGGTCACCGCAGAGAGCCACTTGCGGCCGTCATAGGCCAGTCCCAGCAGACCCGCGACCGCCGCTGCGATGAAGGCCAACACTGTGACGCACTCTCCAAGAGTGCAAACCGCGCTCCGTCAGCCCCCCCCGCCGCCGCCGCCGGCGATCCAACCGAAGAGGATCGATACGCCCAGGAGAGAGGCTGCAATTCGACCAAAACGGAATTCCATCGTTGCACCTCCGCCGCTTCATGGCGACCGCAGGTACCGCGTGTGGTTTACCTGTCGCGTCACGCCAATTCGATCGAAGTAGTCGAGCAGCGGGATCGCGAACTTGCGCGATGTGTCCAGCAGATACTTGAACCGAACGCTCTCCAGTCGACCTTCCTTCTGAAGGGTATCCACGAGGATCGAACGTGCTCGGTCTACGGCCTCCCGATGAAAGAAGAGGTCTCGATCCACCTGCACCAGGCGCTCGTGCTCGACGAGCATTCCGATCACACCTTTGATTCTATCAACCGACAGGGAGGTTGTTTCCACGAGCTCAGTTGCGTCCGGGGGGCGGAAGCCGCTCTTGCGGAACGACTCCTCGATAGCCTCGGACTGCTGTCGATCCTCATCGCTGAGGGCTTCCTGGTGTGCCGGCAATGCCAGACGTTGATGCCGCTCGATGAGCCGTCCGTCCTTCTTGAGCGAGTCGATCAACAGGTCGAGAACCGCCCGGTCGATCGCGAGGGCTTTCTGGAGTTCGTCCGGAGAGATTCCCGTACTCCGGGGGGTCTGTCGGTGATACTCATCGAGGATCGCGACCAGTTGAGTTCCCATCTTCTCGGCGGAGGACCGATGGACGTATATCCCGGGTTCGGACATCAAGACGGAGTTCCGATGCACCAGATCGGAGAGGATCTGCTTCAACTCGACGGGCAAGAGCTTCGTCCGTACAGACAGGTCCGATTCGCCGACCGTCAGACCCTCAGCCGTCCGGATGTGGCATTCGACGAACCTTGTGTCATCCCCGATCGCGGCAGCGCGATCCGCAAGCTTGCTCATCCGATCCGTGGAACGTCGCTTGAGCCGGCGTGCAGTCCCCTCTACGACGATTCCTCCTCCCATCGTCTGCACGGGGGACAATGAACGAACAATGAAGCCGTCACCCGGCCCTGCAACGATCGGATCGGCCAGCCGCACCTGGACGATTCCCGATTCTCCGGCGGCCAGTCGATCTCCCTGAGAGAGGTAGACGGTTGCATTCACGTCGGACATTCCCGTGTGGAACCGCACGCGGGCGCCGTTTTTGAGGGGAACCTTCAGATGCGGCAACAGTTGGAGCCGGCACACGTACCACTCCTGAGGTTCAAAGTAGCCCGGCAGAGCGACGGTGTTGCCTCGTACGATCGCCCTGCTGTCCCAATCGGGTACGTTGACGGCGGAGCACTGGCCGGCCTGAACCACGTCGGTCGAACGGCCGTACGCCTGAACGGCCCGGATCCGCCCTCGTTGCCCCTGCGGCATCAGAAGCAGTTCATCGCCGACCTTGGCGGAGCCGGACACCGGGATTCCCGAAACCACCGTACCATAGCCCTTGACGGAGAAGCTGCGATTGATGGGCATACGGAAGACGCCTTCCGCACGCCTGGGTTTGATGGAGTGAACCATACACGACAGGGCCGACCAGAGCGGGCCGAAACCTTGTCCCGTCACGCACGACACCGGGACGATAGGGGCTGCCTCCAGAAAGGTGCCTCGGAGGAAGTCCTGGAGTTCCGACTGAACGATCTCCAGCAGATCCGGATCCACCCGATCGACCTTGGTCAGGGCAACGATTCCGTGGCGAATGCCCAACAGTGTGAGGATGTCCAGATGCTCCCGAGTCTGGGGCATGACGCCATCATCGGCCGCCACGACGAAGATCACGCCGTCCATCCCCACCGCACCGGCGACCATGGTGCGAATGAAATCCTCGTGTCCGGGCACGTCGACGATGCCCACTTCCCATTCGTCGATTCGGCAGGGCGCAAAGCCCAGGTCGATCGACATTCCGCGCTCCTTCTCCTCTTTCAGCCGGTCTGTTTCACACCCGGTCAGACAATGGACGAGCAGGGTCTTGCCATGGTCGACGTGGCCGGCCGTCCCGAGCGTGATGTTCACCTGGTGAGTGGTCATGACTCAGGCTTCCGATGTAAGGGCCTTGACGATGCCTTCAACCAGGATTGGCTCCTCGTCTGCCTGAAGGGTACGGGGATCGAACAACACCCGATCCTTCTGGATTCTCGCGAAAATCGGCGGAGAGTCCGATCGCAGGCGGCGGGCACATTCATCCGGCGAAGGCTTCTTCGTTTCGATCGCCACCAGTCGCGTGGGGAGGTTCTGCTCGGGCAATGATCCACTGCCCATCTGGCTGAAGCCCTTGATGACGGACATGGACACGTCCGGCAGCCGATGGCGGATTCCTTCGGCGATCCGCTCGGCCCGGTCGGCGATCTCGGCCGGAGATTGGAGCAGCATCCGCAGAACCGGCACTTCCCGACATGCCAGTTCCTCATCGAGGAACGCGGTCAACGTGGCTTCCAGGGCGGCCAGTGTGAGTTTGTCTACACGGACGATTCGGGCCCAGGGATTCTTGCGGATCGCATCGACATACTGTGACTTGCCGAGAATCAGTCCTCCCTGTGGACCGCCGATGAGCTTGTCGGCACTGGACAGAACAATATCAGCCCCGGCGGCGACGGACTCCGGGAGCGTCGGTTCCGGCTCGAACCCGAACCGCGCGAAGTCCACCAGGGCTCCGGCTCCCACGTCGTCGATCAGAGGCAGATTCCGTTCGTGCGCAATCCGGACGAGTTCGCTCAGGGGCACCTCGGACGTGAAGCCGATGATTCGGTAGTTGCTCGGATGCAGGCGCATGATCGCGGCGGTATTCTCGCCGATCGCTCGCTCGTAGTCTCTGGGATGCGTCTTGTTCGTTGTGCCGACCTCAACCAGCCTGACCCCCGCGGCCTCCATCATCTCTGGAAGGCGGAACGATCCGCCGATTTCGATGAGCTGCCCTCGCGATACGATCACCTCTCGCCCTCGAGCGAGCGTATTGAGCGTGATGGCGGTTCCGGCGGCATTGTTGTTGACCACGGTCGCCGCCTCGGCTCCCGTCAGTTGCTGGAGCAACGACTCGATGCGTCCGTCGCGTTTGGACCGCTCACCCGAAGCGATGTCCGCCTGGAGGAGCGAATAGCCCGACAGCTCGTGATAGATCTGATCGATGACACGCGTTGATAGGACAGCACGCCCCAGGGCGGTATGAAGAACAATGCCGGTGGCATTGATGACCATGCGATAGTGGGGCGTCATCATGTCACGCGCCAGGACAGTCGCTCTCGCCACGATCCAGGCTCGTACAGCCACTCTGCCGGCGATGATGCCTTCGCCCGCGGCCAGGCGATCGCGCATTTCATGGACGGCCTGACGAATGCCTTGAACCAGCACCTTCGGTGGCACCCCCGGGGTTTGTTCCGTCAACTCCGGATCGTCCTGGAGGCTGTCCACCGAAGGAAGCATACGAAGTGCCGCCTGGTCAGGTTCCGTCATCGGTCTGTCCTTTCCAGAATGATGCTGTCATTGTAACGGTGTATTACACGACGATCGAGCTTGACATCTCCTCCCGGGAACTCAAAATAGATGCTTGTGGGGGAACTGGGGATCCGCACATGAAGATCACCCATTGGGGTTGGTGTACCCATTCAAGCGTTCTTCTTCTGGTTCTTTTCGGCTCTCAGGACCAGGGCAAACTGCGAGTCGAACCCGCAAGTCTGACCATCCAGCTCGAGCGAGATTGGTACAAGAATCATTCCATCAGTGGCCGACGAGGTGAGGTCGGAGTTGAAGCTCGTACCTATGATACCCAGCAGATCACACTGACCGCCACAGATCCGAAGGGCTCACCGTGGCAGAAGCGTTCCACGTGGACACTCCGAAGCCACAGCGACTTCGGGACCCTCGATCGCGTGACCGTGAAGAAGAATGAGACGACGGTCGTCCGAGGTGGCGATCCACTGACCATCAAGACCTCGGTATCGCGGCGAGCTGATGTTGTGTCCGTGAATTACTGCATGGTAGGGCAGGCCGGCGAGGTGTACGGCCCCCGGATCGTGAACTGTGGAAAACCCGGCCAAGATCACATTTCTGGACGCTTCCGGCAAGGTTCTGGATTCCGGCCAGTTCCGGTTTGGCTGAGGAGGGACCTGCTCGCACTCGTGGCGAGTACCCACCGGCTTCAAAGGCAGGTATCGAGTTGAGATCGAAGTCAACCTGGGACCGTTCTGTATCGCAGAATCCAAACCCGAATGGCACGAGTTGTAGCGACCACGCGACGGGATCGGGGGACAGCGCGCCGGCGTCCTGTTGTCCGGCTTCTGTCCCGGCGCCTGCGGTGGAGCGCGGCTGTTCGTCGACAACCGTTTCGTCGTGCGGCGGGGTTTCGGGCAATTCGGGCGTGGACAACGAAACGCCCTGTGCCCACTTCGCACGGATGATCCCAAACTGCCTGGAATACGCCCAGTCGGCTCACCGCGAAGGCAGGCCCATCGTCGGAATCCTCTGCGAGTACACGCCGCGCGAACTGATCCTTGCGGCCGGTGGTGTACCCGTCTGTCTGTGCGGAGGCTCCGTTGACACGATCCCGGCGGCGGAAGCCCATCTGCCCGTCAATCTGTGCCCCCTGATCAAGTCGACCTATGGGTATCATCTCCAGAAGAGCAACCCCTTTCTCGAAATGGCGGACATGGTCGTCGCCGAGACGACGTGCGACGGCAAGAAGAAGATGTACGAACTGATGGCGCACACTCGCCCGATGTACGTCCTCGAACTTCCACAGAAACCCGATGATCCCGACGCCTTCGAACACTGGCGCCGCGAGTTGCTCAAGTTCAAGGTTGAACTGGAGAAGCGGTTCCGTGTGGAGATATCCGACTGCCGACTTCGACAGGCGATCGAGCAGATGAATCGAGAACGCTCCGCTCGACGGAGACTGGCGTCTCTGATGGCCACCCAGGCACCGCCGCTGACCGGGCGTCAGCTTCTGGACTTCAAGAGCAGCATTTCCTGCATTCCGGCCGACATGTCTCAATACGAGCGTGCGGTGGATCTGCTGAGTCGTCGCCAGGTCGATCCCGAGATGGCCGCGCGTGTGCGCGTCCTGCTGACCGGCGTCCCCATGGCCCACGGGGCGGAACGGGTTCTGGAGATTGTCGAGAACCATGGCGGGCTTGTCGTGGCGATGGACAACTGCGTCGGTCTAAAGCCCATCAGCGAAGATGTGTGCCTCAACGGCGACGATCCGATCACGGCGATTGCCCGGAAGTACTTCCGCGTGCCCTGCTCGGTCATGACGCCGAATCAACGTCGACTCGATGCGATTGCGACTTTGGCTCGGGAGTATCGCGTCCAATGCATTATCGAGCTGATCTGGCAGGCATGCCTGACCTACGACGTGGAATCGCATCGAATTCGGCAGCTTGCCCAGAGACATCTGAACCTGCCATACCTTCAGATCCAGACGGACTACTCGCCGTCGGACTCCGACCGTATCGGGGTTCGTGTTCAGGCACTGTTTGAAACGATTCGCGGAAAGACGAGTCCAGGCGGTCAGGGGTAGGCTTTGGACTCAGGAGCCCGCCCACCTCAGCGATCCAGCATCATGCCCAAAGCCTGCATCACGGCTGAGGCCACTTCATCGATGTCACCGGCGGGCTTCCAGTCGACCTTCAACTCGTCGAGTGTGGCACCCACCAGTTCGATGCGATCCTGGCAGGCCTGTCCCAGCCCTTGTTGATACGCCATGTTCAGATGCTTGACCGTGCAGAGGTCCATGCCGATCATTCGGGCGGCCGTGATATCGGCGGCCAGGAGATCGTCGCTGGCCAGAATCACCCACTGCCCGTTCCGCTCCATCATGTCGACCGGATCGCCCGTGATTCCAGGGAAGATGTAGGGGCCGTTGCCCTCACCGCAGATCGAACCGTCGATGATCGCAAAATCCGGCTTGATCCCCGCCGCAATGTCGATCAGGCATTGATCCATCCCCCCTACCGCGTTGTGCAGACGCATTCGGGAGGGCGTACCGTATCCATAGTCTTCGGTGGACGTCCCACCCACCCAGTTCTTCAGCGAGGCGGTGAACTTGGTCATGAAATGGGTCTTGATCACCGGCACCGAGATGAGTCGGTCGGCGTCAAGAATCAGGTTGGAGACACGTATGTCACCCAGCCCCGTGGAGGGCGAAGGGATCGATCGCCATTCCGGCGAATCCGCCAGGAGACACGCCAACGATACCTTTCCTGGATAGGCCGCGTTCAGACGCGCCACCTCGGCTGCCATGTTGGTCGATGAATCGAGTGAGACCATCTTCTCATAGTCGAAGCGCGGCATCTGGGCGCCGTCTCCGATGATCACCTTGCCCGCTCCCGCCTTGAGGCACTCCTCGGCCACGGCAATGACAATCTCGCACTTGGTGCAGTTGCCCGTCGTCATGACATTGATGTCCAGGAACCCGGCGGCCATCAGGTTGGGCTTGATGAAAACCTTGTCGCCCGGACGAATGATAGAGGCAGCCCCTCCGAAGACGTCGAGTGCATCTCGCGTCATCTGGGCCAAGTCCTTGCCCCGAATGGTCGCGACCTTCGCCAATTTGTCCACTGGACTCCGGGAGGGTCTTGGGAGGTCCAAAGGCCACTGCATTCCGAGGCCACATCCTGTCAGGAGTTTGGTTCCACAGACCGATAACCCCGCGGCGGCACCGCGCCGCATGAATCCCCTTCTGCTTACGGAGTGCATCACTCAGAGTCCCCCAAAGGTATGACCATTTTGATTCTCGCCTGAGAACTGCTGGTCATCAGCCGGCTCGACCATTTGAAATGATCATGGCAGCAGCATATTGGAAAATCAATGGTGTACTGAAGTTCATGTGCAAGATTCCTGAGGCGCTGTGCATAGGCGGCAGCTTTGAATGAGAATGCCAATGCCACCTATTGGTCATACCACATATGGAGATTCCCAACAGAGGTTCATCGCGTGCGGGATAACGAGAAAGGGGCCGCTCGCTCCGTGTGAGCAGGCGGCCCCTTCAAGCGTGTTCTCTTGACGGGCTCGACCGGTGTTACCTGGGGCGAGCCTCGATTTGCATCTGGCGATAGATCACGGTCCAGACCTGGGCCGATGGGATCGCCACCGTAACTTCCACGGTTCCGTCATCGTTGAGTCGCGTCGACTCCACAACGGCCCCCTGCAGAACGCCCTCCACCTGACTTCGGATCTCGTCACGTTCGGTGACGTAGTCGCGAACCACGGTGTTGGCTCTGATCTGAAGCCCCCAGACCTGCTCGAGCAGCTTGCGCTTGGCATCCAGTTCGGCGGCGCGACCAGCCTTGAGCTTGCCTTGAGCGGTCTTGATCTCCGGATCGGTACCCTGTCCGGTGGCGCGAATCACCTGAGGCCACTCCGGAACCTGAACGGTCGCGACCTGCTTGACATACTGGATGCCCACCGTACCCATGCCGACCGCCTGGAAGTTGTCCTTGTACTGCTTGCGGATGATCTGTTCGAAATCGAAGGCCTTGAGGCGATCGCCCTGCCAGCTCCGCATGCTGATTTCCTTGACGATCTCGACGACCCACTCGACCGGGACCTCAACGGTGACCTCGACGATCAACTCGTTGTCGTGGTAGTACTCGCCGACGGCACGGGCCCCCGTCAGACGCCCCTCCGCAATCGTATTGATCACATCCCGTTCGGTCACGAAATCCCGGACCTGCGTCCGAACGTCGATCCAGAGACCAATGATTCGTTCGAGCAGCTTTCGCTTGCCGTCCAGTTCGGCCGCTCGCTTGGCCTTGAGACGTTCCTTCACGGGAATACCCTGCCAGATTTTCGGAATGGCCGGACGCGGCGGAACGGGCGGGGCGCCGATCTGTTGTGCCACGCCTTCCGGGAGATTGGGCGGGAGGTCTTCGCGTGGAGCCCCCTGGCCGACCACATGGACCTTCGTCTTCTTCACTTCCTGGGTCATTTGCTGGAAATCAAGTGCCTTGACGCGATCGCCCTTGTAATGCCGCGTGTGAAGTTCTTTGAGGGTGGTGACGATTTCGGCGATGGTCACCTCGGCCTCAACCTCGCACATCCCGTCTTCAAACCACCTCGGTTGGCCAAGTTTGACGCCTCGAATGAAGGCATCGACCCCGGCACGAATCTGGTCCGACTGAGTCACGAAGTCGGCAACCGATGTCGTAGCATTGATGTGCAAGCCTTTGACGGCTTCGGCAATCTTGCGATAGGCGTCGGCCTCAGCCGCACGTTTGGCCAGCAACTTCTGCTGCTCCGGAGTCAGTTGGGCGTATGCCCCGCTCGTCAGCAGCGATACTCCCAACATTGCCAGCAGGCCTAGAGATAGGTGTCTGGTTTGCATCCTTTGGTTCTCCTTGTGCCGCATGATCTTACACTTGAGACACAGCCCGGCTTCCCATATCCGCTCTGGTACTAACACTCTCTAAGACACCCCCTGTGTGATCCCGGTTAGTCCGAGACCGTCTATTTGCATCCCATTCGGTTCGATCACTTGTCGGCGCCACCCGTCGCATTCTGCCGCAATTTGACTCGTTGGAGGGCATCTTCTGCACCCGGTGAATCCTGGATGACGGCCTCCCGATAGATCTTCAGCGCGTCATCCAGCTTGCCCATCGCCTCCAGCGCCACGCCCTTGCCGAACAGTGCATACCTGTCTTTGCCGTCGACTTCGGCCAGTGCTGTCTCAAACATCCGGATGGCCTCGGCGTACTCGCCGCTGGCCAACAGGCGAACGCCGGACTTACAGGCCGGATGCTTGCTCGGGAAGACCGACACCACTGTCTCCATCTCGGTCGGCAGGATGGATCCGATAAAGCGCCTCGCCTCCGCCTCGACCAGTTCTCCCACGATTCGATCCTCAGGGGTCAGTTCCGCCTCAGTCTTGCTGGCACCGAAGAACACGCTTGTCTTGGTCTGGTCGGTCTTGCGGAGCACCGGACTGACGCGGTTCAGGAGGATCTTGCCGTTGGTGGCATCGACCAGGCTGAACTTGCACAAAACGGTGATGTTGCGGCTGACTTTCTCGATTTCCTCCGTCTGAACACCCGCCCCGCTGCCGTAGACCCAGCGCTGGATGTTCGCCCCGCTGATGGTACGCCCTTTGCCCACGTGCTTCTCGACCTTGACGGTGATCGTGCTGTAGATCAGCCCTTGAGCATTGAGCAGCTTGCCTGCCTCAGCCAACTTGGCTCCCTCTGTGATCCCCGCCAGGGCAAGGTCCTTCTCTTTGATGATCTTGGCGATGTTCTGGCGGTCGGCCATAACGATCTTGGCACCGTGCTTGTGGACGGCCTCGTCCAGAAGCCCGGAGATCATATCGGCCGCCATCATCGACCACTTCCGATCGGCATCATCCTTCGTTTCGGAATTGAGGACAGCCACGGTCTTGATGCCGGCCGGCAATTCCATCGTTGGCTTGTTCATGTAGCTGAACTTAACCTGAATGGCCTCCTTCTCCTTGGCGGCGCGGACTTCCTTCTCCTTGACCCGCTCACCGCCTTCAGAGCGTTCACTCCGGTTGCATCCGACCGAACACGCCAAGCTCCACAGGACACAGACTGTCAGGACCTTTGTCATCCGTCGTTTCATGGCAGACTCCTTTCCGATGGCAGAATCGTCACAGCTTTGCTTCGGTGTAACCTACTCCGAACGCGGACACGCGAAATCGGTGATCTGGATAGGACCGGCGGGCCGCCCGTGCCTTGAACTGCGGGCACGTCCCGGCGTCCTCCCTGACCTCTCCGGTTTGCGAGACATCTGAGAATTATGCATCCGCTCGCGACGGGGTCAAGCCTTCTGTGGATAGTTGTTTCCAGAAAGACGCGTCCGGCGGGCGCCCGGCCCTCTTCGGAGGTCTGTTCGGACGGACGAAGACCCCGCTTGGCATTCGCCAGCCTCACCGGTCTCAAAACCAGCAACTCCAGCTATGTTGGCGATACGGGTTGATGTATCCTTGCGACTCGAACCAATCACTCTTGGTGCGACGCCCGACCGGATGTCCGGGATGACGCAACAGCGGTGTGTATCGAGTTCGCCTCGGTTCGGGCATGACACCGTTGCCTCTTCCGTAAGGAGCTCCCTATGCAGGACCACACGGAACAACCGCGATCCACACCTTCAATACCGTCGGAGTCGCCGCGACTCAGCCGTCGTACGTTCCTGGCGGGCGTCGCCGGCGCACCTGCCCTCGGCGTCGTTGGCAAGAACCTCGCCCTCGCCGAGGCTCGGCCTGCCCCCCGTTTGATGACCCGCCCCGACGTATCTCCTGGCTATGGCCTGGCCCCCAAAGAGGCCCGCGTAGAGCCGACAAGGATCGCTGAGGGAGAGGCC
The DNA here is from genome assembly GCA_964446835.1 of uncultured Planctomycetales bacterium. Classification (GTDB taxonomy): domain Bacteria; phylum Planctomycetota; class Phycisphaerae; order UBA1845; family JAFGLZ01; genus CAYUQT01. The sequence goes on along the minus strand of CAYUQT010000034.1, from coordinate 61,076 downwards.
GCTTATAGAGAGGTTTCATGGCCGGTGCGGTTCGAGGGCGAGGTAACCTTTGATTTTGGACGCAAGCTCACCGGCAGGCTCCGCTTGGATATCGACGGCCCCGTGGACTACGCCTATGCCAGCGATCCTGAGCAGCTCCGCCGAATCGTCGGATATGCGGACGACAAGCGTTTCCACTACCACGAATCGCCGAGCTACATTCGCTGCAAGCCGGTCGGGCAGATTCAAGTCCCGGCCGGTTCACAAGCCCCGGTGCTCCTGGAGGCAGAGTTGTCGGCCCTGCGCCTTCTGCGGCTCAGGGCCTCCAAGCCCGTAACCATCCGACGATGTTGGCTGGAATTCAGCCCTCCGCGCCTGCCGCTTTCAGGAGGCTTCTCCTCTGACGATCCCGAATTGGATCGGCTGTGGCATCTGGGCGTTTACACCGTCTTGCTTTGCACGCAAAACAACCTGGATGCCATGGTGCCCGTGCCCGCATCGGGCAACGGCTACGTTATCTGGGATGGGGCGAGGCGCGACCGGGAGGTCTGGGCGGGTGATCTGCGATTGGCCAGTCTGACGTGGCTGACTGCCTACGAGAACGTCGAACCTGTCCGCAACTCGCTCTACATGCTCTGGCAGGCGCGTCACATCGACTGCGACGAGGCCGGGATGATCCCCGGAAGCGGCTCAACTCACCAGAAGTTCTACGAATGGACTTTCTGGTTCCTCGTCAACGCCTGGGAGTACTATCTCTGGACCGGGGATCGAGACTTCATCACCTCTCTCATGGGACCCAACGGACTCGACAAGACGCTGGATTGGGTCAAACGAAGGGTCAACGCCAGGGGACTTGTGGAGGCCACCAACTCATGGATGTACGTCTATGATGTCAGCGGTGAGATGGCCGCCCTGGCGATTGTGCAGGCTGCCGGCTGCGACGCGATGGCGAGCCTGTTTGAGGCGGGCGGGCGCCCCGAACTCGCCAGACAGGCCCGTGAGATGGCTGCCCGCGTACGAGAGATCATCCCCAAGCGATTCTTCGACCCGAAGTTCGGCGCGATCCGCATGACCCCCGTCGACAGCCCGAAGCGAGCGCACTATCCGCTCGACGCAAACGCCTGGGCAGTGATCTACAAGCTGGGTGACGAATCCATGCGGACCACCTGCATGCGGTTCCTCCTAAGCCCGGACCTCCAGACGCCGGTCGGAATGCGATGCCTCTGGCCCGCGTTCGATGACCGTGACGGCAAGTGGGCAAAGTACCCGGCCTGGCATTGGGTCCATAATACGACGGTCTGGCCCTATCCGAACTGTTATGCCGCCCTGGCACATGCCGTGGCGGGCGATATGGCCGGGGCGATGGGTGTGTTCAAGCGGTTCAACCGGGCGATCGATCGGGCGGGACACTCCACAGTCTGGGAGGCAATGATGCCCGATGGCTCGTTGCCGTTCGGACCGGATGGAAACACACTGAGCTTCGCCCACGCATGGGGCGGGTTCGGGGCCCACTTCCTCCAGCGATATGTCCTGGGAGTTGCCCCCCAGGCGCCAGGGTTGATCAAGGTCAGTATTCGCCCCCAATTGGGCCCCCTGAAACAGGCGGCCGGTTCGGTGCCGACACCCAGGGGGCCGATCCGCCTGGAAATCGAACAGACCTCCGCGGGTTTGCGTGGAAAGGTAATCGTTCCGGGCGGCATATCGGTGTCCGATGTGGCGCCCGGTCTGGAGGTACAGTCATAACGTCTGTGCGGCTCTCCCCCCTGCCCGTCAGGAGTTCTTACAGTCGCAGCGATCGGTTGCGCTGCTCCTCGGGCTGCTGGCGGCTGCGGGTCTCCCCGACTGCCATGACATAGACGGCACGCTTGTCGCCCGCAACGACGCATTTGTACTCGCAGATGCCACAGCCGATGCATTGGCTCAGGTCAACCCGTGGCAACCCCAATTCGGTCACGAGGACCGCCATCGACCCTTCAACCGGCTTGAGGCCAAACTTGCCGTCGATCGTCACGGTATCCGCCGTGTTGGTCTTGATGGGGTGGGTCTCGAACAGTCCGTCCGCGCGGCGGATACTCAGGTGAAACGTCTGATCCGTCTTGGGGGTCAAAGCCCCCGGGCCCAGCATGCACGGCTTCGGCGGGTCCGTCGGACCCGTAGGCCACTCCTTAAGGGTAACGGAGTTGTCGGTGGCGGATGCCACGACCTTCTTTCCATCGCGAAGGACCATCTGGCGTCGTTCGGTGTGGATGGCCTTCGGGCTGACGGGGCAGTTCTCTTCACAGACCAGGCACGGCATGTTCTTGGCCCACGGCAGGCATCGTCCGACGTCAAAATGGGCCGACCCTGTCCGGACTGGCCCCGCATCGGCGAAGCTACCCTGCCCCCGCTTCTGATCGATGCTCATCCGCTGAATCGCCCCGGTCGGGCAGACCTGGCCACAGGCGGTGCAGTTCGGCTCACAGTAGCCGATGCGATAGTTCATGACGGGCGTCCAGAGTCCCTCAATACCCGAATCGAACCAGTCCGGCTGAAGGACGTTCGTCGGGCAGACGCGGATGCATTGCCCGCACTTGACGCACCGCTTGAGAAACTCGATCTCCTCGACGGCGCCCGGCGGACGAATGGCCGAGGCGCTGAAGTCGCGTCCGCTTCGCGGATCGACCCTCATCCAGGCGGGCGTAATGGCGCCGGTCACGATAGCGGCCATGGCCCCACGGCGCGACAGGTCGGGGTTGCGGATCTCGAGGTCCGCTGCAGGCATGAAGGAGAAGCGAATAGCCTGATGCGGACAATCCTCCAGGCAATTGAAGCACACCATGCACTCGGCCGCTCGGATATGCGTATCAGGATCGCAGGCCCCCTCGCAATGCGACCGGCACAATCCGCAATGAACGCACTTCCATCGATCTCGTTCGATCCTCCAAAGGCCGAAACGGCTCACGAGACCGAGCAGCGCCCCCAGAGGGCAGAGTACTCGGCAGAAGAAACGAAAGAACCGGGGATTCATCAGCACCAAGCCCACGAATAGGAGGCCGATCACCCAACCCAGATGATGAACGCGCGGGTCGCCGAACGATCGGACCATCGGAGCCGGTACGTTGAGAGCCGGTATCACCCCGATGGTCATCGAGCGATGCACCAGGCAGATGGGATCGAGCAGACCGATCTGGAGGGTGCCGTCCTTGCCGAAATCCTCGCCACCCCGTGCGACGATGAACACCGCACCCATCAGGGCAATAAGTAGCGCCACACTTACCGCCCTGCTCGAATCGCGTTGTCCGGACGCATTGGCGATCCATCGAGCCAAGAGAACGGCCACCGTGGTCAGGACCGCGGCAATCGCCAACGACCATAGAGCCAGGGAACCGGCCAAGGCCACGCCAAAGGCAATGAGGATGTAGTACTTCCATCGGTAGAGTGGCCGGTATGCGTTGGCCTCGATCCGCTCCTTCGTCTTGCGATGGTCGAAGAGCCACCCGCTGAAATGGTGGATTGCCCCGAAAGGGCAAACCCATCCGCAGAAGACACGCCCGAGGAGGAGTGTCGCCCCGAGAACTATCAGGGAGTAGGCAAGCCCACTGTAGACGGTACCAGTTGTGATGGCGGTGGAAATAGCCACGAGTGGATCGAGGTCCAGGAAGGTGCTGAGGTGGTTGCGGAGATACGGCAAATGATCGATCGACGTCAGCGTGCAGCGGCCCAGCAGCAGCGCAAAGGCGGCAAAGAAGAATGTCTGACTGATGATGCGTACGGTGGTGATGCGCATGATCGGCGCCTCTTCAAGCACGGCCTGCCGCTGCTCCGGCGGCCTCGGTCCCATTGGTGTCGGGGATCCTAACTCGGCTCCTTCGGATTGTACACCATCCTTGCATCCCCGCATCGACGGATTAGAATGTCCAGCACAAGACCGCCGTCTGAAGAGAGGCAGTGCAGGTGTGGAACACTCTCATCACGAGGATTCGACCATGACACGATTGTCGGAACTGACGCGGCGCAACTTCCTCCGGCATACGGCCGGCGGGGCTGCGGCGATGGGCTTCCCCTACGTCATCACAAGCTCGGCGCTGGGCAGCCAGGACAAGGCACCCGCTAACAGCCGAATCGTGATGGGAATCATCGGTGCCGGCGGGATGGCCAACCACCACCTCGGATGGTTGCTCACCGAGCGGCGAGTTCAGATGACCGCCGTCTGCGATGTGGATCAGGTTCACATTGACGGGACGGCGAATCGCATCGGCGCTCACTGCAAGAAGTTCCGGGACTTTCGCGAGCTACTTGCCCTTGCGGACATCGACGCAGTGCTCGTAGCCACTCCGGATCATTGGCATGCCCTGGTGGGTATTGCCGCGTGCAAGGCCGGCAAAGATGTGTATTGTGAGAAGCCCCTGACCCTGACCATTGCTGAGGGGCGGGCTCTGGCCAATGCGGTCCGCCGCTACGGTCGCGTCTTTCAGGTCGGCAGCCAGCAGCGATCCGGGCGCGAGTTCTGGCAGGCGTGCATGATCGCCCGCAACGGCCGCCTGGGCAAGATTCACACGGTCTACGCCGGACTGCCCGGAGGTCCCACCGGCGAGTGGGAGACAGTGACCCCACCACCCAAGAACCTCGATTGGGACATGTGGCTGGGCCCGGCCCCATATTCACCGTATACACCCCACCGATGCCACGGCAACTTCCGCTGGTTCTACGACTACTCCGGCGGCCAGATGACCGACTGGGGCGCGCACCATAACGATATTGGCCAGTGCGGTCTGGGGACGAGCCTCACGGGACCTGTCTACATCGATGGCAAGGCCGAGTTTCCCAAGGACGGGCCCTATGAGACCGCCACGAGCTACCATGTCGATTACACCTACGCCAATGGGGTCAAGCTCGTCTGCTCGACAAGCGACCACGGCACCAAGTTTGTCGGTGACAGGGGTTGGGTGCATGTCGATCGTGGTTACCTTCAGGCCGAGCCCACCTCCTTGCTCAGGGAGGAATTCGGCGAGGGTGACGTCTTCCTGGAACAGACGTATCTCAAGCACGACGACAACTGGGTGGCCCACAAGATGAACTTCCTCGACTGCGTCGAATCACGCAAAAAGCCCGTCGCCGATGTGGAGATCGGGCACCGAACGATTTCGATGTGTCATCTGGGTGTGATCTCGATGCGTCTGGGGCGCCCGCTTCGATGGGACCCGGAAAAGGAGCAGATCGTCGGCGATGAGGAAGCCAATCGGTGGGTCAACCGGCCGATGCGCGCCCCCTGGCATTTGTAGGCGACAGCCAAACCCTCGAACGCATCGGACCTCGTCCGGCGCAATAGGCTTCGCTCAATGTGTTGTGCGGGGTAGGACTGCCCTACTTCTTCCCGTTGCGATCGAACAGTCCCTTGGTGATTCTGAGGACATAGCTCGGCAGATAGGTCGGCAGATACCGCCGCTGCGGGAAGTCGCGGAGGATGCGGTACATCCGAGACGGCCGCAGGAAGAACCGCAGGTTCGCCTTGCGCTGTTGGGCGAAGAGCACATCATCCGGCAGTTCGGTGCAATTGACTCGGATGCCGGCATAGTCGCCGTCATCGTAACGAACCTTCGCCAGTTTCTCGGGGAAGCGGCTCTTCACCTCTTCGTAGAGCCGCGTCTTGGGGAACGGCGTGACGGTGAAGAACGATGCGATATGCAGCCGCGAGCTGCACATGGTATCGATCGTCAGTTTGAGTTCGGCCTCGGTTTCGGTTGGGAAGCCCAGCATCGCCAGACCGTTGGAGAACACGCCCTTCTTGACGGACATTTCCACGCCGGCGAGAAACTTCGGGATGTTCAGCTTCTTGCCCGTATACTCCTGAAGCCGTGGCGAGGCTGTCTCCAGTGCAAACGCCGAGTAGTACATCCCGGTGTCGGTCAGGGCGTCGATAACCTCCTGCGTCAGGATGTCCGTGCGAAGGGCATTGGGGAAGCCGATCTTGAACTTCAGCCCGCGCGCCTGGGCCAGTTCGCAGAAGCGAATGACGCGGTCTCTCTGAAGGTTGAAACAGTCGTCCAGGAATTCGATTTCGTTCATTCCGTACGACCGGCTGTAGTGCTCCACCTCTTCGGCGATTCGTTCCGGCGAGTGTGTCCGATAACGTTTGCCGAACACCTCGTGGCACCACATACACTGATACGGACAGCCCCGGCTGCTGACCAGCGATATGTACTGCCGCCGGCCGATCGGGGCGAGCGACTGAAGGTGCCAGTACTTGCGGATGTCGATCAGGTCGTAGGCCGGAAACGGAATTGAGTCGAGGTCTTCGATGAGCGGCATCGCGCCAGGATTCGTGATGATCTGACCCGAGGGGTCCCGCCAGATCACACCCGGGATGCTGCTGAAGTCCGCATCGCCTTCGAAACGGGCACGAATCACCTGTTCGAGCGCCCGCTCGCCCTCACCCGGAATGCCCACATCGGCAATATTGCCCTGCATCGCTTCGTCGCGAAACGCCGACACATGAGGTCCGCCCAATACGATCAGGGCTTCCGGCAGCCCCTGGCGAACCTTCTGGGTGAGTTCGGGAAACATGTACGCACTGGTCGTGATCGATCCGAACCCGACAACATCGGCCCCGAACGAAACGGCCTGATGTGCCAGCTCCTCCGGCGTGCAGTTCTCGGCCCGCTGATCGACGACGCGGACTTCGAGGTCGAACTTGCTCCTCAGATAGCCCGCCAGGTACAGCACGCCCATCGGCGGTGTCGTCAGGAAGTAATTGACCGTACGTCGCCCGAGATTGGCCAGGAACACACGAAGCTGTCTCATCCGGATGGGGTCTCCACCACAACCACTTCACGATGATCGATGTGACGGATTGTGGGCAAGGGTCACGTGCCTGCTTGAGGGGGCCTGGATCGATAGGATACCCTCACACACCGGGGATTGTATTACCACGGCCTACCCAATTCAAGAAATCGGCGAATCCCGGCCCGAAGTTGAGCGATATAACCGTAGCGGCCATGGCGCAGTTTCTGCCGTTCAGAAGCACGTCTCTCAGAGGATGTAGTCTCGCAGATGGTTGATCGAGAACCGTAATCCGGCCAGTCGGCGCTGTCCGTTCCATGTGGCGGCATGAGGCTCGATCATGACGTCGCCGCCATAATTGTGATGGTACAACATCGCGAAGAAATTGCCCCAAGGGAGCTGATCCAGGCCCGGCATCGGATCCTCGAACGGCTGGCCGCCCACAAACAGGCACCCCTTGGCATGCGTGTGGTAGATATGGCCGCCCCAGTCCCTCATCTCTGCGAGCCAGTCCCGACCGTCATAAAAGGCATGGGAGGGATCATACTTCAACCCCAAGCCCGGTACTTCGGGCAGAATCTGGTTCCACGAGGGCGGCGCAAAGGCGAAGTTGCCCCATTGACAGTTGTACAGTGCAACCTTGAGGCCGAGCGTCCGGCCCAACTCGACAAACCGGTTGAGGACCTCCACGGCTCTGCGGCAGTTCTCCTTATGATCGCGCTGTTCGGCGTGACCGGCCCCGGTGACGAACACCGTAGCGCCGAGTTCACGCGCCACACGCATGAGTCGCTCCGTCTTGGCAATCTCGGCGCCGGCGATGTCGGAATCGCTGGAGATGTAGTTGCGCCCGAACCGTCCCACGACGCTCAGTTCCATGTGGTAGCGTTTGCACATCTCCCCCAAAGCCGGGACCCGACCGACCAGGGATTCCACATCCTCTCCATTCTCGTCGAACTCCAGGCATTGGATACCCATCTGCTGAGCGAATCGAAAATCGGTCTCGCTCAGGTCTGTGATGAAGCCGATTCGCATGAGTAACTCCCCAGAAACGTCGATGGCCGCGCTTGAGGTGCACGTCACAATTATATCGTGGCCTGTTCCTTTGCAAATCCACTTGTTGTCGGAGACTCATGCGGGTCAAATGGGCGGAAGGACGGACTTGGGTGGCAACCGGGAGGCTGTTTTGATGAGACGACAGTACTGGGTCTTTGTATCTGTGCTCACGGCTGCCGGGTGCGCGCCCCGCAACCCCACGACCACGCGCGCCGTCGCGCCGGAGCGTCACCACGTCGAGTCCCGACCCAGTGATGAGCGCCGCACACAGCGACTGCTGGCGGAAGGCTCCAGGCTCATATCGGCACGGAAGACGACGCCGATGGCAACACTGATCGATCAATTGAAGCGCAAGTCATGCCGCCTGCCGTTACCACAATCGTCCAACACGGCTCTCTCGGGTGAAGAGCTCTACGAACAATCCAAGCCCAGCGTTCTGATCATCGGGGCTCCCTACATCTGCGATCGCTGTAGGAAGCGACACCTGGCCACAGCCAGCGGGTTCATGATCAGCGATTCCGGTGCGTGCGTCACCAACTACCATGTTGTCAACGAACCCAACCGGGAGACGTTGATCGCCATGACGGACGATGGACGCGTCGTACCGGTACAGGAAGTTCTAGCCGCAAGCAGGGTCAACGATCTGGCGATTCTGCAAGTGGATCTCCGTGGACTCCGCCCCGTACCCCTGCACGTTGATGACAAGCCCGGAACGCCGGTCTATGTTCTGAGCCATCCGAGCAGCCGGTTCTACTCATTGACGGAGGGTATCATTTCCAGATACTTCCAGGTGCGCAGGGCTCAAAGAGAGGAGACGATCATGATGAGCATCACCGCTGACTTCGCCGGGGGCTCCAGCGGAGCACCCGTGTTAAACAACCGGGGTGCCGCGGTCGGTGTCGTCATGAGCACCACGACGATCCAGTACCACGATTCCGGCGGACGAACCGGCGGTCTTCAGATGGTTGAGAAAGAATGCATTCCCGCCGCCAGTGTGCTGAAGCTGATTGGACGGTAGCCTCGGCACATCGCTGATGCCGCCTCTGAGTTGACAGGTCTCCTGTTCGTGGACATTCTTGCCCCTGCTGCAAAATGCCGGAGGGCCTTCGATGTCATTCAGGTACGGGCACGGTTGGTCGGCGGCTATCGTGCTGACCATTCACCATCTCACGCAGACGTCCGGGCTGGCGGCGATCACCTACCAGCAGGAGCATCCTGGGAACCGGCTGGGTCGCATGATCGTACTGAGCTGCAACGACGGAGTATTCCGTCTGAAGGCCGAAGCCGGCGGCGGCGCTCGGCTGGTATTCAAGGCCGATGAACCCGTGCAGGTTGTCTCCGTTCGCGGCGGACAAGCCACACTCAAGCCTGGCTGGGATGGAACGCTGGGCTACAGCCACTACTCCTTGGAGGTGTCCGCCCCCGGTCCCGGCGATGTGGTGGTCGAGTTGAAGCCGGTCCAACCTCCCCAGCATGCTGTGGAAACGACAGCGGAACAGATGGCTGCCTTCCGAAAGGCGTTCTCGGAACGTTCCAGCAGGCCTCCGAGTGAAATCGAGGCGTTCCGCCAATGGCAAAAGGCCTGGCGTGGAAGGCTCGCTGCGCTCCTCATGAACGGTGCCCTGCCCCAACGAGTCGCGCTGGAGTCTCGTATTCTGGAGACAAAAGACTACCCCACGTTTGTGCTGAGGCGTGTGGAATATCGCACGATACCAGATCGTACCAACGTCCTGTTGCTGTCCATTCCCAAAGGACGTCGAACGTCGCCCCTACTGCTGGCCTTGCACGGGCATGAGGCCCCATGGGGACAGGCCGACGAGAAGGCCTACACCTCCGGGCACAACGACGATTTCTGTGCCTTCTTCGCCGAACACGGATGGGCGGTCCTTCAGCCGGCCACCATGAATCACACACTCCAGCACCGTGGGTGGACCTTACAGGGCGAGTGGACATGGGACGCCATGGTGGCCCTCGACTATGCCAGCACGGATCCGGCAATTGACATGAAACGCGTGGCGGTCTGCGGCCTTTCCACCGGTGCACATCTGGCGATGAACATGCTGGCCCTGGATGATCGCATCCGCGCGGGCGTGGTCGGCTGCATTCTCAGCACATGGAACCACTACCGAGCACGTTTTCGTATTCCGCCACACTGCGATTGTGGGATTACCGGGCAGTTGTCCGACCAGATCGAGCCGTGCGATTGGGCAGCCCTGGCCGCCCCGAAGCCGGTTCAGTTTCAGCACGGACGCAAGGACGCAGCGATGTGCCCCGGTGCCAGCGAATCGTTACTCGACCTGCGTTGGAATACGGGCGTCCTTCCCGTCGAGGAGTACGAAGCCGCCTTCGCAGAGGTTCGACGGATCTACCGTCTCATGGGCAAGCCCGACGCCGTCGAAACGAGGTTTCATGAGGGCCCGCACAAGGTGGACAACGCAGGCGCATGCGAATGGCTCACCCGACATGTCGGGTCGACCCAATAGATGGAGATGCGTGTGATTCGACTGAACGCAATCGTTGTCGGTGTTTCGGTATCGGCATCCGTCGCAGCCCTTGCCCAGGAGGTGCCCTATGGCGTGGGCTCCTGGCCCGAAGGCGAGCGTGGCAACCATCGAGCGATCGTTCGGGTGGATAAGCCCGCTGAGGCCGTGCGAGCTTACATTCCCTGGCGTCGGCGCGATCCTGATCCCCAAGGCAAGGATATTCGGGTGTTCGATGCTGCGACGGGCAAGCGCGTGATGAACGTTGCTCGAATCACTGTCAACCGAGACTACGGCGACATCGTCTTCCAGCCGGCGACAGTCCCCGGCAACTACGAAGTCTACTACATGCCATGCACAGCGGCCGGAGACTACTTTCAGGACGCTGGAACCTATGTGAAGCCTCAGAATACGGCGGATGTCGCATGGTTGGATCGTCACAAGCTGAAGGCCGAGGCGATCGCGTCCGGCCAATGGAAGTCGCTCCCTCGAGCGGAGACCGTGGCGATTCAGGCCCGCAGAGAGTTTCATCGGTTCGACCCCATGGAGGTCGTGGCGACACGCATGGAGGTCGAGGCCCTGCTTGCCGCCCATCCCGGCCGATCGTATGTCCTGTTCCCGGAGGACCGCGAGCATGCGATTCGCATGCCGGATGACCTGCCATTGCGATGGACCACCCTGGGACTGCGGCAGGACTTCGAGGGTCATGCCCAGCCGGGTGAATACTACGTGTTTCAGATCGGCGTCTTTGCGGCCAGAGAGCCGATTGCGGATTTATCCGTGGAGTTTGGCGACCTGAGAAACGCCCTCGGCGCGGTTTTGCCCGCCGGAGAGCTGACCTGCTTCAACCTCGGCGGAACCGACTGGCTCGGGCGCCCGATCAGGAAACCATTCGAACTCGGAGCAGGCCAGATACGGGCACTGTGGATCGGGGTTCAGATTCCCGTTGACAGCACAGGAGTATACTCAGGCTCCCTTCGCGTGGTGCCCAAGGGCCATCAGCCCAGCATCCTCAAGATTCGCCTGTGCGTAAGCGGTCCCCTTCTGGCGGATGCCGGTGATGGCGAGCTCCGGCGCCTTTCCCGGCTTCGATGGTTGAACTCGACGCTGGGTCTGGACGATCAGGTGATCCCCCCTTTCACACCCCTGGAGGTTCAGGGCAACACGGTTCGGCTTCTTGGCCGGCAGATAGAGTTTGGGGCCTGTGGGCTGCCTTCGAGCATTCGCAGCGGCGGGCGAGAAGTCCTCAGGGGTCCTATGGCACTGACCGTGGAGACCTCCAGCGGCACGGCAGCCTGGGCGGCCGGTTCTCAGCAGGATGTTGCCCGTTCACCGGCAATAGTCACACGTCGGTACAACGCCGTGTCTGAGCCTTTCGCCCTGGCGACGACGACCCGGACGGAAAGCGACGGCTGTGTGGAAATGGTCTGCTCTATGACGGCCCGATCCGACGGAAACCTCAAGGACATTCGGCTTGAGGTACCGATTCGACGCGATGTAGCCCGCTATCTGATGGGGATGGGGCAACGCGGCGGCCTTCGACGGGGCAATCTGACATGGAAATGGGACATCGAGAAGGCGGACAACTTGCTGTGGGTTGGAGACGTCGATGCGGGCCTTCAACTGAAGCTCCAGGGCGAAAAGGAAGTCTGGGACACGATCACCCTGAAGACTGCCGGGATTCCAGCGTCGTGGAGTAACGGCGGGCGCGGTGGGTGCACCCTTACCGAAGAGAACGACACCGTCTGGGTCCGGGCATTCAGCGGACATCGAGCGGTCAAGGCAGGCGAGAAAGTCGAGTTCCGCTTCCGGCTTCTCATTACGCCGTTCAAGCCGATCGACCGCGGGCACTGGAACTGGCGATACGGCGATCCATCCGGCGACGCGAACATTTTGCACGTTCACCATGCAACGTGGGAGAATCCGTATATCAACTACCCCTTCCTGACGGCCGATCGACTGGCGCAGACGGTTCGAAACGTCAAGGCGATGCGCTTCACCCAGCGGGACTTCGGAAGACTCGAATATCCGGCCCAGGGCAACATCCGACTCGATCGAGGCGCATTGCATCTCTGGACGAAGATCCTCTTCGACCCCAAGGCCGGCCAGGCCCAGCAGGCCCGGTTCAACCAGAACCTTTTCGAGCTGGTTTTTCCGAATCAGGATGCCGTCGGGTACTACTGGAACGTCGACGATCGGGGAATGCGCTGTTACGTCAGGCAGGGAGACCCTTCGAAGAATCAGTATCCGGCCCTGATGCCTTCAAGTTCACCGGAATGGGAGAAGGGACAGACGCATCTGCTTACGTTGTCGTGGGGCGATCGCCTGGCGATCTTCGTGGATGGGAAGATGCGGGCTTCGCAACCCTTGAAGGGGCTTCTGGCCACACCGCTGAAGGATACGGTCCTGCGTCTTGAGGGAGCGGGCTTCTCCCTGAACGGCGTGAAGGTCATGGATGCTCCGTACGAGGAGGGACAACCGGTCACCCGAACCGCGGACGCCCACACGCTGCTTCTGGACACGTTCTCGACCATCGAGTCGAACAGTCGAACGCGCCCGGAGCGGATCGCCGCAAGCGCCATGGGCTCGCTGACGGGCGTGTGCAACCTCTCCCCGGCGGATACCGGCCGATGGGTGGAGTTCTCCTCGCGGCGGGTCGAGTCGGGACCGAAGGGCGTCAATGTCTACTATACCGTTCGTGAGCTGAGCAACTGGGTGGCCGAGATGTGGCCGCTCAGGAGTCTGGGCGACGAGGTCTTCGTCACGGGCGAGCAATACGTCTATTCCGTCCAGAAGAGCGAGATGGTCAAGGCCGGTGGAGGCTATCCCTGGCTACAGGAGCATCTGGTCGGCGGCTATGTCCCAGCCTGGCGGGCCCTGCTGCCCGATGGGACCATCGATGCGGCCATCGGAACCCAGGGGCTGTCCCGCTGGCACAACTATTATGTGGAAGGCCTGAAATGGCTGATGAACGCCACCGGCGTCGACGGTCTCTACCTGGATGGTATCGGCTACGACCGCGAGATCATGAAGCGGGTCGCCAAGGTGATGCAGCGAACCAATCCGTCGTATCGGATCAACTTCCATTCCGGCAATGACTACGACTTCATGGATCGTCATGTCAGCGCGGCCAACCACTACATGGAACATTTCCCCTACATCAGCAACCTATGGTTCGGCGAGATGTACGACTACAACCGTTCACCCGACTATTGGCTGGTCGAGATATCCGGCATCCCCTTCGGCCTGACCAGTGAGATGTTGAACTATGAGAACGGAGGGAACCCCTATCGCGGCATGATCTACGGCATGACCGGCCGGCAGCATCCGTCGGCGGCGGCCATGTGGCGGTTCTGGGACGAGTTCGGCATTCAGGAGGCCGAAATGCTCGGCTACTGGAACCCGGCATGTCCCGTCAAGACCAATGACCCCACCGTGCTGGCCAGCGTCTACCGCAAGAAGGACAAGTCGCTGATCTCGCTGGCGCACTGGCCTCAGGAGAAAGGCACCCGAACCGCCAACGTTCGTGCGACGCCACGTCCGCCAACGATCGATGGTCGTCTGTCCGACAAGGAGTACGATGAAGCTGCTCGACTGACCAATCTGACGTTACTGTCGTCGGACAGCCTTGCGGCCGAGCAGACCGAGGCCTATGTGACGCGGGACGAGCAGTACCTGTATCTGGGCTTCCGCTGCGTGCAGAAGGCCCCACCGGTGGCCAACGCCAGGAGCCGCGATGGTCAGGTGTTTCTCGACGACGCCGTCGAAATCTTCATCCGGCCGGACCCTGCGAAGGCTCGCTACGTACAGTTCGTCGGCAACAGCCAGGGGGTCTTTCTCGACGGAGAGGGGCTCGAGAATCGATGGAACGCCCCATGGGAGTACAAGGCATCGGTCGGCAGCGGCCACTGGGAAGGCGAGGTTCGGGTGCCGTTTGCTGCTTTGGGCATCACTCCTCCGAAGGGTGGACAGGAGATCGGCTTCAATCTCTGTCGGGATCAACAGGCACCCGGTCGACAGCTTTCATGCTGGTCGGCCGTCAACTCGTCGTTCCACGATGTGAACGGTTTCGGGCGGCTCTCCTTCTCGACCAGCGATCCATCGACCCGGGAAGAATCCGTCTCCGGCAAGGCGACCGGCATAAGGGCACTGCTCAAGATCGACTGGCATGCGATCGGACTCGATCCGCCGAAGGTCCGGCTCATCGCACCAGTCATCGCGCATTTCCAGGCCGGAGCCGAATTCGGTGTGAATGATGCGATACCCATTGAACCCACAAAAGGCTGGCTGCTGATCCTTGAGGGCCGGTGATACCAGAGGCTCTCGCAATGGACGGCCCCACCCAAAGGTGACGATACCGATTGCTGATCTCTTCTTGACGACCGATTGGAGCGCCCGCTAACCTGCGGGATATGACAACCTACAAGAAGCCTCAAATCATTCGCGGTCGCGGAATCGTCGCGGACCTCGCTCAACGCGAGGGCGACGGAATGGTCTGCACCATGCCGGAACCATGGGAACTGGTCCGGAACCAGACGGCCTGGAACCCCATGCGGCTTCATATGGTATCGGACATGGCGATGGAAACGTTGGAGCGGTTGGAACAGGACTTGCCCGATTGCAGGGTGGTCTACGGCATCGGGGGCGGGTCGTCCGCCGATACTGCCAAGTTCGTTGCCATGAAGAGAAACTGCCGTCTCGTCATGATACCGACGATCGTGAGCGTGGATGCCCCGTTCACCGACGCCGTAGGTGTACGGGTCGAGAAACGGGTTCGCTATATCGGCCAGGTGTGGGCCGACGTAGTGGGAATCGACTACGATCTGATCCAGCAGGCTCCGGCCTCGCTGAATCGAGCGGGCTGCGGCGATCTTCTGAGCATTCATACGGCACTGTGCGACTGGAAGCTGGCGGGTAAGGCCGGCGAAGCTCGCTACGATGAGGCGATCTCCCGGCAGGCAGCGGCATGCCTCGAGCGTGTGATCGCCTCGGCCGAAGAGATCGGAAAGGTCTCTCAGAAAGGCATCGACACCATCGTCGACGAGTATTGCGAAGAAGTCCGGCTCTGCGTTGAATACGGCGGCTCGCGTCCGGAAGAAGGCAGCGAACACCTCCTCGTCTACAACTTCGAATTTCTCACGGGTAAGCACCTGGCCCACGGCGAGTTGGTCGGAACGGGCATCTATGCACTGTCCGTAGTGCAAGACAATGATCCCGAAGGCATCCGGAAGGTCATGGATCGCTGTGGCCTGGCCTACCGCCCGACGGATATCGGCATGACCTGCGACGAGTTGGTGGAGACCCTGCGCACCCTGAACGACTTCCGTCGCAAGTACCCGCGAGACACATTCTACAGTGTTTTGGATCAGGTGGAGATCACAACCGATATGATCGACCGGATCGTTTCGGCCCTGTGCTGAGGAACCTGTAATAGGATGGATTAGTCGGAGAATCAGATGAGTGCATTGGCGATTCGTGGTGGAGCACCTGTTCGAACGAAAGCCTTTCCGAGTTGGCCGGAGCGGTCGGATCGACAGGTCGAGATGATGATGGACGTCTACAACTCCCCTCACTGGGGGATCCATAGCCCACACATCCGGCGATTCGAGGAGGAGTTCGCCAAGTTCCATCACGCCAAGTACGCCCAATCGGTCTGCAACGGAACGTGGGCATTGTGGGCGGCGTACAAGGCGGTGGGGCTGGGCGCCGGTGATGAGTTGATCGTTCCTCCCTATACGTTCATCGCCACCGCCAGCGCGGCACTGATGGCTAACGCTGTGCCGGTGTTCGTCGACATCGACCCCGCCACGTACAACATCGATGCCTCGAAGATCGAGGCAGCCATCACCGATCGGACCAAGGCCATCGTGGCGGTCCATATCGCCGGGTCGCCCGCAAACATGGATCCCATCATGGCGATTGCCAGAAAACACGATCTGGCCGTCATCGAGGATGCGGCACAGGCTCATGGAGCCGAGTGGCGAGGGCGTCGCGTCGGGGCGATCGGAGACATCGGAACCTTCAGCTTCCAGTCCAGCAAGAACATGTGCGCCGGCGAAGGCGGCATCTGTATCAGCGACAACGAGAAGCTCATCGACGGCGTCCATTCCTACGTCAACTGCGGAAGGGTCCGCGGTGGAAAATGGTACGAACATCACGTGCTCGGCAGCAACTCGCGATTGCCTGCGATCTGTGCGGGAATCCTGCTCGCTCAGTTCGAGCAGATCGAAGACCAGATGCGCAGACGCGAACGCAACGCCTGTGCGCTGACCGGCATGCTGAAAGACATACACGGCATCGAACCCCTGAAGCTTCATGACGGCGCCACACGAAGCGCCTGGCACCTCTACATCTTCAAGTACAAGAAGGAAGCCTTCGGTGGCGTATCCCGCGATCGATTCCTTGAAGCTCTGACGGCCGAGGGGATCCCGTGCATGTCCGGCTATGTTCCGCTGTATCGGGAGGAGCTCTTCAAGGTCGACCCGAAGGAATACCCCTGGCTTGAGGGCCGTGACTACACACACCTGCACCTGCCCGCATGCGAGCAGGCCTGCGACCACGAGTCGGTGTGGCTGCTCCAGTCACAGCTCCTGGGCGATGAGTCGGATATGCGGGATGTCGCGGCGGCCATCAAGAAGATCCAGGCGAACGTGGGCGAGCTGAAGTAGCCACAGGGCCTTGCAGCGAATCGTTCAACGGCGGCGTTCGATCGAGTGCAGGTCGAACGCCGTCTGCGTTTGAGGGCCTTCAGAACCAGGCCCCTGCCGCCGCTTCGGATGCTACAATGACCTGCGGGATCAGACGATGCAGGATTCGCGACACATCACCTGGGCAACTGTCCCTCGATGGTGCCTCCGCACCGCCGGGGCCGGTATTGCTTCGTTGCTGATCCTCTGCGTACGAGGCTACCAGGTGGCGCTGCGTCCCCTGTTGATCGGCTCGTGCAAGTTCGTGCCCACCTGCAGCGAATACTTCATTGAGGCGCTGAAGGTCCATGGCTGGTTGCGAGGCATGTTCTATGGTGTTTGGCGGCTCTGTCGCTGCCACCCTTTCAGCCCCGGGGGGATCGATCTTGTCCCACCACCGCGAGGGGCCCCTTCCGATCGCCGCCCGTCGTAATGTCATAATGCCGGCGAGTAAGGCCCGCCGGGGCAGCCTGACGATGATCAGGCAACACATGGCGTCGATGCGATCGTACGGACCATGGCGCGGAAATTCTCCATCGGCGTATCCAGTTGGACATGATGGGTCGGGCCAATAATCAGTCCGCCGCCACGTCCGACGCTCTCGATCCGCGTGCGAACCTCCCGGGCAACATCGGTCGGTGCTCCGAAGGGGAGGGTGTGCTGTTCGTCAATCGTTCCCCAGAAGGAAAGCCGGTCTCCGTATGTGCGTTTGATGGCAGCCGGCTCCATACAGGCGGGCTGAATCGGGTTCAGCACATCGAGCCCGATCTCGATCAGATCGGGGATGATGGGTTCGATGAAACCGTCCGAATGATAGGCAATCACAATCCCCGGGTTGATCGACCGCAGTGTCGAAAAGAACTCCGCCATCCTCGGCTTGAACACCCTTCGCCAGAGATCCGGCGAGATCATCATGCCGGTCTGGGTGCCAACGTCGTCACCCGTCCAGATCATATCAACGCCCATCTCGACGAGCTTTCGGGCGGCTGCGAGGTGATAGCGAAACGGAATATCGAGGATCTCGGCGGCCAGATCAGGAGCCGCCACCAGATCGACCAGAAGCTGATCGAGGCCTCGCAGAGCCCAGGCGGTCTCGAAAATGGTCGTGACGGTTGCACCGACGATCCAGTAGTCATTCCTGAACCGCTGAATCATCTCCCGAGCCGTGGCATAAAGCTCAGGTCGGCAAGGGTCAGGTGCCTTGTAGCCCGCAATCGCCCTGTCATCGGCCAGGGGGTGACCGACCATCTCGGTGTACCTGCCAACGCCAAAGGGTGTCTGGTATTGCACGGGGCGCCAACGGATGCCCCACTCATCGGTGTACTCGTGTTCCGCACCATAGTACGAGTTCGCCCAGCAAACGCTGGTCAGAAGCATGTCCTCCTCAAGTGCGATCTCGATATCGTAAGGGTTGCCATCGCCGTGTGGATTGTGCTCCGAACCGGCACCAAGCCCCATTTCGGCGCGAAGGCGCTCGGCGAATTCGGGAGTGAAGGAGATCTGCATCGGGCAGCGGTCGGGCGTTTCGTGGTTCAGGGCGGCCTGAACCCTTTCGCGATGGGTCATGGTCATGCGAGCCCCTATCGAGAATCGGCTGCCCCCCTGCCGTGATCCGATCGCCTCGGCCGAACATAGAAGACGGCCGCCCACTCGCCATACCACCGGCGCACAATTCATCCGTATCCGACGGCCCCTCTGGGAATGGTCGGGCACATCACAAGGCAGACTGGACTACGGTGCTCTCAGTCGTTGATGCTGAGGTCCGCCGGTTCGAAATGCTCCCTCGAGTGCTTGCAGCACGGGCACTTCGCGGGAGGTTCCTTGCCCTCATAGGTGAAGCCGCAGACGGCGCACTTCCAGACAATGGGTTCATCTCGCTTCCAGAGCGTGCCGCTCTCAAGCATCCCCAGTAGCTTGCGATACCGGTCCGCGTGGTGCTTTTCGACCTTGGCGATCGTCTTGAAAAGGGCGGCCGCCTCCGTATTGCCCTCTTCCTCGGCCTCCTTGGCGAACTGGGGGTACATCGTCTGAACTTCGTAGGTCTCCCCTTCGATCGCGGCCTTGAGGTTGGCAGCCGTGTCGCCGAAGCCCTTGAGCAGCTTGAAGTGGTCCTTGGCGTGACGACGCTCGTTTTCGGCCGTCTCCTCGAAAATCTTGGCGATGTAGTGGAAGCCCTCTTTCTTGGCTACCTCAGCGTAGAATGAGTACTTGTTCCGGGCCTGAGATTCGCCGGCAAAGGCCTCCTTGAGGTTCTTTTCGGTCTTGCTCATATACGGTTCTCCTATGGCATCTCCACGACTGTATCAGGCTCGCCTGTTTCTGAAAGAGTCACCTACGACGATGCCGGGGCCGCGTTCGGATCGGCCGGTGACCCCGTACGCAGATACCGGTCCATGGCGGCTGCGGCCGTCTTGCCGTCACCCATGGCGAGGATGACCGTAGCAGCCCCTCGGACAATATCGCCGCCGGCAAACACACCCGGCTTGCTGGTCATGCCCCAGGTGTCCGTCTCGATGTAACCCCACTTATTGACCTTCAGATCGGGTGTGGTCTGCGTGATGAGTGGATTGGCACTGGTACCGATAGCCTCGACAAACAGATCGCACTCGATAACGAAGTTGCTGCCTTCAATGGGTACCGGGCGCCGTCGTCCCGAGGCGTCGGGCTCGCCGAGGCCCATCCGCTGGCACTCCAACCCACGCACCCAACCATCGTCGGTGCCCAGAACGCGAACCGGGTTGGTCAGCAGTTCGAAGACGATTCCTTCTTCTTCGGCGTGCTTGATCTCTTCCACCCTGGCAGGCATCTCCGCACGGCTCCGTCGATAGACCAGAACGGCCGGCTCGGCTCCCAGTCTCCTGGCGGTCCGCACCGAATCCATCGCCACGTTGCCGCCCCCGACCACAACCGCCTTCTGGCCTCGGATGATGGGTGTAGCGAACTCTCCAAATCGGTACGCCCGCATCAGATTGACCCGCGTGAGGAACTCGTTGGCCGAATAGACACCCTTGAGATTCTCTCCGGGGATCTTCATGAACACGGGCAGCCCGGCACCGTTGGCCACAAAGATGGCCTGGTAGTTCTCATCTTTCATAAGCTGATCGATCGTATAGGTCTTACCGATGACGACATCGGTAACCAGCTCCACGCCGGCGCGACGGAGGGCGTCCACCTCAGATTTGACGATGTCCTTCGGGAGACGGAACTCGGGGATGCCGTACACCAATACCCCACCGGCGGTATGGAACGCCTCGAAGATCGTCACATGGTGTCCCATCTTGACCAGTTCGCCGGCCGCGGTGAGTCCGGCCGGGCCGGCGCCAACGATGGCCACCCGCTTGCCCGTGGACACCGGCGGCTTCGCATGGTTGGTCGCGAGGTTCTCGCGGGCCCAGTCGGCGACGAATCGTTCGAGATAGCCGATCGCCACCGGGAGCCCCTTCTTGCCGCGGACGCACACGCCCTCGCACTGTGTCTCCTGGGGACAGACCCGTCCGGCGATTCCGGGGAGGGAATTGTCCTCGAGCAGGACGCGAGCGGCTTCTTCGAGCTTCCCGTCGGCTATGAGGGTCACGAACTCGGGGATGCGAACATTGACCGGACACCCTTCGACGCACTTGGCCTCTTTGCACTGGAGGCAACGCTGGGCCTCCTGACGAGCGCCCTCGATTGCCAGTCCCTTGTTCACTTCCTGAAATACCTTCGCACGCTCGACCGGATCCATCTCGGGCATGTGGATCCGATCAATCTTCATACGTTCGGCTGCCTTCATATGTGGCTCCTTGCTACCCCGTCACTCTTGCCGTGGCCTCACTCCGATGTCTTATCCCCGTTCGAGCTTGGCCAACACCGCCGCCATGGCCCGGATGTGGTCTGGCGACGTTCCACAACATCCACCCACGTAATCGATGCCCATCCCGAGCAGTTCGGGTACATGGGACGCGAATTCCTCCGGTGTCTCTTTGAACACCACCTTGCCGTCGTGAAGCTCCGGCAGGCCGGCGTTCGGCTTGACCCAAAGGGGGCGATCGGTATTGGCTCGCAGCATGCGCACCGGCGCCATGACCTGTGAGATACCAATGCCGCAGTTCAGACCCAGGATATCGGCTCCGGCCTCCATCAGGGCTTTGGCGGCCTTGTCGGCCGGATCTCCCATGGAGGTGTGGCACCGCTCCGGACCCGAGTCGAAGACCATACTGGCGACGACCGGCAGGTCGGTCGCCTCTTTGGCCGCGCGAACGGCGATCATAGCCTCGGCCAGTTCGGTCATCGTCTCGCAAACCAAGCCGTCCACTCCGCCCTCGGCCAGCGCAGTGGCCTGTTCCTTGAAGGCGTCATGGAGTTCATCCTCGGAGACCTCTTCCATCATGATGATCTTGCCCGAAGGTCCCATCGACCCGAAGACGCGGACGCTCTTGCCCGCGGCCTTCCGGCTGATGGCTGCACCGGCGCGATTCAACTCTGACGCTCGATCTGCCAGGTGATACTTGTCCAGAGTCAGCCGGTTGCTTGAGAACGTATTGGTCATGATGACCTGCGAGCCGGCGGCCACGTACCTCTCTGCGACCTTCTGCACCGCCTCAGGACGATCGACATTCCATTGATCGTGGCAGAGTCCGGGCGGACAGCCCAACAGATCCAGCTGAGTCCCCCACGCGCCGTCGATGAGCATGACCTTGTGATTCATATTCCCTAAAGTTCCTTTGACATGTGTAAGAAAGTTCTAATGTATCCGCTACCGGAAGCTGTGGCAACCACTCGGAGATTCCTTCTGTAGACGTGTAGCCCAGCCCCTTGAAAGGAGACGTTGTCCGAGGCTGTGACCACGGTTCGACTGGCGTTAGGTGATGCGGACTCGGCGACCATCGATGCGAAGGCGGTTGGCACCAAAGAGGGCGATGGCTTCGGGAAGGATCTCACGTTCCACGGCCTGCACCCGCTCGGCCAATATATCTGGAGTATCACTGCCCAGTACGTCGATCGCACGCTGGAGAATGATCGGTCCCGTATCGTACTGGTTGTCGACAAAGTGGACGGTCGCCCCACTGACGCGACATCCATGTTCGAGCACCGACTCATGGACATGATGCCCGTAGAAACCCTTTCCGCCGAAACTCGGAAGCAGAGCGGGGTGGACGTTCATGACTCTTCCGATATATCGATCCGGGACTTGCCAGTAGCACATCCAGCCGGCCAGTACGATCAGATCCGCCTGGGCGGCGTCGATCTGCTCGACCAGAGCCTTGCTGAAGGCACCCACGTCCGGATGATCCTTCTGCCGAACCACTGAGGTGGGGATCCCTGCCTGCTCGGCCCGCACGAGCCCATACGCCTTGCTGAGTGAGCTGATCACACGGACAATCCGCCAGCCCGTCAGACGACCGTCTCCAATTCGATCGATGAGGTTCTGCAGGGTGGTTCCACTGCCGGAGAGCATGACGACCAGGCGTTTCTCTTTCATCCGGGTGAACCTCCTCGAGCCGGGAGCCCGCGGACGACTCGCCTCCGTCATTATCCTGCGAGGAAGGCAGCGATCGCCGCGAAGCACCGCTTTGTCGCCTCAATAAAGGGGTTGTGAGCTACTTCGTCAAGGATCAGAAGCTGGCTGTTGGGCAGTTCGGCATGAATCGCCTCGGCCTGTTCTGGAGGGGTAATGACGTCCCGTCGCCCCGCAATGATGAGGGTCGGGGCGTCCATTTCAGCGAGCTTGTGCCCCGCGGACGAACCGCGCAGGCCAAGGATCTGGCGCTTCATGGTTTCAGTTTCCTGCGCGGTGGGTTCCAGACGCTTGGCCATCTGTTGAACGAGGCTCGGATGCCTGTTCACGAACTGAGGACACAGGGTCAGGTGCACGAGGTACTGCACGAATGTTGTCGCGTCGCACTTGTACAGAAGTTCCTCGAGCATGTGGTTCATGGTGCGTCCGTAAGCAGTCATTCGCATCGGGGGTGTCACCATGATGAGTCTGTCGAGGCGCTGACGGTGCGTGAAGGCGAAGTGCTGTGCGATGAGTGCTCCCATCGACGCCCCCAACAGCGACGCCTTCTCGATTTCATAATGATCGAGAATCGAGGCGATCTGGTGGGCTATAGACGGCCCGGTCAACTCGCCCTGATGCTCGTCCGATCGCCCCATTCCCGTCGGATCGTAGAGGATCACCCTGTGGGTCCCGGACAAATACGGAACCAGGCCCTTGTAGGCCTTGGCCGTGCATCCGAAACTCGGCACGACCAGCAGCGCCGGACCATGACCATGAGATTCCACGTAGACCCGCCCCGACGGCGTTTCAGCAAAGGACATCTTCAGAGGGTTCCTTGTACAGTTCGCTACAGGCTACCTGCATGGGCGAAATACTCGCAGATTCGCGCAATGTGCCGTCGGCGACGTCCCGGAGAGTGAGGTCCTCCGGAAATGCCCTGAGATTTCAATGGCTGCCCTGGCCCTCCGCGTGCGGAAGCGGGAACTGGTCACAGAGTTCGATCACCTGCCGGCGCACCTCCTCGACTGCGATGGGGTTGCCGTGAGCATCCAACACGTGATGAATCCAGCCGGCGATGGTACGCATCTCCTCCACGCCACACCCTCGGGTGGTGATGGCCGGAGTGCCGATTCTCAGTCCACTGGTCTCGGACTGCTTGCGTTCGTCGAATGGAATCTGATTGCGGTTGACGATGATACCGGCCCGTTGAAGCCAGAGTTCGGCGTGTCGTCCGGTCACCGCTGGGAAGTTGCTCCGAAGGTCCACCAGCATGAGGTGATTGTCCGTACCACCGCTGACGATGCGGAACCCGTGGGTCTTCAGAGCCTCGCACAGAGCCTGTGCGTTGTCGAGTATCGCTCGTTGATACTGCCGGAAGTCCGGTCGAAGGGCCTCACCAAACGCCACCGCCTTGGCGGCGATAATGTGCATGAGTGGTCCGCCCTGGATCCCTGGGAACACGGTCTTGTCGAGTGCCTGCGCCCACTTGCTCTTGCAGAGGATCATGCCGCCGCGCGGACCTCGCAGCGTCTTGTGCGTGGTTGTGGTGACGAAGTCGCACCACTTAATGGGCGAAGGATGAAGCTCGGCGGCCACCAGCCCGGCGATGTGGGCAATGTCGGCCATCAGAATCGCGTCGACCTCCGTGGCGATCTCGGCAAACGCTTCAAAATCGATGGTCCGCGGATAAGCTGATGCGCCGGTGAGAATGAGGTCCGGGTTGTGCTGGTGTGCCATGGCCCGGATCTCGTCCATGTTGAACTGCTCGGTCTCGCGGTCGACGCCGTAGCTGATGATCCGGTAGAGCTTGCCGCTGAAGCTGGCCCGGCTGCCGTGGGTCAAGTGTCCACCCTGCGCGAGGTCCAAGGCCATGATGGTATCACCGGGCTTGAGGCAGGACATGAACACGGCCATGTTGGCCGAACTGCCGCAATGCGGCTGGACGTTCACATGCTCGGCATGAAACAACTCCCGAGCGCGATCTCGGGCCAGGTCCTCGATCGTATCCATGTGTTCGCAGCCGCCGTAGTGGCGGTTGCGCGGGTATCCTTCGGCGTACTTGTTGGTGAAAACCGATCCGGTCGCCTGAAGCACCGCCGGAGAAACGTGATTCTCAGAGGCAATCAGCTCGATGGTCGAATGCTGCCTTCGCTGCTCGGCTTCCAGTGCCGCCCATACCTGAGGATCGGCGAGCTCGAGCACGCTGGCCGTCTCCGTGTCTGTCCATGTGTCGGTCACTTCCATGTCTCCACAAAAGGCTGAATCCAACTCGGCGCCGACGTCGCCTATCCATAAGCGACCGGCCCTCGCCGTCTACAGCCCAAACCGGCTTCCGCCACGCGTCTAGCGTATCCTCAGAGGATGATGGTTGCAACGAGCCCGATACAGCCGCTTGACGCCCCCCTCGGCCGGGTGCATGCTGTGTCAGGATTCTCGAGAATGCTCGTCTCAAGGAGGTCATGGCATGGACTACTACGACACGCAGAAGAGCCACACGGGTGCCGAGCTGGAGTTCTGGGAGGTTCTGCGGACCCGACGAAGCGTTCGGAGTTACTCAGATCGTGAGGTTGACGATGCCACACTGATGCGCGTTCTCGAAGCAGGACGCATCGCCCCATCGGCAACCAACAAGCAACCCTGGCATTTTGTGGTAGTTCGGAATCCTCAACTCAGACGGCGCCTCGCCGAACTGGCTGCCGGACAGATGTTTGTGGCTGAGGCACCGGTGGTGATTGCCGTGTGCGGGCAGTCGTATCCCGACCGATATAGCTGGATCGCCGACCACATGTTCCTGGTGGACGCCTCCATCGCAATCGACCACATGACGCTGGCGGCGCGTGCCCAGGGATTGGGAACGTGCTGGGTGGGAGCGTTCAGCCACGATCCCGTGCATCAGCTCCTTAAGGTGCCTCAGTCCCATCGAGTGGTCATGCTGCTTCCGCTGGGGTATCCCTCGGGCGATGCCTTCAAGGAGCCGGGGAACCGCAAGCCCCTCACCGACATCGTCAGCTATGAGTCCTACGGATCAAAGAAGTGAAGCAGGAGTCCGCGCTTCGGGCGGCGATGACACAGGTCTGCCGCCTTCTTGCACCCTCTGGCGCAATCTGCGGTCTGTCTCTCCAATCCGAAGAGACGTCCCACGAAAAGAGGTTCTCGCATGAAGACCCATATGCACAGTGGCTTTCTTGCAGCGATTCTGGTCTGGCAGAGTGCACTGGCCGCTCCGTCCGGAACGCTGTATCCGTCTCACCGACAGGTCCAGCTCGTGGAAGTGACGAATGGCGCTGCGCCGCAGTTCAACGCTGTTACGACAGCCGAACTCGCTTCGCCCTGCCCCGACAGTACGGGGTCCACACTCCGGCTCGTCGAGATCGATCCTCAGGGTGAGGCGGTAGCCCGTCTGCCGCTGGAGATCACCAAGGAGAACGGTCGGGATCGAATGTGGTTCCCCCTGCCGGGGCTGACACCCGCCAAGGGCCATCGACGTTTTCTCCTCTATGCCGACGCTCCCGGTGACGTCGCCAGAGCAGACGATCATGCCGCCCCGCCCGAGTCACCGTTTGATGCCCTGCGCATCGAATCCAACCGGGAAGATGTCATCGTCGCCAACGAGTTCTTCCAGGCCATTCAGTCGGCCAAGGGGCGTGGAGGATTCATCCGCAGTATCACCTTCAACCAGACAGGTACCACAACCACCCAGTACTTCTTCGAGGACCGCCTCTACCGGCACACGCCGCCCAACCTGACACCTGCATATGGCCTTTCCAGTGATCCCAATGCTTCCTCTCGCATTGTCTGTCCGGGCAGGCTGCGGGCCGTTATTGAATCTCGAGCGGTCTATTTCCGAGGGAATGAACCCCTGAAGGGTAACGCCCGTGCCGTCTACCGCTATGAGTTCCTGGCAGGCAGCCCGGTCATCACCATCTCGGCCGAGGTCACACAGGACGTGGAAGAATCCTGGAGCGAGCTGCACTTCCTTCAATTGAGTACGAAGGAGGCGACCTTTCCGATCTGGCGGGCCGGGGACAGCCTCGCCGGGCGTTTCACCGGGACCAAACAGGTTCGAACCGTGCCGCGTTGGGGCATCATGAGCGATGGCGAGAATGCGGTCGGCCTCATCGGCCGTGACTCGCTCCTCCACTACGACGACACCAAGGAGTACTGCAACTACTTTCAATTCCCCGTACCCCAGTGGAGGACGAAGCAGCATCACTTCGAGGGATGGGTCTACATTGGTCCGCTTCAGCCCCACAGCGTCATGGAGCAGTGGCATGGGCGCCTGACCCAGCCGCCCAAGGCATCCGTTCGCCGACTGGAAGCCCTGGAGTCTCTCCGAACCAGGATCGCAACCTCGGCCGCAGGCAAGACGGGATCCGACGACACTGAGTATCATCGAGGCCTGCTGCGGCATCTGATTTCCGCGGACCCCACTACGGTTACCCAGGACGACATCGTCCGGGTCGACACGATGGCTCGTCGCTTTGTCGATCGTCAAGAAGGCGACGGACGCTGGTCCAAGGGTGCCCGCACATCGACAGAGCCGTCCGTGCTGATCCATCAGAACCAGAACGATCTCTGGCTGAGAAACGCCATTGCGACCTATCACTTCGATCTCAACCGCGGCGGTCGAATCACACAGATACTTGAATCGGCGAACGGCCGCGACTTTGTCGGCGCATCGCCGAACGACAAAGGTCCCCTGTGGAGGGCAACGATCCGGCGCAAAGACGGAAAGACGGTTACCGTCGATTCCGTGGTCGCCGGCAGACCGAAGGCCTCTCCTCTTGAGTTGGAGGCATGGCCGGATCGAACGCGCTCTCGTGGAAGTGCTGCCGTGGTCCTGGAGTGGCCGGCGATTGCCCCTCCTGAATGCCAGGGAACCGTGTCCGTCCGAGCACTCTTCCTCATAGAGCCGTTCCGTGGTCCGATCAGCGGGCGACTGGTCATTCAGAACCGCTTGTCGGACGCCGGTCTCTGGTCGGTTGAGTTTCCGGTGATCGCCCCCGTCTGCCGCACCGGACGAACCGATGTGGCGGTCCCGCGGCTCAACTGGGGAAAGCTGTACGAGCACTTCGCAGGTGAGCAGAACGGCGAATACCCGTCCGGATGGTGGCCCATGCAGTACCTGTCCATTACGGACGGTCCGAGCACGCTGTATCTGGGGGCTCACGATCCGAAGTGTGGTGCCAAACGATTCCACCTCAGGGCCGGTGGAGAATTCAGGTTCCTCTTCGATCCGCCGGACATGGGCAAGCCCGGTGTGGATTTTGTAATGGACCACGATGTCGTCTTCGGCCCCATGGCCGGCGATTGGTTCGACGCCGCCAGGGCATATCGCTCTTGGGCACTGAGCCAGACTTGGATGTCCCGGGGGCCTCTGGAACAGCGAAACGATATTCCCCGCAAACTGCGCGACGGCCTGGTTTGGCTCCTGCTCAGCGGCGAGCCGAAGCAGGTCGTTCCGACGGCGATTGCCGCGCAGGAGTATCTGGGCGTTCCGGTCGGTATCCATTGGTACTGCTGGCACAAGATCCCCTTCGATGTGCAATATCCGAACTACTTCCCCACAAAGGACGGCTTCAAAGAGGCCGTCAAGACACTGACCGACCGCGGCATCTACGTCATGCCCTACATCAACGGTCGCCTCTGGGATTCGGGCCTGCCCGAGTTCAAGAGCGTTGCCCTGCCATCCTCGGCCAAGAATGTTGACGGCAAGCCCCTGATCGAAGAGTACGGCTCGGGGGCAAAGCTCGCGGTGATGTGTCCGACGACCCCCGTCTGGCAGGACAAGCTCTGCGAGATCATCGACCGGCTGGTCAACGAACAAGGCGTCAACGCCGTGTATCTCGATCAGATCGCCTCGGCGGGTCCTCGCCAGTGCATGGACCCGACGCACGGGCATCCCCTGGGAGGAGGAACATGGTGGGTGTCGAGCTACTGGAAGCTGATGGATCGTATCCAGCAGATCGGCGCCGCCAGGAGCCCGGACGTCTTCTTCACCAGCGAGAACAACGCCGAGTCCTATTCACAGAATATCGACGCCTTTCTGATCTGGAATCCCCGTCGTCCGAACATGATTCCGATCAACGCGGTCGTCTACGCCGGCATGCGGGTCCATTTTGCCAACCGGGTGCATCCCGCCGACAGCGACATGGCCTTTGCGATGAAAGTGGGTCGTGACTGGTTGTGGGGCACACAACTCGGCTGGATGGAGCCGTTCTATATGGCGCCGGAACATCGTTTGAAAGGTGAGTTCTTTCGTCGCCTGGGTAAGGCAAGGATGGCCTATGCGAAATTCCTCGGCTACGGGCAGATGCTGCGCCCCCCTCAGGTTGATTGTGCTGACGAGGTGACGGCAGACTGGTACGGCGAAGGGGCGATCGAGCATCGGGTGACTTGGCCGGCAATCGGCGCCGCATCCTGGCGATCTCCCGATCGCCACGTCGGCCTGATCTTCGTGAACTACGACACGGTGCCACACGGCTTTCGATTCAGGCTGCCGACCGAGTTGACTCAGATCTCCGGCGCAACTCCCCTGTGGTGCCGGAGCCTCGACGGAAAACTCGTCCGACTGGCCGAGCCGGTTTCGAAAGAGGGTTGGGTGAGCGTGATGTCCATTCCCGCTCGTGAGGTGATGGTCATCGAGCTGGTACCGTGCCCATCAGCGGCAGATCGAGACCGCGCGGCGTCGTCCTTGCCTGTCGAGGTTCCGCAGAGCGCGCCGCCGTGCACGGGACCCTCGCTTCGGGCGACACTCCGTCTGCCACCGACACCGACGCCTGCCGGCCAGGCCATCCCTGCCCATCTCCGACTCGAAGGAATACTGCCCGATGAGCCGGGGTGGAGCATTCGGTTCCGACTACCCGACGGGTACGGTATCGAACCGGCGCCGTCGGTTCGTCCGTCGTGTCTTGATGTGAAGCGACGACAGATCGACATCGTGATTCATTCTCCGGAGAACGCGTCCGAGCTCTCTCCCCTGCTGAAGGTAGATCTGAACCGTCGACTGGTCACCGACCCCCTTTGGCTGTCTCCAAAGCCTCGGTGAGGCCAGATGTCGCGGCCATTCGGCAACAATGAGAGGGTGTCCCCGAGCGGCGAAGCGTCGGACGGCGCGGCAGAACCTTCTGTACTGATGTTCGGGTCGGCAATCCCTCGACGTACGCGAGACCGACGACCTTCCAGAGGTGGGTGCGGTCAAATGGCCCATGTTATACTGAGCACGACGGGCGGAGGCTCGCAGGCCAATCCGCTCTGGCGAACATGTGGGAGTCATCTCTGATGTCCGACGTAAGGAGGAGCAAGGCCCAACTCATCGAGGAATTGAGCGAGCTTCGATCCCTCGTCGAGGAACTGGCGCACAACCGAGAGGAGCATGAACGGACGGAAGAATCTCTTCGCCAGAGCGAAGTCAAGTACCGTCGGATCTTCGAGAACGCCCACGACATGATCTACACCCACGATCTGGAGGGTAATTTCACCTCGGCCAACCCCGCTGTGATCCGTGGGTACGGCTACTCTGTGGAAGAATTCCTCAGACTCAACATACGCCAGGTGGTGCATCCCGAGTATCTGCCGGTGGCCGTAAGCAACCTGAAGAAGAAACTCCATGGCATCACCTACACCGAACCCTACCAGCTTCTCACGATGGCCAAGGACGGCTCACCCGTTTGGGTCGAGGTCGCCAGTTGCCTCATCACGGAACAGAATCGCCCCGTGGGCGTCCAGGGGATTCTGCGTGACATAACCGAGAGGAAGCGCGTCGAGGAGGCCCTGCGACGCGCGAGAGACGAGCTGGAGATCCGAGTTCAGGAGCGCACGGCGGAACTCCTGACCGCCAACCAGCAGCTTCAGAAGGAGATCGAAGAACACGAACGGGCCGAGCAGGCACTGCGCGAGAGCGAGGGTCGCTACCGCCTTCTCGCCGAAAACGTCTCTGACGTCATCTGGACCACCGACCTGAACCTGCGGCTCACATACATCAGCCCATCGACCGCCAAGTTGCGGGGATTCACCGTTCAGGAGGCGATGGCCCAGTCGTTGGATCAGATGCTGACGCCCGCCTCTTATCAACTCGCTGTTCGTACCTTCCATGAGATGCTGGCCCTGGACAGGACGGTCGGCCTGTCCCCGGAACGTGCGTGGACCTTCGAACTGGAATTCACACGCAAGGACGGATCGACGACCTGGTCTGAGATCAAGACCAGCTTCATTCGCGAGGCCCAAGGGCAGATTGTGGGTGTTCTCGGTGTGTCCCGAGACATCACCGAACGCAAGAGAGCCGAGACGGAGCGGGTCATTCTCCAAGAGCAGCTTCACCAGGCCCAGAAGATGCAGGCCGTCGGTCAACTGGCGGCGGGTATCGCACATGATTTCAGCAACCTGACGTCGGTGATCCTGGGTCACGCGGATCAGGCACGCAAGCTCATTGCTGCGGATCATCCCGCCGCACCGGCGGTGGAGCTCATAGAGCAGGTCGGTCGGCAGATTGCCATGACCGCCAAGTCACTCCTGACATTCAGCCGTAATCTTCCCTCCGAGAAGAAAGCGGCATCTCTCTGCGAATTGGTCGACGAATCCACACGACTGCTTCGCCGCATGTTGCCCGCAACATGTGAGATGAGCGTCCACGCCTGCGATCCGCCCATCTGGGTCAGCGCCGATTCCGGACTGATTCAGCAGGTCATCTTGAATCTCATCATCAACGCCCGGGATGCTATGCCCAACGGGGGCCGGATCACCGTCGATGTGTTTCCGGCCGAGGCTTCGGGTTCCGGAACAAGAGGCGCATCGCACCCCGACAAGCCGGAATTCGCTGTAGTCCGTGTTCGTGATGAAGGTGTTGGAATGTCGCAGGAGATCATGTCGCGCATCTTCGAGCCCTTCTTCACGACAAAGGAAAGAGGACGCGGTACCGGACTTGGCCTCTCCATCGTCCATGGCATTGTGACCGAACACGGAGGTAGGATCGAAGTTCAGTCGGAGGCCGGACAGGGCTCCGTGTTCTC
This sequence comes from uncultured Planctomycetales bacterium, assembly GCA_964446835.1. Classification (GTDB taxonomy): domain Bacteria; phylum Planctomycetota; class Phycisphaerae; order UBA1845; family JAFGLZ01; genus CAYUQT01. The sequence continues at coordinate 29,632 of CAYUQT010000034.1, read as the reverse complement.
CATCTACCTCCCCTGTATCGGGGTGGGGCGGACGATTCGGCAGCCTCGGGCCCCCGGCTCGGCCGGTGTGGTTCTCCTGGCCGAGGGGCATCGACTCCTTCGTGAGATCATGGTGTCGGCACTTCGAGCGCTCCATTTCGACGTGCTTCAGGCGGTGGATGAAGCGTCGGTGATGAGCGAGTACCTCACGCATCAGGAGAGCATCCGCCTTCTGATTCTGGACACGGCCCATCAGGGCATCAACGGCATGGCCTGCCTTGCCCGCTTGCGGGCCGCAGGAAGCCACACGTCGGCAATCCTCCTGACGGGCGATGCAGAGGGCGACCGGATCGACGAAGGCGACTCGAATACAATCGTTCTGGGCAAGCCGTTTGCTGTGCCGGAACTCATTCGACGAGTTCGCGAGGTGGTCGGGCTGAACGACGAGGAGGGCGCGGCGTCATGAACAAACCGATATCGATTTTGATCGCCGACGACCATGCCATGATTCGCGTCATGCTGAAGGATCGCTTGGAACTCGAACGGGACATTAAGGTGCTGGGGGTGGTCACCAATGCGGATTCCGCCATCAGTGAAGCCGTTCGCCTCAAACCCCGCATTGTGCTGATGGACATCGACATGCCGGGCCTGCTCTGTTTCGATGCGGCCCGAACCATTGGCAGTCGGTGTCCGGACACGCGCATTATCTTCGTCAGTGCGTTCTTCCACGATCGGTACATCGAGCAGGCGATTACCGCCGGGGCTTCAGGCTACGTCACGAAGAGTGAACCCCCGGACGTCCTGATCGCGGCCATTCGGTCGGTGGCCTCCGGTGCCGCGTACTACTCGCCCGAGGTTCAGGCGCGAATCGTCATCGACCTGGATGGTCCGCGCCTCGTCGATGAGTGGCGAACCCGCGTGTCCACCCTGACGGCCAGAGAACTCGAAGTCTTGCGCTATCTCGTCCGCGGCATGCCCAAGCAGAAGATCGCACACACCATGCACATCAGTGCCAACACGGTCAATCGACACACATACAGCCTCATGAGCAAGCTCGATATCCACGACCGTGTTGAACTCGCGCGATTCGCCATCCGGGAGGGCCTCGCGGAGGCCTGACACCATTCCTACAGCTCGACTGCAAATGGCATTTCCATGCCATAGACCAGGATTCCCGTCCGACTAGAATCTGATGGTGTAGAACGAGGGAAGCATTTCAGGCATCCATCCGTAGGGCATTTCACGCAGCAGGTGAGAAGGATGCCGATGGTCTTGTTGACGAGCCTCTTTCGAAGTCGGGCACATCCTATGGGAGGACATGCCGTGTCACAGCATCACTGCCAATGTGCGTCATCGCGTAATCCGCTGGCCTCCAAGCGAGGCTTTACACTCATCGAACTTCTGGTTGTTGTCGCGATCATCGCCCTCTTGATCTCCATCCTGTTGCCCAGCTTGGGCCAGGCCAGAGCCCAATCCCGCAGCGCGTTGTGTGCGACCCGAATCTCTCAGCTCGCCAAGTGTATTCTGATCTACGCAGACGATTTCAACGAGACGCCTCCCTTCACAGGCATCGGCTGGGAGAACATCAGCAATCCACCGGAGTCCAAGATTACGGCTCCCACTTCCACGACGGGTGCTCCGGGGGACATCTCTACCAAGACCCGCTACGACTGGGCCGTCTCTGAAACATGGCATACTCAGCACCCCGAACTCCTATGGAGTGGACTCCTGCCGGAGGAGGACTGGGCCGTGAATGGTGTCGGGATTAGAACCGGCACGCTCTTTAACTACGCGAGGTTCGAGACCCTCTACCGATGTCCCGATTTCGAGCGAGAGCCGGACTTGGTCCATCACCAGTTCAACTACACCCGATCCATTCTCGGGCGCAAGTGGATCATGAGCCAATGGGCCCAGGGTGGAAAGGAACCTGACTACTGGGGGACAAGTCTCTTCGGCGCGTCGGGTTCAATCATGCGGATCAGTCAAATATACGCACCCTCCGGTCTCCAGATGATGATTGACGAGTGGGGTCCTCGATTTGTCGCATCCCAGCCGGACATGCACCGTCCCCCCTACTCCAGCGGTCCAAGCGGTGGATGGAGTGCCTGTGACGCCATGCATTTCTTCCTTCGCGATGAAATCGGCCGCTACCACGGTTCTCCTCGCAAGAACCCCTACGGCCCGAACGTGATCGCCAAGCTGTTCGATACGGGAACCATCAAGATGGGGAATGCATCGTTTTACGACGGCCATGTCGAGATGTTTCGAGACGTCTGGGCCGACAAGTATCTCTCGGACGATGGAAAGCTGATCATCGCCGCTCAAGAGCTTTTCACGTGGCTCAGTGGTTACACCTATGCACAACGGGGGAAGGTTATCGTCGGCCAGACGGTTACGGCCACACCGTGACGGCACTCGTCGAAAGGAGGTCACGACTGGATCGAGGGCAGAGTGTTCCTGCAGGCTTCGTTCTGGGCCTAATGGCTATCCGATGGGGAACGAGGCTTGAGGGTTGGGAAAGTAGACCTGTCATCTGAATGTCTATCGTCCGGACGTTCCGGGCAATCTGGAAAGGAGCTTGTGGAATGACACGAGTACCGGTGGGAGTGGTAGTGGTTTTGGCCCTGGGGGCCGCCCTCTGGACACCGACGGCCCAAGCCGTTCAAGAGCCAGGGTCTGAGTACGTCTTTGTCTTGGATGATGCAAACTCTTACATCAAGGTCGATCTGCTCGGCTACGGTGTGTACGTTGACCAGAGCAAACTGGGTGGCTGGCTGACGTTGAATCTCGGTGATCCGGCGGCCGGCAATCCAAAGACATGGAACGTCAAGTGTGTTCTGGGCAAGTGCTACCTGTACAATACGGAGGAGATACTGGTTAACGTTCCTTATCCCCCCGCACAGATCTTCATCTATCCGAACAATCTCCGTGTCATCGACATGGACGTTTGGTATCAGGACCCCAACGATTGGTGGCAGGAGCCCAATGACTGGCCGAACATCACCAAGATGCCCGATCCGAACAAGGCCCCTGATCCGAATCTGATCTCCCCAGGCAACCCCAACGACCCAACGTATAATGGTCCGAACGTTCCGACCATCATGCGATGGGCTGATCTGACTGGTGGGCCGGCCATTTCGTCCGGGCAGCTCAACTCAGAGGTTCTCTATTTCGCACGGACATACACCATCGTTCAGGGCCTGCCTGACAACGATTCCAGTTCCTTCGGCTGGTCCAAGCCGTTTGGTCCGTGGACGATCCAGATTGCCGATGCGAACTATCTGGATCCAAGCAGGACTCCGGATGGGCCGGTCCAGATCGTCGTCGATTGGCAGTTCTGGACCACCGGATCGATCGCCATCCTCGGAACCCTCCACATCGAGGCGGCCGGCGGTAAGGCCCGAAAGCTGGAGCTGTCGAAGATGCACGAGAACTGGGGAACGGTAACTGTCGATCCGGCTCCGATCGATCCGAACCGCATGGGCAAGTATCCCGATGGCACTACGGTCACCATGACCGCCACCCCGATTGAGAACAAGTCGTTCGCGGGCTGGTCGATCTACGATCCGAACTTCCCCGGCGATCCCAACCACGTGACAGTCGACCTGAATTCTGTGCTCAACCTGACGCTGGACGGCGACTATCTCGTTGAAAGCGACTTCAAGTGCGGCAGCGGCGTCGCGCCGTTCCTCGGGATGGCCCTGGCTGTACTGCTGCTCGGCGTCGTGATCAGACGTTTCACGTAAGCGGTTGGTCTTCGTGAGGCGCATGAGCCTCACGTTCGTCAAGAGAACACCGGTGCGAATACCAGGTATTCGCACCGGTGTTTCTTTCTCTTCATCCTCCGGTATCGCACCAGCCGCACTGTACCGAAAACCCGTCGTCTCTATCATCGTGATGGACCGTACGGGTTGAGCATTCAGACGTACGCTCAGCGAGACAAGGTGATCATCGGAGGTCCATCTTGACGGAGGAAGGCCTGGACGTGCTGGTCGCTGTTTCCATGCGCTGATAGAGAATGAGCCGAGGTCCGTTGCCGGTATCAAAAACGGTTGTCAGCCTCCAACCGGACACACCCGGCGAATCGAGCAGGGATCCATAGAATCGCGATGCCGCCCGATGATCCTTCTCGTAGGGACTGTCCAGTCCTGGCGAGGGACGGCCGAATCGTTCATACCAGGGGCTGCTGACAAGCAGGTAGTCCGCCTCCACCCGCCCCGGGTCTCCTGATTCGTACGGTGTTCGAGTCAGCTTGTATCGACGAGAGTCCTTCAGGAGATCCCTGAAGAAGGCCGCCCGATCTCCCTGAATCAATCCGGAGTCCCCTTCCGCCTGAAGCCTCGGAACGCCAAACGGGTCACAGGCGACCCTGGAGCCCTCCGGGACGTTCTGATACATCCATTTCTGGGCGACCCAACGACTGTCGATGATCCAGGCCCCCGTCCAGGCGGGACGGATCACGTTCCAAGCCGACCCCAGCAGACACGCCACCACCGGGGCCAATGTACAGGTAACGCCGACAGGATGTCGTTTTCGTTGTGCCGCCATCCGCATCAGCATCCGTGCCGTCAGCAGGACGAGAGATGGATAGGCAAACATGAAGTAGTGCAGACCCCCATAGCGCCATCCCCCCATCAGGACGACGGCGGGTAGAACCGCCGCGATCAGGACGCAATCGCGACGATCCCGTCTGATGAGCCCCGCGATTAGCGAGACAAGGAACGCAATGCCCAGGAATGTCTCTCTCTCCCAAAGCCGCTCGAACCACCCGAGATACGGTGTCTTGTACACACCCAGAACCCCGGTATGCGAGAATCCGGATTGGGCCTGGATTCCAGACCAGTAAAGGTCCGGGCGAAGAAGCCATCCGGGTGACGCCGCCAAAAACGCACACACCGCTGCCAGTCCGCAGAGGATCACCTCCCTCCGGACCCATCGACTGGGATGCCGGAGACAGCCCGCGTCGTACAAGTGATAGACATGCGCCAGCAGGGGCATGCAGATCAGACAGGCGGCATTGTACTTGGTGGAAACTCCCAGCCCGACGAACAGGCCGCACAGAACCCAATCCCGGAGGCGATTCCCGCCGAGTGCGCACAAAGCGTAATGAAGGGAGCATGCCGAGAAGAACCCCATGGTGGCGTCGGGCAGACCGAGTGCCGATCGCTCGGTATGAACCAGAGAGATGGCCAGGAGTGCCGCCGCCAACAGCCCCGTGGATGAGTCGTAGTGGCGTCGACCCGTTCGATAGATCAGGACGAGGGTCGCCATGCCCACGACCATGCTGGTCAACCTCAGCGGCATGAAGGCGACCAGTGCGTCGAGAAACCTCATGGCCATGACGTCCATCGGCGACGGGTACATGCCGAGGGCCCAGAGCGCCGCACACCACAGGATGGTTGGGCCCGTTGCGAGGTAGCTGTAGAAGGTGGGATACTGAAAATGGGCGGGGATCAGGGTGTGATCCTTCACGAAGGTCAGGACGTTCTCCAGGATGAATCGCTCGTCCACGTGCAGATATCGCAAGCAGAACATCAGACGAAACGCAACGGCCACCACGAGAATCAGGAGCAGTACCACTCCGGAGGCCCGCCCACCCTGCCGTCCGTCGTCCTCCGAACCCCGGGCATTGACCACCCCGTTCGGCTTGTTGTCATGTGCCGGAGCCATCGAATTCCGCTCGCTCCTGACCAGAACCTGATCTAACTTCAGTTCGACGCAGAAGCAGGAGCCCCTGCGGACAGAGCATAATGCCGATGGCATCACTAATGAGAAGCCCGCTCAACGAACCTTGCCACGGCGTCTGCCGCCCTTTGCGAGAGGGGGCCCGACGCTCGGCACCGGAAGCGACGTGTCTCGGCGCCTGTCGGTTCGATCGAGATGCTCAGGCAATCCGCCGGCATCAGATCGGCGATGCGATCGGCCCACTCGACCACAACCACCCCTCCGGAGGTACACATCTCTTCGAAGCCGATGGCCTCAACAGCAGCGGAATTCACACGGTAGGCATCGACATGGTAGAGCCGAAGCCGACCGGCGTGTTCCCTGGCGATGATGAACGTGGGCGAACACACCTTCCTCAGTTCGGAGACCCCCAGCCCATGGGCAAGTCCGCGCACGAAATGCGTCTTTCCCGCACCCAGGGGGCCATGCAGCGCCAGAACCAGACCCGGCTCGGCAGAGAGGCCAAACCGGCGCCCCAGGTCCAGCGTGGACGCGGGAGAGCTGCTCTCGTACACCTGTTCGATGCTGTCCGACATGCCTTGGGTGCTCGACCTGGAGAGTTCCACTGTCCTAGCCAACCCGGACGGTCGCGATACCGTAGGCGGGCACGTTGACCACGAGTTCGTCGCCCTCCATCCGGGTGAAGCTGGTTCCCAACGGCCGCTCCATCAGGTCTGTTTCGATGGCCGTGGATCCGCTTGGGACAAACTCAGGACTCAGCCGTATTCGGGCCTCCGTAACCTGTCCGAGCATCTCGTATACCCGAACGATGACGGCGTCCGAGTCTTCCGCCTTCTTTAGGCCGCTCAGCATGACGCCCGGCGTGAGCACCTCGGCGAACGACTGGCTTGTGGGCAGCGTCCCCGCATGCGAATCGGTCGCCACCACGATCAGCGGTTGGTTGAACGATGCGCCGGATCGTGTGGCGTCGGCAACGGTCCAACCCCGGCCGTGCGGTACCACTCCAAACCGGATCTTCTGGCGCCCCAACTCAGGCAGCGGGTCCGGATCATAGCTGCTTCGCAGCAGCGTGAGCCGCATCGTTCGTCCCTTGGCGTTGTGTCCGTATTTGTGGTCATTGACCAGCGTGACCCCCACCCCGTCCTGCCAACCGCTGAGGTCGGCCCATCGCAGTGCCGGAACCTCTTGTCCATTGGGCTGCCGAATGATGTGCCCACATGGGACTTCGTACGATGCCCGAGGATCCTCCGCGGCCACCGGGAATACGGCCCTCAGCATGGGCACACCGCGCTGAGGCGTCCCCCTCTCAAGCCAGTTTACATCAAGCGTGAAATCAATCCTCGGCACACCCGCCGACAGCGTGACGGTCATTTCTATCTGCGAGTCTCCCCATGTGTGCTGGGATCGAATCGAGGCCATATGCGGCCCGCGCTGGGTCACCGACAGGACGGCCCCCTGGGTGAGATCGTCACGTCGAACGATTTGACCGATCGTCCAGGCGGTCATGTCATGCGGAGCCTCGGTCTCGACCTGGAGCATCCCCAGCCGCTCGCCCGCCGGGACGAGTTCTCGCCCCGTCCGTTTGTCCAGAAGCCGAACGATGGCGCCGCTGCCGGGATCGACCTGGAGTTCGAAGAACTCGTTTTCCATGAGCCCCGAATCAAGGGCCGTTGCCCTTCGGCCGCAAGGGACCGGCGCAACCACTGGCGAGGCGACCAATGTCCGGTACCCCATGGCTGGGATGTCCTCTGCCGGGAAGGCCAGTGTCGTAAACCGATGTCCCCAGTAGTCCCCCTTACTCAACACCTGGGCGGGATATCGCCGGCCCATATCATCTGCCACGGCGATGCGATCGTCGGCCCAGGAGGTATCCCATACCGTTGCAGTGACGACGTCGGTTCGCGACCACGGAAGCGAATTGAACAGAACCAGAGGACGCTTTCCCTCCCCGCCGCCGTCGAGTGTCGAGAGGGTTCCATAGGCGCTGCTGTGACCAGCCCCCGCCCCCACGCCCTCACCGAGACGACCCGCCGGCCGTCCCCCTCCAAGTGCCTCCGTATCCACCTTTGCGGCGATCTGACGCAGGGCACGCGTCTTGATCATCCCCGTAGTGGCCATGACTTCCTGAAACAGGCCCTGGGCGTATTCGTACGTCGCCTTGACCCCCGAGCCGGGCAGGATGTCGTGGAACTGGTTAAAGAGGGTGTTCCGCCAGGCCTGTCGGAGTCTGTCGGCAGGATAGGGCATTCCCGTGACGGCGCGAGCGATCAGTGCGAGGGCTTCGGATTCCGGCAGAGCCACTTCACCGTATCGATTGGCCCGCTTGATGTTACTCTGGCTGGTATAGCACCCTTCGAAGACGAAGTTCAATTCGTCGGTGACCACCGGCAAGTCTTTGCGGATATGTCTCTCGGCGATGTCGAAGAATTCCTTCGCCGTCGAAAACCGGACGTTGGGCCAGATCGGCCAGCGATTCATGGAAAGGGCCGTCTCAAGATCGCGCCGCGTTGGTCCCCCACCATGGTCGCCAACTCCGTACACGAACAGGTAGTCCCTGAGCCCTGTCTGACTCTCAAACTCGAACAGAAGCCGTGTCATGTCCGGCGTGATGGTGCCGTTGTACCAGAGAACCGAGTCATCGAACGCAAGAAGCCGGGATCCGTCGGCACCTTGCCACCAGAACAAGCGGGGACCACGGCCCCCTCGGCAGAAGTAGTAGTATCGGACACCGCCGCGTGACAGAATCCCGGGCAATGTATGCGGATGCCCGAAAAGGTCCGGCTGCCAGGTGATCCGAACATCTTCCGGCGTCAGCCTGAACCGCTCCTGCATGTATCGACGGGTGGACAGAAGGTGCCGGCACAGCGTCTCTCCCATGGCGCAGTTGCTCTCGCACTCCACCCAGAGACTTGCGGTCGACTCCCAGCGTCCTTCGGCAATGCGATCGCGAATTCGCTCGAAGAGTTCGGGGCAGTGCTGCTCGGTCAAAGCATAGGTCGATGCCTGACTCTGGCTGAATTTGAAGTCCGGATACTCGGCCATAAGACGATCGACCGTGCTGAACGTATCGTGGGCAGTCGCTACCGTCTCGGGCCAGTTCCACATCCAGTTCATGTCGATGTGCGCGTGCCCCACACAATGAATCGTGTAGCACTTCGCCGCCTCGCCCAGCGGGGCAAGGATTCGCTCGGCTTCGGCGACCACCCCCTCTATATCGAGCGCCCCTTGGGCCGCCACCGCATCCGCCAGCAGACTCACTGCCTGGAGAATCAGACGCTCCCATTCCTCGCGATGCTCGCACCTGGCCTCGGCCAGACGGCGAGCGAAATCCACCTCGGTCTCGAATCGTTCCAGGGCTGAAGCCCGAACCACCACGGCGGAGGACATCCGATTCCACTGATCCGCAAGCATCTCGGCAAACATAGTCACGGGCTACGGTCTCCTCTGGTCACACCAATCGCAGACCTACACGCGGAAGAATAATCTCCCACCCTCAGGTTGTACAAGTCGATCGGAATTCCTTTCCTCCCCCCTCTCTCGGGACGCCAGAGACCTTTCTTCACTTAACCCCTTATGTGTTCTGTGATAGACTGGTCTGCACTGCTCAGGGTCGTAGCCCCATGACGAGGAGTGTCCAATGGCCTTTCCGCATGCCTTCATTCATCACCTCTTGCCACAGGGCCCCGTGCGACCTCGCACGATTGCCGCGTGTCTCTGCATCATCACGTCGAGCCTCTTGGCTGGAGAGACCCGGCCCTATCGATTTACCGTCACAGTGACCATCGAGGGAGAAGGCGTTGTCACTCCCAACGGTGGCACCTTTGACGTCGGCACGGCCGTTCAATTGACAGCCGTGCCTGCCGAGGGCTGGCATTTCGTGCGATGGGGTGGAGACATCTCCGGAATCACCAACTTTACCCGATTCACCGTCTATGCCGACGTCGCAGTCACGGCCGTCTTCGAGCCGGACCCCCCTTCGGAGGTGTCTCTCGATACAAGAACGGATGGTCAGGGAACCGTTGAACCCAACGGAGGAACGTTTCCCTACGGGGCCACCATCGAACTGACCGCCACCCCTGCTTCGGGCTGGCATTTCGTTGGTTGGGACGGGGACCTCAGCGGATCGAGCAATCCCGTCACCCTGGTCATGGACGAGAACAAGAATGTGGCAGCGGTTTTCGAGCAAGACCCCCCGATCCTGCGCACCTTGACGATCCAGGTATCCGGCCTGGGATGGGTCTGTCCCAGCGGAGGTACCTACTATGACGGTCAGACCGTCGAACTCACCCCGATAGGCGACAGCGGGAGCGCGTTCATCCGCTGGAGCGGCGACGTGTCCTCCGATCAAGAGAGTGCCCAGCCCCTGTCGGTCTTACTGGATCGGAATCGAACCATCACGGCCGTCTTCGGCGATGCTCCAGTCCCCCCCACGCCGGTCTGCACAGTGCCTCAAGCGATTCTTCCGTCGATCTTCGTCCTCGGGGCCGCACGGCTTCTCTATGGGAGCCATCGAGTCCGTAGATCAAGGAACTGACCGAAGGATCGGGCACCGCTGAAACGCGATCCGAACTTGACGAAACCTGTGTGACATGGTTGACTGTGTGCCCCGCCCATCTGTTTGTGCGGGGCACAAACGGACCAGAACTGGCACACGGGATGTCTGGACATGTTTAAGTCAATCCTGCCTCAGAACAGGGACTTCTTTGATTTCTTCGAACAGCACAGTGCCCTCATCGTTCAGGCGGCCAATGTGTTTCTCGAGCTCACGAAAAAGGGGGGCGATCTGAGAGAGGGAATCGCCCAGATCAAGAAGCTCGAGCATCAGGCCGACGACGTGACGCACCGTTGTACGGACGCGCTCCATCGAACGTTCATCACTCCGATGGACCGCAATGAGATCCACAGCCTGATCAAGCGGATGGATGACATCATCGATGCGATGGACGCGGTCTCCTCGCGTATGGGGCTTTACGATATCACAGAGATCCGCCCCGAAGCCGTCTCCCTGGCAGACATCCTGGTTCGAGCCAGCGCCGAGGTTGACCAGGCCGTTCGCGGACTGCGAAACATGAAGAACGCGGACACGATCGGCGCCCACTGCATTGCGCTACACCGACTTGAAAACGAAGGCGACGAAATCCTTCGGGCCGCACTGGCCCGCCTGTTTCGCGAGGAGACGCAAGCCGTACTCGTGATCAAGTGGAAAGAGATTTACGAACGGCTTGAAAAGGCGACCGACCGCTGCGAGGAAGTCGCCAACATCATTGAAGGCGTAGTCATCGAGGCGACGTAGTTCTCATGGATGCATCTACCTGGTTTCTGGTCATCCTGACCGTCACCCTTGCACTGTTGTTCGACGTCGTCAATGGGTTCCACGACGCGGCCAACTCCATAGCCACCGTGGTATCAACCCGCGTGCTCAGCCCCCGACTGGCGGTGCTTTGGGCCGCCTTCTTCAACTTCGTTGCCATGTTCTTCTTCGCTCCCAAAGTGGCAGACACCATCTCCAAGATCGTGCGCATTCAAGCGAACGATCCCGCCTATGTCTACGTGGTTCTCACAGGTCTGGTCGGTGCGGTCGCTTGGGATCTCTTTACCTGGTACTACGGACTCCCCACGAGTTCCTCTCACGCCCTGATCGGCGGCTTCGCCGGCGCCGGTGTCGCGCATGCCGGATGGTCCTGTCTTCGATGGGAGAAGGTCGTTGCCGCTGCCGGGTTCATCCCCCTGGCTCCGCTCCTGGGCATGCTGATTGGGTTCGCGAACATGGTCGCCGTCTTCTGGATCTTCAGACGGTGGCGGCCGTCGGCCGTCGATACGCTCTTCCGCAAGGGCCAGTTATTCTCCGCAGCGCTCTACTCCCTCGGCCATGGTGGCAATGATGCACAGAAAACCATGGGAATCATCGTCGCCTTGCTCGTCGCCGCCGGACTGATGGACTCCAAGACACAGTTGTCCCTGACCCATCTGAACACGCTCTGGATCATCCTGTCGTGTCAAATGGCGATGGCCATTGGCACCGCGATGGGCGGCTGGCGAATCGTCAAGACCATGGGAATGAAGATCACCAAACTGAAGCCCGTCGGAGGCTTCTGCGCCGAAACGGCGGGGGCATTCACGCTCTTCCTGGCCACCCATTCTGGAATCCCTGTCTCGACAACGCACACGATCACCGGGGCGATCATCGGCGTGGGTGCCACGACGAACCTCTCGGGCATCAAATGGGGGGTCGCCGCAAGAATCGTTTGGGCCTGGGTACTGACGATTCCCCTATCGGCGATCGTCTCGGCCGGAGCCTATTACCTCATCCGACTGCTGGGCATCTCCTCCTGACACGACGTCGCAGGCCTCATCGAGCCGCTGGTGGCCGCCATGACCGGCCATCGGCCGGGTGGACAGCCTGTTTGCCTGTTGACATCCTTCGCCGGTACGGCTCATATGACCCCTCAACTCGTGTTTCGAAGAGACGCCGTACGTTGTCCATGGGAGAGCAAACATATGAGTCAGCCCAGCACCTCGACGACGGACACCCCAGACATCCTGAGCACCATTCGACAGCGAGCCACCCAGGCCCATCGAACGATTTGTCTGGCCGAGGGCAAGGACCCACGTACACTGCACGCCGCCAAGGCCATCTGCGAGCAACAACTGGCTCGCCTGGTCATTCTGGGCGATCCGGACGAAGTCTCCACCCTCGCCAGGCAGGAAGGTCTGTCGCTCGACGGCATCGATATGATCGATCCACGCAAGAGCCCTCTGGCCGATCAATTTGTCGATCAGTATCGACAGCACCGCCAGGCCGAGCAGGTCACCGACGGTATTGCTCGACGCATCGTGACGGATCGCGTGTTCTTCGGGGCGTATCTGGTCCGGAACGGACGTTGCGATGGCATGGTGGCGGGCAGCATCGCCGCAACGGCAAAGGTGATCGGTGCCGCCGGCCACTGCGTGGGATTGCGGACGGGTTTTCGCACCGTCAGCAGCTTCTTTCTCATGGTGAGCCCCTATCCGGAATTCGGTGAGAACGGCGCGATGATCTACGCCGACTGTGGCGTCGTTCCCGACCCCAATGCCGAGGAACTGGCCGACATTGCCATCGCCGCTGCCGACAATTGCCGGGCCCTGCTCGGTGCGACCCCTCGTGTCGCCATGCTCAGTTTCTCGACTCAGGGTTCGGCACGCCACCCTCGCGCCGACAAGGTCGTGCGCGCCACAGAACTCGTTCGACAGCGATGTCCCAACCTCTGCATTGACGGTGAGCTTCAGGGTGACGCGGCCCTGATCCCAGCGGTCGCCAAACGAAAGGCCCCTCACTCCCCCATCGCCGGGCGGGCCAACGTGCTGATCTTCCCGGATCTTGATTCGGGCAACATCAGTTACAAGCTCTCCGAGCGTCTCGGACGATGCCGAGCCGTGGGGCCAATCCTTCAAGGCCTCGCACGCCCCTGCAATGACCTGTCGAGAGGGTGCAGTCCCCAGGACATCGTCGACGCCGCTGCTATCACCGCACTACAGTCGGTTTCATGACCCTCGTACGTGGCACCTCATCGGCATCAGAACCTGGACCATTCCTCGCCCTTGCTGGATAGGGAATCTACCTCTACACTCCTGTGCAGTTGAGAATGTCTTTTCCAGGAGAATCCGACCATGACGTACCGTGTCTCACAACGAGCCAATGCCTTGGCCGAGTCGGCCACTCTAGCCGTCAGTGCAAAGGCCGCCGAGCTGAAGGCCCAGGGAATCGATGTCGTCAGCTTCGGTGCCGGCGAACCGGACTTCGACACACCTGCCCATATCCGACAGGCCGCCAAGGACGCCCTGGACAAGGGCTTCACCCGATATGCCAGTCCCAGCAGTGGCATCCCAGCCCTCAAGAGGGCGGTATGTGCCAAACTCAAGAGGGATAACAAGCTCGACTACACGCCGGCTCAGATCATTGCCACGTGCGGCGGGAAGGAAGCCCTTTACCTTGCCTTTGCCTCGTTGCTCGATCCGGGTGATGAAGTGATCATTCCGACCCCCTACTGGGTCAGCTATCCGGAACAGGTCACGCTGTGTGGCGGCAAGAGCGTCTTCGTGCGTGGCAAGGAATCCAATGGCTTCAAGCTGACGGCATCTGAGTTGGCCGCCGCCATCACACCGAGAACCCGAGTGATCGTCATGAACTACCCCAGCAATCCCGGTGGGTTCACGTATACCCCGGATGAACTTCGCGCCCTGGCCGAGGTGCTGACTCAGAAGGACGTCTTAGTCTTCAGCGACGAAATGTACGAGCACCTGGTGTACGGCGGGCAGCAGTTCCTGAGCTACGGCGCCATCAGCGAAAAGGCGTATAACCAGACGTTGACGTTCAACGCCGGGAGCAAGACCTACGCGATGACCGGTTGGCGCATCGGCTATACCGCCGGCCCGACCCCCATCATCAAAGCGATGGCAAAGATCCAGTCGCAGACCACAAGCGGAGCCACCACCTTCTGCCAGCACGCCCTGATCGCCGCGCTCGAGGGCGACCAGTCCTGCGTCGAACAGATGCGAAAGGAGTTCGAACGGCGCGCCGATCATATGTACAAACGTCTCAACGCGATTGCCGGAGTGAGCTGCGTTCGTCCGACGGGAGCGTTCTATGCGTTTCCCAACGTCTCCGGTGCGTTTGCGAAGCTCGGCGCAAAGGGGTCTCTCGAGTTCTCGGCAAAGGTGCTCGAGCAGGCCCACGTTGCGGTGGTGCCCGGTGAGGCCTTCGGATGCGATGAAAACGTCCGGCTGAGCTTCGCTACCGGTATGGAACAGATTGACAAAGGCCTCGACCGACTGGCACAATTACTGGGGTAGGCTCGGCGAACGCCCGACGGCTGGCCGGCCAACCTCGATCGATAGAGTGCAGAAACCGCATCACGGTGGGGAGGGCTTCAGTTCCGGCAAATACGGGGCTGATCGTCCACGTATCGTTTCGTCGGTCATCCTCCCCTCCGAACGGGTGCAGTTCCTGTGCTGGTCTGGGCAAGTGTCTGTTGTTCGCCCGATTCGCTCAGCATTTCGCAGTCTTCGGAGCCGGACACCATGTATCTCAGGTCGCGATCCACTGCACTTCGTGGCTTCACGCTTATCGAGCTTCTGGTGGTTGTAGCGATTATCGCGCTGCTCATCTCCATCCTTCTGCCCTCTCTGAACAAGTCGAGGGCCCAGGCGAGAACCAGCCTCTGCGCCTCCAGGATGAGCCAATTGACCAAGGCCCTTTTCATGTACGGCGACGACAACAATGAACTTCTCCCCTTCCATGTCACCTACGGAGCCGAACCCGCATGGGGTGGCGGGGGACGCCCTGATGTCAGTACGCTCGATCCCAACGAGGATTGGATTGCGTCCAAGGAGCAGATGCCCAAGGTCTTTCTCACACCGGAGAGAGACTGGGAATCACTGGGGGTGAACCTTCCGCGTAGCGGGTGCCTGTTCAACTACGCTCGCTTCAAATCCCTCTATGCCTGTCCGGATTTCGAACGGAAGCCCGAGAACGGTGTCGCCTCAATCAAGTTCGACACGGACGGTCCCGGTGAACAGACGGCCTTTAACTACACAAGAGGCCCCTGGTGCCGAAGGCCGGACTTCCAGATCACTCCCAGCCTCTTGCTGAACTTCAACGGCCCTATCATGACGCCAAGCCGGGCCTACGCGACGGGGCAGGCTATCCTCCTGCTCGACGAGGCTTGGTATGCCCACGTAGGCAAGGGGCGATCGGCGGACCCAGGCAGCTACCGGGCATGCGACCCGGTATGGGACATCTCCAGCAGCCTCGGGCTCTACCACGGGGCGGGAGTCGTGGGCGACGTCCTGAAGAAGATCAGCGGCAGCAGCTTTGAGCTGGCCAGAAACGTAGCCGTCCGGCGTGCCAATGTCTCGGCCTACGATGGTCATGTCGAGCTCTACCGAGACCCCTGTCCGCTTGTCAATTCCGACAGCGGCCGTGGGATTATTCAGGTCGTTATGCTGGGCGGTAACGACATTCTCAAGATGATGTCCAATGTGGTTTACGCCCTGACCGGCAAGATGTTTCAATTCAACTAAGCTCTTATCTGACAAACCGTTATTCGTACCCCTCGCTCAGATCGTATTAGGGCAAGTGGGAATTATTTCGGTGCCCCTCTCGACAACGCCCGCATGGGGTGGTATATAGTCCGCCTACTGGTGCGGTAGTAGCCGAAGAGTGACATTCTGGTTTGACTTCAAGGACGGATCGGGTGATGCAATCCACCCATAAAGGCCCACGAGGTGGCCACCTCGTGGGTTTGTTGTTGGCCACAATGTTTGCCGGACTCTGGGCGGTCCATTCCTGGGCTGCTGACTCCGGTACGGCCGCCCGCTCTGCGCCCGCCGGGCAGCAGCAAGTGGCCCAAGCAAGCCCCGGCGCGGTCTCAGGCGTCTCTCCCGAAGAGGGTCGCCCGATCAAAGAAATCCGCATTGAGGGCAACCAACTCGTCTCCGAAGATGCAATTCGAATTCCCCTCAAGAGCAAGGTGGGCGAGGCCTACAGCGACCGACAGGTCCAGGAAGACGTCCGGGCCGTCATTCAGACCGGCAAGTTCGCCAACGTCTATGCCACCCGTCAGATCGCCGGCGATCAGGTTGTCGTGACCTTCCACGTGACGGAGAAGCCGGAAATCGAAAGCGTCGAGTTCACGGGCAACAAGAAGTTCAAGGCCAAAGACCTCTTTGGCGAGGTCGATCTGGCCCCGGGGTCACCCCTGGATCGCTACGCGGTGAACCGTGGCCGCGACAACATCGAGCGCAAGTACAAAGAGGCGGGCTACTACTACGCCAAGGTCGCGGTTGACGAAGAAGTCCTCAAGAACGAACGGCGCGTGATCTATCAAGTCGTCGAGGGGCCTCGCGTTCGTGTCCGAAAGATCCTCTTCGAGGGCAACGTCAGCTATGCCCCCTATCGCCTCAAGAAAGAGGTCAAGACCAAGGAGTACATCTGGATCTTCCGTACAGGCGAGTTCGATTCGGAGCGGGCCGAACACGACTGTGCCGACCTCCGCAATTTCTATCGCAACGAAGGGTACCTGGATGCCCAGGTGTCCTACCGCATCGAGACCAGCGAAGATCGTCGCGACCTGATGCTGGTCTTCGTCATCGACGAGGGCATCCGCTACCACGTCGAGAGCCTCAAGGTGGTCGGCAATACCGTCTTTGACAGTGATGGAATCCTTGTGCCGTTGAAGATCCAGCCGGGAAGCCCTTACGTCAACGAATGGGTCAAGGCCGACACCAAGTACGTCGAGACCGAATACGGCAAGATTGGTTACATCGACGCCCGATGCAACCCCGAATGGGTTTACTCCGACACCAAGGGTCTGATCCGGGTTACGCTGCAGATCAAAGAAGGCGGCCAGTTCCACATCGGCCGGATCGTCGTACGTGGCAACGAAAAGACCCAGGACAAGGTCGTCCGTCGTGAGCTGCGCTTCTATCCCGAAGAGCTCTACGACACCACCAAGACCAAGACGGCGGAACAGCGCCTAATGGAGACGCGTCTCTTCAACGAGGCCACGATTACCCCGGTGGGCGACGCCGAAGGTGTTCGCGATGCCCTGGTCAAGGTTGACGAGACGGAAACCACGACGTTCCTCATCGGCGTGGGCGTCACCAGCAACGACGGTGTCGTGGGCAGCTTGTCGGTTGAAAACCGCAACTTCGACATTGCCGACCGCCCGAGGAGCGCCACCGAGTTCTTCCGGGGCAAGGCCTTCAAGGGCGCCGGGCAGATTATGCGGCTTCAGTTCGAGCCCGGCACTGAACTGACCCGTTTGCGGGTTGATTTCCGCGAGCCCTATCTCCTGGATCAACCCGTCAGCTTCGGTTGGGGCTTCTATCTGTTCACCCGTGGTCGCGACGCCTATACGGAGGAGCGAATCGGAACACAGATCAGTTTCGGCAAGCGATTTGAGAAGGGCATCCTCCGCGGCTGGGCCGGCGAAGTGGCGTTTCGTGTTGAAGGCGTCGACATCGGCGACGTAGACTGGGATGATGCCAAAGACATTCGTGCCATGGAAGGCGACCACTTCCTGACCAGCATCAAGGGCACGTTGGTCCGCGACACAACCGACAGCCGCTTTATGCCGACCACCGGTAGCCGACTCAGCGTATCCTGGGAACAGGTGGGCGCGATGGGCGGCGACTACAGCTTCGGCAAGCTGCTCGTCAGCGACGCCTGGCACAAGACCCTCCGAACCGACGTCCTGGACCGCAAGTCGGTCTTGACCGTGCACGGCCGCATGGGACAGATCTTTGGTGATGCGCCGGTGTTCGAGAAGTTCTTCGGCGGTGGTATCGGATCCGTCCGTGGCTTTGAGTTTCGTGGAATCTCTCCGCGAGCCGGCCTGCACGACGATCGTATCGGCGGTGACTTCATGTTCGTGACGGGCGCCGAGTACAACTTCCCGGTCTATGGCAAGACCCTGCGCGGCGTAGCCTTTACAGACATGGGTACCGTCGAGAGCGATTTTGGAATTCGTAGCTGGCGAATGGCCGTCGGTGTCGGTGCCCGAGTCGTTGTCAAATGGTTCGGTCCCGTTCCCATGGCCTTCGACTTCTCCATACCGATTACGAGGGACGACGAGGACGACACACAGGTCTTCCAGTTCAGTTTCGGTACGACCTTCTGATACGGCATCATCCGATCGCCTGGTCACAGACTCTCATCGGATGAGTACCCTATCGCGATTGCGATCCACCTCGTCGGGCTCAGCGTGTACGTCTGCCGATGCCGGTCCGGTCGGCTTTTCCGATCGTTCAACGTCCCTTCACCCTCTGACCTGAAAGGACCGTCGAATCACCATGGGCACACCATCGATCGTTCGAAGGATCGTCTGGGTATCCGCTCTGTCACTGCACGCGACCTGCCTGGTCGCCCTCGCTCAAGCCCCCGGGGCGAGCCGCACCGTCCGAGACCACCTCTGGGTTTGGGGAAACGCAGAGATGACCAAGCCTGGCCCTCACACCTTGTCGACGTTTGCCGAGGCGTCTCCGGCCGACCGCGCACGCCTCTTGGGCGTCCCCAATATCATCATGGCCGGCGAGGGACTCCCCCGCGATGACGATAAGGCCGAGGATCAGACCCGTTCCGTGGACGCCCTCAAGAACCTCGTGTGGGAAATCGCCGCCGACGATGAAAAGGGTGGCCCACCCTTTGTCTACACCCAGACGATCGCCCGATTGAAGCGGTTGCTGAGCCGCCACTCGACGATTCAGGCGGTCCTCGTCGACGACATGAGCACCGTCAAGATCGACCAGGGCTTCAAGCCAGAGCACCTGAAGCAGCTTCGCGGGTTACTCGCAGAGCATCGTCTCCCTCAGAAGCTCTGGGGGGTCCTCTATACCATGACCTTCAATCGCAAGGGGATCGATGAGTACATCCGGCAACTCGACGTCATCAATCTCTGGGTATGGCACGCCAAGGATACCCGTGACCTTGAGAAGCATGTCGCCCACTGCCGCCGCACCTTCCCGGATAAGCCGATTGTGCTCGGGCTGTATCTCTACGACTATGGCGACAACCGCCGCATGCCTGCCCAGCTACTCGCTGCCCAGTGCGATGCCGCCCTGAAACTCCTGCACGCCGGCCAGGTCCGCGACATCGTCTTTCTGACGATCAACAACGATTCTGATGCCCTGACGTGGACCGCCGACTGGATCAAACGCGTCGGCGGGCAATCCATCGGAAGCCCCCTCCCCCCGACCGGTCCCTCAAACCCCGGGGCACCACCTCAGAATTCACAGCCACTCGCAGGCGACACACTCCGACTCGCACCGCCGGAAGCCTGGCATTTCGTGGGCGGCCCCTGGACTCAGGATGATGCCGGCGTGATTCGTCCGCCCGATCGCCGCAACCTGCACAGCCGCGCCTTCCGAACCGACGGCGCCTATGCCGATTGTGAAGCCGAATTCGAGTTCAACGGCAACTATCGTGAGACGGGAACGGGCAGTGCCGGCCTTCTTCTTCGGGCCACCGATCCGGCCAATTCCTACTTTGTTTACTTCCCCTGGGGCGGCCAACAGCTCCGGGCGAAGCACTTCTGGGCCGCGATCGCCAAGGTTGAAGGCAGCGGCTGGCTCCGGAATCTCCGCATGGAATGGGTGCCCGGCGTGCCCAGTGAAACCGATCGTTGGTACAAGGTGAAGATCAGCGCGCGAGGTGGCCGGATCGCCGTCTGGGTGGATGGCCGGGTCGCTCTCTCGATAGATGATGCTTCACAAACGGCCGGCTGCGTCGGTCTGGCCGGCTATGGTTGGTATTCGTTCCGAAACGTTCGCATCTCCGGAACTCGCGTGGCCGCCCCGGCGTGGACGCGGAAAGAGCCGCCTCGCCCGGCCGCGTTTCCGGTCGGGCTGTCGAGCGATAACATGCCCAGCGGATGCGTGGCTCCCAACGGCGACGTTTTGATCGCGGCGGGCCGCCTGCTGGTTCGCTCGACCGACAAGGGGAAGACCTGGTCGTCTCCCGAGACACTCCCGAATTCGCTGGGAACCGTCGGCGACTACACGAATTCTCTCTTCCGGCTGTCCGACGACCGCCTGGGCGTGTTGATCTACCGATCGCAGGACGAGATCAAGAAGCCTCAACCCGAGATCGCCCTTTCGACATCGGCCGACAACGGTCGAACGTGGTCAGCCCCCACACCGGCCCAGGTCAAGGAAGGCTGGCCGAAGATCCCCAAGAATCTCGTGCCCTACGGCGCCATCCTCAGAACCGACGATGGAACCCTTCTGCGGTTCCTCCTCGGCGGTGCCAAGGAAGACGGAACCATCTTCACCGACGTCCGATCCTGGTCGGCCACCCACTGCAAGGCTTTCGTCATCCGAAGCACAGACGCGGCGAAGAGCTGGTCGGCGCCTATCGAAATCGATGAGCCCTCCTGGAGCGGCACGGCTCGCGGCACGATCCCCGGCTCACTCGACCTGACCGAACCGACGGGCGTCGCGATCGGCAGCCGGGTGCTCGTCCTGGTCCGCCCCGTCTACAGCCCCACGATGTGGCAATGCGAGTCGATGGACAGCGGTGCCCGTTGGGACGCCGCCGCTCGCACGACATTTCCGGGCTACGCTCAATCCATGATCCGCACCCAGAACGGCACCATCCTCTGTGCGCACCGGTATCCCCACTACGCGGTCAACGCCAGCTACGATGGCGGCCTCAATTGGGATGCCGGCACGGTCATCGACTATCCCGCCTGGGCGATGGGCTGCATGATCGAGGTTGAGCCGAACGTCGTGCTGGCGGCCTACATGAACGCCGAGCGGAGTCAGCCTCTGTTGGCTCAGATCCTGCGGGTCGCAGACAAGGGGTTGACTCAGTAGGCAGCATGATGTGTCTTCAGAACCGGGTCATACTGCTGCTTCTCTTCTGAAGGATGCATGATAGAATGGTCCTCGACATTAGGGGGTATGGCATCCTGTAACGCCAGTGCATCAATCTGTCGTCGTTGTATCCTGCCGTCTGGAGGACCACGGACGAACGCGACCTTTCCCGCCGTGCTGTGTGCGTTGCTTCTGCCCCCGATGACCCCTGCGGTCAGTCACGCACAGTCCCGCCCCGCAGAGACCTCTGATCTGACTCGATCGGCACTCCCCTCCGAATGTGCAAGTCAGCTCGGGTGGTTCGGAAGTAACTTTGAGCCACTGACTACACTGCCGGCCGGCGTCCAGGGAGCTGGCGCCATGGCGGCCTAGATCCGACTGTCCTCGACGAAGACCTATCGAGCCATTCTGACGCGCCCTGCCGACGACAGGCATTCGTTGTATCGTCTGTACGTCGACAGGAATGGAAACGGGCAGTTCGAAGCCGACGAGTGGTACGACCTGACCCGATCCGGTGAAGTGGTTAAGATTACGGGATCTCAGAACACACAACGCACGGTCCTCGTTTCGCCCATTCGGCGCTCTTGCACCCAGAATCACACCGAAACACCCGCCTGGATCAGCCTACAGCTCTACGACCGTCCAGACCTTCGGTATTTCCTCCATGCAAGTATCACCTGCCTGCAAGGGAAGGTGAAATTCGGTACCCGCGAAATGCTGATGGCCATCTATCTTCGGGAACCGTTCGCCACAGAGGCTGCTGCCGCGAGGTGGCGATTTGATATCCCCCGGGTCGAAGGCCGCTCTGGCCTCCGGTATGTCCAGACGGGGAATCCGATCTTCCTCGATCTGAACGGCAACGGACGGTTCGATCAGGTGAATCCCTGGAGTCTGGCCGGAGAAGCGGTCTTCCCCACACGGCTGGTGCAGGTGGATGGCAGCTACTATGAATTCGACCTCGACCCGAAAGCTTCCCGCGTTCGCATCAGCCCCGTCAAGCCACAGCTCGGCAAGCTGACACTACCCGAGAATGTGGCAATGGTTACGGTGGCCGGGCCGGAATTCGCGGCCTCCCTTGACAAGCGTCGTTCTCAGGTCGAATTGCCCGTCGGGCGGTACATCGCCTTGAGCTGCAAGTATCAAACCTCCAGCGGATGCATCGACACCAACGACTACCTCGGGAAGAACATCTTTGAGGTCACGCCCGGGGCGACCGCGACGTTTCAGGCCGGTCCGCCGCTCGAATTCAAGATCTCCAACTCCTGGTCTCGTGAGCGAGATCCCGACGGCAAGATGCGACAAGGCCGCACGCTCTCTTTGCGATTGGAAGGAACCGACACTGCCGGGCGGCAGCTCAGCAGTGTGATGACGGCATCCGGAAAGCGGCCTCCGGCCCCTCGGTTCAACATCGTCGATTCCGACGGCAAGACCATCCACAGTGGTCAATTCGAGTATGGTTGAGGTTTCACCTGTTCGTACTCGTGGCGAGTACCCGACCATCTCCAGGGTTCCTTCAAGATTATCGCGGATGTGCCGTTCCGGCCGTTCGAGATGAAGCCGATCCAGCCGGCAGAGGCGAACATCACCAGAAAGCAACCGAGCTGAAAAGCGAGGCCTTTCCGAACGAACGCAGAGGTTGTTCCGTAGGGCCGTGGGGAGCCACCGGCCAACATTCGCCCGCCCCAAGACCCAAACGTCTTGGGGCGGGCCCTGTCGGTCGCGGGGTTACTGTCCCGCGATGATTTTGTCGACCCGCGCGGAGAGGTCGCGGAGATACGCTTCGTTGCCACCGCCGACCTCGGGGGTCAGCCACCCGTTATAGCCCGCATCGGCGAAGGCCTTGCGAACCTCGGGCCACTGCACGTCGCCCTCGCGGATGGCCTTCCACTGGAATCCGTCGCGTTTGAAGTCCTTCAGATGGATCTTCGCCAGACGGGACCCCAACGTGCGAATCCAGTCCTGGGGGTAGCCGAAGATCACCACGTTGCCGCAATCGAAGTAGGCTCGGACGAACTTGCTGTTGAATTCATCCACGTACTTGGCAAACTCCATCGGACTCAGCAGAAACTTGTTCCAGACGTTCTCGACCGCGATCGCAACCTTGTACTCCTCGGCCATCGGAATCAGTTCGCGAATCCTCGCCTGTGACCGCTCATAGGCATCCTTGTACCGCACCTTGTCGGTGACCACGGCGGGCACCAGCAAAACGGCATCCGCTTTGACGTCGCGAGCGTTGCGCAACGAAAGCTTCATACCCTCGATGCCCTTCTTCACGACCTCAGGGTCCGGATCGGACAGCGGACATCCCCAATGGCTCTGGCAGACCACGCTATGGACGGGCATGCCCATCTTGTCGCTGGCCGCTCGAAGATCGTCGATGAACTTCTGATCGTCACCCGCTCCGATTTCAAAACCCTCCCAGCCACAATCCTGGGCGATCTTGAACTTGTCCTCGACCGACTTGCCGCCTTGTACCATTCCGAATTGCAGGGCCTTGCGGAGCTTCCCCGAAGGTTTCTCCTCTTCCGCCCGAACCCCTTGCCCCAGAACACCTATGGCAGCCGCACCCGCCAACCCTTGGACAATGAAACCACGACGCGTCAGATCCTGATGCATGATCGAACCTCCCATCGCTAACAGTGCCACGATTCCGCTCGCGGCCTCACTCGATTGATTCCGCCGATCGTCGATGACCGGGCTAAACCCTAACCGGCCGAACACACGATATTGACCTATGGAACAGCAGACGCCCCGGCCAACGGCACCGGCAGTTGCCTCGGGCCGATCGGCGCATTCTACTGGAGTCATGGACGCACAACCACCCGACAGCTTCGGTATATTGAAATTCGACGAGCTCGCCCGCCAGCAGCGGCTCGTCCACGGCATCACCACCAAGCCCTGGAACATGGCCTGTCATTGTGGACCCGATCAGGAGAAGGTTGTTGGCTGGCGACAAGACGTGTGCCAGCGCCTCCGTCTGCCTTTCGAGCGGTTGACCTGCGCCCAGCAGGTTCATGGGGGCGAAATCGCCCACGTAGATGACGAACAGGCCGGAGCCGGACGCCAGGGACGATCCGATTCGATCTCCGGCGTCGATGGACTCACGACCGACCGGCCGGGCATCGGCCTCATGCTGCTCTCGGCGGACTGCCCGCTGATCCTTGTCTTCGATCCTCTACGCCCTGCGCTGGGTTTGGCACACGCCAGTTGGAAAGGAACCGTCGCCCGGATTTCTCAGCGGTTGGTGGAACGGATGGTCGCATTGTTCGCAAGCGATCCCAGGGAGTTGTTCGCCGGCATCGGCCCTTCCGCCGGTCCACAGCGCTACGTAGTAGGCGACGAGGTCCGGAAGGCCGCAGCGGAATCCCTGGGCAACCACGGCCGCTACTTTCGGCAAACCTCCTCAGGGATGACGTTCGACCTCTGGTCCGCCAACCGGGACCTGTTGCAGAGTACGGGCGTACGGCCGGATCGAATCGAGATTGCCGGCCAATGCACGATAGGCGATGAACGGTTCTTCAGTTGGCGTCGCGAAGGTCCGGAGACCGGGCGATTCGCGCTTGTTGCGGGGCTCACGAGCCCGTAGCCTTTAGTCAGCCTGGAATCGACGGGTGATGGGCGGCGCATGGCTCGCCACCCTCTCGCAGCCTGGGCACACACGGAGGCCATCATGGATACTGCAGTTGTCCTGGTCAGTGGTGGACTGAACAGTTGTGTGGCAGCCGGCATCGCTTCCAAGGAATACAAGATCGCCCTGCTTCACGTGAATTGCGGCCAACGCACGTCCGAGAGGGAGCAATCCTGCTTCCAAACGATCGCCAGGTCGTTCCAGGACTCCGATCAGGTCATCGCCACCCTGCCCCATATGGCAACGGTGGGCGGCGGCGCCAGAGTGAACAGACGACTCGCAATCGACGATGCCGCCACCCTGAGTGACAGGCCCTGCAGCGCCTACACACCCGGCCTGATTCCGACCTTGCTTGGACTGGCCTATCACTACGCGGATGCTGTCGGCGCCAAGCGTATCTTCGTCGGATCGTCCGAGAATGATAACACCTCCGGACCGCGTACCTCCGTCCTCTTCCCCGATCACAAACGCGAGGTGTATCACCTCTTCAGCCATATCATGGAAGTGACAGCGAAGTCCCAGAATCGCATCGTGCTGGACACCCCTCTGATCTCCATGACTCGCGCAGAAGTCGTGCGACTGGGCCTTCACATAGGCGTTCCCTTTGACCTCACCTGGTCCTGCGAGCGCAACACCGACAAACCTTGTGGAACGTGTCTCGGCTGTGTCTCCCGTGCCAGGGGCTTCCTCGACGCCGGCGTCGTCGACCCGATCATGATCCACCAGGAACCGCCCTCGTCACGCTTCACAGCAACCTGATACACCCAATGCCATGTCTGACGCCCCGCAGAACCGATTTGTCGTCCAACACCACACGGGCTATGGCCCCGAACACTGGGACCTCATGCTCGAAGACGGGGATGTTCTGGTGTGCTGGCGCCTGGAACGGCCACCCATTTCAGAGGGCACCGAATCGATCCCAGCAACACGCCTGTCCGATCATCGGAAGACCTATTTGACGTATGAGGGGCCCGTGAGCGGTGGGCGCGGCTCCGTGCGAATCTTCGACGCTGGCCAGATACGACCCTTACGAAAGGAACCCCATCTGTGGACGGTTGAGTTCGCAGGAACGCACTTGCAGGGACTCTTCACCCTATTCGAACGACCCTCCCCCGAAGAGGCTCACGTGTCGTCCGGGCACTGGATTCTGAGTCGCTGAATCCTCTGAATCCACGACACTGCACCTCCCGGGGCAATCCTGAGACCGCAATCCACGCGACAGTCCTTGGCCGCGAGGTGATCTCATCAGACCACACCGCGCCGCGGCTCCGCGATCCGGCGATCGGGCAGGACACACCCGATCGATCCATCCGGGATTTGGACCTCAGAACCACTCCGACTATCATGTTTCTCATGTCTTACGAACCCGACGTTCTCGGCCACCATCTTCGTCAACGAGTGTCTTGCCCCGTTCACTCAGACCCTGTGACGCTCTCGCTCTATTCGACCGACGCCAGCATCTATCAGATCCGGCCGGCCTGTGTCGTTCTTCCCCAATCGACCGAGGACATCGTGGCGTGTGTTCAATATGCCGCCGAGACCGATACGCCCATCGTCGCCCGTGGGGCCGGCAGCGGACTCGCCGGCGAGACGCTCACGCATGGAATCGTCTTGGATTTCTCACGATACCTCGATCGTGTCATCGAGACCGATCTCGATGCTGGCTGGGTTCGTTGTCAACCCGGGGTGGTCCTCGAGCGACTGAACGCCGCCCTTGGAGCCTTGGGCCATCAGTTCGGACCTGATCCATCGAGTGCTAACCGCGCCACCGTCGGCGGCGTCATCGCGAACAATGCCACCGGTGCCCATTCGATCAAGTACGGCTATACCGACGCCCACATCGAGGAACTGACCGTCGTCCTGGCCAATGCCCACACGGCGATCATGAGGTCTCATCTCCTGGATCTGACTCCGGAGGACGCCCCCTCACGCATTGAGGACGCCACCGCGCAGCTCGTTCGTTCAAACCAGACGCTCATCGAGGCACACACGCCGCGCGTTCGACGCCACCGAAGCGGCTATGCCCTCCACAAGGTCATCCACAACGGCCGCGTGGACCTGTGCCGGCTCATCGCCGGAAGCGAGGGCACGCTGGCCATCATCACCGAAGCCAAGCTCCGTTTCGTTGATCGTCCGACGCATCGCGGACTCCTCCAGTTCAACTTCGACAGCCTCCTGACGATGGCACGCACGGTTCCCCAGATACTCAACCACAACCCGGGTACGTGCGAGTTAATGGACGGCAAGCTTCTGGAGATGGCGCGGTCTGCGTATCCTCAGCACCGACACGTGCTGCCCCATGGCGTTGCCGCCTCGTTACTGGTCGAACACGATGGTGCCACGGTTGACGAGGTTCGCCGGAAGCTCGAACGAACACAACTCGATATCCGCGGTCCCATCGCTGCCGATCTGATCCTTGATCCGGGGGATCAACGGGCGATCTGGTCGGCCAGAAAGGCCGCCGTCCCCCTCCTCTACCGCAAGCCGGGCCTTCGTCAACCCGTCCCCTTCATCGAGGACGTAGCTGTTCCGCCGGATCGACTCGGTGAGTTCATCCCGAAACTCGATACGATCTTCGCCCGCCACGGTGTCGACGTCGTGCTCTACGGACACGCGGGAGACGGTGAATTCCACATCCGTCCCTATCTGAACCTGCGGGACCCCACCGAAGTCGCCCAGATGCGGTCCCTCGCCACCGAGACATTCCGGCTCGCATGGTCGCTCGGCGGAACGATCAGTGGCGAGCACGGTGATGGGCTGGTCCGCACTGAATTCATGCGAGAGCAGTTCGGTCCTCTTTATGAAGTGATGCGCCAGGTCAAGCAGGTGTTCGACCCTCACAACATCCTCAACCCCGGCAAGATCATCAACGAGGAACCGGGGATCATGACCCAACACCTGCGCTTTGAGCAGAAGCCCCTGCTCGAACGCCGGATCACCCCGCGGCTCGCCTGGAAGCACGACGACCTGATCGAAGAGATCGAACGCTGCAATGGGAACGCCGAGTGTCGCAGCCTCGAAGTGGCCGGAACGATGTGTCCCGTCTTCCGGGCTACCCATGACGAAATCGCGAGTCCCAGGGCTCATGCCAATCTCCTGCGAGATTGGATCACCGGACAACTCGACGAATCCTTCATTCGCAGCGACGAGTTTAAGGCGGCCATCGCCACGTGCCTCCAGTGCAAGAGCTGTCGACAGCAGTGCCCTTCCGCCGTCAACATCCCCAAGCTCATGCTCGAAGCTCGGTCGCAATACGCCGCCCGTCGTGGCCTGACCCCCACCGAGTGGCTCCTGTCACACAGCGATTTTCTGAGCCTTCTGGGTTCGGCAACGGCTCCCCTGGCAAATCTCATGATCCGTAGCGGTCTGTTTCGTTCGGCCCTGGAGCGCCTGACCGGCATCGATCGACGTCGTCCGATGCCGGCCTATGCCTGGCGGGCCTTCGTGCCCAAGGCACAGCGATGGTTGCGGGCCAATCCACTGCCCGGAGCCCCCGTCGGGCGCGTAGCCCTGTTTGCCGATCTCTATGCCAACTACCACGATCATGAGCTGGCATGGAGCATCCTCCGTGTGCTTCGACACAACCGGATCGAGGTCGTCGTACCCGATCAGGATGCCTGTCACATGCCGGCAATCTGCTATGGCGACATCGACTCGGCTCGTGAGCGGATCGTCCGCACCCTCTCAAACATGGCTGGCCTCGTCCGAGACGGCTACACGATTGTCAGCGGCGAGCCCACAGCCACCCTCTGCCTTCGCCAGGAGTATCTAGACCTTCTGGACGGCCAGGACGCCCGAATTGTGGCAGAGAACACACAAGATTTGTGCGAGTATCTCTGGGCACTTCACAACCGAAGGCAACTCAGAGCCGACTTAGCTCCCATGCCGATTTCCCTCGCCTACCACTGCCCTTGCCATTTAGCAGCTATGGAGATCGGTCTGCCTGGCCTCCAACTGCTCCAATTGATCCCCCAGCTCAGGGTCAAGGCGATCGGGGCAGGCTGCTGTGGACTGGCAGGCACCTTTGGATTCCAACAGAGGAACTTCGAGACCTCCGTCGCTGCCGGTTCCAGACTGGCCGACGCCCTGGGCCATGCCGACGTCGAAGCCGGTGCCACCGAGTGTGCCACCTGCAAGATGCAGATGGAATTCCTCGGACGCAAGAAAGTGTGGCACCCGATGGTGCTGCTCGCACGATCCTATGGACTGCACAAATCGCGATCCTAGCAGCACGATCTGGGACTGGATAACCGCGTTTCGGGTGAATGGGCCATTATAGAGACGAGGGCCCCCCTGTATCTCCGCGTCAACACGCTGTTAATGTCTGGCAACCCTGATGTTTCAAGGCAACTTAGTGCGTAAGAGACTGCGCCACAATGGTCTAACGCAATCATGGCCCACTTGGAGCACCACGGAGCGTTGAAATCAATAAACATTCCAGTTCAACCAGAGCGCCTGAGATTGGTCAAAGTGGTGAAGGGTGGCTTATAATCAGGCCGTTTCATGCGGTAACAGGTGATTCCACGGTTTTCTGCATTCAGGAGAATGCGTTAAGGCACGCAAATTGCTCAAGGTGAAGGTAGGTGCTTTCCAGTGGGGAATAGAAGCGGAGGGGAGTCCAGTGGTTCTCGTCTGTCGTCTGGGCGTGCTGGCCGGCGCGCTCGCTATGTGTTCAGGCTGCGACCGAAGTGCAGGGGGGCCCGCAAACAGCCGTGTTGCCATGACGCACGAGAACTTCGTCCAGAGGCACCACGCCAATTCGCCTGTGCTACTCTTCGACCGGACGCCTGGAGCCGATGTCGACGCCACAGCCTTTAACTATCGCTCAGACTGGCCGAGCACATCCACGCGCTATCAGAGCACCGAGACGGTCTACTACTCCACCTATGTCGACGATCATCAGGGATCGGGCTGGTATGACCAAGACCAATTCTATCGAAGCGCCCGGTACTGGCAGTTTGGCTCGCAGGAGCGATAATCCCAAAAAAA
>CAYUQT010000033.1:0-101285 GCA_964446835.1 uncultured Planctomycetales bacterium | reverse complement strand
TAACACCCACGGCCTCGAACGGTGGTCGCGCCATGTCCGCCAGGCCCGGTACGGGAACCTCGTGTGTGTAGCCGTCCGGCGGCTTGTCCATCGACCCTTCGCCGATCTGCCAGATGCCGTTCAACGTGACGACACGTCTCAATCCGTCATCTGGACCGGCGGCCTGGGCTGTTGTGACAGCCCCCCATAGCAGGATCGTCGCAAAGACATATGCCGTGCGACGTCCGATCGCGGCCAATCGCCTTGTCATCGTTTTACCTCGATGTGCAATGTTTCAGGTTTTCCGCTGGGTCTTTCGCGAGACGCATGCCAGTACGACCGTTCCAACCATCAGTAGCGGCAAGGCCTGGCCGGCCCCACCGCCGCACTTGAACACCGCGTCCACCTGCCTGTCGGCTGTGATCACAAAGGTGATGGCCAGGTTGGCGTCTTGGGCTGCGTAGTTGGCGTCACTGGGATGGTTGGGATCGTAGACCTGCCAGAAGTTGAAGAGCTTGCCCTCGTTCGGCACGGCCGTGAGGGTCACGGAGGTACCTTCGGTGTAGCGGGGCGAGTTCGGGTCGTTCGGCTCGGGGGTGAAGGTGACATGTCCCCACGATCCGTTGACATAGCCGACGGTCAAGCTGTGTTGATGCACGATATAGGCGTCGAAGTTCACGGGGACAGTGAAGCTGCTGTTCCTCTGGCCCTCGGCAAAGGACATGTCCCAGAAGTTCTGACCGCCGTCGGCCTTGAGCCACGTCAGGTAGGCGTTCACGTCGAACGTCGGATCGATCGCGTGGACGATGCTGGTGATCTCGGCCACCACGTCGGGGTCATTCAGCAGCGCCAGGGAGGCCTGGAACTCCTCGTGGGTTTCCTTGGCTCCGTCCACACGGTATCGGCCTAATGTGGGCGAATACATGTCGAACTGAATCTGGTTCGCATCGGTATCAAAGGTGAGCAGTCGCATCCAACCGTTGCCGCCATTGGGTGTGTAGGTGTCGAAGTCCTGGAGGACCTCATAGACCGGAAGCCCCCAGTTGTTTTCGCTCATGCGGTGATACTGGCCTGCTACGTGTCCGCAGAGGACCATGAAGATGTTCTTGTTGGTCTTGATGAAGTTCTGGAAGAGGGCTTCTGAGACCACACCGTTGGGTTCGTAGGTGCCGTCAATGAGGTCATAGTTGATGAAACGCCCTTGAATCACCCGGTAGTCCATCAGATAGCGGTGCGTGCTGAAGACCACCAGCTTGTCGCGATTCTGATCGAGAATCCCCTGGGCCCAATTCAACTCGACCGTGGGCGTATCGATCTGCACGTGCATGAAGAGGAACGACTTCCCACCGGCGGAGATGACCTCGTAGTTGCTGAGGCCGCTGGCCGAGGCGCCGCCGTACCAGGTCTTGCCCTGGTAGAACTGAGGGCCAAAGGTGTTCAGATAGTAGCTGGGGTATGTGCTTCGCCCGTCGTGGTTTCCCATGACGGTACCGTAAGGAATTCCCGCCGTGTCCAGGATGCTCATCGAGGTCTTGGCCCGCGTCCACTCCTTCTGGCGGTTCCAGTTCTGGACGATGTCGCCGACGTGCGATACGAACTTGATGTTCCGGCCGACGGCGTTGTTGGCGATCCATTGCGTCATGGTTGTGAAGGTGGCCGGGTAGTATTCGCAGTAGTTCTGCGTGTCCGGCATGGCGATCACCATGAATGGGTCTGCTGCCAGAGCCTTATGCGGTGGGGCGGCGGCGATGATCAGGCATGCTCCCGCCAGAGCGGCCGACGCCATCCACCGACGGGCGCCATTGTTCGCACCTGGAACAGACTTTCTCTCTTGCGTCATGACACGACTCCTTGGCCTCTCGCCTCCACCTTATCGCCGACTGCCGGGGTTCGGTCCGCCGAGAGCGAGACCTGATAGGGGAAAACGCGGCCTGCTTCCTTTTGTTGCCGAACCGGTTCTCAAGTGCCCCTCCGGACACAGCTCATCAACGTTGTCCTTGAATATACCGCTTCCATTCGGGGAACGTGTTGACTTCTTCCAGTTGCTCACCGGTCCACGGGCTTCGGCCGGTGAAGTTCGTGTTGTTGTAGGCAGGCAAATCCACGCGGTCGCCGCCTTCCCGCTCGATTCCCCAGCGATCGGTCTGATGCACGACACCGCCCTCAGCTTTGGAAACCCAGCTTCCCTGTCCCAGTGTGGTCTGACTGAAGAGCCATGCGGAGTAGTCCCGTGCCCGGCTGCTCTCGCGGAACGACCCCTGTAAGTCCTGAAACGCCTGTCGAGACTCGGCCAGAGCACGCTGAAGGCTCGCGTTGAGTTGTCGCTGACGAGCTGCCTGCTGGGCGATCACTTGTCCGACATACTGCTCATTGTGCCGGGTGCTCTTGACGATCCGCCAGTAGAGCGGGAGGTAGTTCTCAAATTCCCCGTCCGGTGCCCAGCCGCCTTCCACAAGGCAGCTCCAGGCAACTCCGAGCATCCCGGCGAAGCAGGACACCGTGAACAAGCCACGGCAGGCTTGGCCGGTGGAGGGGTTGGTGAACTTCACATGCATCAACCGCACGTCGCCGCGTGTGCCCCGTCCTTCGAGGAGTTGAAGGTATTGGGCCATTTCCGGCACGATCTGTGCGACCGGCGTTTCTGCGATGACCTGCACGTTCCGGCCGACCTGGCCGTCGGCCATGAGCAGGGCGAGCGCTTGGGGGGGCGGCAGATAGTTCGACATGATGACGCCGGGGACACGAACGGACGTTGCGTTGGGTGATATCATTTCCTTGGACACGAACGTGACCCCGTGGGTCTTTCGTTGCCAGTTGGGCGAGGTCCAATACTGCAGGGCCAGGCCCTGGAATTGCCAACCCTGGGGGATCTGAATTGTGAACGACCGGTCGGGGGCGGTCATCTGTACCATCGGCAATTGCGATTCCTGGCGAGTCTCGGCCGCGGCCAGCATCGCCACCGGTGAGAGAATCCGTCGTTGATTGCCCGACACACGCCCGTCCGTGGCCGCCAGTTCTCTGCCTTTCTTCTGGACGTTTCGCACACCTTCCGGACTGTAGGCCAGGTTTGCCACGATCTTGGTCAGAAGTGGCAGGCTGGCTTCCCACCTGTCCTTCCGGGCCATCAGGCTGAAGATCGTGCCGGCCCGCGGGGTGTAGAAGAAGTGGATGTGAGCCACCATGTCCACGCCTTCCCGGGTGGTGATGTCGGTTTCCGCCCTCGTGCGGGTGCGGTCCTTGGCCGACGTCATCTTCGTTACCCCAACCGACTTGTTCACGCGGGAGAGGTTCGACAGGAAGATCTGCGCCATCGCCACAGAGTCTCTCACCTGCTCGCCGAGCGGCAACGTCATGAACACGATGCCGGCGGTCTGGTCGGCACTTGAGATGGTTACACCGTACGCTCCCTGTTCGGAGGTGGAGTTCTGTCGGACCGTCCATCCCTCTGGATGATACAGAAGCAGTTTACCGTCGGCACTCTCGTAACGCTGCATTACGGGAGCGGGCGCTGCAATGGTGAGGTCAATGCAGGCGAGTACGATCGAAAGAACAGTCTCTGACATGCACTCCCTCCGACGGAAGAGGCTCTGACGGTGCCGCAACTTGCTTGCGTACCGCTGCCGGAATTGGACGCCCGCTATTATACCTCTCCCCGCACGAAGGAAGGCATTCCATGGAATACGCTTTTCTCTTGGACAACCATGCGGCGGAGGATTATGTTCTCGCTTCACGCGACGGTGCGGTTTCCTTGGATTGCGGGGTGGACCGATGACCTCAAGATCATGCCCGAGTCGGATGTTGAAAATGAGCGTGATTCTGCCATCTGCTGTTGGGCCGCTTCTCAGGCCAGCGGCCTTGGCAATTGCGGCATGTACCTTGGTGTGGTCGATGCCATCACCGGCCATTGCTCAGGGGCCGACCGGGTCTTCGGTGGCAGGGGGCAAGACGCAGAAGGATGTGACCCGCGACGCGCACCATCCCGGGAATGTCTTTCTGAGCGGCCAAGACGTGGTGATTCCGCGTTCTGCTGATGTGTCGGCATCGTCTGTGACGTGGCGACTTCTCGACGATCGATTGGCCGTGATCAAGACCGGCACCGTGGGGAAGACAGAAGGCAACGGCGCATCACGCATCTCGCTGGGTAAGCTGGATATTGGCTGGTACCGGATGGAATTCCTCGATTCACAGCAGAAGCCCGTCGGTTCGACCACGGCGGCTGTTCTGGCCCGACTTCGGCTACCGGTTTCACACGACTCACCGATCTGTGTGGATGGGGCGCTGTCATGGTATCCCATCCAGAATCCGGAGGACCGCCGAGATTTGGCACAACTCGCCTCCGTGGCGGGCCTGAGTTGGATTCGTGACCGCCTGAAATGGCGTGAACTGCAGACTGGCCCCGACGTCTTCGCCGGCGCGACGGAATATGACGCGATGGCCGATGTGCAGACGAACTGCGGCCTGAAGGTGTTGCAGACGTTTCACGGTACACCGGCATGGGCCTGCGAGGCCGGCGGGGGCGGGCGATTCCCTCCTGATTTGCGCCATGTCTATCGGTTCGGCAAGGCGATGGCCACCCGGTTCAAGGGGCGTGTTCACGCGTGGGAGCCCTGGAATGAAGGTAATGCGGCCAGCTTCGGCGGCCACACCATAGACCAGATGTGTACCTATCAGAAGGCGGCATACCTGGGTTTCAAGGCCGGCGATCCGAATATTACGGTGTGTTGGAATCCGATCGGCGGCATCAATACGCCGTCACTGGTCAAGGGGATCATCGAAAACGAAACGTGGCCCTACCATGAGGTGTACAGCATTCACTCCTACGACTGGCCTGATGGCTATGAGCGCCTGTGGGCACCGGCGCGTTCTGCGGCATGCGGCCGTCCCATCTGGGTGACCGAATGCGACCGGGGGATGAAGGCAATTGTTGGGTCGCCTATGGGTGACCTTTCGCATGAGGATGCGATCCGCAAGGCTGAGTTCATGGCCCATTCCTGTATCTCCAGCCTGTACGCCGGCGCGAGTCGCCACTTCCACTTCATTCTTCCGCACTACATGGAACAGGAGAATACGATTCAGTTTGGCCTCTTGCGGCGAGACCTGACCCCGCGTCCCAGTTATGTAGCCCTGGCGGCGGTGGCTCGCTTTCTGGCCGAGGGTAAGTGCCTGGGTCGATGGAGGCTGCCGAACCAGCCCAACGCCCATGTCTATGCCTTCAAAGCCAGACCCGATGGCGTAGATCGCGACGTTCTGGTCGCCTGGGTAGAGGAGCCCGCGGATTGGCCGCAGAGGGGCCGGGCGCATATCGATTGGCCGCTTCCCAAGACACTCGCCGTTGAAGGTGTCTTTGACTATCTCGGTCGGTCGATGGGCCAGGCAGTCCCCGGCCAGTTGCGGTCGTCTGCCGTCTTTGTCGTGCTATCGGCAGGTCAGGCGTGCAAGCTGCCACTGGCAGTCGTGCCGGCCTCCGAATACCGGAGCGGGCAGCCCTCGCCGATCGTGCTGCAACTGGAAATGCCCCGCAGTGCGACCCTCATGCGAAAAGAGGCCTGGACCGAGGAGCATGAGCGGACGAGAGCCTCCGGAGATGAGACGGAGTTGACCATCGTGGTGTACAACTTCGATTCGCAGCCCGCCGAGGGTGTGGTGGCGGTCGAGCGTGCGCCGAGCGGTTGTCGATTGACGCCGGATCGTTGGCCGGTGCGAATTGAGCCCATGGACCGGCAGGAGCTGCGCACCTGTCTGGCGGGGCCGGCTTCCGCTGCCGGCGCCGCCGAGGAGGGATGGTTCCGTCTTCGCGGCGACTTCGGTGGTGCGGGCCAGCCGGTCCTGGCGTTTCGGCTCATTCAGAGAACCCAGAAGCCATGAGGCCGTGGGTTTGGTAATGGATCTCGTCTCAACATCGGGCATCGGAGAAATGCATGAGCCCTGTGGTCACCCTCACGCTTGTTGCACTGTATTCCGCCTCCTGG
Source organism: uncultured Planctomycetales bacterium (assembly GCA_964446835.1). Lineage (GTDB taxonomy): Bacteria > Planctomycetota > Phycisphaerae > UBA1845 > JAFGLZ01 > CAYUQT01. Next base: position 95,337 of record CAYUQT010000033.1, on the reverse strand, counting down.
GGCCTTTCCGGCGAGGTTCAGTCTTTCACCGACACCATGCCCGACACGTGGGTTGCCTCGGACTCGCTGATGCGGACTCTGCCCGGTTTCAAGGAATGCGGCCCGCCACGAACCGATCGCACCGTGGGCATGTTCTACTTCCTGTGGCTCGGTGCTCATGTGAATGGCGGGCCGCACGACATCAGCAGGATCCTAGCCAAGGATCCGAACGCCTCGATGAATAAGGACAATCCCCTCTGGGGTCCAATGCACGCCATGCATCACTGGGGCGAGTCTGTCTTCGGCTACTACAACACCGACGACCCTTACGTGCTGCGAAAACATGCCCAGATGCTTGCAGATGCCGGTGTCGATGTGATCCTCTTTGACGTGACCAATCAGGTTACCTATCGCAACAACTACATAGCGCTGCTGCGCGCGTTCGCCGATGTGCGGGCCAAAGGCGGCCGAACGCCTCAGGTCGCGTTTCTCTGCCCGTTTGGGGCGCCGGCCGGAGTGGTCGAGGAACTCTATCGCGATCTCTACGCCCCAGGACTTCACTCGGACCTGTGGTTTCGTTGGGAGGGCAAACCTCTGATCCTGGCCGATCCCGATATGCTTCGGACCGACGAGACGTACGGCAAGCACGATGGGCCGGCCAAGCTGTCGCCCGGGCACACGCTGGGGCAGACGTTCAGCACGACCTACACGGTCGATTCAGTGGAGGCATGCTGTCCCACGTGGGGAACCAAGGACTCTGCCCTGACATTGACGCTCTTCCGCGAGGGTCCGGGGGGTGAACGACTCCTCAGCCGCCGATTTACGAACGTTCGGGACAACGCCTGGCTCGGCCTTCGGCCGGACTCGCCGCTGCCGCCGGGGACGTACTATCTCGTCGCTTCGGAGCCGCAGGGCACCATCGGGTGGTGGAGCCATTCCCAAGACGTGTTCCCGCGAGGTCGGGCCTTCGCCGATGAGCAGCCCGTGGCGGGGGACCGGACTATCCGCTTGTCCTCCTGGAGTGATCGATCGCTACAGTTGCGAGGATTCTTCACCTTCCGGCGCCCCCAGCCAGACTACTTCAAGGGCCAGACCAAGCCGGACATGTGGAGTTGGCTGGAGGTATATCCTCAGCATGTCTTCATGAACTCGCGAGGGCAGAAGGAGCAGATGTCCGTGGGCGTGGCTCAGAATGCCGTGGGGAATCGGCTCGGCTCGATGAGCGAGGCGGGCTCGCGGGGGCGAAGCTACCACGACGGTACAACGGACACGCGGCCGGGGGCCATCAACCGGGGGTTCAACTTTGCCGAGCAGTTCGAGCGGGCACTCAAGGAAGACCCCCGCTTTGTCTTCATCACCGGCTGGAACGAGTGGATAGCGATGCGGTTCGATGAATTCGCCGGTGTGAAGAATCCGGTGATGTTCGTGGACACGTTCGATCAGGAGCACAGCCGCGACATCGAACCGATGAGGGGCGGCCATGGCGACGCCTACTACTATCAGCTTGTGTCCTATGTTCGACGCTATAAGGGTGTGCGTCCGCCGCCCAAGGCGAGTGCTCCCACGGGCATCAAACTCAACAGCGATTTCGGGCAATGGGCAGATGTAGCGCCGACCTATCGCGACGACGCGGGTGATATCGCCAGTCGCGACTGGCCGGGCTACAACAACCACACCCGCTATCGCAATGCCACGGGTCGTAACGACCTTGTGCTCGCCAAGGTGGCTCGCGATGACCGGTTTCTCTACTTCTACGTCCGTACCGACAAGCCGATCACGCCGCCGACCGGGGAGAAGTGGATGCTGCTGTTCATCAATGCCGACGGCGATCCTCGGACCGGCTGGGAGGGCTACGATGTGGTTGTGAACCGCCTGCGGCGAGGTTCGACGGCCGGCGTGGTGGAACGCTACGCGGGCGGCTGGAAGTGGCAGCCGGTGTCGGAGGCGGCGTGGGTCATGGCGGGCAACGAGCTTCACCTGGCGGTGCCGCGTGGACCCCTGTGCATGGACAAGGGACCATTGCGTTTCGATTTCAAGTGGGCGGATAACGCCGGAGACGGCGATATCAGCTCGTTCATCACCGACGGCGACGTGGCTCCCAACGGACGGTTCAACTATCACTTCGAGGAGTGATCGGCGAACTCGCAGCGGCACTGGCTTCGGATGTCGCCAATGCCTTCCTCAGTAGTCGGCGCGGACCGCGATTGGCCTCCCTGTCGCCGAGAGGCGAACGATCTCTCTCTCGGGATCGAAGCCGGTGTGGGTTGTGCCGTTGACGGTGACTCTCCGCATCTTCTTGCCTTCGGGATGGCGCAGTCGCAGGACGATGCTGCCGGGTGTCGTGCGGCTCGGCGGGTAGATGGTCACGTCGATGTGACCTTCTCCGACGTGTGATTGAATGCGGTAGCTAACCGGGCCGAAGAAGGTCGGGGCGTTTGTGACGGCCACCGACTGTCCATTCCTCATCCATTGTGCCATGACAAACGGGGCCAGCCACAGTTCGTTGTCGCGCTCCATGACCAGCATGACGCGCGACTGATAGAGGAAGTTGCCCGTTTCGTGGGTCTTGTCCCACGCGGCCGCACCCCATGTGTTCTCCCAGACGGTCAGATTCTCCCTGTTCATTGTCGTGACGGCCGTATTGACGTAGGCTCGGATGAACGGCTTGACGTCGTCCCGCAGGGCGTGAATCTCCAGGTTGCGCATGTAGTACGGTTGGGCCTTGAGATAGCCGCCCCAGTTGAAAGGGTCGCTGTCTTTCTGTGCCTCGTATTCGGCAGGCTGGCCGCCCTCCCATGATCTGAGAAACTGGAGGTCTTCCATGTGGTCCATCATCCACTCGGTCTCCCTGCCGTTCGGTTCGAGCACCCCGAGGGGCACGAGATGGTGCGCCCCCGCGAGGGTGTCGTAGATCCAGACAGGCAGGCTTGGGTAGAACTGCTGGACGGGACCGAATCCGTACAGCTCGAAGGGATAGCCCGGGACCCACCTGCCATCCCTCAGCGGCACCACCGGCATGCGGGGCAACATCCACCGATAGGCCCGCACGATGGCCTCCCGATGCTTCCGGGCGGTATCGATCCACGAGGACGCGTCGGAAAGTCCCACTTCCTTCAAGGCGGTCGCTGCCTGTGAGAGCCCCGCATAGTGGTGACCGTTGATGGCGAATATGAAGCCCCAGTGCCCCCAGTCGGCGAATCGCCCGGGCGAAAGCAGGCCGTGCTCGGGTGGGGGCTCGCCGCCGACATCCTGCCTTCGGGTCTTTGTGGTCTGTCTCGTGATGTAGCGACACGCCGTTGCGATTCTGGGAGCGTTGTTCGAGAGCCAGCGGGAGTCTTTCGTCAGACCATAATGCTCGGCGAGCACCCAGAGGTGCTGGCCTGTGCCCGGGCCGTACGTGTAGCCGCTTACCAGGAAGCCGGAGGGGGTGTACCGCTTGATGAAGTAGTCGAGGGCCATGCGGGCGAACTCATGCTGCCCCATGAACGTCATGCCTCGAATGACAACCTGCGATTCGCCATCCAGTGCCCCGTAGCAGTTCGACGCGATCCAGGGCTCGACGATCCTCCCATCGTCTTCATTCCTGGCCACGATGTGACAGTGCACGACGGAGGACAGAATCAGGTTTTGCAGAACGGGCTCCGGAATCTCGATCTGCATTCCGGGCTTCACCACATCCTTCCAGTATTCCTCCGCCGCTCTTGCCAGATCGGTGCTGCCGGCCAGCGAGGCGTGGTCGTCGGCCTTCATGTCCCAACCGGGCATGTAGGCGACGCATTGCACCCTCGCGCCGGGTGCCACCGAACCGCTGAGCGTCAGAACGCCCTCCTTGATGTCCGACCGCAGGGAAACCGCCCCCGACAGATCGACCGCGGCAATCAGCTTTCCCTCTTTCGATGCGACCAGACGCTGAGCCAGCATCCGGCACTCCGCCGGCTTAGGTGTGGAATCGGCATTCGTGGTGAACGTGAGCCCGAGGCTGGCCTGGGCCTCGGCCGACTGCGGGTTAGAAATAGTGAACTCCGCGACGCACAACGAGCGGTATTTCAGCAAAGGGTTGATGGAGGTTGCCGTGCCGTAGGGGGCGACAAACGTCCGCTGGGAGTACACCAGGCCGCCGTCGGTTACCGTTGTGATGGGGATCGGCAGCCAGCCGCCATCCAACCGGCGAGTGAGTCCTTCATTCTTTCCGGAGCCCAATCGCGGAGCCATGGCCAAGGGGAAGGTCATGACACCCAGGAAGGGGCCCGGCACGCCGAAATGAACAGTGCCATCGCGGTCGACGATGACCTTGCGGTTGTCGCATGCCAGGGACAACATCGTGGGCGAGGTGTCTTGCCGTGGGAAATACGTCTTCTGCAAGGCACGCGTGAAGTCCTGGTCCGGCATCCGTCGCACCTGCTCCAGAACAGACCGGCGACCGGCGATCTTCTGCTTGTATTCGGCAAGGCCGATCCTGGCCGGCTCGGCCGTGGCGAAGAAACCGTGTTCTCTGACGTAAACGGCCCCGAGCGCGTGCAGGTCCTTGACCACCTCGTCGGTGGTCTTCCAGAGGGTCGTTTGCCCCTGTGCCGCCGGTGTTGCGGGTGGGAACTCGCCGGGCAGCAGATCGTCTACCGCCACGCTGAAATCGCCCGAGGGCAAGCCCACGCGGACCACCGTGCGGTCGAGCCCCCAGGGTTTCTGCGTCGTATATCCCACCTTTAGATGCAGCGGTTTGCCCAGGTCCCAGGTGCATCGCAGCGGTGCTCCCGGTCCGATCGGATCGAGGATCTGCCCGTTGTACACTTCAATCTCGCCCACGGAGCCGGGTGCTGGGGTCTCGATCTGGAATAGCAGGCCGGCCGTGGCCCAGGTCGAACTCGTCACGGCGGAAAGGCGTCGCAAGACCGCGGGTTTGGCGGCCGGCGGTAGAATCCATCGGATCATCCGCGTTTCCTCGGACATCGGAATGGACCATTGATTGCCGCGAACATGGAGGGTGCCTTTGACGGGTTCCCAGCGTCCCTGCCACGGCGATTCGCCGGTGACGTAATCGCGACCGCCGATCCAGCGCTCGACACGAGCCCCCGCCGAAGCAGGTGCCGACGAACCCGCGAATTCGATGCTCAGGGCGGTGATGCGGCGAAGTTCTCGCCACTGGAGCCCGATGCAGCCTTGTCCATCGGTCAAGAAGGGAACGGTGTAGATTCCATCGGGGCCGCATACCACCTCGTTTTCCAGGAAGACATCTGCTGCCGGGAACTCCTCCACGGGGTTCACGCGGGCACCATCCATGCGTTTGGGATCCCACGTGAGGACGCGAGCGAACGGTGCCATGTCGACCGGTTCACGCGAGCGATCCGCAGCTGCCGGTGTGCTTCGAACCAGACGGGCGTCGGCCCAGTTACATATGCCACCTCCGGTGACCTTCAAGCGGAGTTCTCTCGCCCCCTTCACCGAGACACGGACCGCCTGGGCACTGTCCTTTTCAAACAGGGGAGTGCTTTCAAACCGCTTCTGTCCATCCACCGCCACCTGGAAGGTGAACGGCCAGGGCGATCCACCTTGCCACTGAGCTCCCACCTCGGCTTCGAAGACGTCGTATTCGCCATTCAGCGCCACAATAATCTCGCTGGGCGCATCGACCCCCAGTCCTTTCTTGTACTCCTTGGATAGGATGCGGATGGGCGAGCCCGGCACGTGTTTGGGCCAGACGCGATACGGCGTGGTGTCCACACCCATGAACGACGGACAGATGGCCATGCTATAGATGCGGTCGCTCAAGTATTCGGTGTTGGTGTCTTCCGCGAATGTTCGCCCCGGACAAGCCCACAGGAGACACGCGCCGAGAATCATTTGGGTGACCGTCGTTGTATTCATGCTGGCGTCCTCCGCACCATCGGGGTCGAAATCCAGATGTCCCCCAATCCTGCTGAAAGCCTCGGCCACACGATCCGGACGTCGCTCTCCGACACGTTCGGACCGAGGGGGCCGACGGCGGGACAAGCCTAGCCGGTGCCGAGCAGGGCCTCAAGCCGGACGAATACCGGGTGTTGGGAAGTTGTCTCCTGCTACCAGAAGGGGGCAGGCGTCTGGAGTGGCTTATATCCTGTCACCCCACGGCCGATGTCGTTACGGGTACAGGGGGAGAGCAATCTCTGCCGCTGCCGGCAGGCGTCGCACGACGAATCTGGGGGGGCTGGGCTCGTTACCGGCGGGGTCGCAGGCCGGTAAAGAACAAGAACATCAACACGCCGACGGCGGATTCTGCGCCTAGGCCGCCACAGAGTCCCGCGAACCACGAGGTGAACGGATCCGCTGTGTTCTGGGTATTGGTGTTGTCAGCCTTCAATTGCGCCGAGGGCGGGTCCACCAGGGCGTCCAGTGAGCCGGCGGGCAGTTCGCCGATCTTCTTGTTGATCGAGCGAATCATCTTGGCGGCGGTGGCCCCGCTGACGGCGGTCTCGATGACCTTGCCCAGGGTTTCGCCGGGCATTCCGAATGCGGCTGCTACACCCGCACCACCGGGCACACTGACGAGCTTCACTTGCAGCCTGGCCACCAGTTCGGTCTGTTCGCCCACCGTCGCCTTGTACCGATATGTGATAGCGATCGACGGCATGAACGCCACCTTCACCACCGCCAGGTCCGTGACGACCGAGCTGAGATCGGTAACGGTTACCTGGTCGGCCTTGGCTTGTCCGGCGAGGTTAAGGGCGACGGTTCCGTCGGAACTGCCGGCCAGCTCATACGTGGCCGTCATGACGGTGTCATCGGCACGATTGGGCCGAATGCAGACGACGGTCGTCTCGACCGTGGCCTTCAGACCGGTCAGGTCGAGGCCCGAGGGTCGGACGACAGCCGCCAGGAGCCCGCGGATGTAGACCGTACTCTCGAATTCGACTTCGTCACCGATGGCGGCACCTGTTTGTACAGCGGTGAACCGGACCACGCGGCTCTCACGGACGAGCCCGCTTACGTCGTAGCTGGTTGCACTGTCGGCGGCGTAGGTGGTGGCGTCGATGTTCAGCTCGTCGGGGACGCCGCCGCTACGGCTGGCGGGGTCTTTAAACTGGCAGAAGCTGAGTCCAATGCCTTTGACCTCCTCACCGCTCCGGGACGTGATCGACGCCCGGGCCGACATCGGAAGTGTGGACGTGCTTTGGGGATAAAGCTCGGTTTCAGAGTCGGTTTGAACGACCTGGCCGCCCTCCAACAGCGAGACGGTGGCCTGGCAGGTCGACGATACGCCGATCAGATCGGCTTTGGCCGGGCAGAGACCGAACGATAGGGCCAGGGCCGTCAAGGCGGCGCAAGGCAAGGACAGCACGCATAGCCTAGTCATTAGGCGTTCTCCTGTTTCACGTTGGAGACAGACCACCGGGGAGAAATGAGCCCGCCTGACAACGAATCTCGCCCTCGTCGCCCTGTCGGGTTTGGATGGCCCAGGTACACCACATGTACCTACTGTAGTTTAGTCGGCATTTTACGGGTCGTCCAGCGTCCCGTCCTTTTTCAATAGCCAGGAATGTTCCGCTCCGCATGGCCCCGGGCGTCGTTCTCCGGGGGTGTTTCCTGGCCTCACACGTCGACTCGATCAGGAGGATATAAAATACATGGGGGTTTATCCTCCTGTATGCCACGAATCCCAACCGGCTCAAGTACCCTACACCGGGTTCTTCTTGGGCTTCAGGGGGTCGCCGGTTTCGGGGCGGCCTTCTCAGAGGTCTTCTGCACATCCGGTGGGGCCGTTGGCGGCGGCACCTGCTTGGTGAACAGGTAATAGAGCTTGCCTTCAGAGTAGGTGCGTCCGGCCACTTGGCCCGCGGCATCGCCCGTACCGATGAATACGTCGCAACGGCCGGCGGCCCGGATGGCACCACCGGTGTCCTGGTCACAGGCGAAGGCTCGATAGGACCCGGTTCCGAGTCCCTGTCCCGGCAGCGGGAAGTCTTCGGCCGTGAGGAAGGCCACGTTGGCCCTCGGGAAGACGTCCTTGTCGGTTGCGATGGATCGCCATGGGGTGACGACCTCGTTCAGGCTGCCGTACGGGCCGCCCGGACGCGGCTGGAAGAACACGTATCGCGGATTCTTCCAGAGGTAGTAGTCCATCTGTTCGGGGTGCTTCTTGAAGTAGCCGATCAGGCCCTGGAGTGAAAGCTCGTTCCGGCTGATCTGCTTGTCGGCCAGCAAGGCCCGCCCGATGGACTTGTAGTCGTGCCCGTTGTTGCCCGCGTAGCCGATCTCGTAGATCGAGCCGTCGGGCATCCGCAGCTTGGCCGAGCCCTGGACGGTGACGACGTAGGCCTCAAAGCGGTCGCCCAGCCAGACCAGTTCGGTTCCACGCAGCATGCCGCTTTGTTCGATTTCCTGACGCGTCGGATAGGGGGTCATCGAGCCGCCAGAGGTCTTGCGTCCGAGGATCTTGCCGGATTGCGGGTCGCTGGCTAGGTCGGCCGGCCGTTTGTAGAGCGGATACTTGAACTTCTCGGTCCGCGTCTGGCTGGCGTCGAAGATCGGGCAGTAGTAGCCGGTGAACAACACGGTGCCCCTGTCGTCGCAGCCCACGGAGATCCACACATCGAACTCCTCGCGGATGCGCCGGTTCAACTCGGGTCCTCGGCTGACGCCGGATTCCAGCATGGCCAGAAAGGCCTTAAGGCTGGCCACCGCCTGGGCGTGTGTGATCTCGCCGTAGGGATAGAACTGCTGGCTCGACGGCTTGGACATGTAGTTCAAGCTGCGTCGAATTGCCTGCTTGAGGGCTTCGACATCACCCATCGCCCCAGAGAAGTCGGGGATCTCATTGGGGTCGGTGATCTTGCGGAGCGCCAACTGCCCGGGCGGCAGCGGTCGATCGTAGTCCTTCTCGGTCGGGGCTGCCGGGAACCAGATGAGCTTCTTCGCATGGCAGCCGCCGCTGAGGAGGACACTAGCCCCCGTCATGGCGAGTATCATCAAATAGAGATTGAGCTTCAGACCCCACACCACCGCCGATTGACGCACCGCACGCACCGGAAACCCTCCCAAAGGGAAACAGGTATAGGGGGTGTACAGGCCGACGTCACAGGGCCGTCACGTCGACGTACCGCTTGACGCTGCCCAGATCACGCACGACGTCGAGCGTCGCCTGGATTTCACAGGAGTCGCCGACATGAGGAACCGCGGCCACCGTGCCGCGTATGTGTCCCATCCAAATCCGCCCGCCGCGCCGTTCGGGGATCGTGCCTTTGGGGTCCTTGCGGCGCGTCTTGGCGATCTTGGGGTCCTTGAGGAACAGTCTGGCCAGGGTCGAGCGAGCCCCTTTGCTCAGGGGTGTCTTCTTGACCGTTACTTTCACATTGCCACGGGGTTCAATCGTTTCCATACCGCGTTCACATAATGAGATAAGGGGCCTGAACAAAATACCGCCCCCCGGCGGCACGAAACCGCCGGAGCCGGAATCCAGTCATAATAGTCACTTACCGCCATCAGGTCCAGAGCGTACCGCGAGTTTTCACCACCCCAAAGGCTTTCCCCGGGGGTCAGGAGGTTTTGACGCCGAGGTCGGCGGTGGTAAAGAGGGCCTCGAAGACCAATCCGGCGGCCTCGACGGCCTGACGTCCGCCCTCCTGGCGGTCGATGACGGCAACAACGCGATCGATCGTGGCGCCGGCGGCCTGGAGGACCTTGGCGGCTTCGAGAACCTGGCCGGCGGTCGTCACGACGTCCTCGACCATGAGGACGCGCTCGCCTTTTTCGAGGCGGCCCTCAAAGGGTTTACTGGTGCCGTAGTCTTTCTTGGCGTTTCGGACGATGACGTAGGGCTTTCCGGAGGCCATGGCGGTGGCGGCGGCCAGGGGGACGCCGCCCAGCTCGGCACCGGCGATACGGTCGACGGAGGGCGTGACCTTCTCGGCGAGGAGCTGGCCGACGGCGGCGAGGATCTTTGGGTCGGTTTCGAAGAGGTATTTGTCGAGGTAGTACTTGCTTCGCCGTCCGGACCTGAGGACGAAATCACCTTCGAGATAGGCGGCGGTGCGGATAGCGGCAGCCAGTTCGGTACGGTTCATCGGGTTTCAAGCCTCCAACTGTTGCAGACGACCGGCCAGCCCGGCCGGTCCAATCAGGATCAGAGTATCGCCCACCTGCATTATCTGCTCGGGGCCTGGATTGAAGGTCATCTGGCCGGCCTGGTTTCGGACGGCCACGACGATGACGTTTGCCTTCTGGCGGAGTTCGGAATGCCGCAGCGTCATTTCCTTGATGAGCGAGCCCGAGGTGATGCGGTATTCGTCGAGTTCGAGTTCGACGCCCTTGGCGGTGACCTCGATGAAGTCGGCGACGTGCGGTCGGATGATCAGATTGGTGACGCGGGAGGCACCGATGACTGTGGGACAGATCACGTGGTTCGCCCCCGCACGCCGCAGTTTGGGTTCGGTGCTGGTCTGTTCGGCCCGGGCGACGATGCTGAGGTCGTCGCGGAATCCGCGGGCGGTCAAGGTGACGAAGACATTGGAGGAGTCCTGAGGCAGGACGGCGACGAGTCCGCGGGCCCTCATGACCCCGGCCTGGAGGAGCGTCTGCTCGTCGGAGGCGTCTCCCAGGGCGTAGAGGATGCTGCGTTCTTCGAGCCGGGCGGTCTGGGCATCATCGTTGTCGATCACCACGACCTTGACGCCCTGTCGGATTAGGTCTTCGGTGATCATCTCTCCCATGCGCCCGTAGCCGCAAACGATGACGTGTTGATCGAGCTGGTTTATTTTGTTCTGTTGCATGCGTCTACCCATCACCCGCCGCAGCTCACCCCCGACGATGGCCGAGGTCATGAGACTGTAGGCCGCCGCGAGGCTGGCGGCACCAAAGACGATGACGACGACCGTCCAGGCAAGACCCCAGCGGTCCATCTCATGGATTTCTTTGAGTCCTGTGGTGGACAGGACAATCACGGCCATGTAGAGGGCTTCCGGCAGCGTCCAACCCTCGAGCATCATGTATCCGCTGGTGGCGACCAGCAGACACAGGAAGGCGATCATCAGGGGCAGCAGGATTTTGGTACGCGCCTTCATGTCACGTCGTCTCTCGGGAGCCGGTCTGTCCGATGGGGATTATATCTCTCTTCGTGGCGGCGACAACGTCCGGGGCATGCTCCGAGGTGGGCGCAGACCGATGGCGTCGGGCCCGGCGCGGGGGCGTTGTGACAACGGAGGATGGCCGGGGGGGCGGTGCGCGTGGGGTCAGAACGCCGCTTCGTAGAGTGCGAACAGATCGTTTCGCGAGCATGTTCGCGGATTGCACTGATGGCAGGCGTCTTCGAACGCCTTGTCGGCCAGCAGCGGCAGCAGGTCTCGCTTGACACCGGCGGCGGACAGGGTGGTCGGCAGGCCGATGTCGGCGTTGAGCTGCGCGATCGCCTGGCTGAGGGCGTCGACGGCCTTCTGTGTGCCTGCATCGGCCTGGGGGAGGCCGAAGGCGCGGGCGGCCCGGACATAGGCATCGGCGGCGGCGTCGCGGTTGAATCGAACCACATGGGCCAGGGCGAGGGCGTTGGCCAGGCCGTGCTGCATGTTCACTTCGGTGCTGAGGGGGTGGGCCAGCGAATGGGCGGCGCCGAGGCCTTTCTGGAAGGCGATGGCGCCCATCATGGAGGCCATGAGCATGTTCTTTCGAGCTTCGATGTCTTTGCCGTCTTTGACGGCGCGGCCGAGATTGGCGGCGACCAGTGCGACCCCCTGATAGGCGATGGCCTCGCAGATGGGGTGGTAACCCTTTGCGGCGAGTGCTTCGAGGTTGTGGCTCAGGGCGTCCATTCCGGTGGCGGCGGTGAGGAAGGGCGGCAGTGCGAGCGTGAGCTGGGGGTCACAGATCGCGACGTTGGCCATGAGGTGTGGGCTGAAGATGACCACCTTTCGGCCGACCTCGGGGATGGTGATAACGGCGCTGCGTCCGACCTCGCTTCCGGTACCTGCGGTGGTCGGGACGGCGATCATGGGCGGCATCTGGCCGCGGATTCTCGACGCGCCGTCGCGGGCGTCATCGAATTCAATGAGTGCCTCGGAGTGAGTGCTTCGGAGGCGGATGGCCTTTCCGGCGTCGATGGGGCTTCCGCCGCCGACGGCCAGGACGATGTCGCATTCATCATACTTGAAGGCGGCGGCGCCGTCGTCGACGTTTGCGGACATCGGGTTGGGCTGGACGCCGCTGTAGACGCTGAAGCGGATCTTGGCGGTATCGAGGACGCGTTTGACCCGCTCGAAGGCATCGGTCTTGAGCATTCCGGCGTCGGTGACCAGCAGGGGTCGCGACGCGCCGAGCGAGGCAATGCGGCCCGGCAATCGTTCGATGGCTCCGGGGCCGAACTCGATGGTCGTTGGAAAAGAGAACGTTTGGACGTCGGAGTTGCTCATGGAACTCAGCCTTTCTTCTGCGAATCAGGGCGCGAGGCGTGAGGCCTGCGCCGGTGTCAGTCCCTAACCGTCGAGGGACTATCGTAATGACTGGCGCCATCGTCGCAAGGGGTGGCGCCCTTTTTGGATTTCGGAATCGGCTCGGGGGCGGGACGAGGGTTGCAGGGCAGGGTATGGCTCATGCAGAGGGATGCGTCGAGAGACCCTTCACGGAAGGAACGGCGTGTCGGCTGCTACTTCTTGGGCGGCGGTGATCCGCCGGCAGCAGGCTTGCTGGCCGGATTGGGTTTGCCGACCGGTTTGGCGTCGGCGGGTTTGGGTTTGACACCCGGCGGCAGCGGTGGGGTCGGCGGGCGTTTACCGGCGTTCTTGAGGAGCTTGTTCTGCTCGTCATTGTTGTCGCTAGGCAGGAGCCGCTTCTGTTCATCGGTGACGGACAGCAGGACCTTCTCGGAGACTTTGAGGCCATCGAGGACCTGGACGTACTCGGTGCTGGCCATTCCGAGCTTGACCTGGCGGACGGCGACCTGTCCGCCATTTACGAATACGAAGGCGTTTCCGCCCTTGCTGAAGACGCATTGGACGGGAACCGCCAGGACATTCTCAAGCCGTTTGACGAGGATGTCGGCGCTGGCCGACATGCCGGGCTTGAGGTCCTCGTTTTGCTGATCGAGGGTGAGTTCGTTGCTGTATTCCTTGAGGTTGGGGTTCATCCAGCGGTTTTGGGCGTCGGCCAGCACACCGATCTTGGTGACCTTGCCAGTGAACCGCACGTTGGGGATGCCTTCGACCTCGATGGTGGCCGGCAGGTCCAGGTCCATCTTGTCCATCTGCGATTCGTTGATTTTGACCTCGACCTGCATGATGGTCGGGTCGGGCAGGTCGATGAGAATCTGTCGCTCGTAGACCGAAGCGCCTGCCTCGATCCGCTGGGGGTCCCAGGGGTTGCTGCGATGGTAGACGATCATGCCCGGTCCCGGGGCACGGATCTTCAGATTCTCCTTCTGGCGCTGGAGCTTCTCTAAGTTGTGGGTCGTGATTTCGAATTCGGCCGTACGTGCGACGAGGGCCGCCTGGGTTTGAGCGGCCTGGGCATCGGCGCTTTTCTTGGTGCGTTCGAGTTCCTTGATGGCCTCTTCGACGGCCCATTCTTTCTCAGCGAGGTCTCTCTTCTCACTGTACTTGGTCAGGATTTCCTCGGCGAGGAGGGCCTTTTCGACCTCGAGTTTGGCTTTGTAGGCATTGAACTTGTCATTTTCGTGCTCGGTTCGGGTTATGTAGCCTCGGGCGAAGAGCTGCTTGCTGGTTTCAAAGTCAGCTTCGCGGCGTCGGAGGACGGCCTCGGCCTCTTCCCGGGTGAGTTGGGCGGTCTGGCGGTACTGCCGCGTGTCGCCTTCCTTGAATTTGGTCAGGGTGAGCTTGGCCATATCCATAGCGAGGATACCCTTGCGGATATCGCTGGCGTTCTTGTCGATTTGTATTTCGTGGGTCTTCCTGGCGCCTTCCAGAGCGGCCTTGCCGTTGGCCACGGCGATTTCCTGCTGCTTGATACGGTCGTCGATGCTGAGTCCGCCACTGCCGCCTTCGTTGGTCAATTCGACGAGGAGATCACCCTCTTTGACCTGTTTGCCTTCGTCGATGAGCCACACGATGGTGCTTCGCCCTTCGACCTGGCAGCGGATTTCAGTATTCTTCTTGGCCTTGATTTCACCACGGGCAATCAGCGTGATCGGTAAGTCCATGCGTCGGACTTCATAGATTCGAATATCGGGACCATTGTCGGACCTACGGCTCTTCTGGCCTATCCAGAACGCTGTGATGGCGCTGATGACCAGGATCAATGCGATCAGCCAAGGCTTTCGGAGCCGTTTCAGCCTGGAGGGGCGTTGTGGCGGGCTGATCATGCCACCCTGTCGAGTGTGGGTTTCAACGGCAGGGAGGTTCAGCCTCTCCTGGCGCAACCCGGCGGTTTGTGGTTCGGTCAAACGGCTCATCTTCTCACGCAGGATCGCATCTGTGCGCGTCTGTTCGGATCCCCAGGGGCTACATACACACTTGAGGATCTTACAGCCGGCCGCCCACTCCCCTCCAAAGCACCCCTGGATGTCAGGGGCAGAAGGACAGAACTCCGTTGTGTGGTCCGCCTTGCGCTTTGGTTACCGATCACTATTCTAGTGCTTCAGTGCTACCGGATCCAGCAGTTGTCCTTCATCGGAGGCACGAATCATTCCTGTGTTCAGGTAAAACGCCAACAGCGCCTGATAAAGCCGGCTTTGTGCAGAGGCATAGCCGTCGCGTGCGGACAACAGGTTGTTCTCGGCGTCGACGACTTCGCGGTTACTTATGAGACCTTGCTTGAAGCGAAAGTCGGCCGCTTCCCGCTGTCGCTGTGCGAGGTCGATGCTCTGTCGCTGAATCGAGAGGCTCGTCATGGCTCGTTCGATCTCGCCCTTTGCCTGTCGGACCTGAAGGCGGACGGTGTCGGCCGACTGCTCGTAGCGGCGTTCGGCGCGGCGGAGATCGATGAGGGCGGCCCGATAATCGTTGCGTTCCTTGACGCGATCAAGGGGCAGGTTCAGATCCATGCCCGCTCGCCAGGTGGCTCGTTCGTGCTCGTAGTGCCAAACGTCCAGTTCGTTGGGATTGGTGTCCCACGTGACGTTGCCCCGGAAGTTGAGATCGGGCAGCAATCCGTTCTGGGTCACGTTGACGCCACGATGGGCATCGTCGATCGCGTCGCGGTCGTTGATCAGATCGAGGCGACGCGACAGGGCGATGTCGATGGCATTGGGTTCCTCGATCTTGGGGATCATCAGGTCGTAATCTTCTTCCACGATGTCGATCGGTTCGGTGGTAGTCATGCCCAGGAGGATCTTGAAGGCATCGAGGGCACGCTGATAGGCCTCTTCGGTATCGACCACGCGATTCCAGACGGACAGCAACTGTTGCTGGGCACGCTGGGCTTCGAGTTCGATGAGTCTCCCGGCCTGGAACAGGGCCGTCGATCGTTCGCTATCGGCGTAGAAGCTGCGATAGCTGCTTCGGGCGTTGGCGATCTGCTGCTTCTGTCGGACTAATTCGAAGTAAGCGACGGCGATGCGTACGGCGAAGGATTGGCGGTATCGTTCGAACGACCTGGTCGAGTAGATCAGGTTCCGCTCGGCCTGGTAGAGGCTTTCGCGGGCGACCTTTCCGGCCCCGCGAAGGATGGGCACGTTGGCCTCCATGATCGCCTGGCCGCTTTCGTTGGAGGTGATTCGGCGGCCGAGGTCTCGCATGTAGGTGTCGATCACCTTGGCGGTCACCTCGCCGCCGTAGGGCAGTCGCTGCTGGACTGCGACGTTGGAGATCGCCCGCATGGCGTGGTCGAAATTGCGAATCTGCCCGTAGTTGGCGTAGTCGGTGCTGAGCCCGGCGGTGAACCGCGGACCCCACATGTGTCGTTCGAGCGTCAGGGCCAAGGCCGAAAGATAGAGGTCTTCCTTGGCCGACTGGAACTCGCGAGAGTTTCCAAAGGCGAAGGACAGGGCGTCGGAGAGCTTCATCCGCATGGGGCGAACCGGCCGGGTGGTCGGGGCCGCCTGCTTCTGAGTCTGAGTTGTCGTTTCGCCTTCGCGATCGGGCTGCGTGGTCGGCCCGACGTCGTCGGCCTTGTCGGAGCTGAGGAACTGCTGAGACGTTGGCGGGGTGAGCGGCTGTGTGCTCGGGTGCGATGTCGCTCGCATGGCGTCGGGGATGTCCGGTTTCGTGGGCGAGGGAACGTGGTCGTAGGCGCTGCGGGGGACCGCCTGTGGGACGATTTCCTTGTCGATGTCGGAGGCCGGTCGTGTGCCGATCGCCTGCTGCTCGCGTTTCTCGATCAGCTTGTACACCTGCCGATCGGCATCGTTGACGTAGAGCTGGCATCCGGCGGGGGCCAGGGCGATCAGGATGACGACGGCTGCGAGGCCCTGCGGCAGGCGGTTCCGGATGGGCAGCGTCTCTCGGTTCAGACACGGGCGGAGTTGCGGGGCTCGCGGCCGGGACTCGGGTGTTACTCTTATGGTGCGTCTGACCTGCATTCGCTTCGTTCCTTACCGCCTTTGATGGATCCTATTTCGCGTTTATCACTTCCGTGACGGCCGAGAGATAGTCCTGTTTTGGCCTGAATCCCACGAGTTGTCGCGCGGGCTTCCCATCGCTGAACACGATGATGTGGGGAATCGACTCGATGCCGTATTTTCTGGCCACGGACTCGAGATTGTCCACGTCGACCTTGTAGACCAAGGCCTTGCCCGCCAGTTCCTTGGCGATCTGTTCGATGATCGGTGCGAGACGCCGGCAGGGCCCGCACCAGTCGGCGTAGAAGTCCACGAGGGCCGGTTTGGTGGCCTTGAGCACGAGGGTTTCAAACTCCTTCGCGGTGCTTATGTGTACGGCTTTGCCGGAGGGGGGCTGGGGTTCGCTTCGGGTTCTGGGCTTCTCTGCCTGCCTGGTCTGGGTGACGATGGACAGCGAGGGTTTGCCGGCATCGGGTTTGGGCGCGGACAGGCGGATGTTGGCTTCTTTGGAGAGTTGGGATAGATCGTAGACCTCGCCTGCGGTGACCTTGGCCAACTCATGGAACCGGCTGCTCAGCATGGACTCCGCGACGTGGAGCATTCCGTCTTTGAAGACCGCGATCTTGCCGGCCAAGCCTCCGTCATCCGTCCGGCGGATCGGATCGAGCTCTGCATATTCGCGGGTTACCGAAAGCACGGGGCCGACGCCTCGGCTCAGATGGATCGTCGAGGAGAAGGTGTACTGCGTGCCGGGTACCAGGCGGACTCTGGGGGAGAGGATTTCGCTTTCGATCAGGAGCGGCTGGTTCTGATCCAGTTCGACCTCCTGATCGCCGGTGCGGATCTTGCCCGGACCGCTGGCCCAGAACTCGACGCTGGCGCCGTCGGGATGCTCCTTTTGGGCTTCGGGGGCGAAGAGGTGGGCGAAGAGGTGTCCGCTCTTGGCGTGAGTTATGGCGATCCAGCCGGCCGCGTTGTCTATGCCCACCTTGCCGACTCGGAACTGATAGTCCAACCGGAAGAGCCTTGGGGTTGCAGCGCCGGCCTGTGCCGGGATCGCACCGAACTGCGGGTTGTCGTCGGGGCCGAACATGACCTTGTAGCCCTGAGGGTAACGGCTCTTGGGGTTCAGGGGCGACCAGGCTTGCACATCTGCTCGTGCGAGGTCCCAGGCTATCGGCTTGTCCTTCACACGGGTGTGACCGCCATGCTGCGTGACCTGCCAGATGCCCCATTCGATGGGCCTGTCGGAGGCATTGATCATGGCGGTGCGGAGGTGGACCGTGGTGCTGCCCGAGGTGATGAGGATATCCCTGATGAATCGCAGGCCTGCGTAGGTGTCGATCGGGCTGGTGAGTCGGAGGCCGGCTTCGTTGGATCCGGTCTTGAGGGTCTCGACCTTGTAGGGACCGTGGTCGACGATGCCTCCCTTTGTATAGGGGTCCGGCGGTCCGGGCCATTCGTTGGGTCCTGCCCAGCCCTGGGGCGCGGGCCAGAGTTTGTCTCCGCCATAGTTTGCCCAGGCCGGGGGAGTCTTCGAATCGGCGGCGGGGGGGATTACGCCGTCGGGCATGACCTTGCCGGCCAGTTCCGGGTTGACCCAGAGGTATTCGGTTTCGCCGAGCCGCAGTTGGATGATCCGGCCGCCAAGCTGGGGGGCGACGACCACGTCGATCTGTCCGTTGCTGAGTTCCTTGCAGGCCCAGCCATTGTAGACCACGTCGCGAACGCGACATGTGCTGTCGGCACGGGCAATCGAGACTGCTACGGCGGGCAGCAGCGACAGTATCGCCATCCCTCGGATGGTGCTGCGCATAAAGACTCCTCCGTTGATCCCTTCCTGGGCAGGTCGTCGTCCGTGGTCCCCCGAATACAAGAGTATGGCGAACGGACGGGACTCATGCAACCCGGATCATGAGGGGGAGGGTGATGTTATTCGTGGGGCGGAGTTGCGATGCCCTTGCCGAAGGGGTGTCGGGACGGGTCGGCGAAGAAGTCGAGCCAGCCCAGCATGAGGGCATCTCGGATGGCCTGGGAGCGACGGCATTCCTGTGGGGTCCTGCCCCAGTAGAAACCGATCCACCCGGCGGCTGTGCGGGCCGATTCGCGGATGAACCGCTCGAAGTCGGGCATTTTGCAGGCCAGCGGGAAGGTCTCTTCAATCACGACGGGCTTGCCTACGGCGAAGCCTCGCAGCGTATCCAACGATCGTTCAATCTCACCGGTCTTGGGGTAGATGTGGACGCTGATGAAGTCCAGGTCGGGGGCGATTTCGCGCGGTTCGAAGCCCGAGGTCAGGCCGGGACGATTCAGGCTCCAATCCACCAATCCCACGGTGACGAGATGGCGCCGATCGTGGCGGCGAATGGCTGCTGCCAACTGCTGAACCCATTGGCGGGCAATCGTCGGCCTGGGGCGTCCTGCGGAATCCAGAGTGACGAATTGTACGAAGTATTTGTCGCCCAGGGGGGGGGCCAGCCATTGGCCGGGTTGCCTTCGTCCGCCGGGGACCACCGGTTCGTTCATGAGGTCGTAGCAGAAGATGGCGGGGCTTTCGGCACATCTTTGGGCGATGGTTTCCCAGAACTTCGTCTGGACCTCCCATCGCTGGGCCTCCGACATCTGGTCGTACCAGGGCGGTACGTCCTGCTTGTGGTAGCATCCCAGGCCCGTTACATCGAGGTAGATGTTCAACTGTTCGGCAAGTGCTATCAGGCGGGCGAGTCGATCGAGCGATCGGTCATTCGGTCGATCGGGGGCCGTCATGAACCTGGCCAGTTGAAGGTGGATGCGAACGACGTTGGCACCGAGCTCCTTCATTTCCCGAAAGTCCTCGGCGACCTTGGTCCACTCGGTTTCCCAGTAGTCTTCGAGCAATCGATCTCGTTCGTCGTGATCGTAGTTGAAGCCCCAGGGGTGGAAGGGGCGGCCTGAACGCTCAAGCGAAAATCCGTGACGGTCCTTGGATACTTGAATCCACTCCATGGGGTCGGGTTGCGCCCGGAAGGAGTCGGGGCCCGTCAGGACTATGAAGAGCACGGTGAGGTGGGAGCACACTGCTGGACCAGCCCTTTCCGACCTCGTGACCGCGGAGGTTCGATGGGCACATTGTAGCACGGTGCTGCGAGGAATGGGGTTGCATTGGCGTTTGCTGCAATACTCGACAGGGGGTCGGATGCTGTGAGGCGTCGGATGTTCAGGGGCAGCTCGACGCCATGGGGCCGAAAAAGAACCACCCCCGAGTCCGCGTTATGGTTCTCGGGGGTGGTGACAATAGCGATTCTCAGATGTTGATACGTCTTGCGCCTCGTGGCTGGCGTATCAGCGGCCCTTCCTGCGAAGCAGGCCCGTGGCGCCCATGCTCATTGCCGCCATCAGCAGCGAACTGGGCTCGGGGACGTTGGTGCGGGTCTGGATGCTGAAGGTCACGCCATCGTTGTAGTAGTGGCAGTCCGGATCGAAGCCGAAGCCGACCGAGCCGTTGGCCAGGTAGCTGACCAGGGTGGCGATCTGCGAGCTGGTGAACTGATAGGTCCAGTCCTCCGCAGGATTCGGGGCCTTGTCGTCGTCGGTGAACGTGGTCAGCAGCAGACCCTGGTTCTTGAAGTAATCGCTGGGATTCTCCGAGTCGGTGTAGGTCTTGACGCCATTGGCTGGGTTGTCGAGCAGATGCACGTACAGGATGTCATCCGACTCGACCTGCCAGTCGTTGATGTTGTCGATGAAGATGTTCGCGCCGGTGATCTCCTGACCCGCCGGAATGTTCCACTTGAACCCCCACGTGTAGGCGTAGCTGTGGTCCAGGTCGCTCAGGTCCTTGGGATTCGGCTTGAAGGTGTACAGTCCGCCGTAGGCCGGGGCCAGACACGACAGGACCAAACCACACACAGCTACCGTCAGAAGAGTCGTTTTCATTGTTCTTTCCTTCCTCCAAATAAGGTTCAATGATGACACGCTATACTCAACAGCCTGCCTTAACGGGCTTTTACGACTTTCAAACCAATCCTTGGGGATCGATTGCACTGAGCTCGCAGCGGATGCTTGTTATCCGAGCAGCGTTACGTCTCTCAGTGTCCTTGGTATGTATCGATTGCAGTTCCTTGCTGGATGCCTTGTGCATCCCCCCTGACTAATGCATGAACTGTAGCGGGGCAGATCTGCAAAGTCAAGCTATTTCCTTGTGTGCTAGTAAAGATGGATAAGGCCAGGTCTGTCATAGGCCTATGGATGGGCGGTTTTATGGGAAGCCGGGGGGGGGCAGCGGATTCTTGTCTTCTCACTTAAGTTATTTCTATTGATAAGTTTATGATTTGTTGTGTGTGGGGTTCCGGTGTGTCAGAAGGTGAATGAGCAGTCCGATTCCTGTGGTGGACAATGAACCTAGGACGGCATACCAGGGCCAGGCCAAAGGTGTTGCGTACCAGGCTGTTGTGAGAATGGAGGCACCTCCGATGAGGCCTGCCAGGGCGGCGGACTGGGTGACGCGTCGGCTCAGAACACCGAGAAAGAACAGCCCCAGTGTCAGGCCGGTGGTAAAACTGGCGATTGCGAGCACATTGTTGATGACGCTTTCGTGGAGGTGCTGACCGGCGATGCCCACGGCTATCTGGATGAATCCGAAGACGACGGTGAGCATGCGGCTTGCGCGAAGCAGGTGCGTCTCGGAGGGTGGGTTGTTGAATGTCGGCAGGTAGAAGTCGTTGACCAGTACGGTGGCGGAGGAGTTGAGCGAACTGGAGAGCGTGGACATTGCGGCGGCGAAGACGGCAGCCAGTGTGATGCCGACGATGCCCACCGGAAGGTGATCGACAATGAACTGGGCGAACACCTCGTCGTTTCTGGTGAAGGAGGTTCCCGCGGCGCTGTAGTAGCAGGCCAAACCGACACCGATCAGCAGGAAGAGGGCGAACTGGGCACAGATGATCAGGCCGCTGAGGGCCAGGGCTCTGCCGGCCTCACGGAGGTTTCGAGCGGCCAGGTATCGTTGAACCATCAACTGGTCGGTTCCGTGTGTGCCGAGGGTCAGGAAGAAGCCGCCGATCAGGCCGGCCCAGAAGGTGTAGGTCTGGCGCAGGTCGAACGAGAAATCGAAGACGCGGAACTTTCCGTTTCGCGAGGCGAAATCGGTGAGTTGTGTCCAACCGCCGGGCAGTTCGCGAAGGATGATGGCGGCGGCCAGGACCGCTCCGAGGATGTAGATGGCGAATTGGATACAATCGGTCCAGACGACGGATTTCATGCCGCCGACGAAGGTGTAGATGATGGTGGTGATGCCCATGATGAGGATGCAGAGGGAGAGGTTGAGTCCGGTGACGTGTTGGAGGACGAGCGATGAGAGATACAACCGCAGGCCGTCACCCAGGTTTCGCGTGATGAGGAACATGAGCGAGGCCGTCTGGCGAGTGGCTCGACCAAATCTCTGATGGAGCACCTGGTAGGCGGTGAAGAGTTCGCCGCGGAAGTAGAGCGGGAGGAAGACGATGACGATGGCGAATCGGCCGAGGATGTAGCCGAGCGTCAACTGCATGAAGACCATGCTGCCGCTTTGTGGGGCGAAGGCTATGCCGGGCACGCTGAGGAAGGTGACGGTGCTGGTCTCGGTGGCGACGATAGAGAGGAGGACGCCCCACCAGGGGAGGCTTCTTCCGCCGAGGAGGTAGTCGGAGACATTTCGTTGACTTCGTCCGAGCCAGAGTCCGAAAAGGACGACGCCGACCAGATAGGCCAGAAGGATGGCGGCGTCGATGGGATTTATCGCAAGATGCATGTCAGGTTGCCCAGTATAATGTGACGGTCGCGCCAGGCCCAGACCACGCTCATGCACATCGTGTGGGTTCTGGGACGACTCATGTGTTCTGGGCACATCGGGACGATGGGAGCGGGTGCAGACTGTGGATCGTGACGACATTGTGATCGGCATTGACGGCGGTGGCAGCAAGACAGAGTGTTGGCTCGCCGCCCGGTCGTCGGCTGCCTCGCCGACGGTGCTGGGTCGTGGGGTCTCGGGTCCCTCCAACTCTCAGGTTGTGGGGTTCGATCGTGCCCTGGCCAGTCTAGATGAGGCGATCGATGCGGCCTTTACGGCGGCGGGTCTGACTTGCCAAGTGGCGTCGGCGGCGGTGGTGGGGCTTGCCGGTTCAGATCGTGATGAGAATCGTCGCGCGATTGAGGAGTGGGCTCAACGGCGGGCTCTGGCGGTGCGGTTTCGGGTGGTTCACGATGCCCTTCCGGTGCTTGTGGCCGGTGCGTCGCAGGGATGGGGCGTGGCGTTGATTTCGGGGACAGGCTCTCTGGCGTTCGGTCAGGGGCCGGATGGTCGATCGTGCCGTTCAGGCGGTTGGGGCTTTCTGCTGGGTGACGAGGGGAGCGGCTATTCGATCGCGCGGGCCGGGCTGAGGGCAGCGGCTCGGGGGGCCGAGGGGCGTGGTCCGGCTACGCGGCTGACCGATGCGTTCGTGCGGCATTTCGGGGTTCGTGCGCCACTGGAGATGATTGCAGCAGTCTCGCCGATGGCGGACGACCGTGCGGCCATTGCGGGGTTGGCGGAGGTGGTTTTTGGAGTGGCCGAGGGGGGAGACGCCATGGGTCGTGCCATTCTCGATCACGCTGCCATGGAGTTAGGGGCGATGGTCATCGCGGTGGCCCGCATGCTGGGATTTGTGGCGGGGTTCCCGCTGGTTCTGAGCGGGGGCATTTTGCTGAGGCATGGGGTACTTCGGGATCTTGTGACTAACGTGTTGGGCGGGCATGGGCTTCGTCCGGAATCGGTGGTATGCGTGGCCGAGCCCGTTCTTGGTGCGGTGAGGCTGGCGCAGACGCTCTAGAGAAGGAGATGTGTTGTGCGACATATGCTGTATTCAGTTCAGGTGGTGTTGTGGCTGGTCGGTACGGCGTGGGCGGGGCCGTTGGATGACTATGTTGCCCGGAAGGACAAGAGCTATCAGTGGCGGGTCATCGATGAGCGGATGATCACGCCACAGGTGGTGTTCAAGGAGATGATTCTGACCAGCCAGACCTGGCGCGGGATGGACTGGCATCATCGGGTACACCTTTACTATCCCGCTGCGATGAAGGGCACGCGAGAGGTGTTTCTGTTCATCGCCGGCGGCGGGTGGAACGACGAGGAGGAGCGGCAGCGAGAGGCGAAGCTGGCCAAAGAGCGTCAGGATCGCAAGCCGGGAGAGATTCCGGCGGCGGACCTGGGGCGCAAGCCCGGCTTCGAGCAGATCCTATCGACGGAGATGGTGAACATCACCGGCATGCCGGCGGTGGTGCTCTACAACGTTCCGAAGCAGCCGATCTTCGAGGGCAAGGTTGAGGACCAGATCATCTCTTACACCTTCGACGAATACCTCACGACGGGGGATGCCACATGGCCTCTGCTGGTTCCGATGGTCAAGAGTGCGGTGCGGACGATGGATGCCATCACCGAGTTCGGGGCCAAGGAGTGGCAGAGCAAGGTGACCGATTTTGTGGTGGCCGGTGCGAGCAAGAGGGGATGGACGACGTGGCTGACGTCGGCGGCCGACAAGCGGGTCAAGGCTTGCGCCCCGGCGGTGATCGACGTACTGAACATGACGGCCCAGATGAAGCACCAGGTGGAGAGCTATGGGGCCTACAGTGAGGAGATCGATGACTACACGTCTCGGAACTTGCCGGCGAAGTGGGAGACACCTCGCGGCAAAGACCTGATGAAGATCGTCGACCCTTACTTCTATCTGGATAGGATCACGCAGCCCAAGATGCTGGTCTTGGGGACGAACGACCCGTATTGGACGCTGGACGCGCTGAACATCTATTGGGGCGACATCAAGGGTGACAAGTACGTGCTGTATGTGTCGAACAAGGGACACGCTCCGATCGACATGCCCCGTCTGATGGCGACGTTCTCGTCGCTGGCATTGCGAGTGGCGGGCAAGGTGACGTACCCGAAGATGACCTGGGACCTGCGTCCGACGACGGCGGGGCTGACGCTGACGATCGAGGCCGACCGGCCGATCGAGCATGCATGGGCGTACGTGACAACGAGTTCCACGCGTGACTTCCGCAAGTCGACGTGGCATCACGAGGTGATGAGGGCCGCGGACGGCCGGTACGTTCACGAGCTGCCGATGCCGGAGCAGGGGTATGGGGCCATGTACGGCGAGGCGTTGTTCAAGCTCGAGGGCGGGCAGCCGCTGTACCTGTGCACCAATGTTCGGATCATCGGACCGGGGCCAAAGACGGTGTCGGCTCCTGCCGCGGGGGCGAAGTAAGGGAGTTGAGCCAATTCGTTCAACGGGAGGGGAGCCTGCTGTCGTACCGACAGGTGGTAAGAAAGAGGTTGTCGTCTGGGGTTTCAAGTGTCTGCGTTTCCTGGAAAGGTCCGACCGATGTGTGAAGGGTTGCCGGCATGCGGCGGGCATGGGAGATGGGTGTTGGCATCTGTCGTGCTTCTGTCTGTGGCCACAGGTGAGATCTGGGCGGAGTCGGGTTCGTCGGGAGCGGCGATGTGCGAGGATGTCCACGTCGTCAAACTGCCGGTGGGGGAGTACGGTTATCGGGGGATGCCGGGGGACATCGAGGTTCTGAAGGACGGGCGACTTCTGCTGGCCTATACCCGGATTCTGCCCACGGGGCAGGCCGATGGGGCGATCGGCGCCCGGTACTCGGTGGACCGGGGCAGGACGTGGGGTGAGGAGTTCGTTCTGGTGCCGAAGCCCAGTCCGGCGGGAAGCCATCACTACTGTCATCCGAGCTTCTTGCGTCTGAAGAACGGCGACATCTTGATGACGTATATCTACGGGGTGGAGGGCGAGCCGCTGTTCGGGCATACGTACTATCGGCGTTCGGTTGACGACGGCAAGACGTGGGGCGATCAGCTCGTACTCACGCCTCAGTGGGGGTATCAACTGGTTCACAACGATAAGGCGGTTCAGCTTTCCAACGGGCGAATCCTTGTGCCGGTCGAGACGCAGGTGCGGTCGGATCGAGGTGATCATGGGGGCTATGTCAGCTATACGGCGTGGTCGGACGATGACGGGTTGAAGTGGCATCGCAGCACCAACGAGGTGAACATGCTGCCTATCGAGGCCCAGGAGCCGCACGTGGTTGAGCTGAAGGACGGCCGGGTGATGATGCTGATGCGCAGCTACAGCAAGTACGTGGGGAGGGCGTATTCCACGGATCGGGGGCAGACGTGGTCGAAGGGGGAGCAGGTGAAGGAATTGCCTCTGCCACCGTACAACACGTCGGCATTGAATGTCCGGCGGATTCGGCGGACGGGGGATCTGCTGCTGCTCCGGTGTAACGGGGGGCCGAAGGGGCCGCCGCGTCGCCGCACGCCGCTGGTGTCGGTGATTTCGAAGGACGAGGGGGCGACCTGGACGAATGAGCGTGTTCTGGCCGGCGATCCGGAGAACGACTATGGCTATCCCAGCCTGACGTTCGTCGACGATCTGGCGGTTATCAGCCATCATCGGCGCGACGGTCTGCACGTTCTGCGCGTGGGGGTGGACTGGTTCTACGGCAAGTGAGACGGGGGGTGCGGGGCGTTTTCGTGAATGCCCGGCCATGGACCGGTCCAGCCCCATGGGCGGGCGCGTGCCATGGGGCTGGCGATGAGTTGGGGATTGCAGATTCCCTCTACGTTCCGGGGCGCAAGACGGTCATATGTTCGGGGGCCGGGCACTCGCCGGGCTTGAGGACGGTCACCGGCCGTTCGTTCCACGTGATCTTGTAGTCTTTGATGCCGGCGATGCCCAGTTGTTCCAGTTCGCCACGGCTGGTCATTGTCAGCTCACGCGCGTTCGGATCGAACCGGAGGTCCAGATAGGGCACCTTGGCCGGACATCGCAATTCCATATGCGTGAAGTCGGTCATGAAGAAGCTGCCGTCGACGAGGGTGATCTGGCGCAGTTGACCCTTCTTGTCGAGGCGGCGGATAAGGACCTGGGCATTGCTCTCCAGCGGGAGGGCCTCGTCGGGGTCCTTGCACTGATCGCCGTACCAGAGGCTCTTCGGGAGTGTGACAAAGCCTCGCAGGCCGATGAGGACCAGTTCGGACCCTTGGGGGGTCGTGCGGTTCATGTTGGCCTGGCAGGCCCCGAAGAAACGAGTGTCATTGACGGTGAGGTTGGGGCTCTTGTGCGCGATCCAGTAGCAGTGGTGGTACTGCCGATCGGTGGGCAGCATGGCGGTGAACGGATCGGGCGGGACATCGATGCGGCCATAGGACCGAAGCATGATGCGATCGTATGGGCGATCCCATCGCAGGAGGTCGGTTCGCCAGAAGAGGGGACAGGTTTTGCTTCGGACGGGGTCGGCGGCCAGCTCGTAGATGGAGGCGTTGGTCTGTCGCATGATTTCGGTGAGGACGGCGTAGGGGTGGTTGCTTCTGTCGATCAGGCCGTAGTTGCAGTCTTCGCCGTAGCCCTTCCAGTTGATTTTGGGTTCCTGGTCGCCATAGCAGAACCAGACCGTTCCGATGTAGAAGGGCATCGATGCCATGGAGGCGACGTAGGAGAGGTATCCGATGCCGCGGTCGGTCTGCGTGGGCACGGTGGGCGGTGCGCCCATGGTGTTCGGATTGGCGGTGTCACCGCCGCGATAGCTGAACTCGCTGGTCATGAAGGGTTTCTGGAGGGCTGTGTATAGCAGTGGGACGATGGTGAAGGCCTGCGCGAGCATGCGATCGGGATAGGGGCTGTAGAGGTTGAGGCTGATCACGTCGCAGTACTTGCCCATGACGGCGAGGATCTCAGCCGGTGGTGGGGCGGCGTTGAACATACGGATCCCGAGGCAGAGATGCCGTGGGACGACCTTGCGGCATGCGGCGACGGATGTGCCGAAGTATCGCTCTGCGACGGCGCGATTCCAGGCGGCCTTGAGCCCCGGCACCGAGGGCGGGGCTTCCTTGACGTTGATCAGGTCGTCGATCTTCGTGACGCCTTGTGATTTCCAGTCGGCGGAAAGCTGGTCGGGCTTGTCGGCGTAGTATTGCCGGGCGACTCCGACGAAGGCCTTGCGGACGGCGGAGTCTGGCGATGTCCCGGTGATGCACTCGTACCAGCCGGCGAGGTTGATTTCGTTGTCGAGGTAGAAGCCCACGAGCATGGGGTCATCGACCGAGGCTCCCAGTATGTGTTTGGCATGATCCGCGCATTGCTGGGGCCAGGCGGGATCAAATACGTCGGGGAAGATGGACCAGGGGGGGAGTCCCGGGGTGATGGGGACCGGAAACGCGGTGCGGCTCAGGCGGGCCATGCTGCATGAGATGGTGTAGGGCATCCGCTGTTCGGGCGTAGACGCGCGGAGCTTCTCGTCGGCGCAGTTGAAGCCCCACGAGCGGAGCCTTTGGACCTGCTGAGGTTCCCATTGCTCGCGAGTCATGCCGTAGGTGCTCGAGTGCATGGCGACGCCCAGCACGAAGTATGCGTGGCCGGCGGGCGTGATGAACCACCAGCGTCCTCCGATCTTCTCGACGTGGAAGTAGCCGGTCTTCTGTCCTTTGAGTCCCTTCCAGCCGCCGTACTCGTCGATGTCGGTTCTCGGGCGTGTGTCGAGGGGGAGGTCGGGGGCGAGGACGGCCGGTCCTGTGGAGGCCTTTTCTCCTGCCCGAGCAGGGACGCTTGGTGAGATGCCCCACAGCGCGGCGGCAAGCAGGAGTGCGATCATTCTCTGGTACGTCGGGCGAGTGTTGGCGGGAAGCATGGATGTTCCTCCTGTATCCCGGACGGTTCGGGCAAAGACTCACGGTGTGGAACCGCATCGGCGTTTGTCCACGGAATGTATTGGGTAGCGTGGGGGCGTCGATTCGTCAAATGACGCGGGGCCTTTCGTTCTTGCGGTTCTGGGGATCGCAGCGTTGATTCGTTAGCGCGGGTGGTTCTTGTGCAACGCGATTGTTCCTGGTTTCATGGTGTGGCTGCAGAGCGACGATGGCCGGACACAAACATGTGTATTCCGAGGCTTATAAGGAGAGTGGGTATGAAGGACAACATGATGAATGGCTCGCAGGGTTCCGGTGTGTCCCGCAGGCAATTTCTGGAGATTACGGGCAAGGGGGCACTCCTGGCCTCGGCGGCCGCCCTGTTGCCCGCGGGTCGGGCGTATCCGGAGGGGGTGTCCAAGACGATCCGGATGGGGGTGGTCGGCGGGGGATTCGGTTCGAGCTTCTGGTGGCACGAGCATCCCAACTGCAAGGTGACGGGGGTGACGGACCTGTATCCGGAGCGTCGCAAGCGGCTCAAGGAGCGGTTCAGTTGCGATGCGGTGTATGACTCGCTTGAGATCATGCTGAAGGAGGCAAAGGACATCGACGCGGTGGCGATCTTCTCCGGTGCTCCGGATCACGCGCGTCACGCGAAGATGTGCATGGAGCGGGGCTGGCACGTTGTGACGGCCGTGCCGGCGTGTATCACGCTGGAAGATGCCCAGATGCTCAAGGAGGTTAAGGAGAAGACGGGCCTGCGGTACATGATGGCCGAGTCGAGCTGGTATCGGCAGGAGTGCATCTTCGCCCGGAACATGTTCAAGGCGGGCGGATTCGGAGAGATGTTCTACACGGAGACGGAGTACTATCACGACGGCGGCGATCCGGACGAACGGGCCACACGGCTCGGGTCGCTGGCGCTCAATCCGGACGGCACACACTCGTGGCGGTGGGGGTTTGCGCCAATGCTCTATCCGACGCACTGCACCGGTTTTCTGACGGGGGTGAGCGGGGAACGGGTGGTCAAGGTGTCGTGCATCGGGTGGCGGAGCAATCAGCCCAAGCTGCGGAACCACGCCCTTCGCGAGAACGTCTATAAGAATCCCTTCTGGAATCAGACGGCACTGATGCTGACGAACCAGGACCATTCGAGCCGCTGCAACATCTTCTGGCGGTGTCTGGCGGGCGGCGAGCGGGCGCAATGGTTCGGCGACATGGCGACGCTGTATATGCCGTTGGACGGGATCCACGGCTCAATGCAGCACGTTCGCGGCAAAGGGGTTTCGGCGGTGGCGGTTCCGCAGTACTGGAAGGACTCGCCGATGCTGCCGGCGAAGATGCGGCATGATAGCGGGCATGGCGGGTCGGCGATCTTCATCTCGGCCGAGTTCATCAACGCCCTGCTGGAGGACCGGGAGCCGGCGATCGACCTGTATGAGTCGCTGGCGATGACCGTGCCAGGCATCGTCGCGCACCAGTCGGCGTTCAAGGATGGCGAGCAGCTTGCGGTGCCGCAGTTTGAGCGCGGGAAGGCGTAGGGAAGCAGACTGAACGTGCAGGTCGGGGGTGGGGGCGCTGGCGGCGGGGCCGTCAGTGGGACCCGATTGGTGGTACTCTCGGCCGGTGGCCTATTCTGCCGATGGTGGTACGAGTGGCAGCGACAACCACGCCAGGCCTATGTCTCGCTTCATGTGGCTGACACTGGTACCGCCGGGGGCGTCGTAGAGGACGGACAGGCGGTTGCCTTGTCTGATGACGGACGGCATACCGATACAGTCGGTGCTCCACGTGCAGTTCTTGCCGTCGAGGACGACGGCCTTGTTGGCCGGGTTCCACCTGTTGAGGTCCTTGGACCAGTAGACCCAGACGGCATCGGTGTACTCGCCACGCCGATCCAGGCCGATGTGATTCGTGAAGATAAACCATGTTTTGTTGGCCTCCTCGAAGTAGAGGGAGGTGTTTTCGACCTGCTCGGCCAGTGGGACGATGGGTTCGGGATCGAGTGTCCAGGAGCCGTTGAGGTCCTTCGTTCGAGCGATCGACAGTGTTCGCAGGATCGGCTTGTCGGTCGATGCGCTGAAGAACATCATGTATTCGTCACCATTCCTCAGGACGTGTCCCGGGCTGGCGGTGGCCGAGTAGTAGGTGTTGGGCTTTGTCTGGAATGGGATCACACCCCGCTGCTTGACCCATGGTCCGGCGGGCGAGGCGGCCTTGGCCTTTCTTGTCAGATAGGGGAACGAGGGGATGCGGTCGGGCGGCGGCGTGGTGTTGGGCGAGCCGAGGTAGTACATGTGCCATTCCTTGCCGTCGAAGTAGACCCAGGGTGAGGTGGCCGTGCCGGAATCGTCTTCGCCGGGTTTGCCCAGGTCGAGCACGGGGCCCTTCTTGGTCCAATTCACAAGGTCCTTGCTGGTGGCCAGACATGCCAGCCAGCCGGTCGGTCCGGCACCGTCGTAGTGGAGATAGAAGGTGCCTTCGTGTTCGTAGACGATGGCTTCGCGGGCGCCGTAGATGTCGCACTGGCTCGGGCCGTCGCCGTGACGGAGGACCCGGCCGGTGTCCTGGGCGTCCATGCGGTATTTCGCAGGTGGGCGGTTGTCGGGATAGGTTTTGACGGCACGGCCGGATTGTGCGGTTGCAGGCGGAAAGACTGCCTTGATCGCTTCGAGATAGGCCATCTTGTGAACGGTATCGGGTTCGAGGTAGCTGCCCTCGGTCCATTCGTTCCAGGCGTTGATCGTGAAGATCTTCGGGCCGGCCTTCTGTTCGTCGAGGAAGGCCTTGACCTTCTGGAGTGCTTTCTTGAACTCGGCGGGTGTGTTGCCGGTGACGGCCTTGCCCCAGGCGAAACGCGGCGTATTGTCCCAGCCCATACTGACGTTCGGGTAATAGGGGACCGACCACTTGGCCTTCAATTGATCCCAGAATTCATAGGATTTCTGCGCCCAGCGGCCGTAGGGTATGTGCTCGGGCAGGCCGGTGTGGTGCACCCAGCAGTAGGAGGTCACACTGTCGATGCCCATGGCCTTGATCATGTCGTTGTCGAGCTTGCCCCAGCCCACGGCGTTCAGATGGATGCCGGGTAGCCCGGCGGCCTTGGCTTTGGCACGGAAGCTGTCGAGCGCCTCTCGTGCTTTGTCCCGGCCTCCGAGACCGTCGATCAGGGTCCAGAGCTCGTAGATGGAGAAGTACGGCTTGCCGTCGATTTTCCAGTAGTTCGGCTGCGAGAAGTAGGTCTTGATCACGTAGTCCATTGCTCGGTCGAAGGTCTGGCGGGTGACGACACCGGGATAGAGCAGCTTCGGGGTGACGCCTTCGCGGGCGGGAAAGATGTCGATCCAATCGTGATTGGCCCACATCAGGGAGAACTTCAGCCGCTCGCGGTTGGGTGCCTTGAGGAAGGCGCGATCCAGCGCCCCATCGAGAAACGGTCCCATCTCATGCCAGTACCAATCGAAGATGAATGCGGTTACGCCGTGATCGGCGGCAGCGTCGATCCTCTTGGCCATGGCCTTCGGGTCAGACTCGTCGTCGTACCCCCAGAGGGGGACCTTGGGCTGCTCGTGGCCGTCGAAGCGGGGGACGCCGGCCTTGATCAGCTCCCACTCGGTCCATCCCTTGCCGAGACGGGCATCATTCCTCGGATCGGGGTGGTAGCCTGGGAAGTAGTAGACGGCCACCTCGACTGGTTCGGCGGCCCACGCGCTGTTGGCAGCGGGGATCGTCGCGAGCAACGTTACGACGCCGAGTATCGCTGTGCATTTCATTTCATGATCTCCCTATGCTTCGG
Source organism: uncultured Planctomycetales bacterium (assembly GCA_964446835.1). GTDB lineage: Bacteria > Planctomycetota > Phycisphaerae > UBA1845 > JAFGLZ01 > CAYUQT01. The sequence goes on along the minus strand of CAYUQT010000033.1, from coordinate 63,465 downwards.
GATTCAGTGTTGGGTACGTCCCGTCATCCTCAACGGCTGCCGTGGGTGGCCCGCTTCTTTTCTGCGCAGGGCACGAACATGTCCGCGGGTGTCAGCGAGAGCATTTGGGCCATTTCGATGGCATAGTCCAGTTTGGCCATGTTCGGGTAGCGTCCGTTGGAGCCGAAGGTGAACTTGGCACCGGCTGCCTTGGCCAACTTGAGGAATGGGGCTTTGGGCAGACGGAAGGTGGCATTGATTTCGAGCGCCACGCCGTGCTTGATGGCGGCATCGATGACCTTTCTCATGCGGGCCTCGGTCCAGAGCTTTTCGAAGTCTGCAGCGACGGGGGCCGGCAGCCAGGTGAGGTTGGCCATGATGTCAATGGGCTCGGCCACGATCTTCTGGACGTGCCAGTCGACGAACCGATCCATGAAGGTGCGGAGATCGCCGAGGTCGGCATCCTTTTCCCAGAGTTTCCTCCGCTTGCCGTTCCTGTCGGGGAAGGTCCACGCGTCGGTCAGCACGTAGTCGAGGCCGGCGAGGGCCTCCTTGGAGAAGCAGGATGCCCAGTCGGTCCATTCGGCCTGAACGCCCTTGTAGACGTTGTGGTCGTCGAGCATCTTGAGGTAGGCGCGGAGCTCGTCGTCATTGCTGAGGACGACGGGGTATTTGTTTTCTTTGGTGCCGGCGTGTTCGACGATGCCGAGCTTGACGCCTCGCTGCCGTCCCAGCTTGGCGACGGCATCGACCGTGCTGTTGTCGAGATGCGCGTGGAGATCGACGAGCGGGACGGGACAGGGTGCGGCGGTCTTCTCTGCACCGGCATCCTCTCCGCGGGCGGTGGAGGCGATGGTTGTCGCGCACGCCGCCGCGGTTGCCTGGCGCAGAAAGCCTCGTCGAGTGATCGGACAGTTGGATGGAGACTGATTCACGGATACCTCCTCGTGACTATCAAGGTATTGTACGGCACTCACTCCCACCGGCGGCCGGCCAGGGCCCGCAGGAGGGTCTTTCCGATCGGGCTGCGAATCAACCGGAGAAAGAAGCGATTCCTTCGGCCGGGGACGCAGACCACGCGATGGGTTTCGAGCGCACTGAGCGATTCGGCCACGACGTCGTCGGCCGACATCCAGAGGGCCTTGGATGTGTCGGAGCGGTCGAACCCGTTGAATTCGGGTGCGTCGTGGAACTCGGTGTAGGTGAAGCCTGGGCATAAGGCCTCAATGCGCACGCCCGTGTTCTTCAGCTCTTTGGCGAGGGCTTCGGAGAACGTGACGAGGAAGGCCTTGGTTGAGGCGTAGGTTACGATGCGAGGCATGGGCAGAAAGGCGGCCATGGAGGCCACATTGATGACGGCGCCACGCCCTCGGCGGATCATCGCGGGCAAGGCGACGTGCGTCAGGTGCATGGTGGCCAGCACGTGGACGCGAACCATGTCCAGTTGCATCGCCAGGTCGAGTTCCACGTAGTGGTGTCGGGTACCGAAGCCTGCGTTATTGATCAGGAGATCGAGATTGGGGTGCGATCGGATGACGTCGGCGAGTCGCTCGACGTCGTCGGGGAGGGTCAGGTCGGCCGGGACGACCTCGGCCGAGACGCCGTGCTGCCGCGTGAGCTCAGCGGCGAGGGCTTCGAGACGATTGCGTCTTCTGGCGGTCAGCAGGAGGGCATAGCCGCGAGCGGCGAGGTGTTTGGCGAAGACATTGCCGATCCCACTCGATGCTCCGGTGATCAGGGCTGTCTTTGCGACATCGGGCATGTTGGTGTTTCTCCTGAAGCAGGGGCTTCCGGGACGAAGGAAGCCCATTGTCGCACCGTCGGCCGCACGGATGCCGGTCAGCGTTTCGCAGGGCGACCGAACGCATCCACCGGTTCTTCCAGCGTAAGCTTGTCACCCAGAAGGCGGGCCAGGTCGGGCAGATCGTACACGGTCAGGGCCCCGTGGACCATCGAGGAATAGGGCGTCTTGACGAATCCCAACTCTACCACGTTGCTCCACGACGTCAGAGATCGTACCAGTCTGACGGAGGCGAAGAGGTCCGGATTCAGTGCGGCGGCGTGCAGTGCCGGCACGCCGAGTTGTCCGACAGTTACCAGATGGACCGGCACATTCTGGGGAAGCACATGTCCCTCGCGCAGCCACAGGGCACACGCGCGGATGTCCTCGGCCCGCATGCCCATCAGGCAGCGACCCAGGAGGTATGCGGTGAAGAAGTCCTGTCCGTCTCGACCGTGATAGTCGGCCGAGAAGTAGGGTCGAGAGGGCGATTGCGTTTCACCGATGCCGCGAAGATCCACTGCAAGAACCGCCTGGCCCGAGGCGACGATTTTTCGCAAGGTGGCCGTGTCGGCGTCCTTGCCGTCCGAGTGAATATACAGCACACACTGGCGGATCGGCTCGGATTGAGGCAGGTACAGCAGTGCGGGTAGGTAGATTCCCTCTTCCGGTACCAGGATGTATTGGTCGACGCGATAGCCCTCGCTGCGTTCGGTGCCGACCTTCTCGGCTTTGGGCCTGGGCAATGATCCGATCTCGCGGATGCCGGCGATGTCGCGGACGCGCTTCAGCAGATCAGTTCTGGGCGTGGAATCCCAGACGGACTTGCGCTTTTGGGCGAGTTCCCTGGCGTAGTCGCGGTTGAGATCATAGACGGATCGCTGGCCGTCCAGAAGCAGGACTTCTCCTTTGGGCGTACAGCGAATTTCGTCTTCGGTGAGGACCTTCAGGTCGGAGGGTTCGACAATCGCCTCATCCTTGCCCAGCAGCCATCGCATCATCCAGCGGACGGCTGCCTGGCGGAGGTGGAGCGAGTAGCCGTGGGGTTCATCGGCCTCGACCAGGGACATCCGTTCGGAGAATCCCATGTTGGTGTAGAGTCGCTTGGCGTCTCGAAAGGCGTTCCAGGCATCCTCGATGTTGAAGTAGTCGCGAGTGGCGGTGCACAGGAGCGTCGGCTTGGGGGCCCGCATCATGCAGTAGTCGGCGTGGTCCATTCCCCAGGACAACTGTCCGAAGATATTCTGCTCGGCATCCTGTGGTTCGTAGTTCCGGATCAGCCTGCCGTAGAGACTGCAGATATAGCAGCTTGGGGCAGCGGCACCGATGCGATCATCGAGTGCCATGAGATAGGCCGTCTGGGTGCCTCCTCCACTGTTGCCCATGCAACCGATTCGCTTGGGGTCGATGTCCGAGCGAGACTGGAGGTAATCGATGCATCGCATGCCGTCCCAGATCTCATACCGGGCGGTGGATCGACCCAGGGGGATGGAGCCGGCCGCGACCATGTTGTGGCCGGAGGTGCCTCCGAAACGCCCCTTGCCGGTGGTGTCGAGTGACTGATGCCGTTCTCCCTGATCGATCGGATCGAAGATCAGGGCGGCCAGACCGTTCAGGGCGGCCAGGGCGCACGCCCTCTGGTAGAGGTCCATCGCCTTGCCGGTCAGTGAATGCCCGCAGGGTACGATTACCCCCGGGTACGGCGGTTTGTGTCGACTGGGGTCCGGCAGGAACAGTGCGGCGGATACGGCGTGGGCCGGTTGGCTGTTGAAGAGGACCTTCTCAACACGGTAGCCGGGTTTGGAGACCGTACCGACCGTTCGGGCGTTGAGGGGGCTCCGTTCGGGAAGACCGCCGATCGATTGGACGAAGCGGGCTTTCAGCCGTTCCTGATAGGCGGTGATCTGGGCCGGGGTCTTGCGTTGTTCGTAGTCGTTGCGCCAGTCCTTCTGGGCCTTGTCGAGGGCGGTCAGCAGGTATCGCTTCATCATGTCGCTGGGCAGGATACCCTTCTGTTTCCAAAGCTGAACGGCGAGCAGTGAGGACGCCGCGCGAGGCAACCCCGAAAGCATCGACTCCAGCCTGTCGGCAGGTCCTACGGTCAGCCGAGCGTTGTCGATGACGTACTGGTCGGAGCCGCTCTGGACCGAGACTCCGGTGAGGCGTATGACCAGCGAGATGGGCTTTCCGACATCGTTGGCCGACGGGGCGAACCATGTCGAGACGGGGCGCATCCCTTGGCCGTCGAGCAGGGGATATCGGCCCGGTTGTCCGAGTGAATCACCGGGTTGGCCTTTCTGGACACCCGTACGGAAGGCCACTTCCAGCTCCGCGATCTTGGTGAGGTCCTGAAGACGGGCACCGCCGTCGACGGTGGCCACGTAGACCTTGCCCACGTCCTGCAATGTTACCTGTCCCAATCGCTGAGAGAGCCACGTGGAGTCGACCTGTCCTTTGCGCAGGACGAGCACGGCATACTGGGCTCCCTGCGAAACGGACGGATAGGGCTGTTTGGATGTCGGCCGGGTGGTCGCCTGTTTGCCCGGCTTGCAGGTCCAGGCCTTTGGCCATGCCTCCCAGTCATCGATTCGAACCGTGTCCTTGCCGTCTTCTGTGAGCACCGAGGATTCGAACCCGCCGTTCTTGATATGCTGGCATGGCCCGACGGATTCTGTCACCTGCCCGAGTGCCGCCCCGGAGACCCATACAGCCATCAGCATTGACATGATGTGGAGACCTCCGCAGAGGAAAAGGGGCACGTGAGCCCAACCATCGCTGTATCCCTGAACGCCATTCCATCGCCTGTGGCGAGGTGGTACTCCAGGGGCAGTTCCAGCACGTGCTTGGACATACGGGATGATAGGAGCACGACGGCCTTGCATCAACCGACTCTCGGGGACTTGGGGGCCGAGGTCGGCGGTTTCGCGGGCACGCACGAGCCGGACAGGGTGTGGTCTTCCGACGCCGCGAAAACGTGGGCAGAGGCCCTATGAGCGATCGAGGATCTTCCTGATTCTGCTCAGGAGCATCTTGGGGTCGAAGGGCTTTTGGACAAGTTCGAGGCCCTCTTTCGGCATGAGACTGGCGTTAAAGAAGTCGACGCTGTAGCCACTGGCGAAAAGGAATCGCATCCGTGGGTGGCTGTGCCTGAGTCTTTCGTACACTTCGCGTCCGCCCATGCGAGGCATGACGACATCGAGCAGGGCCAATGCGATCTGATCTCCGTGCTCTTGGGCGACCCGGAGGGCCTCCTGTCCGTCCTCCGCGAGCAGAACGGTATAACCGGCTTCCTGCAACAGGCGGCGACTGAGGTTTCGGACTATCTCGTCATCTTCGGCCAGGAGAATGGTCTCGGTGCCGCTATATGTTTGTTCGGGTTGGGCGATCTCAACGACCTCCACGGGTCGTCCGCTCTTGGGCAGATATATCCTGAAGACCGTGCCCGTGCCGAGTTCGCTATAGACGTTGATCATTCCTTCGTGCTGCCGGACGATGCCGTAGACGGTTGCCAGTCCCAGTCCTGTTCCCTTGCCAACTTCTTTTGTGGTAAAGAACGGATCAAATATGTGTTTGAGGGTTTCAGCGTCCATCCCGCAACCGTTGTCCATGATGGTGAGCACGACAAATTCACCGGGTCTTGCCCATGTGTTGGTCTGGCAGTATTCGGCATCGGCTCGAATGCATGCCGTTTCGATGGTCAGGGTTCCACCCGCGGGCATGGCGTCCCGTGCGTTGAGGCTCAGGTTCATCAGCACCTGTTCGATCTGTCCGCGGTCGGCGTAGATGTTGCCGGGTGAATGTCCGGGCACGAAGTTGATCCGTATGTGTTCCCCCAGGACTCGTACGAGCATCTTGAGCAGGCCGGCGATCACTTCATTGAGATCCAGATACTCCGGATGGATGACCTGTCGTCTGCTGAACGCCAGCAGCTGTCTGACGAGGGATGCGGCACGATCTCCGGCCTTGGCCACCTCCTGCAGGAGCGGACGTGCGGCGTGGTCGGCTTCGATGTCCTGCAACGCCATGTCGGTGAAGCCGTTGATAGCCTGTAGCAGGTTGTTGAAATCATGTGCCACTCCGCCAGCGAGCTGCCCCACAGCCTCCATCTTCTGCGCCTGCCTCAACTGCTCCTCCAACTGCTTGCGGCTGGTGATGTCGCGTGCTGCGGCTAGGATGCGATCCTGGCCGTCGATTCGCACTCTGGACAAGGCTACTTCACCCCAGAACAGCCTGCCGTCACGTCGCTTACAGAGCCATTCAAAGAGTTGCGGTCCACTCTGATATGCCTTCTCGACCCATTGGATGGCCTCGGCTTGAGAATAGGGTGGTTCACCATTGCTGAAATCCTTGAACTGGAGGCGGACGGCCTCCTCGCGCGAGATACCGAAGAGCTCGCACATTCTGCGGTTCACATCCAGAATCGCGCCGGATGTGTCGTGAATGAACATGGCCTCGTTGGAGGCATCGAAGATTCCTCGGTAGTTCTCTTCGCTTCGTCTGAGGGCTTCGTCGGTCTGCCTGCGCTGGACGATGCTCCACATACCCTGCATGAGCAGGGTGAGTTGTCTGACGTCGATTTCATCGTAGTCCGTGGGTTTGTTGCCCACACCGGCAACAATCACGATGTGGTTGCCATCGAAGATGGGGGCATTCATATGGCGCATGACATGGACGTGTCCCTCTGGGTGGCCCTTCTTCCACGGATTGGGGAGGGAGTAGTCGTTTGTGATAATGGGCTGGCGTTGGCGGACCGCTTCGCCCCACAGTCCTGTGCTGCCGACAGGGTAGATCAGCGGCCGGTCTTGTATCGAGCATTCCTGCATAGCGGCTTTGGACCATGCGTACATGGTCAAGAGACTTTCGTCCTCATTGCAGAAGGCGATGTATCCGATCGTGCTTCGCGTCAGACGCACCGCTTCTTCCATAGCAAATTGGCAGAGTTCATTGAGGGTCGCATCGACCATCTGGTTCAGCCGAAACAGGGCCTCGAATCGTTGTTCGTTGAGGCGGGTCTCTTCCTCCGCCCGTTTCCGTTCTGAGATGTCGCGCATGATGGTAGACAGGTACAGCAGCTCGCCGTCCGCGGAGCGATGGGCCATGATGATTTGCGATACGGGGACTTCACGGCCGTCACGATACCGAATGACGGTTTCTCCTTCCCAGAGACCCTCCTTGGCCGCCGTGGGTATTGCTGTATTGCTGACGAGGTCAGAGGCCCATTGGGGATGAGATTCTGAGATACGGTACCCCCGGAGGTCTTCTTGTTCGCTCAGCCCGAGCATGCGCCGGCCGGCGGCGTTGATGTAGCAAACGATGCCGTTGGGAGTGGCCATCGCCACGAGATCGTTCGTGCTCTCCAGGATAGTCGTCAGGCGGGCTCGTTCCTCCTCTGCGCGTTTGCGATCTGTAATATTTCGGTTGCTGGAGCGATGTCCCAGGTAACTTCCGTCGGCACGAAAGACCGGCCGGCAACGGTGATCGATCCAGAGGATCCCTGCGTTGCGGGCGATGATCCGGAACTCCAAGTGACAGGCGTCCGAATGCGTCGGGAGGTCCTGAAGATGTTGGGCGAACGGATCCCGGTCGTCGGGGTGGACGATGTTCAGTAGAAGGCCGGGATCGGTCAAGAACTCTTCGGGTTTGTAGCCGGTGAGTTCCTCACTGGATGGTGAAACGTATCGGAACTGGTTATCCGGACCGATCCAATACTCCCAGTCGGACGTGAAATCGATGACGGTGCGATAGCGTTCCTCGCTGGTCTTCAGGGCCTCTTCGGCTTCCTTGCGGGCCGTGACGTCGGTGCACGCTCCGGACATGGTGATAGGGCGTCCGTTCGCATCCCGCCTCGCCGCTCCGACCTCGTGCCACCAGACATACGTTTCGTTCTTACGTTGGATACGATAATCGATTTCGTATGGGGTGCCCTTCTTCAGATGGTTATCCAGGCGGGACATGGTCGCTGCATGGTCATCCGGGTATATCCTCGATTCCCAGGCGGAAAACGTCCGGGGGAACTCGCCGGGCAGGAATCCGAGCATCGCATCCACGTTGTCGGACCACTCCAGGGAGTTGGTCGAGAGGTTCCATTCATAGAGGGCGGCGCTACCGGCCACGCAAGCGCTCTCCAACCTGAGCCTTGCCTTGGTCAACTCGGATTCCGCTTGACGACGAGTACTCCCCACTGCCGCCAGCAGGAGCGATGCGAGACCAAATCCCACCATCATCAGTCCTACTGAAACCAGGGGCATCTGTCTGCCGATGAACGGTCCGTACCCCATGACTGTGGCCGCCAGCGCGATCATCGACATGAGCGGGAACAGCGTCATCGATTCACGCGTCTCGAAACGCACCGATACCCAAGCCAGGGGCACGATCAGCAGGTGGGGCATGCCGCCCAGCACCAATTGGTTGCTTCCGACGAGGAAGAAGACCATGGCGGTGACGAGCAATGTGAACAGGGAATAGCCAAAGTATTCCAGGCTGGACTTCAGGGGAAGGGGTTTGTGATCGGCCCACCAGCAGAGCAGCAGAGGAGTGAAGAGCAGTGTGCCGCTGGCGTGGGCGATCCACCAGCGAAGCCAGGCGAGAGGTACTCCTTCCGGCGAGATGCGACCTCCGGCCAGGATGCTGGTGATGCCTCCTATGGCGGTCAGGATGGGTATCAGTATTACCCCGCAGAGGAGGAAGAGGCTCGCATCCCTTACGGAGGAGAAGGGGGGGAGCCTTGTGGCAGACTTCCTGATCAGCCATGTGCCGAAGATGGGGCCGGCGGTGTTCATGACCGATATTCCGGCGGCCACCCATACGGAGGATCCGAGTGAAATGGCGTTGGCCAGAATCGTTCCCAAGGCGATTCCCGGCGCTCCGCGCCATCCGAGCACAAGACCTACGGCCACAGCGAGGGAGGCCGCCGGCCAGATCGGCATCGGCAGCACCCCGTAGCTGCTGAAGAATACCCTGTTGATATGAGAGATGCCCCAGTAGAGGGCGGCGATCAGGAGGTTGTCGCGGATCAGATGAATCGCTGAGTTGCCGGGTCTGTGAGATTCGCCGACGTTGCGATGGTCGAGCGTGCCCTTGGTGGCCGGGACCATATGCTTCTCCGAGATGGGGTGGTGTAGAAGAGCGTTTCCGACATCGCCTCAGACGACAAGTTGTATGGGGGATACACTCCGTCGCTCCGCGTTGTCCGGCTCTGCCAATTTGCCCCGTTGTTCTCTCAGAATGCCCGTGATCTGCGGATGCCCACGTGTAGCGCATCGAGCCAGCGACAGGATCCCGCTCACAGACATGGGTGTAATCAGGCCACAAAGCGTGGCGTCACGACTGCGGACTGAACCGCTCGCTCGGATACCCGTATTATGAGAAGAACGGAGGGCCAATTCCAGCTCAAAACAGTTCCTGTTCCCCGATACCAGCTACCGACGCGGGCTGTCCGATCCAGCCCGACAAATCGGAACCGTAATCCGACAGGACAGTTGGATCAGGCCGCGGTTCGAACGACAGGAGGAATGCCCGATAGTCGGGTCGGGAAGTACCCCGAGAGAAAAGACCTTTCGCATGACAGTTCCATGACACTCCCCAACCGTCAGGTCGGTATGTTGCCTATTGGTATGTCAATCCATTGAGGATGGCGCGCCCATGGAAGTCGCGGTCTTGAGCAGCAAGGTCTTCGCTATAGTGTGGTTGTCGGCCGCCGGTGCAACGCCACCCACCTGGGTGAGCGACTATGGTGAGGGACTGCGTTTTGAATTGATCGAAGGGGATCTTCAGCAATCGGTCATGGCGTACCGTCGGGTGATCGTATCGGCTGCCCCTCGGGTCTACGCTCAGAGGGCCCGGTATCGTCTGGCACGAGTGCTCGACCAAATGGGTCGGGCGCAGGAATCCCGCGCCGTGCTCCAATCGTTACGACAGGAACTGCCGAAGGACGGCCTGCTGGCTCAGGAGGTCGATCACCTGCTGCGTCATGACCGCGATCGGCTCCGGGAAATGGGATACTGGATCGAACAGCTCAACCATGCTGCCCTGGGGCGCGACATGACACGACTTCAGGAGGCCGCATCGGTGCTGGCTTTCAGCGAGGGCACCCAAGGTGTCGAGGCCATCGTATCGACTGTGAATCAATCTTCCCTTTGCGAATCGGCCCGTGCCATGCTGCTGGAATCCCTGGCACAATCGGAGGCTCCGGAAGCCCTTTCGGTCATCCGAAACGCCCTGACAGACACACGGGTCGAGGTCCTCGCGGCGGCCGCCCGAGCCACCGGCGCTATCGGAGATGCCGCGTCCGCTCGGCGCCTGGCGGAACTGCTGTCTTCAGGTTCCGCGACGGTTCGGGCCGGAGCTGCTCATTCGCTCGGCTTGTTGCGGCATCTGCCGGCGATTGACTCCCTGCTGGTCAGGTTTCAGACGGATGGGAGTGCGGCGGTTCGCGATGCGGCCTCGGCGTCCCTGTTCTGCATCGGTTCGGCCCGGGTCGTAAACACACTGAGGTCGGCAGGAGTCGAGACCGTTGCTTTCTTGCGAGAATCTCCCTTCTCCACCTGGTATCGAGAATCTGTGACTCCAGACGCTGGAATGCAGGAGGGGTTGCCTGGTGAGGTTCGCAGCGAGAATGCTCCGGCGCCGCGGGTGGGAATCGTGGTCAGCGCCATGTCGCATCATGCGCGGGGGTGGGGACGGCTCTTCACGCCGTATACTCGCCAGATTCGAAAGGCCTGGACGCTGCGGCGGGCCGGCTTCGATGTGTGCCTGCTGGCGGAACCCGAGGTGCTGAAGGACGCGGACGCGACCGATCTGACCAAGCTTCTCGATCCATCCGTGCCCCTCTATCCTCTGGGGCAATGGCCGCGATGTCATGTTATCGTTCTGGATGAGCTTTCCGATCTGCCCGGTGCCGTAATTCAGACCGTCAGCCAGTACTGCACGAGTGGTGGCCATGTGATTCTCTGCGGTGCGGTGGGCGGTCGGTGGTGTGATGACAAGGTGGTTCTCAGGGAGTTGGTGGGGATTCGCCGGTCTCACCTGCACGTCTTTCGGAACGACACGGTCGAGTTGAGTTGGCAGGAACCGGCTTCCGCTCCCTCCGTCCGATTGCCGACCGTATTTCGGACCCCCTGGGTTGCGCCACGGTGCGGGTCCTATCACACCCACGAGCCTCCGGTTGGGCAGGTGTTGGCAAGGTTCGACGCACCGGAGGTGTGGGCGATCAAGACCCACGGCCTGGGGCGGGGGCGGGTGATCCACCTCAACTGGTCTGTGGGGTTGAACGCGACGGGTGTCCAGGACGAGGACGAACTCCTGTGCCGGTGTGTGGATCTTCTGACAGACGGCGGCATCTCCTGGTCTCGGCCTCAGTACCGTTTGTTGAAGTTCGTCCGATGGGGCGGCCTCTCGGAGGCAAAATCCGCGGCCACGGCGGTTTCGATCGGTTCGGTGCCTCCTTCGGAAAGGGCTGAGACCCTGGCACAGCTCTTTCGGCTGTACCGGATGGAGAACAATCTCGTCGAAGGCCGGCGGGTCTGTTCAGCAATGCCCGCCGCGGTCGGAGACGCCCCGGCGAATCGGGAGATGCTTGGAACGGCAGAGCAGATTCCGGATCGGCTCCTGATTGCCCTGCGAGTGGTCGGCGAACCTCCGTGGTGGTGTGATATTCCGGTTTGGCTTCGGCCGATCGGGCAGGTACCTCTGTGGCTGTCGGGACCGGCGGCGCTTCCGGCCGAGGTGCTTCTTCGGATTCCGCCAGGCCGGACGACACGATATCGCCTCAAGACACAAGGCGTTTCGATCGTGACGGTCCGGGATGCTGCGGCCGAGCTTCGCGGCCAGGGAACGGATGGAACGTATGACATCCTGTGTCGATCGGCGGCGCAGGATGCCCCTTGGATCGAACTGAGTCTGCTGATGAATACGTGGACGGCTCGCATCGACCTGCGCGCCGCCGGTTCAGGAGAACGGTGATGCCCGAAGTGAACCTCCTTAACGCACTCGCGGGCGCCCGGAGGCGCCGCTGGCTGCAAACGATCCTACGTCGTGCGGCGATGGGGTTGGCTCTGGGTGCTACGGTCAGTGTTGTCATCAGCGGCGTGTGCAGCCTGGTGTCATGTCAGCATTCCACGCTGGTCTGCATTCTGACGGCGGCATTGGGGTTGGCGAGCGGAGTGGTATTGGGAGCGTGGGCACGTCCGACGCTGGCGGAGACAGCACTGGCGATCGATCGGCAGGCTGCCTTGCGGGATCGAGTGCACTCTGCACTGCAATTCTCACTGGAGCAGGCCCCCGACGCCTATCGGCAACTCCAGATTCGCGATGCGACGGATACGCTGCGACATCGCACCGGGTCCATCGCGAGGCTGTTCCCGCTCCGATGGCCGCGTGAGGGAACCTGGGCATCCGCGGCCGTCGGCATTGCCGTGGTGGTCGGGCTGCTCGTGCCGGCGCACCGAACGGCCGAGGCACTGCCGACCGGACCGCCGGAAGAGGTGCTCGAGGAAACCCGCGCATTGTCCGAGGACATCGAGCGGTTCGAAACCCTGAGCGACGATCTGGAGAGCAAGGATCTACGGGAGCTTACCCAGAAGTTACGGCGGACTCTTTCGACGATCGAGAAGGACACTCGCACCCGTGAAGATGCGATGGGGGTTCTGGCTCAGATGACGTCTCAGGTTGAGGCGACCGCGGCCCAGTTCGATCCGATGGTGCTCGATCAACAGCTCCGAGAGGTGGCCGAAGGAATACACTCCCTCGACGGATTCCGCGGTGCCTCTGAGATGCTGAAACAGAATCGGTATGACCGAGCGGCCGAATCACTCCAACAACTCGGCGATCGGATCGGAGAGGGACGTCAATCGATGCCGTCCAGCGGGGGGTTGGTGGATACCCGAATCGGACAGCTTTCCCAACAGGTGGGTGCTGCCGGGTTGCAGGAGCTGAGCGAGGCGATGGCGAGCCTTCAGCAGGCGATCACCAAGGGGTCTCCCAGGGAATGCCGCAATGCTCTGGGTCGTGTTGCCAGCGTTGTTCGTTCGTACGGTCGAAGGAGCCGACTCGGACGAACTCTGCAGAATCTCCAGGCGAGGATATCGCAGTGCAAATCGTGCGTGTCCGGCTCGTGCAGTATGTGCAACGGCAAGGGCGGTTGCAGCGGTACGGGGACGTCTCTGGGTGCTGCTTCGCTGTCTTTCGGCAAGTCCGACAGGCCGTCGCAGAAAGCGGGAACGGCCGTGGCGGCCGGGATGTTCGGCAGCGAGACCAAGCTCAATTCGAATCGCTCCGGAACGAACATTTCGAGCCATGCGCAGGGCGATGGTCCCAGCGAGAAGGAGACGGAGACCACCACCGACGGTCGGCAGCAGGCCGCCAGAGACTACCAGAAGGTCTACGCGCAGTATCGCAAGATCAGCGACGTGGCCATGGTTGAGGAGGCCATTCCACTGGCGCATCGCCAGCTCATCAAACGCTATTTCGAGACGATTCATCCCAGCCGCATCCGGCAGGAAGAGCAATTGCGGGATGTGACCGGAATCCGAAGCACGAAGGAAACCACCGAACGCGAGGAGCCAACCCGATGAGCCCCCAGAGCCCGGAAGCATTGAACGCGCAGTTAGGCGAGTTCCGAACGACATTCGGTCGCATGCGGGAGGAGATCGGCCGCGTCATCGTCGGTCACGATCAGGTCGTCACACACGTATTGACGGCTCTGATTGTCGGCGGACACGTGCTGCTTGAAGGTGTTCCCGGACTGGGCAAGACGCTGCTGGTTCGGGCCCTGTCGGACATGCTGGACCTTCAGTTTCGACGGATTCAGTTTACGCCGGATCTGATGCCGGCCGATCTGATCGGCACGAACGTCGTGATGGAATCGGAGTCGGGCGGAAGGCGTTTCGAGTTCCAGCCGGGTCCGGTATTCACTCACATCCTGCTTGCCGACGAGATCAACCGCGCGACACCGAAGACGCAGTCGGCCCTGTTGGAGTGCATGCAGGAACGCACGGTGACGGTTGCCGGCGTGACGCACAAGCTCAGTGAACCCTTCTTTGTCATGGCGACCCAGAACCCCCTGGAGATGGAGGGCACCTACCCGCTGCCCGAGGCCCAGCTCGATCGGTTTCTGCTCAAGCTGATTGTGCGGTATCCGTCATTCGAGGAGTTCGAGCTGATCATGGATCGGACCACGCAGGCGGCCGAGCCGAAGGCCAGCAAGGTGTTTCAGGGGCACCACATCGGTCAGATGCGAGAGCTGGCCCGACAGGTGCCGATCAGCGACCCCGTCCGTCGACATGCGATCACTCTGGTCATGGCGACCCATCCGGAGAGCGAATACGCCAGTGAACAGGTCAAGCGATATGTCCGCTATGGCGCAAGCCCACGGGCGGGACAGGCGTTGATCCTGGCGGCAAAGGTGCTGGCGATTCTGGATGAACGTGTGAACGTCTCTCGCGAGGACCTGGCGGACGTTCTGCTGCCGGCGCTGCGACACCGCATCATCCTGAACTTCGAGGCCCAGGCAGAGGGGATCACGCCGGACGATGTCCTTCGCGAGGTGGCCGACAACGTGACAGCGACGGCCAGGACGTGACAGGTGCGAGGTCGGAAGCCCCAAGAGGAGCATGGCGAGCCGATGCCGGTCTTTGAGAGTGGTTTTATTAAGAAGCTGGAGTACCTGTCGCTCGTGGCGCGGCGGGTGTTTCGGGGTCGGCTGAAGGCTGAACGACGGAGCCGTGCCTACGGGTCGAGCGTAGACTTCGCCGACTACCGCGACTACACCCCCGGTGACGACTACCGCTATCTCGACTGGAACATCTACGCCAGAATGGACGAACTGCTGCTCAAGCTTTTCGAGGAGGAACAGGACCTTCACGTCTACATCCTGTTGGATATCACGCAGTCGATGGCGGCGAATGAGGCGAAGTTTCACTACGGGCTGCACGTCGCGGCCTCTCTGGCCTACATCGCCCTGAGCCACCTCGACCGCGTCGCCATACATCCATTTGCCGACGGGATTCTTCCGGAGTTTCCGATGACGCGAGGCAAGGGAAAGATCCTCGCCCTGCTGGAGTATCTCGAGCACCTGAGGCCGGTCGCACGTGACACCGATCTGGAGCGTTCTGCGAAACGGATGCTCCAGCGCCGCCCCCGCCGCGGTCTGATTATCCTCATCAGCGATCTCTACGATCCTCGCGGGTTCGAGCGTGGGCTGGACGCGCTGCGCTATCACGGCGACGAGGTTCGCGTGATTCACATCACCGACACGACTGAGGCCGAACCGGACTTGCTGGGTGACGTGGATCTGGTGGACTCGGAAACCGGAGTGGTGCGGGGCGTTACCGTTACGGAGAGTCACCTCCGCCAGTATCGTCGGCTCTACCAGGACTTCCTGACGGGGTGTGATGCGGCATGCCGACAACGCGAGGTGGGTTACCTTCACGGCACGCTCGAAGTTCCCTTTGAGGACCTGATCTTGACCGTATTGCGCCGAGGGGAGGTGGTGGCATGAGCCTGCTCCATCCCATCGGGCTGGTCTGGGCGGCGGTCGCAATACCCGTTATCGCACTCTACATCCTCCGCATTCGACGGCGCAGGCAGGTGGTGCCCACCGTCATGCTCTGGGATCAGATCTTTCAGGAGACGACCCCCCGGAGTCTGTGGCGACATCTGAGGCACTGGCTGTCCCTGTTGATGCAGTTGGCCTTCGTGCTCTTGCTGGCCCTGGCGCTAGCCGATCCGGCGTGGTCCGGGAAATCTCGCAAGCCGACCCACTGGATCGTGCTTTTGGATCAGTCGGCTTCGATGCAGGCGACCGATGGAACCTCCACGCGATTCGATCGGGCCCGGCAGGAGGCGCATCGGATCGTCCGCTCGATGGACGCTCGGGACCAGGCTACGGTCATCGCGGTCGGAACGCAGGCCGTCATCGCCTGTGGTCGAACGTATCATCAACCCACGCTTCATCGCGCCATCGACTCCCTTGATGCGCACTCGTCTCCCTGCGACCTGCGGGCGGCGTTGAGCCTGGCCCGTTCGATTGACGCCGGCCAGGACACTCGCCGAATCGTGTTGATGACGGATGCCGGCGGTGCCTCTCAACTGACCGAGGGCGAGAAAGGCGGCGCGGTGCTGTCTCTGTGCGGGCAAGACACGCCCAACGTGGCCATTACCGGATTTGCCGTCCGGCCGCGCTCGGACAATCCCCTGGAGCTTCAGGGAATGCTCCGTGCGGCAAACTTCGGTCCCCAAACCCTGACCGCGAAGGTTCGGCTTACGCGGGATGGACGGCTCTTCGATGTGGTGTCGATGGAGCTGAAGCCGAACCAGGAGGAGCTTCGAAGCCTTCATCTTGTGCAGGAAGGCGCCGGGGTGCTTCGAGCCGAACTGGCCGACGCCGATTCGCTGATGGCGGACAATGTTGCTCTGGCGGTCCTGCCGAAGGTCCGAGAGCTGCGCGTGGTGCTGGTATCGGCGGGGAACGTGTTCGTGGAGGGTGTTCTGTCGGCCAACCCGCTGGTTCGGGCTACCAAGGTGGCGCCGGCACAGTGGAAGGACGCGGTGTCGAAGGCGGATATCCTAATCTTCGACGAGTTCGTCCCCCCCGAGCTGCCCGGTGTGCCCGCGTTGTACATTCATCCACAGCGTGAAAGCACGCTCTGGTCGCTCGGCAACGAGGTGAAGCATCCGTTGATCAGTGATACGGACGAGACGGCCGATGTCCTGCGGCACGTGAACCTTCGCAACTGCACGATTGTGAATGCCCGTCCGATCAAGGCGAAATCGCCTGCGCGGACGGTTCTGGCTTCCTTCGAGCAGCCGCTGCTGTTGAGCTGGTCGAGTCCGGCGCCGCCGAAGCTGGCGTTGGCCGTCGACGTCAGGCAAGGCGATTTGCCGCTGCGAACGGCCTTTCCGATCTTTATGCAGAACACGCTGAACTATCTTGCCGGCCGGTCGGACGAACCGGTCAGCGCCTATCGCACCGGCGAGATTGCATCCGTCCGAGCCGAAGGCTCATCGAGCCGGGCCATCGATTCGCGGGGACAGACCGTTGCGACGGTTGTCGAGGATGATCGGCTCCGGGTGGGTCCCGTATCGGACATCGGGCTCATCCGCGTCGAATCGCCCGGCTCGGCCGTACAACTGGCGTTCAATCTGGCCAACAGTACCGAGTCGAACCTTCGCAGCTCGCCGACGACACGGCCGACCGGCGAGGCCTCACTTGTGGCGGCCTCCTCGGCGTGGTCGTGGCCATGGTGGGTGATTCTGGCCATGACGGGGCTGGGACTGAGCACACTGGAATGGTGCCTCCACCAGCGCCGTCGCATTGATTAGGGGTTCGCGCAACGATGATCGTGCTCGCGTGGACATTGGAGACAACCCGGCCTTGGATGGCCCTGCTCGCTGTGGCGCTGGTGCCGATCGCCTGGTACTTCCACCGATCGCTCGTGGACTTTCCGCGCACACAGCGGTGGGTGTCTCTGGGCGTACGCAGTGTCATCGTGCTGTTGCTGGTGCTGGCCGCCACGGGGCTCAATCTGGTTCGGGGGGATGATCGGCAGTATGTGGTGTTTCTGGTCGATCGATCGGACAGCGTGGACGTACAGGCAGCGGGCAAGGCCGATGCCTTCGTGCAGGCGGCGATCAAGGGCAAGCGAGCGACGGACGAGGCTCGCGTTATCGATTTCGCCGGTACGACTGTCCCACCCCGAATGCCGGGTACCCCAGGGACTTCCAGGGAGGCACTCGACCGGAGCCGAACGGACATCGGTTCGGCCATTTCGGCGGGCTGGGCGTCTGTCCCGGCGTTCTACGCCAAGACGCTGGTGCTTCTTTCGGACGGGCGGCCGACGCAGGGAGACGCATTGCGCAGCGTGCAGGCCGCGCATCGGGCGGGCGTTCGGGTCTGTACGGTACCTCTGGAGAGCACCCGTGACGATGAGGTCCAACTGACCCAGGTCGGCGCACCGGCACAGGTCCGGTCCGGCTCGCCGTTTGCACTTCAGGTGGAGATCTCAGCCAACCATGACGACACGGCCGAGTTGGAGATCTTCCGCAATGATATCCGCATCGGCAGCGAGTCGGTACGGCTCAAGCAGGGCGTCACGCGGCTGACCTATCGCCAAGTGGCATCGACGGACCGCTTTCAGACGTATACCGTGCGTCTGAAGGCGGGCAAGGATCATTTTCTGGATAACAACGTGGGTTCGGCACTGGTTGCGTGCGAGGGCAAGCCGCGAGTCCTGCTGGTCGAGGCCACACCTCGCGATGCCCGGTATCTGACATGGGCGTTGGAAAAGGAGGATATCGAGGTGGACGTCCGGGGTCCGCGAGGCGTCCCTCGGACCCTGGCCGACATCGAGAACTTTGAACTGATCTGTCTGAGCAATGTGCCGGCCACGGATCTGGACAAGCGGCAGATGCAGTTGATCCGGTCGTACGTCCAGGACCTGGGCGGCGGACTCATCATGATTGGGGGGGATCAATCGTTCGGTCTGGGGGGCTACTACAAGACGGTGCTCGAGGAGATTCTTCCGGTTCACAGTGATTTCGAGAAGGACAAAGAGAAGCCATCGCTGGCCATGGTGCTGGTGATCGACAAGTCGGGTTCGATGGGCGGACAGAAGATCGAGCTGGCCAAGGATGCGGCCAAGGCAGCGGCCGAACTGCTGAGCAATCGCGATCAGGTGGGTGTTCTGGCATTCGACGGCGCTCCCAAGTGGGTCTGCGAGATCCACTCAGCCAGCGATCGGGATTTCGTGATGGAACGAATCGGCAGTCTGGATGCCGGCGGGGGCACCGACATGGCCCCGGCGCTCAGCCAGGCGTACACCGCGCTGGAGGGTGTCCAGGCGAAGCTGAAGCACGTCATCGCGCTGACGGACGGGATATCGCAACCGGGCAACTTCTACGAGGTCGTCAGCGCGATGTCTGCTTCACGGATCACCGTATCGACGGTGGCCATCGGGGCCGAGGCGGATCGGCAGCTTCTCGAACGGATTGCTGAATGGGGCCATGGACGCACGTACTTCACGGATGATCCGGGACACATCCCTCAGATCTTCGCCCGAGAGACGATGGAGGCATCGAAGTCCGCCATCAACGAGCAGCCGTTTCTGCCGATTCAGGTGCGACCGCACCAGATCTGTCAGGGTATTCGCTTCGAGGAGTCGCCGTTCCTGCTGGGATACGTGATCACGCGAGCCAAGGAGACGGCCGAGCAGGTGCTGGCGACAGAAGCGGGGCATCCGCTATTGGTCACGTGGCGATACGGCCTGGGCAAGTCGCTGGCCTTCACCTCGGACGCCAAGAACCGCTGGGCGGCGGAGTGGTTGCAGTGGCCCGGCTTCAGCCGATTCTGGTCTCAGACCATTCGTGACACGATGCGGACCACCACACACGCCTCGATGCACATCGAAATGACCCGTTCGGGCAAGAACGTGGCGGTGACGGTGGATGCGCTGCATCCCTCGCCGCAGCGCGCGGGTGAATACCTCGACGACGTCCAGACGATCGCGGAGCTGATCCGTCCCGGCGCCGGCAAAGAGGAGGTTCGTCTGAACCAGACATCGCCCGGGCGGTATGTCGGATCGTTCGAGACGCCGGAGTCCGGCAGCTATCACGTTCGGATCGTTCAGAAGCAGAAAGACGTTGAACTCCAGTCGGTGAGCCGGGGCGTGGCGATCGGGTATTCGGACGAATACCGCGTGGGTCAGACCGACACGGCAATGCTTCGGCGACTCGCCGAAGTGGGTGGTGGAACCTACGATGTGGGTCCCGGGAAGGTCTTCACACCCGTTTCTCCGTCGATTCGGGTTCAACCGTTGTGGTCGTCGTTGCTTGCGGCGGCCTTGATCCTCCTCGTACTTGACGTAGCCGTTCGTCGCGTGGACTTCTCACTGGTCGTGGGCGGGGCCCTCCCGTGGCGCAGCGCCACAGTGGGCCGTTAGGAAAGGCGGGACGTGCTATGAGACACCTGCGAAGAATCGGTGCACTTGCCGTGATGGCATCGGTAGCGTGTGTCCCAGCGGCCCAGGACGCCAACCGGGACGTTCTGGTTCGGGACCGATACCTGTCGACGGCGATGGAGAACCCCCGGCGTGGCACGGTGATCGAGAAGCTGTATCAACTGGCCGTGCAGACCGACGGCGTGGATGCCCTCGTCCAGAAGATCCAGGGCATGACCGACAAGGGGTCGCCGGCTTCTCGCTGGACATTGATCGGATTGATCGAGGATGTGCGTGGCAACGACGACAAGGCCATCGCCGCATTCGATCGCGCCACGCAGGCGGATCCGAAGAAGTACTATGCCTGGTACACCCGTGGGGTGCTTCTGCTGCACCGCAATGACTACAAAGGCGGAGCCGACAGCCTGCTTCGGGCGCTGGAAGCCGATCCGTCCCGCGACGACGCCATCGACATCCGGAAGGCCCTGGGACGCTGTTACCTTCGCAGCCGACAGACCGACAAGGCCAAGGCTACGTGGTCGGCGCTGGCGCAGCTTGCCCCCAATGATTCTGTCACACTGGAGGAACTGACCTCGCTGCTGGTCGAGGAGGAGCAGTGGGACGAGGCCCTCAAGTACTATGAGCAACTTGCCCGATTGCAGAAGGATCGCCCCTATCAGGCGGTCCTCTGTACCATCGCCGTGGCGGGCATCGAGGCACGCCGCGGCCGATTCGATGCGGCGCTGGCGAATTATGAGGCCGCTCTTTCGCGGACCGATCCGGATGGCTGGCTGGCCACCGACATCCGCAGCCGGGTTCAGGACTTGTTCCGCAAGCGGAATGATCTGGCGGGCCTTGTCACGTACTACGAGGGCCGCCTGAAGGGCAAGGACTCGCAGGACGTCCGGACGATGGCCGCCCTGGCTCGATTGCTCACGGAACTGGATCGGAGCAAGGATGCCCGGCAGTGGTACGAGAGGGCTTTAGGGCTGGCGCCGAAGGACGAGGCGATCCGGCTGGCCTACGTTCGCCTGCTCGATCAGCTCAAGGACTATCCTGCCGCCATCACGCAGTATGAGCAGCTTCTGGAGGCCAAGCCGAAGGAGGCCTCCTATCTCGAAGCTCTGGGCGACCTGATCCTCAAGCAAGCCAAGGACGCAGCCGCGCAGGACAAGGCCCGTAAGCTCTGGAACCGAATCGCCGAATCCAATCCCACCGATGCCGCGACTCAGATTCAGGTGGGGGGTATTTTCGGCGAACACGGCATGGGCGATGATGCGGAGCGATGCTACAAGCGAGCCATCGAGCTGGCCCCCAATGTGGGGCAATACCGCGAATACTACGGCGAGTTCCTGGTCAAGGTCCGGCAGCGCGACAAGGCCTTGGCCGTCCTCAGGGATATGGCGTCGGATACGCGCCGGAGCGTCGACACACTGATGCGCCTGGCGGACGTCCTGAAGCACTTTCAGTTCCAGGAGGAGTCGCTGGCGTCTTGCCGAGAGGCTGTGGAGCTCAAGCCGGACCACTTCGCTGCGCGGAGGCAACTGGTTGCATTCTTGACGGAACGGCAACAGTACGACGAGGCGCTCAAGGAATTGGACACGGCGGCGGCGCTGGCGCCCAATCCGTTCTTCAAGGGGGAGATCGTCGACGATCGCATTCGGCTGCTCAACCGGGCCGGGAAGCTGAAAGAGGTGTTCGACAGTCGCATGCAGTCCCTCGCCCAGTCGGCACCCACCGATGCATTGCCCTATGTGGAATGCGCCAAGATGGCGGTGGCCTTGGGTCGGACCGAAGACGCTAATACCCTTGTGAACAAGGCTCTGGCCTTGGCGCCGAATGCCGTTGCGGCCTGGGAACTTGCCGCGCGTGTCTACCGACAAGGTTCGGACGCCGAGCGGCAGGCGAAGGCACTGAGGCGTCTTGTTGAGCTGGCGCCGCAGAACCGTGTGGAGTATTTACGGCAATTGGCACAGCTTCATGGCCAGTTGGGTGAGAGCGGGGATGCCGTCCGGGCCGCCGAGGAGATGATTGCGGCCAGTCCGGACAGCCCGGCCGGTTACGAGGTGCTTGCGGGCCTCTGCGAGCGATTCGGTATGGCGGACCGAAGCCTGGCCGTGCTGAGCAAGGCCGTCCGAATCAACCCGAAAGACCTCGAACTGCGAATGCTCTATGCCCGACGACTGGAGCGTGGAGGAGAGCCGGACCAGGCCTTGGAGCAGTACTGGCAGGCCTTCGAGTCGCAGGAAGACACTGAGGATCGGCTGTCGATCGTCAAGACGATGGCCGAGGTGTGCTATCGCGCCGGCAAGTTCGAGGCATTCATCGAGCGTCTGAAGCGCCGGGGGCGGGTCAACCAGGACGACTGGGTCACCTCGCTGTGTGTGGCCACCGCCTATCGCCAGATAGAGGATTTCACCAAGGCACGGGAGGCGCTGTCCTCATGGCAGGGCAAACGTCCCGACGATGCCCAATTGCTGAAGCAACTGGTACAGCTCTCGGAATCCGAGGGTCTGAAGGAACGGGCCCTGGAGTACCTGCGGAAGCTCGTGAAGCTGGAACCGAGCCGAGACAACCACCTGCGCATGGGCGAACTACTGTTCGATCTGGGGAGAAAGGACGAGGCCATCGACACTTGGCGTCGAGCCGTGGATTCCGGCAGCGATCGGGCCGCCACCTTGTCCATGGTGAGTGAACGCTTGTTGAATCACCAGATGGGCGAGGCCGCCGTCACGCTGATGGGTGATACCTTTGAGAAGCACCCCGACGACTGGGCTCTGGGCTATCGATACGGGCTGGGGATGATGGGTGCGGAGAGGCTCGACGAAGCGGCCAAGGTGTTCCTGCGAATCGCAGACATGCCGGATCTACCTCCGACGATCGCGCCCGCACCGAAGCCCAAGGCCGGATCGTCCCCTGCGGCAAGCCACGCAATGTCGTACTGGGCCAACATGCCCCCCGAGGTCGTCCGTGCGCAGAAAGTCTTCTCGCTACGATACCAGCTCTCATCCCGGTACCGCGGCGGTTCCGGACCGCAGGTGGCCTTCATGCCGCCCGATTTGGAGACGGCTCGCCTTGCTGCCTGGTACCAATACGGCCAGATCGCTCGAAAGCAGGGGCGATTCGACGCCCTCGTTGCTGCCCTCAAGAAGGAGAACACGCCCCGGGCCTTGTGGCGACTGATCGAGACTCACGCTACCCAGGAAGAATGGACGCAGAACATCTCAGACGCCGCCAAGGCCCTGTGTGCCATGGCACCGAAGGATGTGTCAGCCCGTATCGTCTTGTTGTATTCGATTGCATATCGGCAGGGTGGCAAGGGGGCATCGGCCAACTATGAAGAAGTCAAGAAACTGGTCGATGACACCGTCCGCAACCGACCCGATCTCGGCATGCACGTTACCAGCATGTGGATGAGCTACCTTCAACAGACAGGGAAGATGGAAGATCTGTCCGCATATGCCAAGACCCTTGCTCAGCAGGATCATAAGGATGTGCAGAGCATCATGACGGCCATGCGTGCCGCTACGGTGGCGAAGGACACGGATACCGCGATGAAGCTGCTGGAGAAGGCCGAGCAACAGTTCGGACAGAATACCTTACAGGCCTCTCCGTACTCCCAGGCGATTGCCCAGATGGGTTTGGGTGTTGCGCAACTTCTCACGGCCAGAAACGATTCGGCACGTGGTGACGCGGAATCCGCCGCGAAGCTATTCGCCAAGACGCTTCGGCAAACGCGCCCCGCGTCAGTGTCAAGCCAGTATGTCGACACCTCTTACTACTCCTATTCCCAGGGCACGATGGTGACGGGCGATGCCTTCCCGAATGCCAACGCCTACTATGACGGCCGGCGCATGATGATGCTTGAGAGCTTCTATCGCGGAGAACGCGACGCTCGCCGGACCAGCAGGGTAGTGGTGTCCGGAGGCAAGGTTCGGACCGGGGCGACATCGGGCCCGTCGACCGACGAGACGTCGAAGGCGGGCGGTTCGACGGAGCATCCGGCGGTCGCGTGCCTCCGCAGCCTGCTTCAAAAGGACCTCTCATCGACGAACGTGGACGATCAGATATACGCACATATGGCTTTTGCCTGCTTCGACTGGTGGGGCGATCGGCGCGACGAGGCGGCCAAGCACATCGGTTCGGTCGTGACTCTGCGCCCCTGGGATGTGTCGCTCCGGTTGACTCTGGCCCGGATTCGATACAACCTTGACGACAAGCGCGGGACGATCGAGGCCCTGTCATCCTTCCAGCAGCGGTATCATCCTCTGTACAAGCCGGCACAACAGCTCTTGTTGAAGGCGGCCCGCAGTGTTGGGGACACGGAAGCCGCGCGGGCGGCCGCGCTGCGCCTGTTCAATATGCGGCTGCCGGCCGGAGAAGAACTCGAACTGGCGGCCGCCATGCACGAATTGGGCCTGAGCGGCAAGGCCGAGCAGCTCGAGCAGCGGGTCAAGACGCTGTCGCAGAACGATTTCCATCAGTTGGTTCAGCTCATGCAGAAGCAGCAGTCGCGGGGTGCCAAGAAGGAGGCGGCTGCGCTGGCCAAGCAGGTTCTTCGCCAGATGACCAATGCCACGACGAACGAGGAGTACATCAGGGACTCGGCCCTGCGTGTGCTGAAAGACTCCGGCGATCTGGACGAGCTTATTGCGTCGACGGAGAAGCAACTCGCTTCCAATCCGAACTCCGTTCGCGTGCTAACGGACCTGTGGAATTACTACATGGCGAAAGGAGATGCCGCCAAGGCCACCGCCCGGGCCGAGCAGGTCCTCAATCTACGGCCGAATGACATGGGGCTTCGGATGCAGTATGCCATTTCCTTGTGCCGCAATCAGAAGAATGACGCGGCGATGAAGCAGTTCAGGATCATCCTGGACAAGGAGCCGTCGGCGCTGTTCGGCAACAACATGTATCAGGTGCTGAACGCATTCCGCAACGCCAAGCGACTCGATGAGTTCACACAGTTGATCGCCAAGGCCGATTGGGACAAGATTGCGCAATCCCTCCCTCAGAACTACCCACAACAGTTCATTCAGAACCTTACCGAGATCGCCCGGCAGCTTCAGTGGGATCGTGAGGTGGCGGGAGACGTGATGCCCTATCTGGACAAACTCAACGATTACGTTTTGGCCAGCAGTCAACAGGAGTGGACTCTGCCTCAGGTGGTGGAGATCCGCTACTCGATTCTCGTCAAGAAGGGACGCAAGTGGGAGGCGTTTCGATACGCCCTGGCATTCACGCAGACCTTCAATGGCTTCGTCGCCAAGGCACCTGCTTCGGTACCGACCGAACAGGCCGATCGTCCCCTCGGTGTCAAGACGCAGACTTTTGACCCGATGTCGAAGGTGCAGGGCTACTCGCATCCCGACGGTTCGCCCAACGGGCTGGTCCTCTTTCTCCTGACCGGCGCAGAGGAGTATGGGCAGCTTGAGCCCATGCGGGCCCATGTAGCCAAGAAGCTAGCGGATGCTCCCAGCGACCTGGGCACGGCCTTCTGGCTGGCTGTGCTCAATGCCCGGCTCGGTCGAACCGAGGAGGTCCGCGCTGCCGTGCCCAAGTTGTTGGAGCGGCACTCCGAGACCGGCGGAGAGTGTGCGCCGGTGTTGTGGCTTGATGAGGCCATCAAGAAGGACGAGAAACTCAGGGGGGAGTCCGTGCTCTGCTGTGAGTACATGCTGGCCCAGGACAAGAACCGGCAGCACGGCAGCGGGCTTACCAGCCTCTTCATGTGCCGACTGGCCGGCCGGTATGTCCTGAACGGGCAGGTCGAACAGGGGCGCGCCGTGTTCCTTCAGATGGCCAAGCTCGATCCGCCGTCACACTACACGGGGCAGAGCGCCGAATCGGAACGAATCCGATACATGCTTTACGCCGCCGAGGGACTGGAGAAGGCGGGTCTCTATACCGATGCCTATACCGTGGCTGCCGATACGGTCAAACGACTGGCCTCCGCAGACTCCAGGACCTATGAAGTGGAACAGGCGAATCGCCTGCTCAAGAGACTGGCCGAGCAGTACCCGGAGGCAGGATCGGCCTTGTCGATCGCGGCCTGTCCCATTTCGGAGAGTGCCTACCAGGTCGTATGGTCGATGCCGTCGAGCGGCATGACGGTCGATGCCGGTCAGGATGCACAGGCCGCGGTCGTCGAGGCCCAGCCGGGCGTGTTCACAGGCTACCAGGCGGAGATCCAGGTAGCCGCGAGCCCCAAGGGACCGTTCAGACGTGTGGCCGTCACCGAGGCCTCCGCACAACAGTACAGGCATTCCGACGTACCGCCCAACAAGCTTCTGTGTGTCCGGGTGGTTCTGCGTGACTCGGACAATCGCATTGCGGCGATCAGCGATTCGACCCCCGTCGCCGTCGGCAAGAACCTGATCGGCGACGGCGGGATGGAGAGCCTCACTGACGGTCCTGTTCCCGAGACATTGCCCGATGGCAAGCACCCCTGGCTGCCCTGCGATCTGGAGAACAAGCCCGTCGCGGGGTTCGTCTCGGTGCAAGGACGCCGCCCCTTCTCGGGGGGATCGCGTTTGATCGCAGGCAACATCGCCGGCCAGCCCAAGTTCGCCGGCACGCCGCCCATCCCGATCGATCGGAAGAAGCACTACCTCATCGGCGGGTGGGTTCACACAAGCGGCGCCGGGGCCGGACTCGGCCGGGTCTCGCTGGACAAGGACCAGAAGCCGCTGGTCATCGGCGAGTCCTTCAGCGTGTCGGGCGGTCCGCACTGGGCCTTCGGTTCGCAGCGCCTCTCGCCAGGCAGCATCGCGACAGCCTCCGGTGGGGCGCCTCCAAGAGGGAAGACGGCGGCCATGCCGGCCGAGCAAGCGTCTGTCCGTATCGGCTTTCAGTTGCTGGGCGAGGGGGCCTTCGACGATGCCTTCCTGATCGAGTACACGCCGGCCGACGATGCCCTGATCGCCTCGCTGCCCAAGGCCGACGACGCCAAGCTCGATGCCAAGGCCTCAAAGGGCTTCGGCACCACCGTGGCCGCCAGACGCCCGGCACACATGCTGGCCGCCGTACCCGTCAGCGAGAATTCCATTCAACTCATCTGGAGCACCCAGCCCAGGAGCCTGGACGGCCTGACAGGTAATACCACGGTTGCCGTGAGGATCGTCGACGAGAAGCGGGCCTTCGAGCCGTACACGGCGGAGATCCAGGTGGCGACTCGCGAGAAGGGCGACTATCACGTGCTGGCGAAGGTCCCGGCATCCTCACAAACCTGCGTGCATGAGAATGCACCGCCCAATGTCCTGTTCTGGTACCGTCTGGTTCTGCGAGACGCCAAGGGCGGCGTCCGTACGACGAGTCTGGCCATCGCCTCGGCCACCGGCAAGAACCTGATCCCCAACCCCGGGCTCGAACAGGGTCCCTTCCCACGCTTCGTCCTGGGGCCCAGGGACAGCAGCGTAACATGGCAGGTTCTCGATCTGGGCTCGGACGCTCAGGATGCCCTGGGCCTGGCCGATGCGGCCAGACCCTTCTCCAAGGGACACAAGTGCCTGGCCAAGGGCAAGGGGGGAGAAGTGGTCACAACGCAGCCGGCCGCTCCACCTCCGCTGGATCCACTGGGCCAACTCGTCGCCAAGAGCGGAGACCTGAGCGGATCGACCTTCTTCGCCACACGACCGTTTCCGGTTGATCCGGCCAAGACCTATCTTTTCGGTGCGTGGCTTCGCGCAGAGCAGGAGGCGATTACGATGGGGCGGGTTGCCCTGTTCAACGAGAGCGTGCCCTTGCTGGTTTCCGAAACGGTTACGCATCGTCCGCAGTTCTCCAAAGATTGGATCTGTGTGACTCAGCGGTTGGAGCCCTGCGCCGACCTCAAGCCCAAACCGAGCCTGTCGCCCAGAATACAGAAGGCCAAAGAGGCCTCAAACCAGATGCCGTCGAATCAGAAGGCTGTCATGATGGGATTCGCCCTGTGGACGAAGAGCGCGGTGGACGACGTGTTTCTCATCGAGTACCGGCCGGCGGAGGAGTCGGTCCTGAAGTCGCTGCCGCGGCCAGACAAGCCGGAGGGGGATACAGCGGCGGCCCGGGGCAACTGAGGTGAGAAGGAAGAGTCCGTCGTGCGGCGAGATCCCTACGAGTTTTCGTCGTCGGGACCGACGATCTTGTATCCCACCCCTCGCACGCTGAGCAGGATGCGCGGTGAAGACGGATCGGATTCGAGCTTCTTGCGGAGCGACACGATGTAGTTATCCACCGTCCGCGTGGTGGGATAGTTGTCCCGTCCCCAGACCTCATCGAGGATCTGATTGCGTGTGACAACCTGCCCCCTATGAGTCAGGAGAAGGGCGAGGATGTCTCGCTCGCGCGAGCACACGCTGGACGTCTCGCCTTCGCATTCGATGGTGAAGGCGCCCAGATCGATGTGGACACCTTCGAGGTCGTAAGTCCCTCCTGCAACGTGCTCCGCGGACGGGGCTCTGCGCATCACGGCCCGGATTCTGGCGGCCAGTTCGGGCAGATCGAACGGTTTGGTTACGTAATCGTCGGCCCCCAGATCCAGCCCCGCCACGCGATCCTTCGGCTGCCCCTTGGCGGTCACCATGATGATCGGCGTGGGGTCACTGCGCCCCCGAATCTCACGGCACACGTCCATGCCGCTGCGTTTGGGCAGGACCAGATCGAGCAGGATGAGATCGGGGTGGGTCTCGTCGAAAAGCGCCAGGGCTCGTTCGCCGTCGCGTGCCACTACGGACTCATACCCCAGACTTCGCACGAAGTCGCTCAGTCCGATCACGACAGCCGGATCATCCTCTACGATCAGGATTCTGTTCAAGGCTCGCCCTCTCCTTCACTGACCGGAAGAAGCAATTCTACCACGGTGCCTCCGGGTGTGTGACTATCTACGCGAACGGTGCCTCCATGCCTCTCGACGGTGTCCTTGACGATGGTCAGGCCCAGACCGGTGCCCTGTACGTGGTTTCCGCCTCGATCTCTGGCTCGATAGAATCTCTCGAAGATGTGGGGCAGGTCCTCGCTCGGAATGCCCAGGCCTCGATCTCGAACGGCGATGCTCAACATCCGATCGCGTCGCTGGGCCGTGACAACCACCTCACGGTCATCCGGACTGTACTTGATGGCGTTGGACACCAGATTGGCAATCGCCCGCGACATCGCGTCCGGGTCTATCCGGCACGTGGGCAGGTGCGTTCCCAGGTGGAGCCGGACATGATGCCCCGTGGGCCGTCCCTGAACTTCCCATTGTCGCTGCAGTCCTGTGAGGAAATCGCCCATCTCAGTGGGTTGAAGGTCGATCTGCATCCGGTTGGCCATGATCCGCGAGAAATCAAGCATGTTCTCGACCGTTCGACCGAGCCGCTCGCTTTCGGCAACCAGCAAACGGAAGTAGTCCTGCTGTCGCTGAGCATCAGACACCTGGTGTGTGCTCAGCAATTCGCTGAAGAGTTTGATGCTCGTGACGGGCGTTCGGAGTTCGTGCGACACGTTGTCCACGAATCGGCTCTTGAGTTCTGAGAGTTCCACCTCGCGGCGAACCATGCGATAGCCGATGAACGTTCCCAGCACCATCAGCAGAATCAGAAAGGCGATGGAACCCATCATCAGCGCATGACGGTAGGCCGCCCGCGCCGTCAGTTCGTCCGGATTGGCCGGACCGACGACCATCGTCCAGGGCAGTCCCCAGCGGGAGAGCGACAACTCCGCGGAGGCTGTACTGCTGGACATGGGGCCTCCCACGATGGAACGGTTCATTGCGTCATAGATGAAGGCGGCAACGTCTCGATGGGAGGTGATCTGCGCCACGAGGGGAGTCATCAGCCGGGTCTTGACCCATGTCAGATCGAATGATGCGACCGCCCAGCCCCGAGTTCCGGCCAACTCCGTGGGCACCACCAGGAGAACCCGCTCGCCCACAGGGTGAAATCGCATTCGGTCGACGCCCGGCGATGCCGTCACCACTTCCGCTGCACTGCTCATCTCCTGCAACCGAGCGATCGCCAGCTCCAGACCCTTGCGACGGCGCACATCTTCGGCCTCTGCCCCGTCGCCCGGAGCCAGGGCCAGCGCGCCGGTCATGTTCTCCAGCAATGTCGCCCACACCATCGGGAACCGTCCGGCGAGGAGGGAGTCGGCGTACTGCCGCCACGCCGCCCTTGCGGCATCGCCTGCCCCTTCTTCCCGAATCTGTCGGAGAAAGGCCAGACCCGCTACGGCACCGAGATTGAGACCCGTCTCATCGACGGCCTCGTTGAACTCCGTCATCAGCCGTCGGTACAGCTCGATAGATCGGCCGGCATCTCCCTGTTTGCGAACAGAGCGGGCCAGCCCGAGCAGGGCCTTGGCGCGGATGTTTCTGGGTACGGTGTCACGATCCAGGGCCTGGTACTTCTCCACCGCCAGGTCCGGCGTGGTTCCCAATCGCTCCCGAGACGTCGCTTCGGCCAGTGCTTGATTGTGCAGCAGGCTGTTGGGTTCGGTTGCATCATGGGCCAGCAGGTGGACAGCGTAGACGGCGGGATGCCACCATCGGCCCTGCTCGTCCAGGACGCATGTCCACGTCTGCCCCTGATCCGGTGGTGGCGACGAAAAGGACCCTTTCGGCAGGGCATTGGCCCATTGGCGAAATTCGCCGGCGAGCGCGTCCAGATTTCCGGTCAGACCTGAAGCGAAGGTCGTAGCGAGGTCGCCGGACTCCTGCCGTCTGGCTGCAAGAAGTCGGTCTTCCGCCCGGCCTGCCAACGACCACGACAGGACGCTCAAGGCGATGACCGGTACGACGAGGAATGGCAGCAGCACCGCGACCAGACGCTTCATGCAGGCAACCCCAAACCGCGTGTCGTGAGAATCGACCGTCCTGCGAGACTACTGATATTGTAACATACCCGATTGAGGATGACGCGGGCGGATCGCCGGGGGCGCCGAGATGTCGAATCCTCAGGAGCTACTTGCCGGCCATGTGTTCCAAGAAGCCGCAGGCCCGGTCGATTGTCAGGGGCGTGTTCTCGAACAGTGCGGATTCCACATCGTGCCAGTTCATGGCCACCTGTACCGACGGCGGCAATTCCCTGAGG
Organism: uncultured Planctomycetales bacterium; assembly: GCA_964446835.1. GTDB lineage: Bacteria > Planctomycetota > Phycisphaerae > UBA1845 > JAFGLZ01 > CAYUQT01. The sequence goes on along the minus strand of CAYUQT010000033.1, from coordinate 32,728 downwards.
TCGTGAATCTTGTCACGTAGATCATGGGGATTGGGCTTCGCACCCCGCGAAAGATGGACCAGATAGATCGCTCGTAGATCGTTGTCGAGATAGGCCAGCATGTCCGACTTGACGTTGCCGATTCCCACGCCGGTGCCCTTGAAGCTGCTTCGCATTCGAGCCAGCGTGCGGCTCTTGTATTTCCGGTTGCCGCCGAGCAGTTCTTCCACTTCCGTCAGGAACACGGGTCCGCGTGGGAAACCGTTCACCCGCAGCCAGTTCTTGGTCTTGAGACCCAATTGTTCCGGCCGACTTGTGAGATAGATCACGAGGTGATCTCTCGCGATGCGCTCCATCACGGGAGCCGCATGCTCCATTGGAGGAGGGGCTCCGGTGAGCACCGTCCTGTAACCAGCATCCACCAGCGTCTTGTCCAGATCGACTACGCAGAGGGGCACATCGGGGTGGCGGACGGCTACCAGCACCTGAGTCTGAGCCGCGGAGGCGGATGGGCTGTTCGATGTGTACCGGGCATCGAATACGTAGTCGCCAACTCGTGGCGGCATGAACGAGACGCCTGCTGTGCCCTCCTCATCGGTGATGGCCTCGGCAAGCCACTTGCTGTCGAGATAGAATCCGATCGTTGCCTTCTTTACCTCATGAGGGAGATTGACTTTCTGGAGTCTCGCGGCGACTCGGAGCTTTTGGCCGGGGACTGAGATGACGTCCTGACCGATGAAAAGGTATTCGCTGTCGGTGCCGAGCGCATTTCGGAGGCGAGAACACCCCATGCCGGCCAACACACCGACACTCATCGCCGCAAGTGTCGCGCGGTGGAGAATCGCCCGGAGTGTCGTACCACGCGAGGCTGAGGCGGTTGGAACGGCCACGAACGGCTCCTTCCGGGGGACAGTCAATCAGGCGGATCGTGAGGCTTCAAGTCTGCCCATGCGATGCTACCGGTCGTCGGGTACGGCGGCAATTGCATTGTTCCACGGGTTTGGCTCGGATTGTCCGGCGGCGCGCCACGGATGAAGTGGCACGAGACGTTGTCTCCGGCTACTGTGCACGTGCATGCGGACTTCGTGGAGCCTGATTATGTTCCGGTGTGGAGCAGAGGATAGGGGAATGGGATGACTGGGAGAACCCGCAGCGCACCAGGTGCGGACAGATCGTGGAGATCGGGAGCCCGTCTGCTGGCCGGACTTCTGGGTTTCGTTGTGACCTTGGGGATGGCTGCCCAACCACGAAATGCTTTGGCAGAGGCTTCGGCCATCGGCACCGGCCCTCAACTGCTTGTGGACGATGTCCTCATCGCCTCCCAAAAGGGCACCGTCCGAACCATTCATCCGTGCCGCAAACTGTCCAAGCCGGTGCTGGAACCGGAACACCCCTGGGAGGGTAGCCGGGTTTATGTCTATGGGTCGGTTCTCTATGACGAAACGCTCAAGCTGTTTCGGATGTGGTACATGAGTAGCCCCACCGAGGGCTCGCGCGACCCGCGACTGAATCGATCGCGGGGTACTCTGGTGCTCTATGCAACGTCGGCGGACGGCGTACGATGGCAGAAGTCCAAGATGGATCTGTACGAATTCAACGGATCGACGGAAAACAACATTGTGTGCGATCTGGACAGCCCCAGTCTCATCCGCGACTCGTTCGAATCCGATCCTTCCAAGCGATACAAGATGATCGGATACCAGACGGTGAAGGGAAAGGGATCTGGGGCCTGGGCTTGCACCTCGGCTGACGGGCTTCGCTGGCGAGACTGTGGGTCGCAGCCGCTGTTCAAGACACACGACACGCTCACATTCACACAGGACCCGAGGACCGGTGAGTACCTGGTGTTCCACAAGATGTCCGAAACCATCCGTGGCTATCCTCGTCGGCTCGTGGCATTGGCTACGAGCCGAGACCTGAAGACATGGTCGCCTTCGAGGCTGGTGCTGACCCCCGACGAGAAGGATGATGCCTGGTGTACGTTTCCGGGCCAGAGAACCGAATTCTACGACATGTCCGCGTTTTCCTACGGAGACCAGTTTCTGGGATTGGTGGCGGTATTCCGACTCACGCGTCAACTGGAACGGGGAAAGACGGCTCCCCATCAGAGTTCGCATGACGGACCGATCCATGCAGAACTGGTGTATAGCCGCGACGGACGGGAGTGGCATCGTCTGGATGAACGCACGCCGATCATTCCGAACGGTCCGGCCGAGTTCGATGCCGGCTGCATTCTCGGGATGATCAACACGCCCGTGGTTCGTTCGGATGAGGTTTGGGTGTACTACACGGCGATCACCACGACGCACGGCGGAGCGATGCCGGCCAAGAGGATCACGATCGGACGGGCCGGTTGGCGGCGGGATGGTTTCGTATCGCTCGATGCCGGTGCGGAAGGCGGCGTGGTGGAAACCGTGCCGTTGCGAATGGCCGGCAACCGACTGATCGTGAATGCCGATGCCGCAAAGGGCAGCCTGGTCGTCACCGTGCTCGACGCATCGGGGACGCCCTTGCCGGGATACACCGGGGCCGATGCCATCGAGATACGAGGCGATTCGGTTAGGCATGCGGTGCGTTGGAAACAGACCGACACGCTTCCTGTGGATCGACCGATTCGGCTGGGGTTCCATCTAAGGCAATGCCGCCTGTACAGCTACACCGTGGGCAGCGGGCCGGCGGCTCGCTGATGTGCAGGAGGCTGCAGCGCCGGTCAGTACGACGTATGGCATCGGCTCACCCACCACGAGGCGCTTGGTCGCACAGGCATCAGAGGACCACCCCCTGAGACTGCAGGGTATTCCTTAGCTTGGCCAATTGTACTTGGCGGGTCGTCTGTTGATTCCTGACGGCCAGGGCGGCGGCGGTTCCGGCGGCCTGTCCGGTTGCGATACCAGTGCCCATCACGCGCGTGGCGCTATACGCCTCGTGGGTCGCACCGAGCATCCGCCCGGCGAGAAGGAGGTTGTCCAGACCGGCGGGCACGAGGGACCGATAGGGGATGTCGAAGTGGGTATTCATTGTAGAACGGTGCTCGTCGATGTCCCATCCGATAGTCCCGGGCGTGACGGAGTGCAGATCGAGATAGAAGGCGCCTCGGGCGATGGCGTCGTCGAATCGAGCTTCACGGCGGACATCATCGGCGGTCAGGGTGTAGTGGGTCTTGATCCGCCGCCCCTCGCGTGGCCACACCTGCTGGCAGATCGAACCGAGATACGCATCGGAGAGGGCCTCGCTGTTGGCCTTAAGGTAGCGGAAGATCTCCCAACCGATCGCCCGTGCACGCCGCTCCATCCGGGAATACTCAATCGGATTCGAGAAATCGCCCCACTGTCGCACGATCGAACACCAGAGCTCCTCTCGCATTCTGCCCTCGGCCCACCGCGGACCGATGACGCCCGGTCGCATGTCTTTGGGGATCTTGCCCTGCTCCCAGGCCTCTCTCAGGAGCTTGTTGAGCGATCCGCCGGTCCCCGGCTTCACCTCGGCGATCATGTAACTCAGAGTTGCCGGCTGCATGCGATGGTCGCCGTCTCGTCCGACGGCAAATTCGGCACCGGCTGCCGATGCCAGATCGCCGTCGCCGGAGCCGTCGATGAAGACCTTCCCTCTGGCCACGATGTGCGCGGTGCGGTAGTAGACGTCTAAGGATTCGATCCGCGATCCGGTGACCCTGGCCCTGTGAAACTGTGATCCATAGAGGACATCCACGCCGAATTCTTCGAGCATCTGATCAAAGATGATCTTGGCAGGCTCGTGATCCCATTGAGGGCCGCGGGTGGCCCCGAACTTCGTGAGCCGCTCGTAGTAGTCGCAGGCGAGTCCCTGGACGATCCACTTCTTCGGATTCATGGTCAGTTCGTCGGTCTTGTGGATGCGCCGGTGGTCGACGAGCCCGGCGATGTGAATGACCATGCCGGCGGTGAAGGCGCCTCCACAGTATGGATAACGTTCGACCAGCAGGGTCTTGGCCCCGTTCCTGGCCGCGGCGAGGGCAGCGGTCAATCCTGCCATTCCGCCGCCGATGACCACGACGTCGTGGCTGAGAGTGATTTCGGTTGTGGGATTGGGGGCTTCGGCTCCCTGACCGGTGCTTTCGCAGGCAAACAGGCCAAGGGTGCCCGCACCTGTGACGCCTGCCGTGTGACTCATGAATCTCCGCCGTGTCAGACCCGATTCGCGATTCGGCATCTCTTGCCTCGTTGTCTGGGTAGCGAAAGGAACCCGCCCGTCATTTCTCGATGGTCAATTCGTCGCATACCTTACCGTTAACATCGTAGGCCTGGTAGACCAGCTTGCGACCCGAGATGGCAAACTTCTGGTACCAGGGACCTCCATTGAGGTACTTCTCGGCGTTTTGGGGCAATTGGCGGAATGGCTTCCTGTCAGTTGTGCCCAGTGAGACGATGTAGATCGTACCCTCAGCGGGGGAGGCAACGGCTTGGCCTTCCTTCATGGGGCGTGTCCGAATGTAATAGTGGATGTGTCCGTGCAGCATCAGGTCCAGGTGATATTTGGCGAAGACCTTCTCCCACCGTTGCCGGGTTGCCTCATGCTCATCATCATCCTTGTAGTAGTACAGGGGGAAATGGTAGACGGCGAATCGCCAGGTGGCGTCGGTGCCGGCCAATTGTTGTTCCATCCAGGCCGCCTGGACTTCATGTGACGTGCCGACGTCCAGCATGAGGAAGAGGGCATTCCCGTAGCGAAAACTATAGGTCCGTTCCGGTTCGACAGCCTTGGGGCCGTTGGCGGGAAGGGCAAACAGGTCCAGAGGCATTCGAGCCCCCAGCCCATCCTGGTCGTCGTGATTGCCGAGGACGAAAGCGAGGGGCTTGCGGTTCAATATGCCGTCGGTGTGGGCGAAGAACCGATCCCACTCATCGCGATACAGTCCTGTGGTCACCAGATCGCCTGCAATGAGATAGAAGGCGACATCGGGATACTGCTGAGCGGCCATACGAAGCTGATGCCCCCAATCGGGGGAGCGGTGCGTGTCCCCGAAGGTCACGAAGGAGAAATCATCGCCTCTGCCCGGCGCCGTCTTGAACTCGGCCTCCTCACTCCACGTGTTGCTGCTCGGAGACCCCACAGAATACGTATAGACGGTGGACGGCTTGAGTCCGCGCAGGACCGTCGTGTGATGACAGACCCAGGGATCGTTCATGAGCCGCCGGTCCTCGATGAGGACCGTCTGGGCGGGAGTCTCGGTTCCGGGCCGTTTCGCGGGGCCTCGGGGGTGATACCGAACCAATCCACTCTTCACGCCGGGTCCCGTGCGCCACTGAATGGTCTGGGTGGTGCGAGGGTCCTCGCTCCAGGTCAGGACGATCTGATCCGGTCTGGCTGACGAAGGTTGCGGGGTCTTGCGAAAGGCCCCGACCAGGTGGGCTTCCCGCGAACGGCCCCGATACGTGGTCAGCAGGACCTGGCCGACCAGGGATGGAGGCAACTCGTCGATGTAGAGATCTGGCCAATCACGGTAGATCCACGCGCCCTTTTTCATGGTCGCGATGGCTTCGCCGGGTGGATAAACGTGCGTGACATCAAGCCGTTTGTCGGGCGTTTGCGGTCCGACACAGACGAAGTAGACGGGTCGATGCCTGTCGAATCCGTTGATTCCAAGGTCCACGCGACCCGCGCCGAATGCCTTCTGCCAGACTTCGTAAGTGCCCACTTCGTTCTTGACGACGAGTGCGGTCTTCCTGAAGCCGGATGCCTCCAGCCAGAAGGGTGCGACCTGCTGTTCGGTGTGCCGGACGATGGAGACAACCACGGGCACATTGACCTCGAAACACCAATACCCAGTGCTCAAGGCCTTGCGTTCGGTTTCCGTCAGGAGTCCCAGAATAGCCCGTTCATCCAGCGAGCAAAGGGTCTTCTCGTCCAGCGTGGCGTAGAGACGGGTCAGGATGCCGTCCATGGTTTGTTTGAGCGACGGTTGAGAGTCGAACGATACGCACCGGCGTGGTACCGCGATCAGAAGGAGGGCACAGGCAAGTGGGAGCCAGGGCCTCTTTCCCATAACGACAGTCCTTCTTTCATCTGTCCGATCGGCCGAACTGACAGGTCGACGCGACATGATGGAACCGACCGGTGAGGAACCCATACTATCTCGGAATTCGGACTCTCAGGCAATCAGAAAGTCCAGGCGTTTCTCAGGCCCACCACCAGCTCCAGTCATTTCTCAGCGGCTCGGCGAGGTTGAGGTGGGCCGGAATCCTCCGGTTTGCGGGTCGATGTCTTCGCTGATAATGCGTGCTACCTTTCGATGCCATGTTGCCTTTGGATGGCAGTCGAGGAAGTAGAGATCCTTGTTCAGCAGTTCGGGGCTGTGGGAGAGGTCGAGGCAGTTGATGGGGCTGGAACGAAAGAGCGATCGGAGGGGTTCGTCAGTATCCTGTGTCTGGCTGGTGAGCGCCCATGGAAGCATGAGACAGAGAAACGCTATGTGGTTGCGTTCACACGTGTTGTAGAGCGACTTGATCAGTTCTATCGTCACGCTCCATTCCCGCTTCGCGAGGGAGGGGTCCTCATCAGGAATCCCCTCGTTGGGGCTGATAGGGTCGTGCTGAACGAGGCGTCCGTGCTCCAGTTCGAAGAAGGGATTTCGTGGACCGTTCGCGCCAAACATGGAGAGCCAGCTTCGTCGACGGTAGTTCCTCATTCGATGATGGAAAATCCAGCCGTAGATAACGAGATGGACCTTCTCGCCTCTTCGCAATTCATCCTCAAGCCGGAGCATGGCATGTGTCGTGGAATAGGCCATGCAGGCGAGGTTACGAATGCGGTATCGTCGCCAGTATTCGTTTTGAAGGACGGCACCGAAGGTTTCGTTGTCGTTGACGCCCTCGCCGAACGTGTAGGAACAACCGAGAAGTATCACCAGGGGGCCACTGGCCGGCACACTCGGAGTCATTCGGTTTCCATCGTGGTCGATTGTGTAAGTGGCGGTATAGTCCTGTTTATGGTAGGTGGCCTTCGCGTCGGGAATCAGTCGCCAGCCCAGACGGCTGTCAGAATAGCACACGATCTGATCGCTGGGCCGCACGAGTTTCTCACGTCCTGCCAGGAACCGTCCGTAGAGTCCGAGACCCAGCAGTCTGTCGGCGACGTAGGCAACGGCGCAGGTTGTTCCGGCTACGCATACGGCGAAGAAGACTCGCGGGAGAAGGTGCCGTTGCCTTGTTGTCACGGTGGCCTCTGGACAATGGATACCATGCGTTCTGGCCTGTGGGCGATGGAACATCCGCCCGGAGCACCCTCGCATGCGGACGACTGCCTGTTGGCCCCCCTGCGGCTGCGGCAGGCGGTCCTGCGATCCAACACTTCGAGAAACCTGTCCGACAACGGCGTCCGCACCGCACCGCCGGAGGAGCGTAGGTCGATGTGGTCGTGGTGTCAATGCAATCATCCGGGCCGGGCGGCGTGAGATGCTGGAAGAGCGGATCGTGCTCCGCTATCGTTCCTTGAACACGGACAGCTTCCGGAGGATCCCTCATGAAGACACGACTGGTCTGGCAGGCTTCAATTCCGATGGTTCTCCTGGTGTGCACGTTGACGCTTGAGGCCGCGTCTCCCACCAGTAACACGATCTCACAGGTCTTGCGGGAACCCCTTCCGTCGGAAGACCTGAGCTGCCGGGTCGAAGGGGCGAAGATCATCATCCAGGGACCTGTCTTTCGATATTCCGTCGACAAAGGTACGGGCGCCATTGTCGGCCTTGATGTGACACGGCAGGGGCGGGTTGTGACGTCGCTTCGTGGACCGGCCGATGTGCTCATCGACGATACTCGCCTGTCCGGCGCCGTTGGCACCACAACGATCATCACCCAAGGCAAGGACAAGGCGATTCTGCGCACGGAAGGGGGGCTGGGGTCCGACTTGGCCCACGTATTGCGGAGCACGTTCTACAACGACGGCGTCGTCGTCATGGAGTGTACTCTCAGGCCGAAGAAGGACCTGGCGATTCGGCGGGGGATCACCTGTCAAGTCAGCGCGGTGGGGCAGTTCGGCCAGTATCTGCACAAGCGACGCGATACCAATGGCGTCGACTGCTACAAGGGCGGGTTGCCGGAGGCCGGGAAGACCGTCGGTCTGACAACGCTGACCTCGTGCCTGGAGGTGTTCAGTACGGAGGCGGCCCTGGCCGTGTTCACGGATCGCGGCGGCATTCACCGTTCGTCGGACAAGGTCGAGACCGCTTCGCTTCGGGTGGACGAGAAGAAGGGGGATCGGGCATCGGTCGTTCTGACCCAGCATGTCATCCACATCGCCTCCGGTGGAGCGGCCTATACGCTGCGTTCGGGTGAGGAATTCCGGTTTCGGGTGGGGCTTGCGGTGGCGCCCAACCGCCTTCCGCATCCGAGGTGGCACGATCTTCGGATGTTCATCTGGATCGGAGACCAGAAGTATCCCTACCCGACGGATGAGGAGATCTACGCGGCTTCCCGGCTTGGCTTCACGCTCTTTCAGATGCATCGCCTGGGTACGCCTGGGGAGCCGCGTCCGCCGGCCGGTGAGTTCGATCGCGTGCTGAAGACCGTCCATGATGCAGGGATGCTGTTCATATGGACGGCTAACGCCGACCTGATGTACGCCAACGCGCCGGGGGTGGTCGACCTGCGTGCCGCGGGCAAGTGGCCGCTTTGGCAGGGGTTCAACTATGGTGGCAAGTACAAGGCCAAGATGGACCCCTACTGCGATCTGCTGTCGACGTGTCTGTCCTCGCCGAACGGGCTGGCCGATTATCGGATTGAATGCAAGAAGCGGATGCTCGAGAGGTATCCGGTGGACGGCATGTATATCGATGACAACCTGCCCTATGCCGACTGCACGCTCTGGAAGGAGCACGGGCATCCACAGAAGGTCTACGACTGCCTCATCGAGCTGCACGACATGAACTGGCGCCGGCGGCAGACCCTCCTGTCGAAATGCCCCCACGCGGTACTGATCGATCATTGCAGTATGGGCTTCATCCTGCCGAGCATGTCGGCGTTCGACTGTCACCTCTTCGGTGAAGGCTATAGTTTCCCGTCGGTGGAGGTCTATTGGGACACATATGGATCGTTCAAGAACATGGAGGCCCAGGGCAGCCTGTTCGCGGGCGACTCCGAGACCACGCGGTGCGGCGCGGAGATCGCCTACGCCTTCGATCTGCTGACCGGGGGCGGGCAATACTGCTACCTCGACTGGCGGCTCTGGCCGAAGAAGTTTCCCTACGCGGCCGGCGTGAAAGCGATCGAGCCTGTGTTCGTCAGGACGTACAACCTCGCACAGTATTACTTCGGGATGTACGAATCGGAGCCGTACTACTTCGCTCGATCCAAAGAGATGTTCACCACGACGGCGCGATATACGTACGCGACGGTCTATCACAACAGGGTATGGAATGAGACGCTCATCGCGCTGGCCAACATGGGAAAGGCGGCCACGAAGACGTCGCTGGTCTTCCATCAGACGGACAAGCTGTCGTTGGTTCCCGATCGCTCCTATTCGGTGTATGACGTCAACCTTCGGAAGAGTGTGACCGTCTCCGGGGACGGCGTGTTGAAGCAGTTTGCTGACATGACCCTGGCCGCTCGGCAACTGAAACTCTTTACCATCCGCGAAACGCCGCAAGGGGTGCCCTATCATCAGTGGGGAGGCAAGCGGATTTCAGAAACATGGGACGGCCAGGCGTCGAAGCTTTCGCTGACACTCTTTGGACCGTCGGGCCTGGAGGATACGGTGCTTGTCGCGACGGGAGGCAAGGGGATTGAACAGGTCAGCGTCGATGGCAAGCGAGCCGACTTCGTGGTGGACCCTGCGGCGAAGATGGCCCACGGGCGAGTGACGTTTGGCCGTGAGCCGATCCGGCTGGAGGTGACCTGCACGGCGAACGGGGCATGTCGGTTGCCTGCGGGATCGATCACTCCGGATGAGTTGACCAGGGAATACTTCGCCAGGCAGCATCTTCTGCCGTAGTCTGCGGCGGGGCTGAAGGAGATCGGGCGAGCAGGAGACAGCCCGCGCGGGGTGATTGTGGGCAGGCCTTCGGAGTTGAACGTTGATGAGGGGTGTCATGCGGAAGATGCTCAATGCGTCGTGTGTCGGGTGGGTGTGGATCTTTCTGGTGACCGTTCCCAGTGCTCTCGGGGCCGAGGCCGGGCTGGCTCCCTGTGAGTTCTCGCGTCCGGCATTTCAGCGCCCTCCGGTTGAGTGCTCCTCCCGGCCATTGTGGTTCTGGAACAAGCCCAACGTCACGCCGGATGAGCTTCGTGAGATCGTGACGCGATCGTTCCATGAGAGCCGCTACTACGGCTTCGGCATTCTGCCATGGGACGATCGGAACGTGTATCTGACCGACACGTTCTTCGACCGATACCGTGTGACGGTCGAGACCGCCGCCCGATTGGGCATGAAGCTGTGCCTCTATGACGAATACGCCTTCCCCAGCGGGACGGCCGGGGGCCAGTTCGCGCGGCGTTTTCCCGAGCTGACGATGAAGCGGCTGGATATGCACGTCCGCGAGGTCAGGGGGCCGGTGCGACTGGAGGCGTCGATTCCGACGGGGACACTCATGGGTGTGGTGGCCATGGAGAATGCCACGAAGCAGAGAATCGACATCTCCTCCTGCACGCAGGGGGGCAGCCGGCTCGTATGGGATGCACCCGCGGGCGACTGGAGGGTCATGATCTTCGTGTGCGTCCGGCAGGGGCCGTTCAAGCATGACCATCCCGGGCTCAAGGGTCTGGAATTGATGGACTACCTCGATCGCCGCGCCACCGAGGCGTTTCTGAAGATCGTTCACGAGGAATACTACAAGCGGTTCGAGAAGTACTTCGGCACAACGATCGACAGCGTATTCTATGACGAGCCCACGCTGTATTGGACCGATGGGGGGAGGACATGGACTGACGGCTTCAATCGCGCATTCCAGGCCAGGCACGGGTTCAGCCCTGTGCCATACTATCCCGCATTGTGGTGTGACATCGGTCCGGAGACGTCGGCTGCGAGGAACCTGCTGTTCGGCCTGCGGGCCGAGCTCTTCGCAACGGAGTACATCAAGGTCATGAACGACTGGTGCACGGCCCACCGGCTGAAGCTCACGGGCCACATGGACCAGGAGCAGATCGATAACGTGACCTCGATCTCGGGTGATCTGCTGCTGGCGTTCAAGTACCAGGAGATCCCGGGCATCGACGAGATCTTCACGTTCGGCCGAACGCAGCGGGCTTACAAGCTGATCAGTTCGGCGGCGTACAACTGGGACCGGCCGCTGGTCATGTGCGAGACGTACGGGGCCATCGACAAGATGCCGGTTTCGATGCTGTATCGGATGGCCATGGATCTCTACGCCAAGGGGATCAACTTCATGGTTCCGCACGCGGTATGGACCGATCCGGCGAAGATCGTCTTTCCGCCCGAGCTGTCGTGGCGGCATCCGCAGTATGGTCCCGCGCTGCCCGCTTACAACGAGTACATCGGCCGGCTGAACATGATGTTGCAGGGGGGCAGGCATGTGGCGGACATCGGCGTGTTCTATCCGATCGCCACGCTTCAGGGAGGCTATCGTTTCGAATCCGGTGCGCCCAACACAGGCGGTGCGCCACTGCCGGAGGTCGACTTCATGAACGTGGGCGAGGTGCTCTCGCTTCAGGTTCGTCGGGACTTTACGTATCTGCACCCCGACACGCTGGATGAACGGTGTGAGGTGAAAGGCCGAACGTTGTGTCTGGGCAATCGCGTCAATCATGAGGAATACCGGCTCTTGCTGATGCCGGGCATGAAGGTCATTGGTTGGGCCAATCTTCAGAAGATCAAGGCGTTTCACGACGCCGGCGGGTCGGTCATCGCTACGACGCAGTTGCCGTATCAGTCCGCTGAAAGGGACAAGGACGCCGAGGTGCGTGAGACCATACGCAAGATGTTCGGAATCGATCCGGTCTCGTTGCAGCCCCTGAAGGCGGACGCATCGCGGGGGGGAGAGAAGAGAGGGCGTGCACGTTTCATCGGTCGGTGCGATCCTTCCTCACTGAGAGCGGTTGTGGATGAAGCGATCGCGGTTCCGGACGTTGCATTCACGGATTCTGTCGAGGTCAGAGGGGGGAATCTGACGTACATCCACAAGGTTAAACAGGGACAGGACATCTACTTCTTCGCGAATTCCAGCGAGACTGCCGTACATCCGAAGATCCGACTTCGCGGCAAGTTGCGGCTGGAACGATGGGACCCGCATACGGGCGAAATCACCGGGCCCGCGTGCGTGTCCGAGCGTTGCGGAGAGCAGGACGTCACCGTGTTTTCCCTCGATCTGCCAGGGCATCGGTCGGTGTTTATCGTTGGCGAGCCGTGAAGGTGAGACGGTGGGTCTCCCGCGCAGGGTTCGGGGATCGGACGCATGCCTGATGTCAGACTCTGCGGCTTCACTCGCCGAGGCAGAGCCCAATCGACTTCACGGCATCAAGCACCCGGCCACCCGGCTCAAGGTGGGAGCACGGCACCCATGTAGATCAGATCGTGTCGGTTGTAGTCGAAGGCAAAATGTATGAACCCTTCGGTTTCGTCCACGAATCCATCGGGATACTGAAGCTGTCCGGGGAAGTCGCTCAGAACGCGTTTGCGGGCCCAGGTTCTCAGATCGTCGTCACTGCACCAGAGCGCCAGAGGGTTTCGGATGCCGGCTTGTGCGTTGGCGTTGTGCAGGAGGATGATTCGTCCGGTCCGGAGTCTGTGCAACCGAAACTTCGATCCGGGGTTCGGCACGTTGGTCGGGGCGGGATGTGACCAGGTACGTCCCCGATCCGTGGAGTCGCTTCGAAGCAGGTATCCCTTGCCGTCGGCGCGTATCAGCATGACGAGGCTGCCGTCACGCAGTTCGACGACATTGTTCTCAGCCCATCCCGCGACGGGTCCCAGTTCGGCCGACCGGGTCCAGGACACGCCTTCGTCCCTGCTGATCAGCACGCCATTGCGTGCGCAGGCGTGAGATCCATCCTTCAGAGGGGATGGGACTGGATCGGGCATGGTGTCGTACGACTGAAAGGGCAGGTACCATTCTCCCCAGGACGCTGTGTAGAGGTTTCGCACGAATGCCCGCCTGAGCAGAGGGCCAAAGGGTTTCAGCGGATCCCACGTCGTTCCACCGTCACGACTGGTCAGGGTGAAGCTGCGCCAGTCCTCAAAAATGCCTCCGTGTGTCACGACCATCATGACGATCGTGTCCTTGTGAATGTAGGCTTCGCTCAGGAGACAGGCGCGGTCGCTTATCTGAAGAACGGTTTCCTTTCGGCCCCAGGTCTTCCCTCGGTCTGCCGAACGAGTCATTGCGATATAGTTGGCCTTTCGAGGCTCATTGTCGCCGCCGGTCATGAAGAAGATGGCCCAGGTTCCATCGGGTAGAACCCGGAGGGCCTGATCGCAGACGCAGAGATCAGGTGGTGTTCCCCTGTAAACGAGCCGTTTCCGATCTCTGGCTTGTCGGCTGCCTGACGGTTCCGAGGTCGTGGAATCGGCAGCGGAGGTGCCCGCGGCCGACGCCCAGAAGGCACCCGCTGTAACGCCGAATTTGAGAAAGACGCGGCGGCTCAACATGGGGTCGTGTCTCCGGATGGTTTGTCTCAAACTCTGTTGCGGCACCGGCTCGGTCAGAGAGTGTGCCGGCCGCATCTATTCCATCTCCTCGATGTTCCTCGGTCTGAGGATGAGATAGAGCACGGCGATTCCGATCAGGAGTGATATGGCGATCCACAGCTCTTGCCGTTGGGAGTGGCCTACCAGGAGGCCGCAGACGATGATGCCACCCAACGGGATGACCGAAGGGATTTCGAAGGCTCCCCGAGGCTCATCGGGACGGAATCGCAGCACGATCAGGGCTCCGTTGACGATGATGAAGACGATCAGCAGGAGTACGGAGGTCGCCTTGGCCAGGGAGGAGATGTCTCCCCAAAAGGCGAGGATCAGCACGATGACCATGAGGGCCAGGATGGCGATGTGCGGTGTTCGCCGAGAGGCGTGAACGCGGCCCAGAGCCTTGGGCACGAATCCATGACGGGCCAGGCCGTAGACAAGTCGCGACCCCATGATGTAGTTGAGCAGGGCCGTGTTGGCGATGGCGAACAGACCGACGGCTGCGAACACGCTGGGGGGACACCAGGGGGCGGCCCGGCGGACCACCTCGACCAGGGGGCCGGGCGAACGGGCGAGTTCGGCCCAGGGCACCACCGAGACCGCTGTAATGCTTACAGCGATGTAGATGAGCGTCACCGCGGCCATTGCCAGCAGAAGAGCTCTGGGCAGGGTGCGGCGAACGTCGCGGACTTCCTCTGCGACGTTGAGCAAATCCTCAAAGCCGATGAAGGAGTAGAAGGTCAATACGGCGCCCTGGAGCACGAGGGTGACGGTCACACCGTCGGCCTGCGGAGTATCGAGGTACCGGACCCCACCCCAGTATCGGATGCCGATGGCGATGACGAAGAGCAGCCCGGCGACCTCGACCGTGGTGCATACGGCATTGACCCAGGTGCTTTCGCGCATTCCCCAGAAGTTGATCAGGGTCAGGATCAGGATGAAGCCGACAATGGTGACCTCGGCCGGCAGGGGGCCCACGAGCTGGCTGATGTATCCGGCGAAGGCACGGCTTGCCGCGGCCATCGAAGTGAGCCCGGAGGCGGTGACGGCCAGGCCGACGATGTAGGAGAGCATGGGCAGTCGGAAAGCGCGGTGCGTGACATAGGCCGCTCCGGCTGCGCGTGGGTACCGGGATCCGAGTGAGGCATATGACATTCCGGTCAGCAGGGCGGCCACCATGCTGGCTAGGAACGCCAACCAGATCGCGTTGCCCAGGATTCCGGCGGCCCGGCCAATCAGAGCATAGATTCCCGCACCCAACATATCGCCGATGCCGAAGATCACCAGTGACCCCAGCCCCAGGCTTCGCACGAGAAGGGGGCTGTGATCCACCGTACCATCGGGATGAAGAGGTTCTGTTGCCATTGGGGGTGCATCGGCCAATCGCCACGAGGGGCTTTCATAGTCGATGCCTTGCCTCTTCGTCAAATGGAGGGAGAGAATTCGGATGGTCATTTCCCAATCATCGCGTAAAAATAACGGCGCCCTGATGACCCTCTTTCCCTGAAGACTCGCGCATGGACGAATGGCTTGTGGCATATCGCGGATTGCAGTCCGGAGACCCCAAGGCCTATGAGTTCCTGATGGGACGACTCGGGCGCGGCGTGTGGACCTGCATCCGACGCATGTGCGGAGGCGACGAGCTCACCGATGAGTTGTTCAATCGGACGTGGCTTCGGTTGGTCGAAACGGCTCGGCATATTCGATCGCCACATGCCATCCGTCAGTATGTCCTGTCGGTCGCCCGTCGGGAGTGGCTCCAGGAAATGGAGCGACGGCGAAGAGAGCCCCGGCGGGACACAGGAGGGACGAGCGAGGACGTCGAAGTGGCCGATGCTTCTCCGGCGGCCCTTGAGGCCCTGGCCCGTCAGGAGGATATCGACCGGATGAGAGGGGCTGTCGACGGGCTGCCGGAATCGCTTCGGGAGGTCGTTGTCCTGCGGGTGTATGGGGAATTGACCTTCGCCCAGATCTCAGAGGTGCTGGGAATTCCGCTGGGGACGGCCCTGACGCGGATGCGTCTGGCGACCCATCGACTGGCGAAGCTCTTGGACGCCGATCCGCTCCGTTTTTCGAGTTGATGCGGATCAGCAGGCATTTGGGGAGTATGACGATGGACCCCCATCTGGTGGATCGGACCGACGGGGACCCTGAGGAAGGGAGCGTGAAGGCGGATTGGGTCCGGTATGCCTTCGATGAACTGCCGGCCGATCGGGTTGGGCCCGTAGAGGCTCACCTTCGCGACGATGTGCAGGCGGTTGCCGAGGTTCGGGCGATGAGGCATCTGACGGACCTTGCTCGAAGAGATGCCGAGGCGCCTGGGGATGCACTGATTCACACCACCCAGGCATCCATTGCCCTGTCGCTGAGAAGGCGAAGGACGCATCGCCGGATCATGGGGGTTGCGGCTTTCGTTTCGGCGGCGGGGCTGGTGGTCATCATCATGGCCCGCTCGTTTCACTCGACGATGCCGGAGGTCAAAACGTCTGTCGACTCGCCCGCCTCTGCGTCGCAATCCGCGGCCATGTGCCTCAGCGAGGATGAGCGGCGGGAGATCCGGCGAATCGTGATTCGGATGCAGCAGGAGTCCGACTGGCAGGACTTGCCGGATGATCAGATAGCCGGGCTTCGGCGAGACATCCGCTCCTTACGGTCGGGTGTCCAGGGCGCCACGGACGTATCCAAGGAGTACGAGCGCCTTCGACGTCGGATCGAAGAGACGCTTCAGGAAGAGGACGGCCTGCTGAGTCCGGCCGCTCCTGTCCCCGGCTCATCGCAGTACTATTTTGCTGTGAAGGAGAATCGTCATGCCTAGCCAATCGTTCGTGCTGTCGAGCGCTGTGCTCTTTCTGGCGTGGGTAGCCCTGGCCTGGGGTCAGCAGCCGCCGCCCCCCGCTCCGACACCTCCACCGCCACCTCCGCAGGGCGCTGCGAGGGTTCCTTGTCCTCCGGCAGGCGAGATGGGTGTGCGCGGGGCCTCCCCGGGCGCAATGGGAGCGGCTCCCCAGCGCGAAGTGGAGGATCTGCGCTGCAGACTTGCGGACGTGCAGCACCGACGGATGGAGTTGATCGAGCAGCGGAAGGGAGATCAACCGGAGTACCGTGAATTGACCCAGGAGATGGAGCGTCTGGAGCAGCGACTGGTTCAGCTTCGGGTGGGTTCCAGGGGGGCACAGGCTCGCTCGGCCGGTGAGATTTGGGAACGTGGCGCGACACCCACGCTATCCGTGCCGGTTGACGCGGTTCTCGAACGGATTCGACAGGACAAGCCGGAGTTGTTCGACCGTCTGGTTCGTCTTCGTAGCGAATCCCCGGCGCAGTTCGAACGGGAATTGCCGCGCACGGTTCCTTTGCCGACCGGCTTGCCTCGAACTTCGCCCGGCCCCGTTCTGCCGCCGGTTGTGTCGCACAGCGTATCGGCGATGCCGGCGAGGGACGTTCTGCGTTCCGTGGACCCACGACGCGCGATGTTGCTGAAGACGGACGAGCAGTTGACCGACCAGGCGATCAGCCTGGTTGAGCAGTATCGTCGAACGACGGAGCCTCCTCGGCGCGAGGAACTTGTCAAGCAGATCCGCGAGGTCCTTGGGCGGCAGTTCGACACGCGCATGGAGCTGAGGCAGGCGGACATGAAGGACCTGAAGCAACGGCTGGATGAGGTGACCGCTTCGCTGGAGAAGCGGGCCAAGGACAAGCCCAACCTCATCGAGCGCCGGTTGAAGCAACTGCTGAACCCGGAAGAGGCAGAATGGTGAGTGACGCGTGCGTCCGGAGTCCGCTCACGGAATGCTGCGGGAAGGGCGAGTCGTCGGCACCTCAAACGTGCTGGGAATCGGAGGCAACCACGCTTTCCGCTTGTCCTCGACCCATTTGCCCCAGAGTTCGGCCTGCGGGGGGGTGAGCACGGCGGCCACCTCCCGCTGGGCTTGGTCGATCTGGTTCTCAAGACGAGGCTGAAACTCCCGCCGGATCTTGTAGATCTCCGCCCGGCGGGCCTGGAGGAGGGTTTCCACCCGCTGGGTCTGTTCATCCGACAGGCCGAGAAGTCGTCGGAGATGGGCAGCGACCTCACCGGGGATCTTCTCGGGATGATGAAGTCGGTTCTGCACTTGCTTCAGGACGATCAATACCGTTACGCCTGATCCGATGGCGCCCCCGCACAGGAGCAGGATCGCCGAGAAGAGTACCGTCAGCCATCGGCGACGACCGGGGGGAGCCCATGGAAGAGGCTGTGTTGCGTCGGACTGAAGATGAAGGTCGGTCATGGCATCACCATGTTGGCCATACAGAGAAGGCCCGTAATCGGATCCTGCCAGGTTTGCCAGGCGTGTGCCGCCCATGCCACGACGACAACGGCAGCGGCTGCGGACAGGGCTGTGATCAGGCCGAGGGGGTCGGTGTGCTGGACGGCAGGCGTCTGCAGACGCCTCATGACCGGCTCGCAGACATTGACCTTCGGGACGGATTCCATTCTCGCCGCTCGAACCAGTCTGCCGAAACGTTCTTCCTCGTTCATGATGGGCACTCCTCTTGTCGGAGCAGCTTCCGGAGCCTGCCTCGGGCCCGGAAGGCCTGAACCTTCACCATGGTGCGCGTCCAGCCGGTCAACGAGGCGATCTGCTCAACGGACTGCTCTTCGAAATACATCAGGGTCAGAACCAGACGATCGCGAGGGGGCAACCGGCTCAACACCGCATGGACCGATTGGGCGGCCTCCTGGGCGTCTGCAGTCTGATCTGCTTTCGCGAGGGGGGCGGGACCATCCTCAAGAGAGCTGATCCGTCTTGCCTCCAGGTGTCTTCGCCTCTTCCAAAATCGGTAGCCCGTTCGCGTGGCGATGCGTTTGAGCCAGTGCTCGAACGGGGCACGGTCGGCATAGGTTCGCAGGCTGAAGTACGCTTCCACAAAGACATCCTGGAGCAACTGCTCGTGTACTGCGGCGTCCCGGCTGAACCGCCATAAATACCTGGCGATGGATTCCTGGTATCGCCGGACGAGCCTCGCATAGGCCTCGCCATCGCCCAGAAGGCTGCTGCGGATGTCGCGGGCATCGTTCAGGTTCAGTGCTGGCTCGTCCACCCACGCACCGTGGTGCCGCGGAATCACAGCCAATGTCAAACCACCGGCCATGCCGCTCGAACCTCCCCCAGAAGCTTCCCGACTGCCTGAAGCGTAACCCTTCCGCCGGTGAAACGTCCAGAGGCGGCCTCCGATTCTGTCGGAAGCTCGGTCTTATCGGATCCTCGAGCGCGGCGACCACCACAGAGCCACCTTCCGCATGATCAGTGGTGCGGAGTGCCGGTCTGGTTACATGGGTATCTGCTGGAAATGCTGCTTCAGCATGTTTTTCTCCGTTCCGGTGTAACCACATCCAGCCCGCCCGCCACTGTGCCCATGAACGGCGGTCATCGGAGATGTCTCCAACGGCGAGTGTGGGGGCATGGTGAATACAAGGAGATTCGGAGGAACGATTCATGGCGAGTATGAACGGTGGTTCGTCAGGGGGTATTGGAGGGATTCGGAAAGGCTGCGTGTCTCGGCGCCGGTTCATTCGATCGGCGGGTGGCGGCATCGGCGGCCTGACGCTGGGAGGCTGGCTTCCGTGCAGGGGGTACGCGGCGCAGGCTGCCGCCGAGGCGGCTGCGGGTGGCGGCAAGAGGAGACTCCTCTTCGTGGCCATTGATGCACTCCATCCGGCTTACCTGGAATTGAATGCTCAGGGAACGGGGTTCGGATGCGAGGGTGACTGGCTCATGCCGAACGTTCGACGCTTCCTGGCCCAGTCCGTGTGGTATCCGGAGGCCAAAGATAACCTTCCCGCAGCGACCGATATGAACCATCTGAATGCGCTGGCGGGGACGAACAGCGGACAGACCGGCATCGTCAGTGTCAGTGTGCAACTCCTGGGTTGGGAGGCCGACGGCAAGCCCGTGACCACGCCGATATCGCTGGCGATGACGCGTGACGAAGATGGCACCCCGGTCGATACGATCTTCCACGCGTGGAAACGGGCGCGTCCTCGCTCAACGACGGCGTTCATTTCGGGGAAAGCGTGGGTTGCCGAGATGTTCCGCGATGAGGGCGTGGTCGATCACATCGTCACCGGGGAAAACCATCCCCGCTATGTCCCGCAACCCCAGTTCCACAGCTACTGCGATCCGCCGACGGATACCGATGCATGGTGTGATCCGGAGGCTCTCGATCAGCAGTTGGGGCTTGTGTCGATGGCGATGCACACCAGTCCCGAACAATTCCCGGCTGACGTCTGGGTCGTGGATGCTGCTCTGGCCGTCTTTCGGAGGGAGAAACCGGATCTTGCCTATATTCTTCTGGCCCAGGTGGATGACAGCGGACATGCCTTGGGGGCGGGATGGGATCCGTCGAGTCGCCAGACGGCCGAGTCGGCAATCTGGAAGAAATGGGGCTGCTGTGATAATCCGCTCTACTCGGTGGTAGCCGGTGCCAATCCGCGGCTGTTTGTGGAACCGATGCTTGATTCTATTCGTGATACCGACCATGAGTTCGGACGGTTGATGGCCGGGCTGCAGGCCCAGGGGGCTCTGACGAATACGACCGTCATCCTCTTGAGCGATCACGGCATGATCACTCACCTGCGCGGTCCTGAAATGACACGGCACGAAGAGCTGTGCGCGGCGACGGATTACTATCAACTGATTCTTGATGCCGGGTTCGGCACGCGTGAGACGGTCACGCCGTTCGGGGCCTCAAGCCTGTCGCTCGTCTACTGGCGGTTCGGGAAGGAGCTGGTGCCGCAAGCGAAAGCGGTTCTGGAGGCTCACCGGGCGATCAATCCCGAGACGGGCGAATCAGAGTGTCCGTGGCTCGTGATCGACCGTGCGGAGATGAAGGCCGGCAAGCCCGGCATATGTCTGCCGGGAGAGCTGTATCACCGGTGGTTCGTCGAGACAGACGCCGAGCGGACGATGGTGTGGCCGGACCTGATCCTGCTCGGCCGGAACGGCTGGGAGATGCCGGTGTACGGCACGGGGCTCGGAAACCTCGGCATCACATTGCCCAACGATCTGTTCATCGGTCCGCTCTATGCATTTCCCGGGGGGCACGGTTCGCTGGACACGCAGCCTATCGTGATGGCGATCAGGGATCCTCGCGGGGTGCCGAAGGTGTCGGATCGTGAGGCCCGGATTTCCGATCTTGGTGTGACGGCGGCGTCGCTGTTTGGCCTGCAGTTGCAGTCGAAGACGGTCGGCAGGGACCTTTCCGGCGATTTGTGGTGAGGCGGTAACGGCGGCCGGGGTCGGTCGCGGGGCCGGATGCCTGAGGCGACAGGCGGTCGTGTGTTCTGTCACCAGAGACGAAAGCCGTACAGATCGGCGTCGAGCAGATGGATGAACAGCACGACCTTGCGCCCCATCAGTGATTTCAGGCCGGTTCCCTGTTTGAACCGGACCGTGTGCTCGATACTGTCGGTCGTGATGGGTTCGCAGTCGTTCGGGCCGAAGCCGGCCACCATGTTCTGCTCGAGCATGTGTGGGGCGGTTGTCATCGCGGCGCCTCCCAGTGAGGGCACGGGGGCGTAGGTGGCGATGCCGACCCTGGCCATTCCGCGGCTGGCATCGATGTTCAGTTGTAGGGATTCGCCCGTGACGGTGAAGGGTCTGGTGATGAGCACCTCCGGCTGATTATGGGCCCGCAGGCTCACATAGCGGTGATGCTTCTGCACATAGAGGGCCGTCATGTGGGTCACAACACGGTTGCGATAGTAGGGCATCTGTTCGACGTTGTTGCGGATGACGAGGTGGTTGCCGTTGGTGGCATTCACGTAAAACCAATCCTCCAGCCCGACGCGTACAGGGGGTGTGCTGCCGATGACGAGACGGTCGTAGGCGTCTTCTTCGGTTCCGTGCGGGATCCACGCTTCGCGGCTGGCGGTGCGATCCCATGTGCGCCCGCCGTCGCGACTGACGGTGACGCGCATGTCATTGGTGCCCTTTCGAGCCCATGGCCAGACGTAGGGATGCTCTTCCGAAGTCTTGAGCACGGGGCCGCCATCGGGGTGGGTTCGGTCGGAATGGAACCAGCTCAAGAGCCCGATGACCACACCTTCATCACAGAAGGGGATCATGCCCATGGGCTCGTCATAGCACTGGGGAGCGTGAGAGTCGGCAGGATCGGCGGCCAGGGCGATGTCCGAGGTCCAGCGGGCGAGGTCCTTGCTTGCGAACCGCGCCACCTCACGACCGGGCAGCCAGTGTGGCACTGCATTCTGAACGATGCCGACCCATTCGGCGTTCAGGTTGTCCCAGTAGTGAAGCGAATGACCGCGCGGACTGAACGTTCCACCGGAGTCTGCCAGCTTCTCCTTCCACTTGGGGTCCTTCAGGAAATCTGGAATCTGTGCGGCGAAGTAGCCTCGGTCGTTGGCGTAAATTGCGTAGCGCCGGGCCGGATCGGCAACGTTGCCATGTTGCCCGAGGTCCCACACTCGAAACGGCACGCCCAGGTTGTTCTCTCTCGTGTTACCTTTGGGCGAAGGGAAGGGCGGGAATTTGTCCCAATCGACGCCCGCCGGCGCGTCGATCAGTCCCAGATTCGGCTTGTTCCAGTGGATACCATCGGCACTCGTGGCATAGGCCAGCACGGACTTGAAGTCATGGGCCCGGTCGCGATTGATCTTCGCCTCAGGCGTCGTATCCCACCAGTACGCGTTGTAGAGGCCGAAGAAACTGCCGTCGTCGCGCCGTGCGAAGAAGACGGGGGCCGTGCCAAAGGTCTCCCAGGGTTTGTCGGCGGGGATGACAACGCCCATGGGCTTCGGATGATGGATGACGCGGTCCAGCCCCGTGCCTCGGGCAATGGCGAAATCATCAATGAACAACTGCCAATGCCCGGCGTTCATTTCGGCGTCCAGGCTGCCCTTCTCTGCGGCGTCCACATGCGATAGGGAGGACATGACTGAGAGGAGCATGCCTGTTCCGATCCCGATTCTTCCGGTCACCCACATGATGTTCGCTCCTTCATGCTTGCACCGAGGGCCAGGGCGGCATTCAGCGCAACCGTATGGTTATTCGGCAAGCGGCCGAACGCAAGGCAGTACGGGACCGTGTAGCAGAGAATGTGGGCGAGACGACGGTGCTTGGAGTGGCATGCTGATTTCGGCAGGGTGCGGGTGGCGCGGAGAGTCCATGGTCGGAGGCTCGGGGCGTGGCAGGGCTCGAGTACTTTCGCCTGTGAGTGTAGTCGGGCCAGGGCGTGTTTCGGTATCATTAGATTGAAGACGGCGGGCGACTTGTGTGGCCGAAATGCTCTGATGCTGCTCTGGGCGCCCGGAGCCTCACCTGGTTTCGGGTGTCGTGAGGGACGTTCTTCCGAGCGGCGAACATCAGAGTATTCCGCCGGCGGCTGACCGGCGGGGTGTGCGTACTCTCTGTGCGCTGTATACAACTCATGCACCTCGCATCGGCGAAGAATCTGTTGTGAGTCTCCGAGGCCTTTCTGGAGCCCTGTCGGTGGCCATGGCGCGGTTCGGCACGGCTTTGACGTCGCGACTTCTGAGTGTCTCTTCACTGAAGAGTTGGAGTGCCTGGGATGGCTGATGCTACCTTGGTTCATCACTCGCCGCGGACATATCGGAAGCCCTTCGTTCGCATCCTCGCGGCTTCCATCGTTGTTGTTCTGGCTTTCCTGTTGCTCTTCAGCCGCTCCACAGCCCAATTCCTGGACAAGGCGGAGCATCAGCGAAGGGCGCATCTGAGCACGATGGTCAAGATGGCCAGAAACAGCGTGGAACCGTTGGTGGCGAAGGTCAGAACGGGTCAGCTCTCGAAACAGGAGGGAATGCAACAGGTACGAGATCTGGTGCGCCGGATGACGTATGAGGATGAACACGGCAAGAACTACATGTTCATGAGTGCGTACGACGGAACGATGCTGGTTCAGCCGTATGATCCGAACAGGGAGATGACCAATCAGTGGGAGCTGCACGATGGGCACGGCACGTACATCATTCAGGCGCTGATTCGCAGTGCGAAATCCTATCCGGACGGTGGGTTCGTCAATTACTTCTATCATCCGCCCGGCTCGAAAGACTTTCAGGAGAAACTCGCGTTCGTAATGGGTATTCCCGAACTGGACTGCTACATCGGCACCGGTGCCTACATGGAGCAGGCACAGCAGGATCAACAGACCATTCTCGATCGGGCCAAGTATGTGTCCATCGCGCTGGTCGTCCTGCTCATGATTCACGTGGTGCTTTCGCTGAGAGAGATACTGTCGGCCAATCGGGCATTGGCCGGAGAGATTGAGGAACGGAAACGGGCGGAAGAGGCGTTGCGCCGCAGCGAATCGCTTCGAAGCGCCATCCTGGACAATATTCCGGATTTCGCCTGGATGAAGGACGCGGAGTCGCGGTATGTGGCGACCAACGAGGCCTATGCGCGATCTCGCGGCTGCACCAGAACGGAGCTTATCGGCAAGTCGGACTTCGACCTGTGGCCCAGGGAGACGGCAGAGGTCTTCAAAACGCAGGACGCCGAGATTCTTCGGACGGGCCAGCCTCTGCACATCGAAGAGAAGGTTGTGGATCATGCGGGGCACACCCGTTGGTATCAGACGACAAAGACCTCCATCCGTGACAGCCAGGGCCAGATCATCGGGACGGTTGGAATTGCCAGAGACATCACCGAGCACAGGCTGGTCGATCAGCGGGTTCGGGAGAGCGAAGAGCAGTTGCGGAGGATTCTGGAGGCCTCGCCCTTGGCGATCGGTTGGTCGAATGCTCAGGGGATCATCGAGTTCTGCAATCGTAAGTTCTATTCGTTGTTCGGATACTCGACCGAGGAGCTGCCGAATCTTGAACAGTGGTTCCTCCGCATATATCCCGATCCCATCTATCGAGAGGAGATGAAGAAGTACTGGGATGGACTGGTCGAACGGGCACGGACCCAGAACACCGATATCGGCCCCGGAGAGGCCGACGTGACCTGTAAGGACGGTACGGTCCGTCGCGTCGAGATTCTGGGGACGCTCGTGGGCGACCGGGCGCTGGTTTTCTTCGAGGATATCACGGAGCGGAAGCGAACGGAGGAGGCGCTTCGAGAAAGTGAGGAACGATTCCGCGAGGTCTTTGCCAAGTCGGCCGATTCTATCGCCCTGCTGGATGAAGGGCGTTGCATTGAGTGCAATGATGCGACCGTCAGGCTGTATGGAGCATCTTCCAAGGAGGAGTTGATCGCAATAGCGCCGGAGGAGCTGGCGGCGGAGAGGCAGCCATGTGGCCGGCTTTCCTCGGAGATGGCCCGGGAGGAGATGGATCTGGCCTGTCGGAAGGGCAGTCATCAGTTCGAATGGTTGGCTCGCCGGAAGGACGGTTCGGAGTTCACCGTTGAAGTTCGGCTGACGGCGATCCACCTTGGTGGAAGGACGATTCTCCACTCCCTCTCCCGCGACATCACGGAGCGGAAGCGGGCGGAAGAGGCCCTTCGTCAAGAGAAAGGCTTTTCGGAGGCGACGATCGATGGATTGCCGGGGATCTTCTATGTGTTTGACGAGTCCGGCAGACTTCTCCGATGGAATCGGCAATTCGAGGTGGTATCCGGCGTTCCGGCCGAAGAGATGCTCTACAGGTTGCCGACCGATTTCTTTGAGACGGCACGGGACAAGGCACTGATTCAAGAGGCGTTTCGGAAGTGTCTTCTGGAGGGAGAAGCCCTGGTGGAGGCGGATCTCTTCACTCGACAAGCCCAGCGCATACCGTACCTGTTTCGCGGCGTGCGTGCGAGACTGGGCGACAAGGACCATGTCCTCGGGCTTGCCGTGGACATCACGGATCGCAAGCGGGCGGAGGAGGCTTTGGCCCGAAACGAGGAGCGGTTCCGTCTTCTGGCGGAGAACTCGCGGGACATCATCTATCGTATGTCGTTGCCTGACGGTCGCTATGAGTACATCAGCCCGGCGGTGACTACAATCTCCGGCCACTCGCCTGAGGAGTTCTACGCCAATCCGCTTCTGATCCAGGAAATCGTTCATCCGGCCTGGCGGGACTACGTTGACACTCAGAAGAGGAATATGCTGGTCGGCGAAGTCCCACCGACTTATGAGTTTCAGATCGTTCACCGGTCGGGCGAGGTCAGGTGGGTGTATCAGCGCAACGTGCTTCTGCGAGATGCAGCAGGCAAGCCTGTTGCCCTTCAGGGGTTGGTTACCGACGTCACAGAGCAGAAGCGAGCGGAAGAGGAACAGCGCCGGCGGGACGAGCAGATCCGCCACACGCAGAAGCTCGAAAGCCTTGGGATTCTGGCCGGCGGTATCGCTCACGATTTCAACAACCTTCTGATGGCGATTCTGGGGCATGCGGACCTGGCGCTCCAGGACCTGTCGCCGGTTTCTCCGGTTCGTGAGAACCTGGATGCCATTGAGAAGGCCTCTCGCCGTGCGGCCGAACTCTGCCGGCAGATGCTTGCCTACTCCGGCAAGGGTCGCTTCGTGGTTCAGCCGATCGACCTGGGTGAGGTGGTCCGAGAGATGGCCCACATGCTGGACGTGTCGATTTCCAAGAAGGCGGTGCTGAAGTACAACCTTGCTCCCGACCTGCCGACGGTAGAAGCGGACGCTTCGCAGATGCGTCAGATCATCATGAATCTGATCGTTAATGCATCGGAGGCGATCGGAGACAAGAGCGGTGTGATTTCCGTCTCGACGGGCGCGGTTCGTATGGATCGGGAGGATCATTCGGAGGCGTGGCTGAACGAGCCGTTGCCGGAGGGGCTGTACGTCTGTCTGGAGGTGGTCGACACCGGGTGTGGCATGGACGAGCAGACGCGACTTCGGATCTTCGATCCGTTCTTCACGACCAAGTTCACGGGACGCGGCCTGGGGCTTGCGGCGGTCCTGGGGATCGTTCGAGGGCACAAGGGGGCGATTCGGGTCAGCAGCGAACCCGGCAAGGGGACAACGTTCAAGGTCTTGCTTCCTGCCTCCGCCAAACCGGTCGAGTCGCTTTCGAACGATACGGGTCGACCGAGTTCGTGGCGAGGCAGTGGGACGGTCCTTCTCGTAGACGACGAGGAGACCGTACGGTCGCTGGGAAAGGTGATGTTGGAGAGATTGGGTTTCCGGGCGATGACGGCGGGCGACGGTCATGAGGCTCTGGAGCTTTTCCGCAATCACAAAGACGAGATCGTGTGCGTCATCCTGGATCTGACGATGCCTCGCATGGACGGTGCCGAGACCTTCCGCGAACTGCGTCGGCTGAGGCCGGATGTCCGGGTGATCATGTCCAGCGGTTACAACGAGCAGGAGGTCTCGCAGCAGTTCGTCGGCAAGGGGCTGGCCGGATTCATCCAGAAGCCCTATCAGTTGAAGACGATGGCCGAGAAGATCCGGGAGGTGTTGGCTCGGGGGCCGGGTCCGGATGTTCCATGAGGGACATGCGGATCGGGTGGGTGACCGCACGTTCGGGCAGGCCGGGGCAGCAGGTTGGGCGGCCGGCGGCATGACGGCTGCTACCGCAGAAGTCCCCGAGCCACCCGTCGGCAGAAGGCCATGATGGTGACCTGCGGGTTGACGTGGAGCGGGCCCGGGATGGCCGAGCCGTCGCAGATGTAGAGGTTTTCGTGGCGGTGGCAGCGGCCGTTGGCATCCACGACGCCCAGCTCGGTGTCCTTGGCGAACCGGCATGTTCCCAGCGGATGGAACGCCGAGGCGTAGAGGTGGTTGGCGCGGAGGGTTCCGGGCTGGAGGGTGCTCTCGACGTCGTCGTAGGAATCGAAGATGTGGCGTCCGTTTGAGATGGGCAGGAGGACGCGGCGGGCGCCCACGGCGAACCAGACGCGTGCGACGAGCTTGATGCCGAAGCAGTAGTTCTCGACATCTCGGGGGGCCAGGTTGTATCGGACGACCGGTCCGACGCCCGGCACATGGTAGAGGCGGCCGTAGTCGGAATCGGCCAGGAAGAATCCGAAGCCGGCGACGCGGTCGTACATCTGCATCCACTCGGCCAGATCGGGTCCGAACAGGGGGACGGTGGTCGCGCCCGGTGATGGGGGCAGCGAGGCCCCCTCGAAGTGGACGTCGGGGTTGGCGGGGTCATCGTATCGGAACGATTGCGGCACGCCCTCCCACGGCCGGACGGAATGGGGCATTTCAGCGAACACCTTGGACGCGGGATGGATGGACAGGTTGCGTCCCAGGGTAGGGTATTGTCTGCGAAAGCCGTTCTTGAGAAGGAAGTCGGGGGTGCAGAGGGCGCCCATGGCCAGGACGAAGGTATTCGCGCGGATGACGACGCGGCCGCGTGCGGCGGTGGAGCAGACGACGGCGCTGGCGCGCTGGCCTTCCATCTCGATGCGTTCGGCGCGGGTTTCGATATAGGTCCGCATGCCGTTTTCGAGTGCCTTCTTCAGGAGGTTGAGGTTGACGGCCTGCTTGGCGTCTTTGGGGCAGATGAAGCAGCATCGGGCACTTCCGACACAGCCCCTTTCGGCCCTTGAGAGGGGGCCACCACCGGTCATTCCGAGCAGGTCGAGGCCACGGGCGAAGAGCTGATTGTCGAGGCTCATTCGTTCCGGGGGGCAGGGTTGGATGGACAGAATGGCGTTGTGTTGCCGTTCGATCTCGCGCCAGGCCGGTCGGTCGAATTCGACACCGAGGTCTTTGGCCCACCAGTCGAAGACTCTGTCGGGGGTCGGCAGGCAGGTGCCGGAATTGATCACGCTGGTTCCGCCGAAGACGCATCCGGTGAAGATGGGGAGGTGGACGGGGCCGTGCGTGGTATAGAGGGCCTGATTTCGGTAGTACTTCATGGCCTCCGGGGGCGAGATGGAGGCTCCGGGTTCGGGCAAGGGCCCTTCCTCGACCATGATGACTCGGCGGTTGGCCTTGATCATCTCGTCGGCGACGATGGCGCCGCCGGGTCCGGATCCCAGGATGCAGACATCACACGATTCGGTGTGCAGTCCGCTGAGTTCCCCGCCAATCACGATACCATCGTTTCTCTGCGTCACGGCTTACGAGACTCCGATTGAATGCAGATACGATTCCTGTCTGAACAATTGGTTGGAGCAGACCAGCTTTACAAACATGAGGGGGAGCTTTGACCGGCTCTGCGGTGCGTCCTGGACGCGTCGCAAGAACTGCTGGCGATGCTCCGGTTTCATCAGGACAAAAGGTCGGAATCCGTAGAGGCTTGGGAGGATGAAGGAACTGAATTGGCAGCAGATGAGGAAGGCACACCGCATGGGGAAGGGTAGTTGTCTTACATCGTGTCTGACCCCTTCGGCCACGCGGCGGACATCCACCGGGTCTTCCAGGCCGGGGGTCATTGCTTCAGAAAATGCGAGGATGAATCGTTGGGGGAAGACCAGGTCGAAGAAGTCCCATTGGAACTCTCCGCCTATCATGTCGCGGACACCTTTCAATCGACGGTAGAACAGGATGTGGAAGAGGGCGATGACGCCGTCGATGAGACCGCAGATGGCCAGCGAGACGGCGCCGAGGTAGATCGCGAACGTGAAGTAGAAGACGGTGGAGACCATCTTCGCCCAGATGATGAGGATGTGGAGGGGGTTGATGAAGGGGTTCCGCTCGAGGGTGGTCACGCTGACGTAGAGGGCGGTCAGCAGCGACACGGCCAGGGGGCGGTAGAGGAGGTTGTCCTGTGTGAGCGCGTTCAGGGCCCTCCCGCCATCGGCCACGCTGAGGAGGCGGCAGACGGTTCCTGGGAAGAGCAGGATCGCCAGTCCGGTGATGAGGTAGAGCAGCCGGAAGACGAGGCACCATCGTCTGAATTCGCCCACGACGGCGGCGTTGGGTGCGTGCCGACGTTCGGCGAGGGCGAATCGCACCATGGGTCTGTAGAACTCCTTCCACTGGGGAAGCCGGATGCTGAACCGGTGGCAGGCATTTTCGAGGTTGTCGGTGCGATACTGCCCGCGGTGGTGGAAGTAATCGAGTGACTGGGCCGGGATTCCCGTGATGAGGTCCATCGGGAAGCGATGCATCAGATTCAGGGTGACCTTCTTGAGGCCGTAGCTGATGTTGAAGCATCGCCGGCCTGTGATCTGATAGTAGATGGTCTCGAAGGACTCCGCGGTGGTCGGCGGCGTCGGGTCGGCGATCTGGAGGGTCTGTCCGATGAACTCGTCGGACAGGCCGACGTCTCTCATGACGGTGGTGACGAAATCGATGGGCACGCAGTTGAACTTCGTGGTTTCGAAGCCGAAGTTGGGCATCCAGAGGGCGAAGTACCTGGCCCATTTCAGGAAGGAGATGAGGACGTAGGGGCCATCGAATTTGGCGGTCTCGCCGGTCTGAGAGTCTCCGACCACGACGGCGGGGCGGAAGATGGTGGTCGGCAGACGGTGGGTGTATTCTCGCACGGCCTTTTCGGCGAGGAACTTCGTTCGCTCGTACTCGTTCCGAAAGGCCGGGGGTTCGATCAGCGCGCTTTCGGCGATGCTGCCTTCGAGTGTTCCTGAGACATAACACGTACTGATGTAGTTGAATTTACGGAGCCGGGTGCAGCCGGTCAGGAGTTCGAGGACCGTGCGTGTTCCCCGGACGTTGATGGCGTCGGAGACGGCGGGCGGTGCCGTCAGATCGTAGAGTGCGGCCAGGTGATAGCACCGTTCGACGGTGTCCTTGATTCGCTGGACGTCGGGCGGGGACAGGCCGATGTCGGGCTGGGTGATGTCGGCAGGGTAGATGGCGTATTGCGAGGCCATCAGGCCGAGCTGGCGAAGTCTCGTGCCGGCAAGGGCCAACTGGTCGGGCATCACGGTGAGATGCCAGAAGAGTCCCGCCTGCGTTTCCTGACACCGACGGATGAGGTTGTCAGCGAGGAAGCCTGGGAATCCCGTCATGAGCACATGTTGATCAGCGCGCACTATAGTCTTCTCCCCTTCGCCTCAGACAGCGAGGAAAGGAACCACGTTTGAGCCTACTTTAATTTCGCATCCGCGGGGCCTGGAGTCAACCTCGCGCGCGATGCGTGATCTCCGGCGCGACGGGAACTGGTGAATCGCGGCAGGAAATCCCGTTGACACGAGCGGTTGTTTACCGTCGTGCGATCGCCGATCGCGAAGGGGCGGTCGGCGGGGGGATCCATTACCGGTCCAGGTCACTTTGCGAGAGGGCCTGGTTGATGTCGGGGCGTCACGCGTTTGTTCTCCGGCGGCCGGTTCGGGCCGGTCCGGGGGCGACCGGTTGTGCGATTCCGATTCGCGGCGAGAGTCGTGAACCGGAGGGTTCGGTTTTGCGGCGGTCGGGGGCGATGATCGGGTTTCATGGGGTGTCTCCCTCATGGATCGAGTTTCGCGGGGAGTCGGTCGGGTATGTGTCAGGTGGCCGGTGGGGCTGCGAAGCCGGTGCCTCGGACGCGGGGCGTGTTGGGACGTCGGTACTGTTCCAGACGACTTCGGTGCCATGCATTCGGATGGAGCGGCGGGGGGGGGAGGGGTCGGTGGATGTCTCACTTTCGACACGTTCTTCACGCGTTTCGAGGGGGGAGCTGGCGGTCCGCCCGGCATGAAGGCCGGGGCTCGGACCGGAAGGGGACGTCAGAGTTGGGGTATCCGGGCAGAGGACTGCCCGGCTCGGAGGGGAGCATGTCTCACTTTCGACACGTTCTTCACGTGTTTTTGGGGAAGGGGTTTGGCGGGGCATGGGGGATTCGTTCTGAGTGCGACCGGGTTTGTCGGCGAATGTCTCACTTTGTCTCACTGTGTCACACATCTTGACGTGGGCGGATCGGATGGTGGGGACTGAGGAGCCTTCGGGGATGTATTCGCCGATAAAGCCGGGTGGCGGTTCCCATGAAGGATCATCGGCGGGCGGGTTGGCGAAGTCCCAGTCGATGCCGTAGATCGCGCGGACTCGGGCGCGGACCTTTTCGAGGTTCTCTGGGGCGAAGAAGTCCTCTTCGGGGGGTGGGATGAGCTTGTTGATTTTGGTGCGGAGGAGTTGTCGCTGGAGCTCGGCGGTCTGGGCGTAGGCGTTGGCGCGTGTGAGCGTGGCGGTGGCGGAGGCGAGCCTGGCCAGATCGCTGGGCAGGAGGTTTGGGCTGGACAACGCTAACAGGATGCGGTGGAGGACCAGGTTGGAGGCTTGCTCGTACAGGGAGATGGGCTTATCTGGAGCTGGGGGCTCGGGGGTGGTGGTTTTCGTAGTTGAGGGTGTTTCTGGGGATGACATCGGCGGTCTCCTTTTGCCTGCGCAGGTACTGACTGAAAGCAGCTTCTGTTACGCGTCCGAGTGGTGCGTCACGACGCACCCTACATGGCTGTGCCGGACCGTGCCGGTCCGGATATCCGGGCAGAGACTGCCCGGCTCGGAGGGGGCGTTTTTCGGAACGGGTGGGCGCGTCATGGCGTTGATGCATCTCTCCGTCCCTCCGCACTGGAGAAAGGGGCGGGTGATCTGTGTTGGGGCAGGAGAGAGAAGCTAGGAGTTGGAAGTCAGGAGTCAGGAGTTGGAAGCTAGAAGCCGGTGGGTGGGCGGGTGTATTCGGAGTGGGCGTGTCGGTGAATGTCTCGTTTTCGACATATATTTCACGCTTTTCAGGGAGACGCGGGGGATGGGGGCAGGAGGTAGAAGGTAGAAGCTAGGAGTTAGGAGCTAGAAGTTGGGAGTTGGAAGTTGGAAATCAGAGGCCGGTGGATGGGCGGGTGTATTCGGAGTGGGCGTGTCGGTGAATGTCTCGTTTTCGACACATATTTCACGCTTTTCGGGCGTGGTGGGCGGTTGGGAGTCGGGGATTCTGCGGTTCGGGCGGTCGTTAGCATTTGCCAATGTCTCGCTTTGTCTCGGTTTGTCACGCCTGTTGAGGCGTGACTGGGGTTTCGGGTCGACCGGTGTCGGCCACGGAGGCGTCTGGGAGCGTGGCGTTGACGGCTGAGTTCGGGCAGGTGACGGCGGGCGTGAAGTCGGGGCGATGTTGTGAACTCGGAGGGGCGGGTCGGCGGCTGTCTCGTTTTGTCCTGAAATGTCACGCGTGTGAGACTGATGGAGAGGGGCGGCGTTGGCTCGGGTGGTTGATTCTGCTGGTTTGTGGGATGACATTGTGCGGCTCCGTTCGCAGAGGGCTTCTATGGGTCCCTGCGCGAGAAGGGGGGTAAGCGTCCAGTAAACCCCATCTTGTTTCTGTAGTGATGGATTTGTGAAGATG
>CAYUQT010000032.1:0-101614 GCA_964446835.1 uncultured Planctomycetales bacterium | reverse complement strand
CCCCCTCAAGACAGGCCTACTTGCGAAAAACAGACCTGAGGTTGCGGAATCGCTGAGAATGTCCCATTTTCTTCCATTTTCTTCCCGCGTGAAGCCGAACCCATCGAGAAGAGGAAGGTCGTTGGAATTCCGCTGGCAGGAGGATTGTATCACCGATACATGCCGGCGGTCTGAGCACGTGCCGCTACGCAGTGCCGATTCACACCAGTTGTTAAGCCATGTTTCCTGAGTTGCGGCGCGACCTACGTGCAAACTGCGGCCTTGATCATATAGCGTGCATAAACAGCGATTGGGACGCGTGCGCCGAGGTCAATGAACACCTCCACCAGCTTCGAGGCAGCGCGGATGACGTTTTCGGTCGCGACATCTGGACAACCGGGCGGCAGCCGTCGATCATAACGAACTCGGACGCTCGGGCCGGGATGGCACGCCTGGCCACGAGACGGTGACCGAGCTTCGAGGATCGGATGAATACAGCAGATTGGTTGAGTCTGGTGCGACAGGCCGAGTGGGCCACGCTCGACGACCGCTGGATGGCCGCGATTGAGGATCCTTCCACAGATCACGAGTCGCTTCTGGCCGTACTTGAAGCCCTGACCAAGGCCGGTGAGGGCGAGCGCGCCGCGACGCTGGCATGGATGTGGCTCTCGACCCTGCGGGAACGATCGACCTCCGCCGACGTGATCCATCTCGCTCGCGAGATGATCGTCCACAGTGCCGGCAGCGATCAGCTTCGCGCCCAGGTTGCCGAGCTCTACAGGGAGGTCTACGCCGACCGCCCGGGTATCGATGCCCTCATCGAGGCATCCGGCCTGCTCGGCGGAAAGACGCCCGGGCGGGCGCTTCGGACGCTGGAAATCGCACTTCAGGCGACGCCCGGCTCGTACCTGATCTCGCGGACCGATGACAAGCCGGCCGAGGTCGTCGGGGCGGACTTGGCCAGCGGGAAGTTCGTTCTGCGGACGAGTCCGGGCGGGCCCGAATTGGAGCTGGATGCCGACCAACTCGCCACCGGCTACAACCCCGCCGATCCAAACGACTTGCGCGTCCTCAGTATGCTTCACCCCGAGCGGTTCGCATCGTTGCTGACGGACGACCCGGCCGCACTGATCATCAGCCTGCTGCGCTCGCGCGGCGGGAAGATGAATGCCGACGACCTGAAATACACCCTTACGCCCAAGCACATGCCTGCCGAGGAGTGGAGCAAGTGGTGGTCGCGGACACGGACCGCCTTGAAACGCCATCCGAACGTCCGGGTGGAGGGGCGAACGCCCGTCACGTTGACCTATGACGAGGCCGGATCGAGCCTGGAAGACGAGATCAAGGGGCGATGGTCCATGGCGCGTACGGCTGAGGAACGCATCGCCACCATCGATTCGTACATCCGTGAGGCGAAGGCGCGCAAGACGGCGCCGCATGCCGACATGCTGACCGGATGGGCGCAACCGCTCGAGAAGAGAGTCGAGGCTCATCGGGATCGCCCCGCCGAGGCGATCCGGTCGGCGCTTGTCATCGAACGGCTCCATCAGACCGGGCTCGTGCCCGCCGCCGGCCGATCGCCCGTTGAGGCGCTGTTAGCCCAGGCACAGGACCCGGCCGGGCTGCTCCGCGAGTTTGCCACCTCGGATCTGATGCATCTCCTGATCGAGCCGGCGAAGGCGGCGCTGCCCGATCGCTGGCAGGAGATCTTCCTTCAATTGATACCCTCGTGTGCGCCGGACGTCTGCGATGCGCTCGCAGGGCAGTTGCTGGCAGCGGGCTGCCGCGATCGGCTCCGGGACGTGATCCGTCAGATTCCTTCGCAGCCCCTGGAGAACTTGCAGGCGATCGGGTGGCTGTGGCGGGGGCCGCTGCTGGCCGAGTCGCTCGAACTGCCGCCGCGCGTGGAGTTGTTCAGGCGGATGCTGACGCTGCTGGCCGACCTGGCCCGACGCGAGGATACGCCGGCCGAGACGCTCAAATTCGCACGCGGTGTCGTGCGGGCTGCGTTGGTTGTAAGGAAATACGGCGTCTTCCGCGAGCTGCTGGCCGGCCTCCAGCCGGAGATGGTCCAGGTGATCCACCGGCAGGTCACGCGAACGCCCGGGCTCAGCGCCGCACTCGTGCACGATCTGAGCAAAATCATTCACCAGTTGTACCCCGCACTGTTCGAGAAGGCCCGCCTCGAACCGTGGGAAGACCCCAACGTGGTCTACACGACGGAGGAGGGCCGGATCAAGGAGGAGGAGAGACTCAAACACATCGTCAACGTAGAGATGCCGGAGAACGCCCGAGCCATCGGCGCCGCAGCGGCCCGCGGCGATCTGAGGGAAAACTCCGAGTACAAGTTTGCCCTGGAGGAGCGGGACCTGCTGCGGGCCCGTGTGGCGACGATCCGGAACAATCTTTCACGGGCACAGGTGATCGAGGCGCACATCGTTCCGAAGGCCCACGTCGGCGTGGGCAGCCGAGTGAAGGTCCGTAGCGTCGACGGCCAGGTCGAGCGAGAGATGACGTTCCTCGGCCCATGGGACGCGGACATCGAGCACGGAATCTACAACTACAACGCCCCCATGAGCCAGCGGATGATGGGCATGCAGGCGGGTGAGGTGGTGATGCTCAATCTCGACGGCTCCGACCGCGAGTACCGGATCGAGACGGTCGCACCCGCCGTGTGACACCCTCTTCGCGTGTGATGACGGGGAAGGATGATTCAATCAGATTCATCTCAAGGCCCGGGCGACGGCCTGAGGCGTGAACGGATCTGTCCCTGCCGAGAACTCCGTCCTCGTCAGCACTATTCTGTGCTTGCTTCGGGCACTGGTTCTGAACCGCGCGACCCTTGAGGCGGAGAATGTGGCCTTCCGCCAAATGTCGGAGGACCGAGTCGTCTACGCATCGTAACCAGCCCTATCGGACATTGACCTGTCCCTCCCGAAAACTCCGTCACGCTTAATGGTAGATGACTCGCGTGATTCCTCGCTCGATGGTGTATCGGTCAGCATCCACCCCTACTAAGTCCGAACCTGGGGTATGAAATGGGCGCCGTCAGGATCATCTCATGCGTGCTCCGTGCGTTTGTCCTGAGCCGCGCAGCGGTTGCGGTGAAGAACTTGGCCCTTCGCCGACTGTCAGGAAGTCGGGCCCTCTGCGCATCATAATGCGGGCCAGCGGACGTTCGCTTGCCATGAACGTCCGCTGGCACCTCCCACTCGATGCTGAGAGAACGGCTAAACAGGGAAGCGGGTTCATGCGATGGCTACCCTTCAAACCGCTGCTGACTTGGGCCCATGTTGCGCCGATTCTGGAGCATGCGAGAATCCTCCCGACCATCTGAGCCATAACTCGGTTCCATGACTGGCTCCAGACCCCATCCGGGTAAGCTGAGAACGGCCATGAACGGAACTGATGGCTATCTTCTCATCATGAACACATACCGAACCGGTTCGACTCATGTGAACAGCTCTCCAACTGATGGGGAATCTGATTCCGAGTCCGGCAGCGGCACAGCGCCGATGGTGGGCGGGTTACGTCTTCTCTTCGTGATCCGCACGCATGATGTGAGCTCTTATAACTCACGGACTTCCGCCATCACCGCCTCAGCAACTGTGGACGGTGAAGCAAGGATTCGAAGGACGCGGTCTCGCGTCTGTCGCACAGGTAGCCAAACGGGTTCCCCGCCCCGAGCGCTTTTCAGAATGAAGCCATGCCGAGACAACGCAGCCAGCACGTCAGGCACCTTACGTCGCGATTCTGGGGCTAGTCCACGGAATAGAGCGTTTTCCTTCCGTCCACTCACACCTTGAATGAAGAGCTTCTTCAGAACGGTCAGTGCTACCCTGGCACCCATCGGGATTGGCAGATCCAGTGCTGCACTGGTTGTCATCGCGCTTTCGGAGAAAGACCCGAACTCGCACTGGTTGAACTTGCCGACAGGCAGGTCTCGCTGCCCGGCTCGTCCCTCGACTCTTGCAATAAGGCAATCATCGAAAGTCGGGCACGATGCACCGTCGACATCCGGCGGCAGCTCGATACACTCGATGATGCACTCGCTAAACCTGTACGGCGACAGGTCAAGTCCTTCCTGGTCCAAGGCTATTCGGTCGAACGAGAACTCCTTGACCTGTATGGACGTGTTCGTAGCCAGTCGCATTTCCTTGGCTATCTGGAAGAGGTCTGAAGGGATTGCGCCCCGATCATTGAGCCGTTCCATTGCTTGGGCCGCCGCAAGCAGCCTGCCCGCGTTGAAGTGGGTGGCCTCGAGCATCTGACAGGCCAGGGCGGTCCCTACTTCCCCGAGTGTCACGCGTGTTTCGGCAAGGCGTTGCCCGTACACCCCATAGGGATCGCGACAGAACTTGGCGACTTCGCCGGATCGGCACGCGTCTGCAAAGTCAAGGTCCACGAAGTTCCGCGCATCCTCCGCGATGCCAGAGTCCCTGCCCAATCCTGGCAACCTTTGCAAGACGATCAGTGCTTCGTCGGTGGGCGAGAATCCACATTCGGCCTCAAAGGCGCCGACAATATCGGCAGTCGAGATCGGACCCAACCCGCTGTCCTTCTTCCTCGCAATAGTTGCGAGGGCCTCTAGGATGCAGCGGATATTCTGCCCGGTAACGCCAGACTCAATTCTTGCCTCGCGGTCTGTCACTTCGGTGAGCAGGAAATCCCACCCCTTTGCCGGTTCCGAAAGCGCCGCCCAGTCAAGCTGCGCGCCGGCTCGCAACGAGCCGGCGAAGAGTGTGCTCAGGAGCAGAGGCCGAGTCGGGAACCACCCGGGCACCCGGACCGTGACACCAAACTGCATCATGAGAGCTGCAATCTGCCTTTCTCCGAACTCATCGAGCCTGACCTCGTGCCAATCAGCGGTTTGCCCGATTGCTCGCCGTCGCTCGTCCTCCGAGTCGAAGAAATGCTCTCGCCCCGCAATGGCAATGCCGCATTTGCCTGGTCCCTCTGTCACGAGCTTCCGAATCCCCGTCATGCTGGCGTTCCGGGCTTCGCGCAATCGGCGCCACGCGCCCTGCAGGCCTGCCGATGACACCTCGTCAAAACCATCCAGGAGCAGCACGGCGTAGCCAGCCTTCCAGGCTCGGACAAGCTGACTAGGTGGATCAAAACCGATATTCCGTGCATGGCGTTCCAGCATCTCGGCTGGCTCGCGTTGGCCCTGGTGCTCGCTGAGGTTGACGTACAGCGGGAATTGCGGCGTCTTGTTCTGCGCGTGCAGCGCCGTGAGTCGGCGGTGGATCTCTCGTAAGGTCATGCTCTTTCCGATGCCGTACTCGCCGAGGAGCGTGAACCTCTTCCCTTGGAGAAGCGATTGGGCGAGGTCGTCGACCGTGATGGTCTTTGACGCGTTTGCGAGGCGAAGCCCAACCTCGATGTACGGGACGTCGCAAGTGGCATTCTGCGTCCGCGGGTCGTACACGCTGCCGAACTTGTGCTGGGAACGCAGTTGCAGGTATGAGCGTGCGTCAACAAGGGCGGCCTGGAACTGCGCAAAGGAGATGATATTGAAGAGGTAGTCCGGCGCCCCCTTGAACTCCTTGTCTTTGCGGCACGCTCGCTGATCGGCGGTCGGCTCCTCCAGGGTGATGAACCAGCACTTCACGGCGTGGTCCTGGTGTGATGAGCGGTATTTCTTGCAGAGTTCGAACAGCTTCTCAAGGTCTTGCTTGGCCTTGGCTTTAGCGCGGGATACGGTGCATTCAACCAGATGCACGCAGTCTTCCGTAATGAAGATCCCGTCGCGCTCGCGGTCCGCAACCATCTCGGCGCCGCCCATCGCACCTTGCGGCCAGCGCAGTCGTGCCAGCCGTCTCACTTCCTGCTCGAAATCATGCGGGTCCATAATCGTCTTCCTCGCTCCTGGTTCCACTTCACGCTTTCACCTACTTGGTTGCCGCGGCCTTCGCCTAGCGGCCTGGCACCTGCTGGCGGTGGTGTTTGACAGCCGTGGCGAACTCGCCAATCTTCGTGATACTTGTAACTGCCTCGAAAATGCGTTGGGGGGGCGGGCATCCCGCCCGCCGAGGCGGCCAAGATGGCCGCCCCCCATTTTCATCCTCTACGGGTTAGCCAAAGGCTCATGAGCAACTGCTCTGAAAAGACTTACGAGGCACGGTCAACGGGGTTGAGTGTAACAACATGACCGAGTGATTCCAACCGCTTGACTAGGTAGCGCGTCAACCGTTGGCGTTGGAGCTTGTCGAGATAATCGGTCCCCAGTTCCTGGTAATTAGCGCCGTCCCGTGGCATGTGATACATCACCACCAGCGTCATATGGCCCACCGCCACGATCGCCCGCTTCTTGCCACGTTGGCCAACCAGTCGGCGGTACTGTACCGATATGCAGGTCTTCTTGCTGTGACTGGGCGTCCACGCCGCTTGGACCAGCGTCGCCCGCAGCCAGCGGTTACCGTGATTGGTCCGCCCGCTCTGCCGCGTGCCGGCCCTTTCGCGGTTGCCGGGACACATCGACGCCCAGGATGCCCGGTGCTGGCCCGTCTGGAACCGGCTCATCTCCGCACCGATCTCACTCAACAGGTTCTGCGCGGTCCGCACCCCCACCCCCGGTATCGTCGTCAGCCGGTTGATTGCCTCCTGGAAAGGGCTCATCAACTCCTCGATCCGCTGGTCGAACTGCCTAATCTGGCGGCCCAGATACCGCAGATGATCCATCAACTGCCCGAGCATGAACCGATGGTGCGCCGTCAGGTGCCCCCGCAACAAGCCCTGCAGGGCGGGCAACTTCTCCCGCAGTCGGCCGCAAGCCAACTTCGCCAGTTGGTCGGGGTCGTCCTGACCGCCGATCAACCCCTGGATCATGTCCTGCCCGCAAACGCCCAGGATGTCCCACGCCACCGAACCGAGCTTGACATGGGCGTCCTCCAGCCTCTTGTGAATCCCGTTGGTTACCCGCGTCTGTTCGGCCACCAACAGACTGCGGCGACGCGTCAGATCACGCAGTTCACGCTGCGGCCGGTCCGGCACGATGATCGCCCGAAGCAGGGCGTGCTGCAGCATCTGGGTAATCCAGTCGCAGTCTTTTACGTCCGTCTTCTGGCCGATCACGTTCCTGATGTGCCGGGCGTTGACCAAGAGCACCGGCAGCAAGCCTTCCAGAACACCTGTCCCTCCCGAAAACTCCGTCCTCGTTGGTGGTACAGGACTTACGTGACTCCCGGTTTGAGGGTGCATCGGCTACTATCCACCCCCACTGATTCCGAACTGGGAGGACGAAATGGGCATCGTCCGTTGGTATTGGGTCGTGTGACCATTGCGACGGAAGACTTGGCCCTCCGCCAGCAACTGATGGTTCTCCAGCGATCAGTGAAACGCCCGCGATTGCAGAAACGTGACCGGCTCTTCTGGGTGTGGCTGTCGAGGCTCTGGGCGGATTGGGTTTCCTGCCTG
The DNA here is from genome assembly GCA_964446835.1 of uncultured Planctomycetales bacterium. Lineage (GTDB taxonomy): Bacteria > Planctomycetota > Phycisphaerae > UBA1845 > JAFGLZ01 > CAYUQT01. Next base: position 94,216 of record CAYUQT010000032.1, on the reverse strand, counting down.
CTGATCGTCAAGCCGGACACGATCGTCCGCTGGCTCCGCGAAGGATTCCGTCTTTACTGGCGATGGAAATCACGCAATCAGACCGCAGGCCGTCCGGAGGTCGATGCCGGAATCCGCGATCTGATCCGCCGTATGTCCCGCGAAAACCCACTCTGAGGAGCGCCACGGATCCAGTCCGAGTTGCGAGTGCTTGGCTACACAGTCGCGGGGTCAACGGTAGCCAGATACATGTACCGTCATCGCAGGCCACCTTCTCAGACCTGGCGAACGTTCATCGGGAATCACGTGCCGGAGATCGCCGCGATCGACTTCTTCGTTATGGCGACGGTGAGATTCCGACTGCTCTATTGTTTTATCGTCCTGCGACATGACCGGCGTCGCGTCGTCCACTTCAACGTTACGCCGCGCCCAACGGTTCGATGGACAGCGCAGCAGATCGTCGAAGCGTTTCCCTGCGACGAAGCACCGCGATTCCTGATTCGCGATCGTGACGGAATCTACAGCGAGTGTTTCCGGCAACGCATGAAGCGTGTGGGCATCGAGGAAGTCATCATCGCGTATCGTTCACCCTGGCAGAATCCGTTTGTCGAACGCCCGATCGGCTCTATCCGCCGCGAGTGTCTGGACCGGGTGATTGTCTTCAGCGAAGCCCACCTGATCCGTATCCTCACCGCCAACTTCGAGCACTATCATGAATCGCGGACACATCTCTCGCTTGACCGCAACGCTCCTGAACCACGCGAAGTGGAGCCTGTCGAGAAGGGGAAGGTCGTTGCCATTCCGCAGGCAGGAGGGTTGCACCACCGATACACTCGAGCGGCCTGAACACACTCTGCGACTCGACGCCGACCGATCTCAATTCGACAGCCGTTCTGCCCGGGGATCTTGCGCGAACAGCGTGAAAGCTGCGACCTCAATCATGCTGTCAGTCGTGTCGAGCCGGTTGTATCACGCGTGGCGAGTTGACCAGCGGTTCCTAAACCATCGAAACGCTGCGGATGAAGTTTTCGGTACCGACAGCTTCGAGCACGGGACGTATCCCATTACACTGTGATCTTTGAGAAGACATAGGAGGGGCCAGGCAACCGAGAGGAGACCTAGCCAATGGCGACGATGCGACGTCGAACGTTCTTGAACACGCTGGCGGCGGGTGCTGCGTTGGGGGCTGCTTCACGATCGGGAACCGCTGCTCAGCAGAATGCCGGCAAACCAATGTCGCCCCAAGGTCTCCGCACCTTTGCGAGCAGGCGGGAGGACGGGAGATACGTCGAAACCGCCGGCTTCCTGCACAAGTATTTCCTCGAGCTCAAGCCCCGGCTGGCCTTCCGCGAGGGCATGTCGCGTGAGGAATTGGCGCCTTGGCAACAGGCCGTGCGTGCGAAACTGTTGGAACTGATGTGCTTTCCCGAAGTGCCGCCGCAGCCGGAGCCCAAGCGAGTCTCCGTAGAGCAGCGGGAGGGATACCGGCTGGAACGCTGGGAAGCCTATCCCGAGCCCCACAGCGTTGTTCCTTTTCTTCTTTTGGTCCCCGATGGCGCAAGCCAGCAATCGCCCGCGCCCACGGTGCTCTGCTTCCCAGGCTCTACCGGCAGCAAGGAGCTTCTGGCGGGCGAACCGCCGCTCGGAACGACGACGATCCCTAATGATCCGAAGTGGTCGGACAATCGGATGGCCTACCACTATGCCCGGCGCGGCATGGTAGCCTTGGCGGTGGATAGTCCGGCCACAAACGAATTGGACAGTCCGTTGCGGGAACGCAACAGCATGTCGCTGTGCGCCCTCTGGATGGGGCGCTGCTACGAAGCGATCAGCGTGTTCCAGAAGGCGTGCTTGCTGAAGTGGCTCGCCGGCCAGCCCTATGTCGATGGCCATCGCATTGCCGCGAGCGGCCACTCGCTGGGCGCCAAGCCCGCCGACATTCTCGGCGTACTCTACCCCGACATCGTGCAGGCGATCGTCCACAACGACTTCGTCTGCCATTGGCAGGAGCGGGCGATCGCTGAGAACCTGTCGGTCCCAGGCGCCCACCAGATCGTGCCCGGGATCTTCCAGTGGTTCGATTACACGGACCTGGAGGCGGCTCTGGCTCCGCGTCCCCTGTTGTTCACCGAGGGGGGCCGGGCGAGACAGATCGCCAAGATCCGCAAAGCCTACGAGCTTCTGGGGGTCGCGGAGGCCGTCCAGGTGTATCACTACGAGAAATACAGCGACCCGCAGTCGCGGAAGCTCGACAATGCCGAGCTTCCGATCGGTATTACCCCTGAGCAGTATTTCGAGTACGCGTACGTCGATGTGCCCGCCCATCGGTTCCGTCCCAACCGGGCGGTTCCCTGGCTCGCCAGGGTCTTTGGAATGTGACACGGCGGTACTCAGGCGGGCTCCCGGCTGAAGAATCGTTGAGCCAGAGGAGGTACACCAGCGTGAAGCGTTGGATGCGGTGTGCGGGATTGATGATCATTCTCGCGGCGGGAACCGCGATTGCAGCCGCGGGAGAGGAGCGGCCCGGCTGGCTCAACGTGCGCGAGCTCGGGGCTTCCGGTTCGGAGTTCCAGACGTCCGGCACGACGACCGCCAGCTCGAATCGTGTCCAATTACAGGCGGTGGGCGATTTCGGGGTCGGCCAGGGCGTGACCGTCTCACGAGCGAACATTCGGTATCACGACGCCTATCTCTGGGGACCGCGCAATCCCTACGGCACCCAGCAACCGCTCAAGGATGCCGTTCAGATGCGCGGGTACGACGGCAGCGCAGGCAGTTGGTTTGTCTACATCCTGGAAGTCGATGGCGCCGGCCCGGCCACTTTCCGCTGGAGCGACGACCTGGCCCGGACGTGGAAACAGAAACAAGTGCCCATCACGTTTGACTGGCAACCGCTGGACAACAAGATGGAGGTCAAGTTCAGGCGGCAGGATTGGCAGCCGGGCCACATGATCACCTTCAGCGCCCGCGACCAGTGGGTGAGCGTCGTCGAGAAGATCGAGGGCAACACGCTCGTGCTCAAAGACGCGGCCAACCGGGCGGCGTCCGACGCCGTCGTGCGGCATTCGGATCACGACGCCATCCAGGCGGCCATCACGCGGGCGATCCGCGAGAAGCGCAATCTGTTCTTCCCGGCCGGCTACTACCGGATTCCCGGCGGGCTGTACGTTCCGCACGCCGCCATCCAGATCGAGGGCGCCGCCGCCGAAAACACGGTGCTCGACATCGGCGACGGCAACGGGTCCTGCTTCCTGCTCGACGGCGGGCGCGAGGTGACGATCCGCAATTTCCGGATGATCGGGCACACCCCGCTGGCCGAATCCCCGGCCGCGTTCCAACTCTCCAACAAGCTCGACAGCTTCTGGGCCAGCGCCATCAAGGGCTGCAACGCCGTCTCGATTCGCGGCACCGAGCGTGTCTGGGTCGAGAACGTGCACGCCAGCCGCATGTCGAGTGAGTGTTTCTACTCCCAGGGACCCGCTCGCACCGACGGCAACGAACCCAAGGAGTACACCAGGAGCTTGACCTTCCTGAGGTGCAGTGTGACCGACTGCTGCGCCAACGCCTTCAACAACAATGACGCCGCCGAGAACACGAGCGTACTGTATTGCCGGGTCGACGGTGTTGGCTGGCAGTCGTACGAGGGGCCGGGCCGCTTCATCAAGATCATCGGCAACTACGTGCGCAACGCCTACGGCGGCCTCTGGGTGGGGAGCATGAACGCCCGGAAGGGATACGAGAGCCTCGGCTGCGGCCAGGCCATCATTGCCGACAATGTCATCGAGGGGGGCGGCCGGGACGTCTACGGCATCCACGTGGAGCGCGGCGCGAGCGAGGTCGTGGTGGCCAACAACGTCTTTGTCAATTTCGCCAACAACATCGCCAAAGACTTCACCGTCAGCGCCATTGAGGTGTCGAGCCGAACCCATCCCGGCCTGCCCGCCGAGCGCGTGACCGTCAAGGGCAACATCATCGACCTGACCGACTTGCAGGGCAAGCCGCATCCGCGGGTCGGAATCAACGTGAGCGCCTCGGGCACGATCGTGAGCGACAACCAGGTGTACGTTCGTGGCGCGAACGATCGGAGCGTTATCGGCATTTCGATCGCGGAGCCTGCCATGGACGTGATCGTACACGACAACCTGATTCGCAACTGCGGTGTCGGCCTGCGGACCGTGCGTTCCTGGGCGCGCGTCACCGAGATCATCGATCCGAAGACGTTCCTGGCCCCGGCGCTGCCTTCGGTGGGCAAGCAGTCGCACCTCTATCGCGGCTGGACCCTCGCCTGGCAGAGTGGGCGGGGCTCCAGCAAACTCTCGACCATCGATGCGTTCGACCCGGACACCCTGCGAGTTCGACTCAAGGAGCCGTGCGAGATGAAGGTGGGCGACACGTTCAGCGTGTTCCCCGCCTCGGCGAACTGGAACCTGCACGACAACACGATTTCCGACTGCAGGTCGCCGGTCATTCTCGACGCCATCGGCGGCGAGACGATGCTCTTCCGGAACAACATGATCGCGCGCGGTGAGATCGAGGGGGTGACGCATGCCGTCCAGGTGCTCGGCATGGCGAAGCTGATCGGCAACCACATTTCCGGATTCGACGAGAAGGGCTCTTCGGCCCTCCTGCTCGACGCCGATCCGTGGGGAAGGATGAAGCGGAATCTCTATCGCGATAACATCTTTGAACGCTGCACCGCTGTCCTCAGCGAGGGGAGTCAGAAGTCATGGACCGCGGCCAACGCGTCCGGCAACGCATTCCTCTCCTGTGGGCAGGTTCCGGCAGACAAGTAAGCCACGCGTTTCCGTGCGCGATCCGGCGCGCCGAAAGGGCCGGTGTGATGTCGAAGGGATAAGCAGCACGAGCGCGTCCGCGTCGTTCTGACGAGCCCCGCCGGAGCGCCGGCCTGTGCCCATTCGCCAAGTCACACAGCCGATAGCGATGAATCGCAGACGCAGGGGTTGTCAGCGGAATCACGTGTCACGTTCCTGCCCCCTGTCCCCCTCCCAAGAGTTGAACCCTTCTCCGTCCTCTGGCTCGATGGGCCTGACGCTATTCAATCTTTCCCGCCCTTGCCGTACCATAATCACGTGAGTCCCCTATCCGAAGGAGGTTTGAGCCATTGGACCCGAGCCCAGCCCAGACCCGCGAGCCAACCGTGATTCGTCTAGTCCTGACGCTCGCCGCGCTCGTCAGTATCACCGCGGCACCGGCGCGTGCCGAGTTCAAGGCCGGAGCCGCCACGATCGACATCACGCCGCCGAAGCTGCCCGTGCTCGTCAACGGCGGCATGCTGAGCCGTTCTGCGGACAAGATCAAGACTCGCCTGAACGCCCGCGCCATCGTGGTGACGGACGGCAAGACGCAGGCAGCCATCGTGGTCGTGGACACTTGCATGATGAGCCGCGACCTGCTGGACGACGCGAAGGCGATGGCGGCGAAGAAGACGGGAATTCCGGCGGACCGGATGCTCATCTCGGCCATCCATTCGCACACGGCGCCTTCGTCGATGGCGTGCCTGGGCACCGACGCCGATCCGGCCTATGTTCCGTTTCTGAAGGAGAAGCTGGTCGAGGCCATGGCGGCGGCGCAGGGGGCAATGGTGCCGGCGCGGATCGGCTTCGCCAAGGCGGACGCGGCGGAGTACACCGCGCTACGGCAGTGGATTCGCCGGCCCGATCGTTTGGCCGAAGATCCCTTCGGCAACATGACCGTGCGGGCGAACATGCACGCGGGCAGCACGTGGGATGACGTGACGGGCGAATCCGGACCGGAGGACCCCGATCTGTCGATCCTCTCGATTCACACCCGAGAAGGCAAACCGCTGGCCGTGATGGGCAATTTCTCGATGCACTACTTCGGTGACAGGGACCTCAGCGCCGACTACTTCGGACTGTTTTCGGAAGGCCTGAAACAGCGTATCGATCCGCAAGGGAAGATGGTCGGCCTCATGTCCCATGGGTGCAGCGGCGACATCTATCGCGTCGACTACAAGGTGCCCGCGAAGGAACGTCCGAACCCGACGATTGAGGAATACGCCAAGGGCCTGCTCGACATCGCCATGAAGGCGTATGCCGGCATCCGGTATCGCGACGACGTCGACGTGGTGATGGGCGAGAGGCGCATGACGCTGAAGTGTCGCGCGCCGGACAAGCAGCGGCTCGAGTGGGCGCAGCGCATTGTGGCCGGGATGGGCGATCGTCCGGCGAAGAACACCACCGAGGTTTATGCACGCGAGCAGATCTTCCTGCACGAGCGGCAGCAGGCGGAGATCGTGGTGCAGGCGCTGCGTATCGGCGACGTCGGCATCGCCGCGACGTCGACGGAGACCTACGCCATTACCGGTTTGAGGATCAAGGCCGCCAGTCCGCTACCGAATACCATGGTCATTGAGCTGGCGAACGGTGGCGACGGCTACATCCCGCCACCCGAGATGTACGCCTGGGGCGGTTACAACACCTGGCCCGCACGCTCGGCGGGCCTGGAGATCATGGCGGAGCCGAAGATCGTGCAGGCGGCGATTTCGCTGCTGGAAGAAGTGAGCCACGCGCCGCGCAGGCCCTATCGTCTTAGCGAGGGTCCGGCTACCAAGGCCATCGCGGCTTTGAGGCCGGCGATGTGGTGGCGGCTGAATGAGTTCGCCGGCCCGCTTGCCACCGATGAGAGCGGCCATCATCGCCATGCGACGTTCGAGGGCGGCATCGCCTACTACCTCGACGGCCCGTACTCGGCCCAGTTCTGTGCGGACGAGATGAACCGCGCGCCGCATTTCGTCGATGGGCGCCTGTGCACGGAGATGTCCGGTATCGGTGATGTCTATACGATTTCGCTGTGGCTCTGGAACGGTATGCCCAACAACGGCCGCCCGGTGAGCGGATGGTTCTACTCACGCGATCACAATCACGGCATCAGCCGCTATGGCGAGCACCTCGGTATTGGCGGCAAGAGCGGTAATACCGGCAGACTCATCTTCCAGACGGCCGCCGTCCTCGCCGGCAAGACCGAGGTCCCGCGCTGGACCTGGCAGCACGTCGTGCTCGTGCGCGATGGCGGCAGCGTCCGTGTCTATCTCAACGGCCGGCTCGAAATCGAGGGCAAGGCCGCACCGTCCGGGATCACCACATGCTTCTTTGGCGGCCGTAGCGACAACGACTCCAACTGGGAAGGCCGGCTGGACGAAATCGCCATCTTCAGCCGCGCCCTCGCAGAGGAGGACGTCGCACGACTGGCACTGAAGTCGCCCTGAGCTCGCCTGACCCTCCGCCAGCAACTGATGGTTCTCCAGCGATCAGTGAAACGCCCGCGATTGCAGAAACGTGACCGGCTCTTCTGGGTGTGGCTATCCAGGCTCTGGAAGGACTATCGCCAGTGCGTGCCGTCGAAGGTCTTCAGCGTACCGTTCAGTTTGACGGAGTCCCCGGCTTTCGGCGTCAGGTTTTCCACGGTGTTGATGGAGCCGGTTCCGTTGACGCGCGCGCGGACGCCCGAACCGATTGAGAGCCGAAGATCGCGCGCCTGCATCAGGCCGTCCACGGTCAGATTCAGCGAGTTGCCGGCCCCGCGCACGGCGATATCCGCCTCTTTCCCGTCATCGGGTTTGAGCACCACGCCGGAAAGATGCAACCAGGCATCGATGTCGCATCCGCCGCGATGGAGCCGGATCAACGGGCCGCGGGTCTTGCACACGTTGCGCAGCCACAGGCGCACGGACTGGTTTCCGGCGACCAGCGGATGAGGGGACTCGGAATAGACATCCTCCAGGCGGACCTCGCAGACCGGGTAGTTTTCCGGTTTGACTTCGGGATGGATGCCGCGGTTCCATTCGGATTGCGTCTCCCAGTCTGCCAGGAAGCCGTTTCGCGGCGAGCGCAAATAGATGTTGCGGAACGTCACGTTGCGAATGTTCGCCGAGATCGCGCCGTTGTCCACGATGAACCAGAATTTCAATCCGGACGTGTCGGTCCACACGCCGCGCGTGTGCGAGGGTTGCTCCAGCGAGACGTACTCTTTCGTGCCCAGCGGCATGACCACGCCGTAGAGGTTACGCCCGCAGCGCACGGTATCGCCGCGCTGGAGGCGGATGCCTTTGTGCCAGTCGGTCCACGCGCCGGTCAGGATGCGGCTGAAATTGCATTGGCCTTTTCCATCGTCGGTGACGTTCTCGATCAGGCCGTCCTCGATGTCGCCGACCACAGGCGCCGAGGACACCCAGTCCTCGGCGTTCAGCGCGACGCCGTCGTCGCCCGTCTCGAGCGTCCCGTTGCGGATGACGAACTTTCGCCCCGCGTTCACATGGACGCCGTCTTTTGCGCCGCGGATCTCAAATCCATCAAGAATCGCGTTTTCGAACATGGCGATGTGATATCCATACTGTGGGCCATGCAGATTCAGGCAGGTGAAATCGCGCACCGCAAGATTGCGGATTCGGCAGAAGGAAACCTGACCTCGATTGCCGAACATGGGGCTGTTTTCATCGTGGCCGGCACTGACGCCGTTGACGTCGATCCTTGCCCCCTCGACGACGATGTTTGTGTCCCAGGTCCAGGTGGCGAGGCCGCGATTGGCCAGCACGTGGACGAACGTTCCCTGTTTCTGAAGGACCACGCCGGGGCCGAAGGTCAGCCGCGTGTCGCTGTCCAGCCACACCGTGCGATCCAAGGCATAGACGCCGGGTCGCGTCACCTCGACGATCCGCTTTCCGCCGTCCAGTGCCCGCTGCAGCGCCGCCGCGTTCGTGGCCGCCGCTGCGCCTGGTGCAAAACCGTAGTCCGCCGGATCCACCATGCCCATGCCGGCCAGTGCTGTGCTCGCAAGTGCACACACGGCGACAGCCAAGAGCGTCCCCAGTAGTCTTCTCATGTTCTGTGCTCGCTCGTGTCCCATGAAATCCTCCTCGACTCCTTGTTCACGTGGCCGCGATGCAGCGCGTGAAGACCTCTACGGTGCGGAAGGGAAAGGGGACATTCTAGCCTTTCCGTGAAGTAGAATGTCCCTTCTTCCCCCAGCCTATTTGATCCAGAACGCGTAGAGCTTGGCGTTCTTAAGTTCGTAGACCAGGCGCACGCTTGCACCCACCGGCCGTTCGATGGCCTCTCTGCCTGTCCATACCACCGCCGCTTCCAGTTGATTGCCGGTCACCGGCTTGCACGCCCCCAGAACGAAGGGCTCAACCGGTCTGCCCGACATATCTCTCTGTTCGGCCTTGACGTAGCCGTCCTTCGCCACCTCGGCGTTGATGAACAGCGACTTGCCCTCAAACGTCAGCGGACGGGTGACGAGTATCCCTGGCTTCTCACCGGCATTGAGCGAGACGAATCCGTCGCGGCGGAGCTTGGCCAGGCCGATGCAGTGCGTCTGTTTGTCCGAGGACTTGCCGGAGCGGGTGCTCCGATAGTAGACCCACAGCTCGTTGCCCATGGCGATCGGTTCTGTGGAGGCATCGTGGTAGTGGGCGTCCCAGTCCTCCGGCTTGCCCAGCGGGATGAATTCCTCCCGCCTGCCAACGCGGGTCCAATGATGCCCGTCGCGGCTGGCCGTCAGTTCGATCGTCGTCTGCTTGTAACTTACCGGGCGGGTGTGCATCATCCGCAGGAAGCCGATCCACATGCTTTCGTAACAGAACCCCATGTGTCCGTAGATCTGCGAATCCGCGTCGTCCAGTGAATCCGGATAGATCGTCATCCGCGGCCTCGACCAGTGGATCAGGTCATCGCTCTCCATGAGGGCACGGCAGCGGAACGTCGGGTTGAATAGGATCTTCACGTCACAGACGTACTTGGCGAGCTTGGGGTCCCACTTGAAGAGGCTCGTATCGCCGATGCCGTTCAGGACGCGCTCGTTGCTGGGAACCAGCAACGGGGTTCGCTCTCGCGTCCAATGGATTCCGTCGGGTGAGACGTAAAGGAAATAGCCTTCGCGCGGGACGTACGGCGGTTCATGCCAGACGATCCCTTTGTAGCGGCGGTTGGGATTGGGGTCGTTCGGCTCCACAATGAGGCCATACAGGTTCCCCGCGTGAATGATGATGTTGTTGTCCTTCGAGCCGTTGAACTCACACAGGCCGAGCTTGGGTTTGACCCATTGAATTCCGTCCTCCGACTCGGCGTAGCAGGCGGGATAACGAGTCTTCATGCCGGAAGGGAGTGCATAGGCGGAATACCCCGCGTACCACATTCGAAACCGGCCCGTCTTGATGTCGCGGTGAACGAAATGAAACGGGCAGCCCTCGCGAAGCGGGGTGCGCTCCCAGGGGTGGTCGGGACCGACGAGGGGATTGCCCGCGTACTTGATTGCCTGGTGGACCTCACGGGTAATCCCGTCTGTCTTGGCGATCAGATAATCGTCGACGAAGAGTTGTCGCGTCTGGTCGATCTTGACCGGCCAATCTGCCATATCGACCGGGAACATGAGGTGTTCGTCGGCCAGGAGGCCGTAGGCCTTCGGGTACAGGCTCCGATCCACAGGCTTGCTCGGAAGGACTTGGGCCGAGGCCCATGCCGACACGCTCAGCATCGTTAAGACCGTCCACCGAATTCGTCTCGCCGCGGCCTTCGTCGAAGATCCCGTCTTGACCATGCACAGAGGCTCCCATACAAGGTGACATGTCTCGCGCAGATCTTCCACGCGCGACATGCGGCCCCTTTGACGTCAAGTGTGAGGGGTTTCTCGCTGCCTGGCAAGGCGTTGGCGCACGGTAGCGACCCCGTCGCCAAGCATCGAGATCCCGGATTGTGCCGCCCGGGCTATCTCTTCAGCCTGCCGCCGGCGCCGCGGTGCTGTCCAACCGCCCATGGGGCATTAGCACCGACCTGATGGAAAACCCGTGGAGGGCACACAAGCAGATATGTCTCGCGAGTGGATCGGTACCCGCAAACTGGAAGAACCCCAAGGTCGGCCACGCAATCGGATTGGCCACACTGCGCCGCGACGGTTTCACGTCGCTAGACGCCCACAAACAACCGGGAACAGTCATCACACGGCCACTGACGATGCCCGGCAATTCGCTGTTCGTGAACGCGGAAGTCGCCAAGGAAGGTTGAATCAAGGTTGCGGCGCTGGCCGAAGACCGCCAGCCGATCGCGCGACACACGATCGACGACTGCAAGGCTGTGATCAGGGGTTCGACGCGGGAGCGGATCGCCTGTCGGGAGACAGATGAACTACCGCTCACCGGCCGAGAGCATGTCCGCCTGTCGTTCCAGCTCAAGCAGGCGATGGTATATTCGTTCGGGATGGAGTAGGGTGAAAATGAAGGTACTCTCAGCCGCTGCTTCCGAGACAGAAAGGACGCGATTCCAATGGCCTTTCACTCAAAACTCGTACGATCCTTGATCATCGCATTCCTTTGGGGATCGGTCGGAATCGATGCGCTGACCGCAGGCGAGGCGGCAGGATCACCAGAGGGTTTGGTGTTGGAATACCGCTTTGAGGGCAATGCTGCCGATACGTCCGGCAATCGACGCGACGGAAGGATCAACGGAAATCCAAAGTTCGTCACCGGTCGAGTGGGCCGATGCATCGTCCTCGACGGCCAGCACGACTACATCGACAGCGGAACATCATTGGCCGATCTGGGCCAGACCTTCACGGTCGAGTGCTGGGTGAATCCGGCGGATCGACAGAACCTGCACGCCGACATCTTCGGAAACCACAACCACGGCGGTTTTGGATTCGCCGTGGAACAGGATGGCGGCCACACGAATTGCTTTGCGGGTGCCTATGGAGCGGGTTCCAATCAGTGGATCGGCACGCGGCCGGTGGCGCTCGTCGCCGGCAGGTGGCAACACATCGCCCTGGTAAAGACGCCTGAAGAGCTGCGACTTTGCCTGAACGGCATCCCCGTAGTAGTCATCAAAAGCGGTGCCGCGATGCAGCCCTCGCCGCTGACCTTACGAGTGGGAGGCAGTCTGGGGGACATCAACCGGTGCTTCCGCGGTCAGATCGACGAATTCCGCGTCTGGAAGAAAGCGATAACGGACTTCCACCTCGGTATCAGTCCGGACGAAAGGCTCGAACTCTTCGCCCAGGCAGTGCGAGTCAGGTTTCAGCCGGCCGGCGCGACAGAGACAGGGCCGACGGCCAAGGGCAGTTGGATGTTCGCGCTGGATGAGATGCTCGTGCCCTGCGTTCCGCCGGAAGTCGAGGCGATTGCGCTGCAGGTGGAAGCGGAGGATTGGCGGACAGCCGGACCGCGGCCGTTGCCTCCCATAAGGCTTGTTCGTTCGTCGCGATTCAGTTCCGAGGTTTGTCCGCCCCTTTCTCCCGGCCATTACCTCGTACGCTGTACACCCACAACCATTGCCGGAAACCGGCAGATCGCCGGGAAGTCCGAGGAGTTCTACTGTGCCGTCCATACCCCCCTGCCGGCGTCCTCTCATGGAGTGCCGCGAGTGACTTCGCCCGCAACAGAGGATGCGCAGCCGCCCTGCGTCATACCGTTGGATGGCGAGGGCTGGCTCATCGGTACCGATCCGAAGAACGAAGGGCGCCGGCTGAAGTGGTATGCAGAGCCGACGAAAGAGGCCAAGCCCACCCGAGTGCCCTGGGTGATTCAAGACGTGTTCCCAGACTACCATGGCGTGGCGTGGTATTGGCGGGACATCACGATTCCCGCCCACCATGTGCCAGGGGGGCGTTATCTTCTTAAGTTTCGCGCGGTGGATTATCTGGCGGACGCCTGGGTCAACGGGGTTCACCTCGGAAGCCACGAAGGAGGCGAGACACCGTTCGTGCTGGACGCGACGCAGGCCGTCAGACCGGGCCAGACAAACCGACTCGCCGTCCGCGTGCTCAATCCGACGTATGAGCCCATCGATGGAATTTCGCTGAAGCAGACCCCCTCGGGGGCCAAGCAGTATCCGGTCGCCGTCAACGCGGTGTACAACATCGGGGGGATCGTGGATTCGGTCGACATGCGGCTTGTTCCGGCTGTCTGGATTGAAGACCTGCACGTGATCCCGGACTGGAAGACCGGCGAGATCCGCGTCCGCGTAAACGTCCGCAACGACGCGGCCCGGCCGACCGAAGGCACCCTTCATCTGGCGGCCGTCCCGGCCGTAGGCGGAAGCACCTCGGCGACACAGGGGCTGGTCCAGATCTTCCCGCCCGGTGAGACAACGATCGACGGCTGCCTCCGCATCGAGAACCACCGCCTCTGGAAGCTTGACGATCCCTGCCTCTACCGAGTCTCCGCGCGAATGACCGCAACGGGGAATTCGGCGTTTGATGAACAGTCGGTCCGGTGCGGATTCCGCGACTTCCGGTTCGAGAACGGCGCCTTTCGTCTGAACGGCGCGAGGGTCTTCCTGCACGGGAACATCAACGTCGCGCACTTTCCCGTTGGCTATACCTGGTCGCCCGATCCCGACATGATCCGCCGCGAGGTCGTCCACATGAAGGCGGTGGGGATCAACCTCTGCCGGTTCAGCTTCGGGGGCAGTCTTCCCAGGCAGCTCGACGTGTTCGACGAACTCGGTGTGATGGTCTGCATGGAACATTATGCCAGTTGGCAACTTCAGGACAGCCCGCAGATGAAGCGGCGTTTCTATCGTTCGCTGGGAGAGATCATTCTTCGCGATCGCAATCATCCGAGTGTCGTCGCCTGGGGGATTCTGAATGAGACCGGCGCCACTGATCCTGCGTTCCGTCTGGGAGTGGAGTCCTTGCCGTTGGTCCGCCATCTGGACCTGAGCCGAATGTGCATTCTCAACAGCGGCCGCTTCGACGCGGACTACTCGGTCGGCAGTCTCAGCAACCCCGGCTCGCGGGTGTGGGAAAGCGACCTTCGCGACGTGCATGGATACCCGCCCGTTCCTCTTCGGGCTGAAACACTGCGGGCCATGCGAACGGGCGCGACCCCCGACGGCCTGTGGACCGAAACGCCAGGCGGGCCCCGATACCCGGTCTTCGTCTCCGAATACGGCCACTGTGGGGCGGTCGATCTTCCGCGGGTTCTGGGCTACCACGATCAGGTGGGCAAGCCGGACAACGAAGAGGCTCGGTACTATCGTCGCCAGTTGGACAAGTTCATGGTGGACTGGAAGGCCTGGGGATTGGCCGGGATATGGCCAAGGCTGGAGGACTTCTTCGCTGAGAGTCACACGAACTTGGCGAAGCTGCGACGGATTGGCCAGAATGCCCTGCGGGCAAACCCGTACCTTATCGGCTTCAGCGGCACGTATCCGATCGCGGACTCAAGCTTCTGCGGGTCGGGGGTGGCCAACGCTTTTCGCGAGCTGAAGCCGGGGCTGGTCGATGCCGTGTGCGAGTTGACCGCTCCGCTTCGATGGTGCCTGTTCGTCGAACCCGTCGACGTCTATCGAGGCGACCGCGTGAGACTGGAGGCTGTTCTGGCCAACGAAGACGTCTTGAGGGCTGGCACATACCCCGTCCGATTCGACATTGTCGGCCCGAAGATGACTCGGGTATGGACAAAGACACTCACGGTCAAAATACCTCAGTCCAACCGCGGGCAGGAACCCCCCTTCGCCCAGCCGGTCCATGCCGATGAGGTCCGTGTCGACGGACCGGCCGGCCGGTACCGCTTCCTGGCCACGTTGCTCAGCGGCGGGGCGCCGCGGGGCGGTGAAGCGGAGTTCTACGTCAGTGATCCGGCCGAAATGCCGGCGGTTCGAACCGAGGTGGTGGTGTGGGGCGATGACGCGGAGCTTCGCAAGTGGCTTGTGGCACGCGGCATCCGTACACGGGAGTATAGCCCGGCTCGCCGGGAGGCTCGCGAGGTAATCCTGGCCTGCGGCAAGCCGCCGGCGCCCGGCGGAGCCGTTGCGTTCTCAGAGCTGGCACGGCACATCGCTCGAGGGTCGACGGCCGTGTTCATCGATCCTGGCATATTCACCGACGGCAAGAGTGCGACTCGATGGTTGCCCCTGCGACGAAAGGGTGTGTTGTCTGAGATCGACTGGGTAGGTGGGTACTACCGCGCCGACATGTGGGCCAAGAATCACCCCATCTTCGAAGGGCTGTCGGCGGGCGGAATCATGGACCCCACCTACTACCGGGAGATCCTGCCGCAACGGGTACTCTTGAGATGCTACACGGTCAGTCGAAACTTCACCCAGGAGGAGTTGACGGCCGAACTGGACGAGCCCGTCGAGGCCGTCAGCGGCGCCAATCGGCTGAGCGCCAACTACGCGTCGGGGCTGCTCGTCGCCATCTATCGCCTGGGCGCCGGCCGATTCGTGCTCAACCTGCTGCTTGTGAGAGAGAACCTCGGCCGGGTACCGACCGCCGAGCGATTACTGCGAAACATGTTGAACCACGCGGCGCCCGAGGCCAACAAGCCGCCGACCGAACTGCCCTCGGATTTCGAGGCACAGCTCAAGGCGATGGGATACGAAAGCTGACGACAGTTACGCAGGAACAACCTGCGCATCATGAGGCGGGCTATCGGACGTTGACGGTTACTCACAGAGGCTCGCCTCGCCACTTGTCTTCGACAGTTCCTCGGTCTTGTCCCTGCCGAACTGCGTTGGCCGGCTGGTCACACGTGGAAAGCCTTCGGTGGAGCGATTGCCGGCGGGTCTCCCGCGCGTGGTCGCAAAGCAGCAACGGATGCCCGTGTCCAAACGGGCGACCTGACGGCCTGCTAAACGCTTCGTGGGGCCTCTGAGGGAAGCCTTGCCCCCGGACATGCCGCTGTTCAACGTGCCGGATGGGCTGGTGCGGATTCTCGACAGGGACATGAGGGCCGCCGAGATTCCCAAGGTCGACGATCGAGGGCGGGTGCTTGATGCTCACGCCCTGCGGACCACCTTCGGCACGCTGCTGAGCAAGGGCGGGGTCTCGCTTCGGACCGCGCAGGAGGCGATGCGGCATTCGGACCCGAAGCTGACGGCCAATGTGTGCACCGCCCCGAAATTGCTGGACATCGCCGGGGTCCTTGGTGCCCTGCCGATGCTGCAGTTGGACGTGTCGAGCGGCGCGGAGGCGGAGACGATGAAGGCCGCAGGGACGACCGACGAGGCCGCCGGTTCGCTTGCCGAGAAGCTTGCACCAACTCCAGACAGAAGGGGTCATTTCGGGGGCAACGCTGACACTTCTGAAGGGTTGGAACGGGATGACGCCACAAACAAGAAACCCTCGGAAAACCTCAGGAAAACGCGGGTTTCCAAGGGTATTTGTACATCGCGCCGCGGAGGACTCGAACCTCCAACCTTTGGTTCCGTAGAACGCCATGTGCCATCTCTTCATGCGAGTTTCCTAAGAAATTCAGCGGTTTTGGGGCTGTGGATCCTAGCGTCATGCTAAGCGACTGCTACTGGTAGGCTGATTGATGGCCAGAGCTATGCAGAAAGGGGGCACACTTCGGGGCACACTTGGGCCTACCCGTACCGACAGCAGTTAAGCCTCCGGAGGAAGCCTTCAGCATCGACGGTGGGTCGTCGCCATTCCGCGGGTGGGCGGGCTGCACCACCGATACGCCCGGCTGGCCTGAACGCGTCCGGCTACGCACCCCGCGGAGGAGTTCTTCGGGTATGCATAGGTATTCTTCATTGGCCCACAGAGCAAGATCCTCGCTATTCTCTACTATCCGCTCTCTATCGGGCGGAATTCCACCGAGATCAAGCGGTTGCTGATGGCCATGCAGACCTCGGATGCGCACAACGGCACGACACCGGCGGACTGGCAACCGGGAGACGACGTGATCGTGCCGCCGGTGGGTTCCTGCGGCATGGCCAAGGAGCGCGTGGAGAAGCCTGCGCCCGACACGACGGTTCTGGATTGGTTCATGGTTTTCAAGAGACTGGCGAAAGACGAGTTGAAAGTCTCGGACGAGGCGTTGAAAATAGCCGGAAAGCGGGCCCGGGCATTCGGCGTAGGGAGCCGAGGTTCCAGACGCGACGAGGCTCAGAGGGGGCGAGCGTTCGGTCCGCCAACACTTCTCGAAGGAAGCGACACATGAGACTTTCCGGTATTCTTCTGATCGCTGCCGTGTGTTCAACCTACTTGGATGCGCTGGTCCTCGCCGCGGAAGGCGCGAAGATCAAGGATGCGGAATCGGCCGCTCATGGCGGGGACGCGGCCTCCTACCAGATTGTCGATACCTACAAGTACTCCAGCTTCAGCGTGGTGCAGTTCAATCTGCCCGTTCTGTCGCACTACTCCTACATCCTGATGAGCGACAAAGAGGCTCTCGTCGTCGATCCCGGTCGCGACATTTCGGCCTATATGGAACTGATCCGCAAGGAGGGGCTGACGGTCAAGGGAGTCTTTCTCACGCACAGTCATGCCGACTTCGTCGCGGGCCATATGGAATTCGCCAAGGCGGCGGGCTGCCCGATCTACAAGAGTCCCGTAGGCTCACCGGGCTTCAAGTATGAGCCCACCAGGGAAGGCTCGGTGCTCAAGGTGGGAAAGGCGACCGTCACGTTCGTTGAAGCACCCGGGCACACGCCCGACATGGTGTGCGGATACGTCTCGGGCTCGGCCAAGCCGGGGAATCCGGAGGTTATCTTCACCGGCGACGCGCTCTTCGTCGGGAGCATCGGGCGCCCCGACCTTCTGGAGGGCACAATGACGGCCGCGACGCTGGCGTCGATGGCGTTCGACACCTGGCAAAACAAGCTGGGCAAGGCCGGCGACGACGCGATCATCTTTCCCGCCCACGGGGCGGGATCGTTGTGCGGAGCCCATCTGAGCGACAAGCCCTTCTCCACGATCGGAGCGGAGAAGGCCGCGAACCCCTATGTTCAACACAAGACGCGATCTGAGTTCATCGCCGCGATCCTCGAGGGTCTGCCGGAGGCGCCGCAATACTTCAAACACAACGCCGCGATGAATCGAAAGGGGCCGGATCCGGTCGACTGGAATGCTCCTCTGCCCGGCGAGGTTGCCGCCGGCCAGGTCCTGACCGATAGCACCAAGCATTACGTCGTGGACGTTCGCCAGAGCACGGATTACGCCGCCGGACATATCCCCAATTCCGTCAACATCGGCGTTCGCGGGCGACTGGAAACCTGGGTCGGAATCATGGTGCCTTGGGAGGCCAAGCTGGTTCTGTGCGGCGGGACGGCGGAACTCCTGGAATCCCTCCGACGACTTCACCGCGTGGGTTACCGGGCGGGTGTGATCACCCTGGAGAGCTGGAAGAAGGGAGGGCTGCCCCTGGCGACCAGCGCCCTGGTGACGCCGGCGGACCTTTCCGAAAAGATGCGGAAAGAAACGGCACCCCTTGTGATCGACGTTCGCTTGCCCAGCGAGTGGATGGGCCTTCGCATCGGAACGGTTGTGAACCTGCCGCTGACGCATTTGAGCGAGCTATCGGGCAAGCTTGACCCGGCGCTGCCCGTCGTCACTGTGTGCAACTCCGCGTATCGGTCGAGCATGGCCGTGGGGATTCTCGAACGCAAAGGGTTCAAGCAGGTTGCTTCACTGGCCGGAGGCAGCGAGGCGTGGATCGCGGCGGGACTCCCCGTGTACGGCGCCGAGACCAAGCAGGGCCAGGATACCGGCGGGGCGAAGCGAGTGATCAGGCTGGCCGACCGCATTTCCCCGGATGACTTGAGGCGGCTGATGATGGACCTGCCGGGCACGTTCGATCTGGTGGACATTCGCCCGGCGGCGCACTTCTCAGACTACAACCTGCCCGGTTCGAGAAATGTGGACGTCGGCGATCTACTGAACAATCCCGCTTATCTTGCGGGCGCCGGGCCGTTGATCGTGGTCGATCGCGACGGATCGCTGGCCATGCAGGTCGCAGGGATTCTATCTCAGAAGACGCAGCGCTCGGTCCGGGCGCTTCATGGCGGGCTGGACGCCTTCTGGGAGCAGACGGAACTGCGGCGGGCGGTGAAGGAAGTTCCCCTTCCCGCTCCAGCGGGACCGGGGACGGTTAACCCTGCGCCACCACCCGCCCCTGCCTCGCCGCCACCGGCGGCCCCTCAGGCTCCGGGCGTTTCCAAGAAGAAGAGTGCGGGGTGCTAGATCATGAACACAACGCAATCGCAACCGTCGTCGCCGCGAGACTACATGAATCCGTACCTGGCGGGCGTCCTGCTGGGCCTGACGCTGCTGGCATCATTCCTGTTGCTCGGTGCCGGGCTGGGGGCATCCGCCGGCATCGCGCGGGCAGGTGCGTATGTCGAAGGATGCTTCCTAAGCGCCCACACGCTGGCCAGCGAGTACTTCGGGGCGTGGGGCGCCAACCCACTCCGCTACTACCTGGTCTTCATGCTGGGCGGCACGTTCCTCGGCGGGCTCTTCTCCGCGTTGCTTGGAAATCGGATCCGGCTCGGGTTGGAGCGAGGCCGTTCGGCGCCGAGTCGGCTTCGAGCCGTTTTCGCATTGGTCGGTGGCGTTGTCGTAGGATTCGCCAGCCGTTTGGCCCAGGGCTGCACATCGGGACAGGCCCTCAGTGGCGGGGCCATGCTTCTGACAGGCAGCCTGATCTTCATGATATGTGTCTTCGGTGGAGGCTATGCCGCGGCCTATTTCTTCCGGAGGCAGTGGCATGATTAGGACATTCTATGGAATAGACGACCTGGGGTCCCCCCAGGCCTTCCTGGTCTCCCTGCTGATCGGCCTGGCCTTCGGTTTTTCCCTCGAACAGGCCGGGTTCGGCAGTTCGCGGAAGTTGGCCGGCATCTTCTACTTCCGAGACATGACGGTGCTGAAGGTGATGTTCACGGCGATGGTCACCGCCATGCTGGGGCTGTCGTATTGCATCGCGATGGGCTGGGTCGGCCTGGACCAGATCTACTTCATGCCCACCGTGTATGGCGCACAGATCGTGGGCGGCCTGCTGTTCGGCATCGGTTTTGCGATGGGGGCATGGTGCCCGGGCACGGCGGCCGTTGGCGTCGCCTCGGGCAAGCTGGACGCCCTGCTGTTTCTCGGCGGCGTCGGTCTTGGAAGCATCCTTTTCAATGAATTGTTCTCGGTTGTCAGGCCGCTCTATACATGGGGTTCCAGCGGCGTGCAGTTCGTCTGGCAGAGCGTGGGCGTTTCGCACCGCGGGTTTGCCTTCGGACTGGCGCTGGTGGCCGTCGCGTGCTTCTGGGGCGCGGAATACATCGAACGGATGCGCGTCGGCGGAGGGCGATACTTCAACAGCCCATTCCTCAAGGCCTTCAGCCTGGCGATCCTTGTGACGGCGGGCGGACTGTTCGTCGTTTTCCCATCAGCAGGTGTGGCCGGCCAGACGCCGGCGGTGACGGGCCGGCCGGGCATGGAGGGAAGCGCGGACGAGGCAGGTCTTCTGGCCGCCATAGAGGCAGGGGCGGATCATGTCGCGCCGGAACAACTCGCCAACTGGATGATGACCGGCCGACCGGATTTGGTGGTGATCGATATCCGCACGCCCGAGGAGTATGCCGCCTTCCACATCCGTGGTGCCTCTAACATCGCCATGACCGATTTGCTGCAGCATCTGGAGCCGAGGAAGAACGCCGGCATCGTGGTTCTCTACTCCAACGGCATGACGCATCCGGCGCAGGCGTCCGATGCGCTGGCGCGGCTCGGATTCCGAAACATTCGTATCCTGACCGACGGGCTCGAGGGTTTCATGCGGGACTGTCTTAAACCTGTCTCACTCCGAGCTGAACCGCTGTCTGGCGAGACGGCCGCCAAGATCAATGCCTGGCGAGCTCATTTCCTCGGGCAGCCGGCGCCTCAAGGCGCAGCCGGCCGGCCGGCCACCCCCATCACACCGATCGCGAACGTCAAGCTGCCGGGACTTGTCGAGACCGCTTGGCTGGCGGAGAACATCAACCGACCGGACCTGCGGATCATCGACACACGACCACAGCCCCAGTACAACGCCGGGCATATCCCGGGCTCTGTCTGTCTTTCCCCTGACAGCTTTCGGGGTGTCGTGGGCGGCGTTTCGTCCATGCTGCTGCCCGGAGATCTGATCGCACGACACCTCTCGCTGATGGGTGTCACCCCACGGCACACCATCGTCATCGTCCCCGAAGACAAGTTTCACGACGCCACGCTGGTGGCGATGGGCCTGGAGCGCATCGGACACCGCAACTACGGAGTCCTTCAGGGAGGGTTCGGCAAGTGGACTGCCGAGAAGCGGCCGATCGATACGGCGGTGCCTCGAATCGAGCCCACTCAGTACCCTTACGCGCCGGGGCCGGATTCCTTCACCGTCGACGCCGCAGCGGTGCTTCGTCGCGTTCACGATGGCCGCGCGGTGATCCTCGATGCGCGGCCGGCAGACCTCTACTCCGGCGCCAAGAAGGAAGAGGCGAGGGCGGGGCATATTCCCGGTGCCCGGAACCGACCTGTTGCCGACGATGTGACCAAGGCCGCCGGTGGTGTTGGCCTCAAGCCTCTGGAGGAGTTGTCCAAGGTTTACGGCGGTCTGATCCCCTCAAGAGATGCCGAGGTCATTGTCTACTGCCGCACAGGGCACCAGGCAAGCCAGGCCTACTTCGTCCTCAAGAACCTCCTGGGTTACACGAACGTCAAGTGGTACGACGGCAGTTGGTCTGAGTGGTCCGCGCGCCCAGAACTCCCGGCGGAGTGACTGCACGATTGCAGATACAGAACGCAGGCGGGGAGCAAGCGAGGATAGCCGTCCGGCCAACCATGTCACTAGCCCGGGATACGAGCCTGTCGCGGGCGGGAAAGAGGAACGGTGAGTTTTGCATCATGCTCATCGCTATGAGATCTTTCCGCCTCGCTGAAACAAATCGCCCCATTCTGCCGCTATCTATAGAGGAGGAGAGTTTGATCGGGGGGACCTTCGGTAGAGGCAGGACTTGTTCCTCATGCTGAACGAGAACGACCACAGGGCGCGCATCTCGTTCGGTAACCTGGGCATGGCCCATCGCCGCGGGCTGCGAAGAACCATGGGGGTGCGCAAGGGCAATGTGGCGCCGCCCGGGCTCCGAGGACCTGCTTGCACGAAGATGCGCACAAGAGGGGCACACTTCAGGGCACAGTTGGCGAAGAACGCTCGGTCGCCGCCCTCATGATCTGGCATAACTCCTTCCTGGTATGTAGGTTATGTAACGCACCGCGGAGGACTCGAACCTCCAACCTTCGGTTCCGTAGAACGCCATGTGCCATCTCTTCATGCGAGTTTCCTAAGGAATTCAGCGGTTTTGGGGCTGTGGATCCCAGCGTTATGCCAAGTGACTGCTACTGGTAGGCTGATTGATGGCCAGCGTTATGCAGAAAGGGGGCGCACTTCGGGGCACACTTCGACGTTGTGTGGACGTCCAGTTGCCTCCTGAGCGGCTCACATACGCTGGCAGATCCGAAGCCGATTCACGATAATCTCCAACCGAAGCGAGCGGAGTCTCGTGGCCTCGGTCGAGCCTAACTGGTTTGCCACTCGGGAGCCAACAATGAATCGCGATTTCGCTAAGTGCTATCTACTTGCCTTGGTCGGATTGCTCGTTCTTGACGGGATATGGTTGGGTTGCGTGGCTTGGCCGTTCTATCGGTCGCAGATCGGCTTCTTGCTCAGCGAGAGTCCCAACTGGGCGGCGGCCGGGGTCTTCTACCTGCTCTTTGTCGCCGGGCTGGTGGTCTTCGTGGTCTCGCCAGGTGTCCGCGCGGGCTCGGTCAGGTCGGCCGTCTTGAGGGGCGGCTTCTTCGGCCTTCTCTGCTACGCCACCTACGACCTTACCAATCTGGCGACCGTCAAGGGCTGGCCATTGCTTGTGACGGTCGTAGACCTGGTTTGGGGGACCGTGCTCACGGCGGCCGTAACCCTGTTCAGCGTATGGTTGGGCAGGAGATGGGTGTGACCGGCCGCCGGCACGGCCGAGTCCAAGTGGCCGCCTGCGGGCAAACCTGAATACCTCATTGTAACTGCCTGGATTGTGACGAAAGACGCACCGGCCCCATCAGTTCTGGATGCCTACCTCTTTTCGTCGAGTAGAATTCGGCGATCCTTGTCATGTCGAGCGCCTCGTCACCCGTCAGGGTGATCAGCGGCCCGAATCCGCCCGTCTTAGTGGGATAGTCAAGAAACGCCAGCAACACGGGGACGTCGGCGCCCATGGCAATGTGATAGAAACCCGACTTCCAATAATCCACCTTCCGGCGAGTTCCCTCAGGAAGGATACCAAGAACCAGCGTTTCGTTGGCCTGGAACTCATGAACAACTTGAGAGACAACATGCTCTCGACTGGCTCGGTTGATGGGAACACCCCCCAGCCAACCGAGGGCGAAGCGAAAAGGCCAGCGGAAGACGGTGTGTTTGACCATCCAGA
The DNA here is from genome assembly GCA_964446835.1 of uncultured Planctomycetales bacterium. GTDB lineage: Bacteria > Planctomycetota > Phycisphaerae > UBA1845 > JAFGLZ01 > CAYUQT01. The sequence goes on along the minus strand of CAYUQT010000032.1, from coordinate 71,045 downwards.
AGAGCTTGAGCCGAAAGGCAAATGCGATAGCCAGTGCAAAGATGGCATCCCACCAACTGGTGTGAGGCGCCCCGATGAGCACGTACCTTGGAAGATCAGGACAGTCTCCGACCCGACGCCATCCGAACGCGCGGAGCAACAGGAGGGAAGCTCCGCGAAACAGGGTCCTCACGACAGGCGTGTCAAATACCGTGTAGCGAGCTGAGTTGAATTCGGTCGTCACGGTCTTGGCTCGAAATGTCATGTTCAACCTGATGGACTCTCAACCACGATCGTCCGTGAGAGGCCCCAGGTGATGCTACCACGATTGCGGAGGGTTGCCGGAGCGAATCAGCAGCCGAACGCGGCCGTTTGGCGCAGGCGTTCAAGCCGAGTTCGGTCTCACACCCTGAAGCACTATCATACACGCGAGCTCTTCTCGTGGGACATCCTCGTAACCGCTCAAAGAATCAACGCGAGACTGACCAGTAACAGGAGGATGTTCACCGGGCAAGGCATCTTGAGATACTCAGGAGGACCGGTCACCTCGTGGAATCTCCTGGCCGCGATGATCCACTCACCCATCTTGGCCCAATCGGCCCGGCCGAATGCCTCCCGCTCGCCCACGGCAACCCAGAACTTGCCCGGTTCGCCAGAGGGTACGTAGCCCGCGACGTAGTATCGCCCGTCGGCGGGAAGGCGAAGGCGATCTTCCTTGAGGATCCACGACCGAGTATCCGTGAACTCCTCGTGGAAACTGGTTGGGGCGGTCACATCATTGGTCGAGATGATCTTCCCGCCGAGGCCGGCGGGACCAGGAAACGGCAACCGGACCTCAGGCAGCCCCTGCCCCAACACGGCCACAGCCGGGCGGTAGTTCTTCAAGCGATCAAGTTCGGGCACGCCGATCTGCACGTAGAGTGTCTGGCCCTTCTTTCCGTCGAACGTCAACCATAGCTGACCGGCCTGCGGGGTGACCGCGTGGTAGAAGACCAAGGAGACATCCACATCGTCGATCCGGTAGGCATGAGTGGCATCCTTTGCCGAGCCGTCACTGAAGGTGGGCTTGTGCGCCAAGGCAGTGGAGCCGAACACCAAAGGCAAGATGAAACCCAACGACCTTCCGGTGACTCGGGCTGCAACATAACCGAACATGACCAACCTCCTTCGAGTAAGAAAGGCGCGTCAGATACGCCTATCATAACTCACGGACTTGTGGCTTGCAGGGTCCGGACGAGCCTGTCGAGATCGAATCCCTTTGCGGAAACCCGGTCGAGGATTCCCTGGTAGGTGGCATCGTCGAGGGTTGGAGTTCGACTGAGAATCCAAAGAGAACGCCGGCTTGGATCACTCACCACCGCGTATTCGTAATCCGGGCCGAGGTCGATGATCCAGTAGTCGGCCTCAAACGGCGGGAAGAAGCTGACGTTGAGCTTGGCATTGGTTGTCGCGTCGGCCACTCGAGCCGTTCCTTCAATCCGGTTGACAGGACCGTCGAGCGAGCCGGTGTTGCAGGTGTTCACGACCTTCACCGTGCCGTCGTCCCGAAGGGTGTACTCTGCCGTGGTTCCGGTGCAGCCCGCTTGAAAGATCTGTGGGTAACTCGCAATCTCGTACCATTTCCCAGCGTACCGGGTCAGATCCACAAACTCGACGACGTCCAGCGGAGGAAAGCACACTCCGCATCCGGCAACCAGCCCAACCAAGGGCAACGATAAGACTCGAAGTCTACGAAGAATCATGATACATCCCTCGCCTTGGCTCCTGGGACAAAGAAGCATGCATCTGCTCCTGTGCATCGACGTCTCACTTCACGTTACGGATCTGACGGCGTCGCGCGATGAAGCCGACGCCGAGCATCGCCCCCACAAACCCCACGGGTATCAGGAGGCAGAGAGAAGGTGTCACGCTCGACTCGTGGAATTCGCGGACCCGCGGGAGATCCTGCGTGAGCTTGGCAATGTCGCCGGGTCCGAACTCCTCCCGCTTGCCGATCGCGATCCAGAACTTGCCTGTTTGGCCGGACGGTACGTAGCCGACCAGGTAGTATCGCCCGGATTGCGGCAGAGTCACCGTCCGCTTGAAGAAGATCCAGGAATCCGTTCCGCTGAACGGCTCGTGAAAGAACTCGGGATCGGCGATGTCGCTCGTCGGATAGACCTCAGCTCCGCTGCCGGCAGGAATGTCGAACGGCAGGGTGGCTCCGGGCAGCCCTGGACCGACGAGTGCGAAGGCAGGCCGATAGTCCTTCAAGCGTTCAATGGCCGGCACGCCCGGATTGAAGTACAACTCCTGCCCAGCCACCGCATCGAAGGCGATCCACAGCGGCTGAACGGGCTCTTTGACCTCGTGGTAGACGACCTGAGACAGATCGATGTCCGAGATGACCAGTGCGTGCTCAGCGTCCACGGCCGTACCGTCGTCCAAAATCGGTAGATGAGCCGAAGCTACCTGGGCCCCGGCGAAGACCGCGAGAACCGCCATGACGTTCAGACAACGCGTTTCGTGTTTCATGTACCAAGCCTCCTCTGACGATCACCGTCCTACTATCAGTAAGCGTCAACAGACGCTGGCGTCCGCTACGCTCCCTGGTGTTGTCAGCGTCATGGCCCTCGTGGTCGTATCGCTCAGGGGGTGTCCGTCACGGTCAGCTCCGTGACCGGCGTGCCGTCGCTCCATTCGCCCATGAATCGCTGCTCGGGCGTGTTGCCCAGGGCATATTGGCGATTCGTGCCGTAGAACGCGGCATCCGTAAGACCGTCAAGGAGTTTCCAGTAGCCGTAGTAATCCAGGGCGTCGGTGTTACTCGAACCCGCCATCGGGGCGAAGTGGTCGGCGACGAGGTCGGTCTTGCCGTAGCGATCGCTGTTCACCAGGACAAAATCCTTGTTGGCCGCTGGGACCTGTGTCATGCCGTAGTAGAACTGCCTGGCCGGATCCTGGCCGACGACGGTGTCCTCATCCCCAGCTACCGCCAAGAAGAGCGTGGCGGCCGGAATCTGGCTGAGGTCCTTCAAGAGGTGTGGACCTCCACCGACAGGTATACTGTTAGGACCGCTGGCCGCTGCAACCATGACCGCTCCGGGTTGTGGAATGCCCTCGGTCGCGGCCACGGCCGCCAGGTTGACGGTCAACAAGCCGCCGGCAGAATGCCCAACGATAGCGACCTTCGTCAGGTCCGGCTGAACGTGCCCACCGGCCTGGAGCCGAGCGATCCCGTCTTTGATGGAGATGAGAGCGTTCGGCAGGTGCTGGGCCGGGTCCGTCAGCGCCTCCTGGAAGTTGGGATACAGGACGATCGCGCCGCGACGGACAATATGGTGGATCCAGTTCCGATAGTTGGCCGTGTCGTTGGCCAGCCAAGCGTGATTGAAGATGATCAGCGGAGCGGAGGCGGGTGTGGGCTGGGCAGGTTCGAACAACCAGTACTTCGTGACCCCGCTTCCGTACGAGGACTCCGTCACATTCGCGTGCACATAGGTGCTGCCACCCGGACCGGAGGTCGGTTGATCCGGGGGTAGCGCATCACAGGACGCCGCGATACTCAGGAATGAACTCAGAATCGTCAGGACAATCACAGCATACAATCTCATCCGCCACCTCCTCCGAGAACTCTCTCAGGGATCGAACTGAATGGGCTACAGAGGCTCGCACCTCCGCCAAATGTCCTCTGCACCTTGGATGCCGCACACCCATTATACCTTGCTCCGGGGACGCGGCTGGCGTCCCGGAAATCCTTCACCAGCATGCCGGGACTGCTACTTCCGCTGGCAGCCCGTCGGAAAAGCGGCGCGAACGACTCGGAGCTGAAGACGCTGGCAGCCGCGATTAAGAGGAGCTCGCCAAGAATCGCTGAAGCTTCACAATGGCGCGTTCCTTCGCTCGCGCTTCGATCTCGATCGTTACAGGAAGACCGCGCCAGCAGTCTGGGAAGTCGCGGACGTTGATGTGGTCAGCGTGGATCTGGTGACGCGGTCCACGCCATCCACCTTGCGGGCTCGAAACGTGGAAGAGCGGCTCACGATTCCATGTGGCCAGCGCCTTCTGTGTGGCCGCCTCCACGGTCAAAGGGTCGGGGTTGCAGCGGTGGTGGTGCACGTCGTAGACGAGGGGGATGCCCGATGCCTTGCACAACGGCAGCAGATCGGAAGGCGTGTAGATCTTGTCGTCGTTCTCGATCGTCAGCCGACGCCGGGCCCGAAGGGAGAGTCGGGCGAAATTCCTGCGGAATCGTTTCAGGGCCGCAGGCTTGTCTCCATAGGCCCCGCCGCCATGGACGTTGATCACATCCGCTCTGACCCATTCGGCCACTTCGGCCTGGTATTCGATTTCAGCGAGGGAATCCCTGACGACCCGTTCGTGAAGCGAACTCAGCACGACGAACTGGTCAGGGTGAAACGTGGTCCGCAGGCCATGCTTTTCGGCAAACGCTCCACAGGTCCGAAACCCGTCGACGATCTCGCTGGCACCGGGCAGTTCATCGACCCGATATCCCACTTCCGCGTGCGTCCGTAGCGGCAGGATCTGACTGTTGATTCTGAAGCAGCCAATGTTGTGATCGGCGCAGTACCTCAGCGTCGCCAACAGGGCAGCCGAATTGCTGCGAGCGATGCCCGCCAGCTTCAACAAGGCCTGCCGACGGCTCATCCTCTTGATGTGGGCCGCGGTGGTCGTCCGGAACCGGATCGGCTGCCCCAGAAACACGCAGCAGAGCCCCCAACGGATTCTGGGTCTTGATTTCATGGGGCGCCGCACTCAGACCTTCACGATGTGAAGCAGCTTGCCGACGACCTTGGCCATCTCGCCCAGCGACGGGACGGGCGGATCAGAAGCGTTGTGGCGAAGGAGCAGCACCGTGACATCATCGTCGGCCGCCGCGTGATCCCTGTACCGCGCGACGGCCTCCAACAGCTCATTGCAGAACGAGTGGGGGTCATGTGTGTCGATCTCGCGGACCAACTCCAGGAGTCCTTCCTGACCAAGTTGGCGCCCCTGGGAATCCTTGGCTTCGATCAGCCAGTCAGTGTAGATCAATACGAGGTCATCCTTCTCCAGGGGCACGGCGAATTGATGGTAGCTGGTAGGGGCGATGACTCCCAGCGGCAGGTTGGAGAGTGAGCTGGCGCAGTCGGGGAGGTCCTCTTGAAGGACCTGCCAGGAATCGTTCTTGGCACGATGCCAGAGCGGTGGCGGATGGCCCGCGTTGCAGATCACCAGATGGTCCTTCGGCGCAAAGTAGGTGGTCAGCAAGGCGGTGGCGAACGTGCCCTCCGATGCCATCTCGGAGAACTCCTGATTCAACTCGCGAACGAACCGCGACTGATTCAAGGTGTTGATGTACTTGCGCATCAGCGACCGCAGCCTTGCCGACAGTTGCCCCACCGAGTCCCCGTGCCCTGAAACATCGGCAACGACAAATCGGGAAATCCTGCCTCCACCGCACTTCGATACATAGTGGATGTCGCCACCCACCGCGCTTTCGGCGTGAGGGTGACTCACAACCCAGGCGTCGATCCCCGGCATGGACACGGTGCTACTGACCGCCTGATTCCCACCCCAGATTTCCATGCACTGCATCGCATGCCCTTGGGCTTGGTCAACTGGCACAGCGGACATCGTAATCTCCTGGTAACCGCCCCCCCCGGTCTGCAATCACCCTGTTCCGAATCGCTCATCCTTGCTCTATCGCGGAGCCTCAGCCAGCACCACACGATCACATCTCGGTCGACCGTGACCTGTTAGGCCCAACCGTGGACACACCTATACTGCTGATTGGATGCCTTGCCAACTCGGCCGCATTCAATTCGCCGCCGCAGTTCTTGCCGAATGAGCTAGTGGCTGGCGGAAAGCCAGAGCAGGACATCTTGACCCGACGTATCGGTTTCCACACACCGGCGTCTGCTCTTGCAGGCCAATTCATATCCGCTCACAATGACTGATCAAGTCAGGTACGCCATACGCCTGGAAGGGGCACGGCATGAAGACAATCGTCCGAACACGTATATCTGGTCGATGCTCGTCCACCAAGGTTGGTTCTACGTCGGCACCTATGATCAGGTCAGCCCGTTCTTCAATGTGCTGGAGCATCCGGACAGACTCATCAAGGCCTTCCTGGGTCGTGCTCGTACGGCTAACCTGATTGAGCTCCTGGGAAAGGCCGGTGCCGATCTCTACAAGACCCAGGACGGCGTGACGTGGTATCCCGTGACACTCAACGGCTTCGGCGACGTGGGCAACTACGGTTTCCGAACCCTGGTGTCCGTGGGGAATGACCTGTACGTCGGCACGGCCAATCCGTTCGATGGGTTGGAGGTATGGGTAGGGTCATCCGACGCGAACAGTCCGTAACGAACGGTAGACCAAGGGCATGACTTCTCTCACCCTGCTTCTTATCGGCTGGCTGGGCATGGCGGTCGTCATGCTTGCTTTGTACACCGTCCAACGAACCACCCGAGACGCAGGGATCGTCGACGTGGGTTGGTCGCTCGGAGTTGGCGCGTTGGCCGTATTCTATGCGTTTGCCGCTGATGGTGAGTCGTCCCGCCGGGTGGTCCTGGCTGTTCTGGCAGGACTCTGGGGACTGCGCCTGGGGGGATACCTGCTCAAGGATCGTGTCCTGGGAAAAGGCGAAGACGGTCGCTACCAGATGCTTCGGGAGACCTGGGGCTCGCGGGCACAACTGTTCTTCCTGGCCTTCTTCCAGGTACAGGCTGTCTGGGCCGTCATGTTCTCGGTGCCTTTCCTGCCGGTTGTGTTCAACAGGGCATGGTTTCCGGTCTGGTCCGACTGGGCGGGGATTGCGATATGGCTTGTGGCGATCCTCGGCGAATCCATCGCCGATTTTCAACTCGCCCGGTTCAGAGCCCGGCCTGAAAACCGAGGAAGGACCTGCCGGGCAGGGCTATGGCGGTACAGCCGTCACCCCAACTACTTCTTTGAGTGGGTCCACTGGTTTGCGTACGTGCTCTTGGCAGTTGGCTCATCCTACGTCTGGGCGGCCCTGCTGGGACCGGTCGTGATGCTGCTGTTTCTTCATAAGGTGACCGGAATCCCTTACACCGAAAAACACGCGCTGGCCAGCCGTGGCGATGAGTATCGGCGGTATCAGCAGACGACCAGCGCGTTCGTGCCGTGGTTTCCCAAGGATGATACACAATGAACCGAATAATCGGCTGTGTGATGCTGGCTGCGGGTTTGGCTTGTGGTTGCGTTGAAAAGGACCGTCACGCGGTCCCCACAACGAGGAGTACGGCGATGAAGGACGTCTATGAGTTCACGATGAAGAACATCGACGGCCAGGATGTCAGCCTTTCCACATACAAGGGCAAGGTCGTGATGATCGTGAACGTCGCCAGCCGCTGCGGTTACACGCCGCAATACGAAGGCCTTGAGAAGCTGTACCTGAAGTACAAGGACAAGGGGTTCGTCATCCTCGGTTTTCCGGCCAACAATTTCCTGGGCCAGGAGCCGGGGACCGATCAGGAAATCAAGTCGTTCTGTTCCCTGAAGTACAACGTGACGTTCCCGATGTTCTCGAAGATCTCCGTGAAGGGTTCTGACAAGCACCCCCTCTACCGCTACCTGACCGATAAGGAGAGCAACCCACAGTTCTCCGGCGAGATCAGTTGGAACTTCAACAAATTCCTGATCGATCGGGACGGCAAGATCATCAACCGGTTCGGAACCCGAACGGCGCCGGACAGCAAGGAGGTGATCGACGCCGTGGAGAAGGCGCTCTCAGAGAGGTGATCTGGCGAGCCGAGGCAGACTGTAGCCGGCCGATCCTCCAGATAACTTCCCATTTCCAGGCGTCGATTGGGCCAGTCAATGTTGACGCTTGGCCACATGGACGACGGGCCGGAAAAGACCGTATGATAGTCAACGTTGGGCGGGCCGCGTACCAATCATTCGAGTTTGCGGGAATTGACGTGGTAGCTATTGGGAGCATGTCATGAGACTACTGGAACGAGTGCTGATTGCCGTTGACTTCGACACCGCGTCCGAACATGTGCTGGAGACGGCCGATCGGTTGGGAAAGGCGTTCAGCTCTGAGTTGATTCTGTTGCACGTATTGCCGAAGGTCGGAGACGACCTTGCTGATTCCGTCCTGGCAATGGCTCGTGAGGGCGCGATTCAGCGGCTGGCCCGCTTCAAGGATCTGCTCGTGAAGGCCGGACGAACAGTGCGCGATCCGATTACTGCCGAGGGCATCCCCTTCGACCAGATCATCGGCGTCGCTGAAGAGCTGGATGTCAATGCGATCCTGGTGGGTTCCCACGATGCTTCTGCGGATCGCGAGCACGGACCGCAGATCGGGACGACGGCGGAGCGGCTCTGCCGCAAGGCGAGCAAGCCCGTCTGGATCGCCCGCAACGACAGACCCTTTTCGGGACAGTCGATCCTGTGTCCGGTGGATGCGTCCAGCGCATCCCGTCGGGCGCTCAAGAACGCGATTCATCTGGCCCGCAGGCTGCAGGCTCGATTGGGCGTGCTGCACGTGACCGAGCCGCCTTCGACATTCTCACGATTGTTTCAGGGCGATTCAGCGACAGAATCGGCACAGGATGAGGCGCAAGTTCGCAGGTTCAGTGAACTGATCAGCCAGTTTGATTTCACCGGCCTGGACTGGCAGCGATTGGTTCGTAAGGGCCAGGCCGGCGACGAGATCCTCGCCACCTGTCAGGAGGTCAATGCGGACCTGATCGTGATGGGAACCACGGGGGAGAGCGGACTCGCTCGAATTCTACTGGGCAGCGTTGCCGCCGATGTGGCGCGGCGGTCGCCCTGTTCCGTGGTCATGCTCAAGGGCGAGGACGCGATCCGCCTCAAGTTGGAAGAAGACCTGACAGATGTAGCCACAAGCTATGCGCGGGGTGTTGATCTGCTGGAGCATGGATTCCTGGAGCAGGCACAGCAGCGGTTTGAGCATTGTGTGAGGGCGAATGACTTCTTCATCCCGGCTTGGTTATCCCTTGCCGAGGTTCATGAACGCCGCGGTGAGAAGGATCGAGCACAGGGATGCCGTGAGAATGCCAAACGGATCGAGGAGGTCATCTATTGGCGGAAGGTGGAAGCCGATATCCGCAAAGAACGCAGGTCGTAAAGGAATGATAGCGGTACGCAACCGACGGTTCGACTGATATCCCCGCCGATCGCCGGCTCAGTCTGGCCATCCGGGATTACATGATTGCCTTGACGGCAGACAGCGCGGCGTCGTAGTTCGGCTCCTTGGTAATCTCCGGAACGTATTCCGTATGGACCACCTTGCCCTTGCGGTCGAGCACGAATACGGCTCGCGCCAGCAGGCCCAGCTCCTTGATCAGCACGCCGAACGCCTGGCCGAAGGTACGATATTTATAGTCGCTCGCCGTGATGACACGCTCGATTCCTTCCGTGCCGCAGAACCGCTTCTGCGCAAACGGCAAGTCCATGCTGACCGTTAGCACGGTCACATCCTTGGCCAGTTGCGTGGCTTTCTGGTTGAACGTCCTTGTCTGCGTGGCGCACACCGGCGTGTCCAGGCTCGGGACCACGCTGAGTAACAGGATCTTGCCGTGGTACGCATCACACCGCAGGTCCGACAGGTCATTGGCCGTCAGCGTGAAGTGCGGGGCCTCGCTGCCCACCTTGAGCACCGGTCCGATGAGCGTCAAAGGCTTGCCTTGGAACGTGATCTCGCCGCTTCGTTCGGTCATTGCCATTCTCCCTTGTCCGGCGTCATCCGGCCCGCCACAGCCGGCGGTATGCTGGTCAATCCACGGACAGATACGGTTGAGTACGCTCTCATCTGCTCTTTCGCAACACGAGATTGCAGCCACGCGTCGTGGCTTGGTCACACGTGCTGCTCGATTGCGGGCCCGGGATCATTTCCGGGCACGCCGACTACGCGTACCGCCTCGCTCAGCGAGATCGTCCCATCGGCAGCCCGCCGCAGAACTTCGCTGTACAGCGACTGAGTACCTTCCTGGACCAGCCGCTCCCGCACCTCGTGTTCGGGCGGACCATCGGCCAACCACGCACCGTGCGACTCGTCAAAGACGGCGACCTGAAATACCCCCGTGCGGCCTTTGAACCCGGTCTGGCCGCAAAGTGAACAGCCTTTCGCCACGCGCACCGTATCAGGCACCGGGAGCCTGGCATGCTCGAACAGTTTTCGTTCCGCATCGTGGACCGTGTGTGCCTCCCCGCATTTGTCGCACAGCTTTCTCACCAGCGTCTGGGCAAGCACCATGCGAATCGAGGACGCCAACACATACGGCGGAACGCCCAGGTGGCGCATGGCCGAAATGGTGCTGGCCGCGTCGCGGGCGTGGATCGTGGCAAGTACCAGCCGGCCGGCCAAGGCCGCTTGCGCGGCGACGATGGCCGATTCGGCGTCGCGGATCTCACCAACCATGAGCAGGTCGGCATCCATCCGCAGCAGGGTCCGCAGTCCGTCCTTCATCGTGATACCGCGTTTCTCATCGATCTCCAACTGCCGCACGTACGGCAAGTCGAACTCGATCGGATCCTCAATCGAAGCGGCAATGAGATGGCGCAGGTCCTCCAGCTCGGTCAACGCGTAAAGCGTGGTCGTCTTGCCCGCGCCCGTCGGGCCCGCAACCAGCACCAACCCGTGCGGCCACTGCATCACGCGACGCACGGTTGCCAGTTGCTCCAGGCGCATGCCCAGTTGCTCCATGTGCCGCCCATCTTCCGGCCTGGTGAGCAACCGCAGGTGAGCGGCCTCGTTGCGCGGCGCTTCGGGAATGATCGTGACCCGAACATCGCGCACCCGCTGACCGTCCGTCCAGCGGAACTGGCCCTCCAGCGGTCTGAGCGTGGCCTGAAGGTCGAGGCTCGCCGCAACCTTGACTTGGTTCATCAGGCGCCGCGTCTGGTCCAGGTCGAGTGGTTCTAATTCCCGCGCTACGCCGTCGACTCGGTATCGCACGGCGGCGCGATTGCCCCAGGTGTCCAGATGGATGTCGGTCGCGCCCTGATCGACGGCTTCGCAGAGGATACGCGCCAATGGCTCAGGCAACCGGGGGCCGTCTTGGCCGGGCAGCCCGGATGAATCGAGGTTTCGAGGCGATTGAGTCATGATTCTTGGCTCCTGCCACCTGATTGGGCTTCCACGGAGCAACGGCTGCGCAGTCTAGCGATGCCCTGCACGCCTGTCCAACCGGTGTGAATCCCGGGCGGCGATGCGGCCTCCGCGACCCGCACCGTTCAGTAGGTGTCCCGGCTACCCCGCGGCCCGTTCACATCGGCCAAGACTACCTCCGCCCGACGGATGCAGTGTGCGAATCGCCCCAATGCGAAACGGACTCGCCGCTCGATCGTCTCGGCCTTCCCGTCTTCCAATCCCGGATACCGCAGCTTCACATCCAGGCTCGTCGTGGTCACTCCTCGAACTGGGCCAACCGGCCGACCGGTGATGCTGTCAAGCTGCCGCAAGTTTTCCTTGGCCCGATTCGGTACGTCCAACGGGAGTGCAGGAAGCGTGGGGAATCGAGCCCGTCGAGCTGCGTCTGGTTGGGGTCCGTGTCATTGTTCTCGCGGCTCTGCTGTCGTCACCAACGGAGGGGGCCTTCGAATCATGGAGCGTTAACGTTCCCCTCTTGTTGTGCCCCCGTCTCCTTGATCGCCGTCTCGGACGCGCGAACCAAGGCTTGCCCTTCGTGCTCAGACCTGCGTTTGTCCTGCACGACGACAATCCAATACCCGATGCTCATGGCCAAGGCCACGGCCGCGGTGGCGAAAACATAAACGGGATCGGTTTCCTTGTAATCCAGGATGATGACCTTTCGCGCGATGGCCATCAACGCCGTCGCCAGGACGATTCGAACATGGATCACGTCTTCCCTGAGGTAGACGGTGATGTTGATGAAAATCTCGATCGCAATCAGCACAGCCATGAACGCCCCGAATGTAGCGAGGATATCGCTGATTTTCAGGATGAAGTAGGGCTTGTCCGGGCCCACCGTTGTCAGCCGGTCGTAGAGGACGTAGGCGACGTCGACCACACCGAATAGGATGACAACGGCCATGAGAATCGCCAAGGCACGAACGGCCATTCGGATGACTTTGTAAAGCCCTCGAATCAGGGGTTCATGGTTTTCCGCTTCTTCGTGCATGGGTTGCCTCACGCTCCAGGTACGGGGTTGCCGGCAAGGCGGCGCCCTGTGGCAACGCCCCTTTTCCGGAAGGACCTAACCTCGTGGCCTCGTTCGACGGCGACTTCTGAGCCACTTCTCGAAGCCAATCACGCCGTAAGCGATCAGTGCCACCGCCAGGACCTTCAGCCAACTCGCGGCGCTGACGGGTGCACTGTGGAACATCCTGTTCATCACCGGCAAATAGACGAACAGCATCTGCAAAGACACCATTCCCACTGCGCCAAGAACCAACCAAGGATTGCTGAACAACCCGATTTGGAACACGGATCTTGTGAGCGAACGGCAATTCAACAAGTAGAATATTTCAACCAGGACGAACACGTTGACAGCGATGGTTCTCGCCTCGTCCAACGACCCGCCCGACTTCTGATGCCACTCAAACAGACCGAACGCACCGAGCAGGAGCATTGTCGAAACCGTCAGGATGCGAAGGACGAGTTCCCGGGTCAAGATGGGCGCGCCCGGATCGCGCGGCGGACGTTCCATCAGGCCGCGTTCCTTTGGCTCGAAGGCCAACATCATTCCCAGGAGGACGGCTGTCGTCATGTTGATCCAGAGGATCTGTACAGGGAGGATGGGCAGCGCGACGCCTGCGAAAACGGCCGCCAGGATGACCAGCCCTTCGCCCATGTTTGTGGGCAGTGTCCAGAGGATGAACTTCCTAAGGTTTTCGAATACACCTCGGCCTTCCTCAACGGCCGCCTCAATGGAGGCGAAGTTGTCGTCGGTGAGGATCATGTCGGCGGCCTCTTTGGTGACTTCGGTACCGCTGATGCCCATGGCGACACCGATGTTGGCCTGTTTGAGTGCGGGGGCATCGTTGACGCCGTCACCGGTCATTGCGACGATGTGGCCGCGGTACTGCAAGGCCTCGACCAGGCGAAGCTTCTGTTCCGGGCTGACGCGGGCGAAGACGTCGGCTCGCTCCGCTACGTCGACGAGTTCCTCATCTGAGTATTGGGCCATCTCCAGCCCCGTCACGGCGACGGCGGCCGATCGGCCGTCACCTGTCCCCGCGCTCAAGCCGATCTGCTGAGCGATTGCCGAGGCCGTCCTGGCATGATCGCCCGTGATCATCTTGACGCGAATGCCCGCCGTCCGGCACTTTCGGACGGCGGCGATCGCCTCGGCGCGCGGCGGATCGATCATCCCCTGAACGCCGAGGAAGACCAGCCCTGACTGGAGGTCGCCATGTCCCAGATGGGCAGTGTCAGGGGCGAGGTCGATCCGCGCCATCGCAAGGACTCTCAGACCCTGACTCGTCATCTCGTCGACCATGCGATGAATCAAATCCAGGTCGATCGAATCGAACACGCCAGCCGCGTCAAGACACGTTGAGCATCGTTCGAGAATCCGCTCCACCGCCCCCTTCAAGTAAACCCTCCGCGTCCCCTCTGGCCCCCCAGCGTGCAAGGTGGCCATGTATTGATGGTGGGACTCGAAGGGGATCGTGTCGATTCGGGGAAGCTCCTCTCTCGCCGTCTCGGCCGAGAGTCCCGACTTGCAAGCGGCTACGATCAGCGCGCCCTCCGTCGGATCCCCCTGAACTCGCCAGCGTCCTTCCGCCTCGACCAGCAAGGAATCGTTGCACAGCAAGCCAGCCTTGAGACACTCCAGGGCCGCGTCGTTCGACGCCCAATCAACGCCCTCACCCCTCGGCGCGATCTGACCTGTCGGCGCGTATCCCGCGCCGCCCACGTCATAGTGAACGGAACCCGCGAAAAGCTCCCGAACGGTCATCTGGTTTTCGGTCAGCGTACCGGTTTTATCCGAGCAGATGACTGTTGTGCTGCCAAGCGTCTCAACGGCCGGCAGTTTTCGGATGATGGCCCGTCGTCTGGCCATCCGACCTACCCCGATGGCCAGCGTGACGGTCACCGCCGCGGGCAGACCTTCTGGAATCGCACCCACGGCCAGGGCCACGGCGCCCATGAACATCGAGGCGGGGGACTCACCTCGGACCACCCCGACCAGGAACGTCAACCCCGCCAAGCCGAGAATGATGTAGATGAGTGTGTGGCTGAAGGCGGTGATCTTTCGAGTCAGCGGTGTGGCCAGCTCCACCGCCTCGTGAATCAGCGACGAGATGCGTCCGACCTCGGTCCGATCTCCGGTGGCGGTGACCACACCCGCACCGATCCCGTAGGTGACAAGAGTGGACGAGTACGCCATGTTCGTCCGATCGGCCAAGACGGTGTTGTGCGGGAGAATACCGTCGCTCTTATGAACGGGTACCGATTCGCCCGTGAGGATCGATTCATCGATCTGAAGATCGCGACACGTTAGCAGCCGCATGTCGGCCGGCACCTTGTCGCCCGATTGAAGGGAGATTATGTCACCAGGGACCAGATCGATCGAGGCGATTCGCTGCCGTCGCCCTGCCCGCAGGACCGAGCATTCCGTCACGACGCTCTTGGCCAACGCCTTGATCGCCTCTGATGCCTTCGACTCTTGGAGGAATCCAATAATCGCGTTGACCAGCACGACACCGAAAATGACCCCCGCGTCAACGCCCTCCTTGAGAACCAGCGTGATTCCACCGGCGACCAGCAGGATGTACACGAGGGGCTGTTTGAACTGCAACAGAAAACGCTTGATTGCTCCGATGCCTTTCTGAGCCGATACCTGATTCGGTCCGAAACGGTCGCGACGATGCTGAACCTCGAACAGATCGAGCCCCTTTTCAGGATCGGTTCCGAGAAGATCGACGACTTCACCGACCGGCAGGTGATGCCAGTGTTGGGCGACAAGCGTCTCCATGATCACCATTCCTGTGCGATGCGGTCGGCCTTCGTTTCAGCAACCTTCGCGAATCACGACATGGGGATCAGACAACACAGGGCCTCTGCCAGGGACCTGCGCTGGTTCAAACACCTCATTGCCTGGACGGGGTTCGGGCTTGCCAGATCGCCAGTGACTTCCGTCCGGCGCGAGGAGGTTCGGTCCTTAGTGAGTGGGATTCTACCACCCCGTACCGTTGATAGCCAGATGAGATGACCCACGGCCAGGCTGATCATCGGGGCTGTCCGATACGCCCATCAACGGCTAGTATGAAGGCGTCGTTGATTCCTGGAACCCACCGTCCCCACCGATCCGGACGTTACCAAGGGCGCGTGACATGGGGCGTGAACACCCGGCGAGGCATAATCCCAAGGAGCCAGACTGATGAAATGGTCGCGCAAAATAGGAACATTCTGGGGCATTGATGTCTATGTCCACGCGACGTTCTTTCTTCTGATCGGCTGGCTGATTCTGACGCACGTCATGGCAGGCCGGAGTGTGATCACGGCGACTGTAGGTGTCGGGCTCACGCTGTGCGTCTTCGGGTGTGTCCTGCTCCATGAGTTCGGGCATGCCCTGACGGCGCGACGGTTTGGCATCAGGACCCGCGAGATCACACTGCTGCCGATTGGCGGCGTCGCACGATTGGAGCGAATGCCGGAGAACCCCCACCACGAATTGTGGGTGGCCTTGGCCGGTCCGGCGGTCAATGTAGTTATCGCGATAGGTCTCTACGTCGTGCTGCTCATGCAGGCCAACCTGGTTCCCGTCAGGTCTCTAGGCGTCGTGAGTGGTCCCTTTCTGGAACGGTTGTTGATCGCGAACCTCTTCCTCGTAGGGTTCAATATGCTGCCCGCGTTCCCAATGGATGGTGGGAGGGTTGTGAGGGCTTTGTTGGCCACTCGCATGGAATACGCCCGGGCCACCCAGATCGCCGCTCGGCTGGGGCAGGGCATGGCATTGCTCTTTGGGTTTCTGGGTCTGTTCACAAACCCGTTTCTGCTGTTCATCGCCCTTTTCGTGTGGATCGGTGCCGCGTCTGAATCAAGCGTGGCCCAGATGAAATCCGCCCTCGGAGGGATTCCAGTCGAACAGGCCATGATGACGAGATTCGAGGTGGTTTCACCTGACCAGCCTCTGAAGGAGGTTGTAGAACTCATCCTCGCGGGTTCCCAACAGGACTTCCCCGTCGTCGAGAATGACCGAATCCTGGGCGTCCTGACTCGAAGCGATTTGATGGCCGCGTTGGCTCAGACAGGTCAGGAAGTGCCGGTCTCCAAGGTGATGCGTTCGGACTTTCAGAATGTTGACTCCTCGGAGATGCTCATGGACGTCTTCTCGCGGTTGCAGGAATGCCCGTGTCGCGTTCTCCCCGTGACGCACGGCGGACGGCTCGTGGGACTGTTGACGTCGGACAATCTTGGAGAGTTCATCATGATTCAGGCTGCGCTGGGCGAAACCAGACTCCGGCATGCGGCTGCTTCCTACCAACCCACATGAGGGATGCTTCTGGAACCCGTGGCGGCTCATGACCGTCCGCTTCGGCCCAACCGTTCGACCCCTGGGTTTCCCTGGCTTCCGATGCGAGTGGCGGGTAGGGTGATCAGTGTCTCGTTGTGAGCCGGAGGACTTGTTCGTGCCTTCACGCTTCAAACCCGACGTGCTGGAAAAGCTCACACAAGTGCTGCTCGACATTCGCGACCGGGCGATCGCTTTTGAGAGGTCATTTGAGAGCGAACTTGCGTCCGTCGCTCCGGAGTACAGGGCCAGCGCCCGGAACCTGCTTCACTACCTGGCCCTGCGCCAGCATGATCTGCGCGACCCGCAGCGAGAGCTCTCATCCTTCGGCCTTTCTTCACTCGGGCGGTCTGAGGCACATACCCTGGCGGGGCTGGACGCGGTGTTGGCCGTCCTTCACCGTCTGGCAAACCGGCCGATGGAGCGTGGACCGAAAGCCGTTCCTCCCGTCGACTTCTCTACGGGACCCGAAATGCTGACAAGACACGCCGAGGCCCTTCTGGGTCGGAGCAGGCCTGAGCGTGCGGTCCGCATCATGGTGACGATGCCGACGGAAGCGGCTGAAGACATCGCCCTGATCCGTGACCTCATCAAGGCCGGCATGGACGTGATGCGAATCAACTGTGCGCATGACGACCTCGAAGCATGGGGGCGCATGGCGTCCCATCTCCGCCGGGCCCAACAGGAGCTCAACCAGCCGTGCCGATTGTTGGTCGACCTTGGCGGCCCCAAGCTGCGAACCGGCGAGATTGTCTCCTCTGGCGCGGTTGCCCGATGGGCACCTCGCCGGGACATCCGAGGCAAGGTCAAAGAGCCCGCGCGGGTATGGCTGACGCCGGCGAACGCTCCCGAGCGTCCGCCTACGCAGGCGGACGCCGTCCTCCCGCTGGAGACGGCATTCCTATGCCAGGCCCGCAGCGGCGACGAGTTGCACTTCGTGGACTGTCGTGGGGTTCGTCGTGTGCTCGTGTTCGGTTCCCGGCAGGGCAGTTCTTGCTGGGCACAAGGTATTCGGAGCGCATATGTGGAAGCCGGAATTCCGCTGCGACTGGTCCGAGCCGGCACGATGGTCGCCCAAGGCCGCTTGGGCGCACTTGCTCCGGTCATTGAGCCGATCGTATTGCATGTGGGCGAGGGGCTGATTCTGACGCGGGCAGACGAGCCTGGGCATCCGGCCCAGCGAACGGCTGAAGGCGTGCTGGTTCAGCCGGCACAGATTCCCTGTACGCTGCCCGAGGTCTTTCGTGACGTCCGGCCCGGAGAACGGATCTTCTTCGATGACGGAAAGATCGGCGGCGTGATCGAGCGGGTGGAGGACGCCGCGCTAACCGTGAAGATCACCCGAGCTCGCCCGGGCGGCTCCAAACTGCGCGCAGACAAGGGAATCAACCTGCCGGAGAGCGAGCTTCGAGTGCCGGCGCTGACGGGCAAGGACCTGGCCGACCTTGACTTTGCCGTATCGCACGCGGACATGGTGGGTCTGTCGTTCGTCCAAGACCCGGAGGATGTGCTGTTGCTGGAAGAGCGCCTGGCGCAGCGGGCTGCGCGGCATGACATCGGGATCCTCCTCAAGATCGAGACACGAAAGGCCTTCGAAAACCTCTCCCGACTGATCTTGACGGGCCTGCGTTCTCCACCCATCGGGGTCATGGTGGCGCGGGGCGATCTCGGCGTGGAGCTGGGTTTCGAACGACTTGCTGAGGTTCAGGAGGAGATCCTCTGGGTGTGCGAGGCGGCGCATGTGCCCGTCATATGGGCTACGCAAGTCCTCGAAAGCCTCGCCAAGAAGGGCATGCCTTCGCGGGCGGAGGTGACCGACGCCGCCATGGCCGGGAGGGCCGAGTGCGTCATGCTGAACAAGGGTCCTCACATCGTCGAGACCGTCGAGTTCCTTGACAACGTCCTGCGCCGGATGCAGGACCATCAGGCCAAGAAACGGGCCCTGTTGCGGAAGCTGACCGTTTCGGAGCTGGCTTCAAACACAGATGATTAGCTGGCAAGAGCCCTACGAGCCCCGTGCAGAGCCGCCCAGTGTCGATGGAAAAACGGAGAACCTTGTATGTCGTCTCGAGCTTCTGGTCAGACAGACTGAGGTGAATTGACACAGTTTGGCTTCGCGACTAGAGTCTTCGCCAGAGGTCTTGATACGGGCTCCGGATGTTGCTGGTGCCTCTGCCGCATGCAGCGACACTGTTCTTCCGTGGTAGTTGTCAGAGGGTTTTCCGTCATGGCGATCGCAAAGGAACTGCTGGCCGAGAAGGAATCGAAAGGGATCATCACGGTCCGTGCCGACGTGAGTGTGCAAGATGCGTGCAGGCTGATGCGCTCCCACCGTATAGGGTGCCTGGTCGTCGTTGGCGATGCACAAACGATCGAGGGCATCTTCACCGAGCGCGACGTGGTGAACCGACTCGTAGCCGAGGACAAGGATGCGTCGGACACGAAGGTCGGCGAGTTGATGACGCGAGATGTGATCGTCGTCGAGCCGGAGCGCTGCAGCGAGGAGATCGAGGCGATCATGAAGCAGAACCGTATCCGCCACGTGCCGGTCGCCGGTCAGAAGGAGCTGCTTGGCCTGCTCTCGATCGGCGATGTGATGGCTTACCACGCATCAAAGGACAAGCAGATGGTGCACTACCTGACCGAGTACATGTACGGACGGCACTAGTCCTCCCCGCCTTTCCCCTGGACGGTGCCTGCGGCCGCCTCTGCTGCGTCAAGCTGGTCGCACAACGTGCCGCGAGAGAGGAACTCCATTGCCAGACAACGAGGAATTGGCCACACTGCTGTCCGGGCATCGCACAGTGCTTCATCTGTAAGCCGTTGATATCTGGGATGTTACCAAGGAATTCGACCTGCATCGATTTGATTTGAGCGTAGACTTCGGCCGCCTGTTTGACCAAGGAGCGGCCGATGAACACAGGACGAACCGTCTTCACACAGATCATGGATTTCCTCCCGAAGCGACGCTTCCACACGATCGTCAACCGATACCACGGCGAGCACAACGTCATCCGGTTCTCTTGCCTCGATCAGTTGCTGTCCATGGCGTTTGCCCAACTCACGTATCGTGAAAGCCTCCGGGACATCGAAGCCTGCCTGATCGCTCAACCGTCGAGACTGTATCACTTGGGCATTCGCTCTCGCGTCCGCCGAAGCACCCTCGCCGACGCCAACGAGAAACGCGATTGGCGCATCTTCGCCGACCTGGCAGGCGTGCTCATTCACACCGCTCGCAGACTTTACGCGAGCGACGACTTCGGCGTCGACTTGGAGCAGACCGTCTACGCACTCGATTCCACTACGATCGACCTTTGCCTCGATATGTTTCCCTGGGCCGAATTCAGACGACGAAAAGGCGCCATCAAGCTCCACACCCTCTTGGACCTGCGAGGCAGCATCCCCTCGTTTATCCTGATTTCTACGGGCAAAATGCACGATGTCCATGCCCTCGACGTCCTGTTCTTCGAGCCAGGCGCGTTCTATGTCTTCGACCGAGGCCACCTCGACTTCGCTCGTCTCTACCGTATCCAACAGTCGGCCGCATTCTTCGTCACACGCACCAAAACGAATACCCAGTTTCGTGTCGCCGCGTCACACCCCGTCGATAAGTCGACAGGCCTGCTCTGCGATCAAAGCCTCCTGCGTCAGGACTGCAAGTAACTGTTTGACAGCCTACGCAATCTGGCACGTCGGTTGGCCGAAAGCCTTCACCATGTCCGGATCCCTGCCGAAGCGTTGAACCCTGCCGCCGCCGCCAGGATTCAGATTTGCCTGAACACTTCCTGATGTCACTCAATCCTTTTGCAGGCTCCTTCGGATTGACGACCCGGCCGTCCTCTCCTCACACCCACTGCCCTTCCCTGCATCTTCGAAGGCTGGCCCGCTCTCTGCCCCGACATCCGAGTTCATCCCACGGTCCACCCGCCTCCCCCGCTCCGCCGTTGCTGTTCGTCACGGCTGGTGATAGGCCGTCTTGCTTGACCTGAGTGCCCGTTTCAGTAAGGTAGTTCGATGACGGCAGGCAAACGGGAAATCCCATAGACACGATTATGTCCATTCAGGAGCCTTCAGATGTCCAGGTCGTTTTCTTCCGTGCTAACGCTTACCACAGTGGTCGCTGGCTGTCTCCTTCTTGTTGGATGCTATATTCCGATACCCTGGCCGGAAAGTCCGCTGTATGAAACACCCACCAACGATCCGAATTGGGTCGCGCCCGCTAGCAAAGAAGAAGCCATGGAGGCCATGGCCGGACACTATGCCCACTACGACATCGTCGCCTACGACGGCGAGACGGCCAATGGCCCGCTATCCGCATTTGTCGTCTCTTATGGCTTCACGGACCTGGTCATCGAAGGCGGAGAGCTTGTCGCTTACGACACTTTCTGCCATGCCGAGTATGTCGCAAACCAGCCCTTCGACACGATCTTCTCGGATGCAGCCACACAGGCCATTCAGCCCCCTGGTGCGATCGTCGATGTTTATGAGGAGAACGGAGTGTGGAAGCTATGGCGTCCTGCGACCCCAACGCTCAACGGCATTGACGGTGACCCGAACGTGCCGCTTTCAATGGACCGCAACGATCCCCTGTTGAGCGACGACGACAACGACGGAAAGCCGGGTGTGACCGTGGGCGTGAGGCTCTTCGGCTTGATTGAGGGGGAGATCTATATCGCCCGGCGTGAGATATTCCAGAACAACTTGACACTCTACTACGATGGTAGTCTGCGGGGCAGCGTCATCGACGACTCGGAGCAGCTCGTGATTGGGGCATCACTGGCGATTCTAGACACGCCCAGCAACCCGCCCCAGCGGCGGGATCCCGGCCTGAATCCAATCATACTTGTTCCGGTTCCCGCCGACCTCGACACCTGCGAAGAACTCATGGCAAATCGAGATTCACTGTTTCCTCCTGAGCCTAGATTCAAATGGATATGTGAATGAGCCTGCTGGTTGGTCCGTCGCTCGCGCCAAGACAGCCAAGCCCTGCAATCTCTGTTCACGTTGTTGCGCCGGACAGTAACCGGAGACTGCCTTAATCGGTCTTGAGACAACAACCTGTGACGTGCTTGGCGTCCGGATGGTCGGATCGGGCCCGGCAGATTGTCGAGTTTTCAGCCGAACGGTGAGGGATTCGACCCGTCGCATGGAGGTCGTCCACAGGCATTTCCCGCTTGAGTCGACCAGGAGGTTCGGATAGCATCAATTGTTGAGGCTCAATAACTGGGAGCTGCTAGGTGAAGAGTTCACCCCGTAAGCTGCTACGACTAGGGGCAGAAGTGAGTCGAATGCACGTTGTCGTTTTCGTTCTTCTCATCTTGGTTCTTTGTCAAGGCTGCTGCTCCCTCCCCAACACCGACAATACCGCGAACTCGAATTTCGAAGTGTCCGTGTGCGGCCTGGCGGGATGCCCGTTACAGATGATCCTCTGCGTGTTGGAACCTGCCTGCCGTGAAACACTCGTATGCAACGCCGGATGCGGTTCAGCAGCAGCACAGAGTGAGCAACAAGCCTGCCATCTGTTCTGTCAACTCGCTCAAGGACGTGAGAGCGAGAGATACAGTCTCTTGGTTCAATGTTTCGCCGACAACGGTTGTTTACCAACCTTGCCCAAGGGCACGGATGGCCAATGTCTGGTTACCAGCGAGAACATTCACAAAGTACATGTTCTCGCGAGCCTTGACGAGATCGAGGGAACATGGCTGGAGATACGGGGCCTGAACTGCGGTGTTCCTGGGTCGAATTGGGAAGGCGGCTACGATGCCCTTCCCTGCAGATCGAGTTCCTGGGTCTATTATGCGCAAGAGTGGTGGTATTATACGTCGTTCTGTGCTCCTGCGGAAGACAGGAGTTGCAGCGAGCAGGGAGCTGTTCACTTGATCGCGAAGCCCAGGTTAAGCGACGAGGAACCTGGCTTGCTGGAAGTTTCCTACGTTAACCCACCCCTTCAACCTCAGCATGAACGCTGGTACATCCTCTCGAGACCCGATCCGGATTGGATTATGTACACGTATTGCGGCTCAACTCCTGTCGGCGAGTACGCCGGGGTGAATGTGATGACCCGCGTACCCGAACCGTCCAATGCCGTGATGCCGCCCGAAGTGGACACTGCTTTTCGGCAAGCCGCGAGAGAATTCAATTTCCCCTATGAGGAGATGTGTATCACGGATCAGTCCCAATGCCCTCCCGTAACGGCGGAAGAGGTTGTAAGGGACTGGGTCAACGGGTTGTGAATGGAGGTACCCCCCCCGCCCGGCACCAGGCCGTCGCTCGCCCGCGGAATCAAGTTTCTTGTCATTCGAACCCCCATGCGGCGTAGAGGGCGATTCGAGGTACCTGGTTCAGTTCCGGATCGACCGTGTTCGTCCGCTGATTGGCGACGAAGAGGTTGCTGGAACCAGAGAATAGCAGTGTCAAGAGGCGCAACATGGGCAACCACGTCAGCGCGGGACTGGGTCTTGTGGCCGGGTTGGGCGTGGGCGCACTTGTGCTGTTCGGCTGCGGCTCAACGGCGGTCAGGGGCAAGCCATTCAACCCCGCCGCGCCAACCTTCCCCCGGGTGACCGGCGACAACCTCAACGGCCGTCACTTCGAGATCCCCAGCCAGTTGGACGCCCCATTCAACATCCTTCTGGTTGCGTTCTACCAGCGTCAGCAGGACGACGTAAACACGTGGTTGGACACGGCTCGCGAGATGGCCGCCGCCCACGCCAACGTGGAGTACTATGAGCTTCCCACCATGAACTCCGGCTGGGGCCTGGTGCGGGCCTGGATCGACGGGGGGATGCGCAGCGGCATTCCGGACTCCGGCGCACGCGACCGGACGATCACGCTGTACACCGATACCGGGAAGCTCCGTGAACTGACGGGCATCGACTCGCCGGAGAGGATCTGGGTGGGCGTGGTGGACCGCGAGGGGCGGGTCTACTGGTCGGCCCGAGGTCGTGCGACGGAGGAATCCCTTCGCGAGCTCCGCAAAGCTGTGGCGGATGCGGCCAGTCCGCCAGCCCCCAAAGGTCCCTAAAGATGGCTCTGAAAGGATATCAACCAATGAAACTCATCACTTCACATACTGGTCTGATGATGGCCGTGCTGGTTCTTGTCTTAGGATCTGTCGGAATCGCCGCCGAGCCGACCTACAAGCCGGTCGCGGACTTCTCCGACGCTGCGGTCGCCAAGAAATGGCTTTCGGTCAACGACGACGTCATGGGCGGCGTCTCCGAGGGCGGCCTTCGCATCACCGACGACAAGACGCTCGAGTTCTCGGGCAAGATCTCGCTGGAGAACCAAGGCGGATTCGCCTCCATTCGCACGCGACCTGAGGACCTGGGGCTGGACGGCTACGACACGATCGCCCTCCGCGTCAAAGGCGACGGCCGGACCTACTACCTCGACCTGAGGACCTCCACGCTCTTCGCCGCCGCATCGTACCGTGCACCCCTGAAGACGCAGAAGGACGCCTGGCAGGAGGTCCGCGTCCCGCTGAAGGACTTCGAGTTCGCAGCCTTCGGCCGGCGCATCGCAACGGCCGACCTCCTGGAGGCGAGCAAGGTGCAGAGCATTGGCTTCACACTGGCGGACAAGCAAGCCGGCCCCTTCCGGCTGGAGGTTGCCTGGATCAGGGGCGAGAAGGGCGCTGCCGCCGATGGCCCCCCCGCAGCGGCGCAGCCTGTTGCGCCGGCGAGGCCCAAGGACATCGTGGACACGGCCGTGGCCGCGGGCCAGTTCAAGACACTCGTTGCCGCCGTCAAGGCCGCGGGGCTCGTTGACGCCCTGAAGGGCAAGGGACCTTTGACCGTCTTCGCCCCCAATGACGATGCCTTTGCCAAGCTGCCCAAAGGCACGGTGGAGGATCTCCTCAAGCCGGAGAACCGCGACAAGCTGACGGCGGTGCTGACCTACCACGTGGTACCCGGGAAGATCCTTCTTGGCGCGCAGTCGCCGGCGACGCTGGAGGGCCAACCCCTGGCGATCAAGACCACCGGCGCATTCGAGGTCAACGGCGCCAAGGTGATCGCGACCGACGTCGCCGCATCCAACGGCGTAATACACGTGATCGACACGGTGCTGACCCCGCCTGTCAAGAAGCTGACGCCGTCCCAGGCCGCCAGGGCTGTGATCGAGCTCGCGGTCGAGCGTGGAGTGCCGTTGTTCAACGCCGGCCAGCATGCATCCTGTGCAGCCGTATACGAGGTCGCAGTCGAGTCTCTCGTGAAATCCGACACCGGGGCCCTGACCGACAAGAACCGCGCGGCCCTGCAGGAAGCCCTTGGCAAGATGCGGGGTGAGAAGGATCCACGCCAGCAAGCCTGGACGCTGAGGCGGGCGCTTGATGCCGCCTATGAATCCCTGGCCGGGAACTGATGGCGTGCGTTGCAGGATCCTGGATACGAGCGATAAGCAGGGCAACCGCGGTCAACGATGGTCGTTGGCAAGGTCGCCTTGTGCGAGACATCTCTGGAAGAAATCAGTAATGGCTGACCAACATCCCAAAGGCAACGCGACGTGCAAGGGCGACGAACACACGAAGCACCTGTGCTATTTCGTGTCGTACGGCTATCACGTGGACAATCCGCAGGACTACAAGGACCTGGTCGAAGAACCTCGGTTCAAGTGTCGTTTCTGCGGACGGACGGCTCACTGCAGGGAGAGTCTCTGCCAACCGATGGAGCTGTAGTCAATCGGCCTGAGAGGTACTCGTTGTCCCCCCCCACCCGGGGCCACGCCGCCGCCCCTCGCGGAATCAAATTTCCTATCCGTCCGGCACGGCCCTTCGGGCCACCAGCAGAGAATGAAAAGACCGGGACCTACGACGGTCGACGGGGCAGACAGCGGCTTCATTTTCAGAACCGTTCCGTTGAACGCCGGATGGTCCGACACGCTTCGACATTGCCCTGCCCGTCAACGGCGAGGGAGCTACCCAGCGGCGGACACAACCGTTGCACAAGAAGACTTCTGGCATTGGCTGGCTGAAGGCAAGGACGTACAATTCAGAGGGGTGTGCCTATTGCGGACGAGTTGGAGGGCCATGTCTTGAAGACGACCTTCGCCCGTAGAGTCTCGGTGTTCGCGGCGGCCGCGATGCTGGTAGCGATGACAAGGTCGCTTCTGGG
The DNA here is from genome assembly GCA_964446835.1 of uncultured Planctomycetales bacterium. GTDB lineage: Bacteria > Planctomycetota > Phycisphaerae > UBA1845 > JAFGLZ01 > CAYUQT01. The sequence goes on along the minus strand of CAYUQT010000032.1, from coordinate 45,493 downwards.
TGTCAACGGCGAGATCCTGCAACAGCAGCTCAGCAGCGGTAAAGGCCACACGGTCTTACGCGTCTGGGGCAGCCACTATGACATGGGCTACGCCCACGCCTGGCTGATGCACGGCACGGTGGCGGCCATGATCAACCAGACGAAGATCAAGCTCGGCACGAGCACCTACAATCTCGCCAGGAGTTTCGTCGAGACCTCTACGGTCTGGAAGCCCGACGAGATCGAAGAGGAACTCGACGGGATGGTCGCCGCACTGGCTGTTCAACAGCCGAGCGCAAACATCGACAAGCTCGATCTGAAAGTCGTCAACACGGTCTACAGCGACCTGGGATACGTCTCCGTGGCCTGCCGCAGCCACTCCTGCTGGGGCCATTTCGTCAGTCCGCCGATCAGGACGCTGAGCACCCGCCGACTGGACTTCAGCACCCCGGTCAGCGCGGCAAACCATCACGTCCTGTGCATCTGGTTGCCGACGGACGGCTCACCGGCATGGGCCAATCTGTGTTGGGCCGGCGGTGTGGCGGTCGTTACGGCGATCAATGAATTCGGCACGCAGGCCTCGTTGCACGACTGGAACTCGTTCAGCGGCTACCCCGTCGTCCCCTGCCTGCCCCGTTCGGTCGCCGCACGATATGCGCTGACAATGGTGACGGACCCCGACATCGCCGGGCACGCCGACGCGGTTTACGCCGAATTGCGAAACCACCAGGCGGGCACGACGAGCTTCATCAACTACTACGTCCCGGAGGGCCACGGTGCGGTCATGACGTGCAGTCGCACCGCATGGCCGTCGTTCTGGAAGCTCCGCAAGCCGCAGCCCTCCTACTTTGCCGGCGACGTCCTGATGACTACGAACAGTGACACCGACGGCACGTCCACCCCCTGGGGTGGCGAGTTCATGGCCACGTACTACCAAAACCTCGATGCGAACAGCCAGACGGCCACGCTTCAGGGGCACTGGGACATCATGGGCACGACCGGTCTGCACAAGATGAGCATTGCCTATCGCGGCCGCCGGGATATGACAGTGTGGTTCCAGGGCCGCCTTGACCCCGGTTTGACCCCCCGCGTTGAAGTGGAGTGGACGAACGTTGATTCACGAAAGGAGCTGCGGCTCGACGTGATCAACGGTTCGTGGGGGACCGTGGCGGTTGATCCGAATCAACCCATCTACGAACCCAATCAGGTGATTACGCTGACGGCCTCGCCGATAGAAGGCAAATCGTTCAGGCAGTGGGAGGTCTACGATCCGAACTATCCCGGTGATGCGAACTACGCGATCATTGACGCGAACACCACGCTGACGCTGGTCATGGACGCCGACAAGCATGTGGCAGCGGTGTTCAAGTGCGGGAGCGGGCTGGGTGAGGTGCCGCCGCTACTTATGGGCACCCTGGTTGCGCTGGGATTCGTTTCCCGGAGGGTAAGGCGAAGAGGTTGACAAAGCTGTAGGTCTACGAAGCACGCAACGTCAGCCAGCCGGATTACGGGCAGATCTTTGGCCGTCCAGCCGCGTTCCCCTGATCCAATCCCATCTTCACCCTCCGGCTATCCGCCGGTCTGGCGGTTCGCTCAATACCGCCCACAGATTCTGAGGAAGAGCCGGGTCTTTGTTGATCGCCTGCGATTGCCTAAGTATGATGGGATTCGGGCAATTCGGAGACCGGACAAGCACATCCTCCCGGTAACTTCCGATTTGCTGTCAATTTCTTGGGGGGCCAGAAGGGAGCATTCATCCATGTGCTCAGTGCGAGATGCTGGTGGCCGCTCGGGGATTCATCAGGGGTCGGGCGTTGGGAGTTCAGCCAGGTCGTTGAGTTTTCGCGCGATCTGCGGGGCGATTCGAGTTGGTCTGTCCGCCGCCCTACTTATTCTTGCGGTAGCCGCTCCCGGCTATGGCGACCTGTCGACGCCGGGGCCGTACGCGGTTGGCAATATGACGGTATCCGTCCTTCGGCCCGACAACAGCACGTTCAATTCGGTCTTGTATTACCCGGCCACGACGCCGGGGTCGTGGGCGCCATTCAATCCGAGCGGAGGCCCGTACCCGGTGATCGTGTTCGGCCATGGCTGGGCACAGGATCCCCCCGCAGAGTATTACGGGAGCACGGTGAGCCACCTGGCCAGTCACGGCTACCTCGTCATGTTGCCCGAGTCGTACGCAGGGATCGGCGATGTCCTGAACACCGGCAAGTTGGCGGACGACTTGCAGTCGAGCTATCAGTACCTGGTGACGGAAAACAGCAACCCGGCGTCCTGGTTTTACCAGCATGTGACCACGACGGGCTACGGGGCGATGGGGCACTCGATGGGGGGCGCTGCGGCCATCATTGATGCATCCAGGAATGCGGCGGTCAAGACGGTGTTCGGCCTTGCGCCGGGCACGACGATCCCGTCGCCGCTGGACGCCATTCCGAACGTTCATGTGCCGGTGGGCCTGCTGGCGGGCGACAACGACGGGATCATCCCTTATTCGTTTCAGCAGTCGCTGTACAGCGCCGGAAACCCGCCGATCCAGTTGGCCACCATCCTCGGCGGGTGGCACTTCGGCTTTGAAGACAAGAACTACTTCATTCACGACAGCGGGCCAGTCCCACGCGAGGTCCAGTTGAGCATGACGCGTGATATGTCGACCGCGTGGATGAATCTGTACCTGAAGGCCGACCAGTCCGCGTGGCGCCGGCTATGGGGCCCCGAATCGCTTACCCAGGCGGGCATCGTGACATCGCTCCGTCCCGGCATCGCGTTATACGCGGCGCAGACCCAACTGACCGGGTTCGAAGGCACCGTGGTCAGCTATGCCATGAGCGTCACCAACATGGGCGTCTTGCCGACGAGTTTTTCGCTTTTTGCCGAAGACAATCACTGGAATACGCTGCCCTCCATGTTGCAGACGCCGGTACTGAACCCGGGGCAATACGCGGTCTTCAATGTCGACGTGCAACTGCCGGCGGGGTCAGGAGGCCAGAGCGATACGGTGTTGGTCAGCGCTCGCAAGGACGCCGATGGAGGAACACGCGGATACCTGTACCTGCAAACGACATCGATACCCCAGCCTCGCTACACCTTGTCAATGACCTCGAATCCGCCAGGGGGTGGCACCATCGATGCCGATCCTCCGCCGGGTGGTGACGGAAGATACCTGAACGGGACCGTCGTGACGCTGACGGCCAACGCCGGTACGGGGTACGCGTTCAGCTCCTGGAGCGGCGGCGCGTCCGGATCGAGCAACCCGGTCCAGGTGACGATGGATGCCGACAAGAGCGTTACGGCAGAGTTCTCGCTGCCCCCCGTCACCTTGACGCTGACGGAAACGAACGAAAGCTATGGGGACGTGCTGATCCTGCCGGAGCCCAACGACCCACAGAACATCCAATTCCCGCGGGGCACGGTGGTGACGCTGACCGCCGTTTCCATCGAAGGGAAGGAGTTCCGTCAGTGGGAGATCATGGATCCGAACCACCCGGACGACGCGAACTTCGCGACGATTGACGCGAACATGTCGATTACAATCGTTTTGACTGATGACACGCACGTGAACGCCGTCTGGAAGTGCGCGAGCCAGTCCGGCTTGCTGCCGATGATGGCCATTGCGGCCTTGCTGATGATGATGATGCGGCATCGCCTTGACGGGGCCTAGGAGGGTGTGGCACGGCGGAAGACCGGGTTGGCACTGGGCAAGCGGCTGACGTGTGAATGATGGGAGCTGATGTTCCGGCACGATATATCTGATCGCTAGCCCGCGGAGGCACATCCCACCGCGGCAAGGGTCAATTGAGCCACCATAGGCGGGAGGAGGTACTGGAGATGAGAGGGGCCATTACGATCTTCGCTACGACTGCAATCGTCTCATTCGCAGGAATTGGCCAAGGCCACGCCGCGCAGATTCTCGCCAACGACGATTGTTACGTTGACAACGGGGTGTGCAAAGACAACCTTGGAATCATCGTCAAGACGGTCAACAACCGGAACGGGTGGATCGAGTTCACCCTGGGCAGTACGGCCGTCGGGTCCGCCACGCTGCGCCTGTACGAGAATAACGACGATCCCTCCAACACGACGGTCAACGTCCGCGGCGCCACATACAATTTCAACGAGGGCACCTTCACAGGCACGGACACCACGTCATGGACCGACCTGGGGACCCTCAACGTCAACATATCCCAAACCTGGTACACCGTGGACATCACGAGCTTCTATAACAGCCACCTGGGCCAGACGGTGACGTTTCACTTGAAGCCCATCACCAGCCCGGGGAATTCCGCGACGTTTGAGGATCGCGAGGGGTCGCTGCTGTCGGTCAACTATCCTCGAATCGAATGGACGCCCAGCAACGTGCCCCCGATCATCCAGGAGGTTTCGCCGGACCCGGATGGGGGCCAGGTGAACGTCCCCTACACCCGGCAACTCGTCCTGACTCAAGGGACCCTTCCGGTGACGTGGTCGGTGGTTCAGGGCCCGACGGGGTTGACGGTGGATTCCTCCGGGCGGGTGAGCGGCTGGACGCCGGCAAGCGGAGACATGGGGCAGACGTTCACCATCGAGATCCGGGCAACCAACAGCTTCGGATCGGACACGGAGAGCTGGCAGGTCCTCGTACAGACGGTCCAGGCCCCCGTCATTCAGGAGGTCTCGCCCGATCCGGACCAGGCGTATGTCGGAACACCCTATAGCAAGCAGCTTTCGCTTTCCCAGGGGACGGGGGTGACGTGGTCAGTCGACCAAGGGCCCACGGGCTTGACGGTAAATTCGAGCGGATTGGTCAGCGGGTGGACGCCGACCTCGGTCGAGATCGGCCAGATCTACGGAATCACGATTCGGGCTACCACTGTCGCTGGCTACGACACCGAGAGCTGGAACGTCATCGTCAGCGGCACGACCGGCATCGTCTTCCCCGGAGCCGCCTGGCAGTTCAAGACCCCCGCGGAACTGGGCTTGGACGGGAGCAAGCTGGATCAGGTCGCCGGCAACATCGGCGGCGTGGGTTGCATCGCTCGGCAGGGCTACATGGTCAAGACCTGGGGCGATCAGGCGTCCAAGGGCGACTGGGCCTCGGCGGCCAAGCCGGTCGTTACCACGATGCTGCTGTTTGCCGTGAAGGAGGGCATCGTTTCGAGTGTTAACAAGAAGATCCGGGACTACGGCTGGGCCCTGAACACGAAGGACCAGCCGATGGAGTTCTACCACCTGGCGAACATGACCAGCGGGTACGCCCGGGGCGAGGCCCCCGGCGCGGCGTATGCGTACAACGACTACGCGATCAACCTCTACGTCAAGACGCTGTTCGATCGCGCTTACGGGACCACCGCAGACGCGGCGGCCCGAAATGCGAATCGCCTGGGCTTTCTCCAGCTCCAGGACGGCACGCTGTTCTCCTCGCGAGGAGGCTACGGTGTGTACACCACTCCGCGTGACTTTGCGCGGATCGGCTGGCTCTGGCTCAACAAGGGCAACTGGAACGGCACCCAGCTCTTGCCGACGCAGTACTTCGACGACTACATGAAAGCCCATGTCCCCATCACCCTGCCGCGGACAACCACCAGTGGTACGGACTACCTCGGCGTTGGGACGTACGGCGGAGGATCGGACCAGAACGCCACCGGACCCGGTATCTACGGGTTCAATTGGTGGTTCCAGGGCTACGACGTGACGAGCCCCACGGTGCTCACCTGGCCCGACGGGCCCAGTGGCATGTTTGTCGCTTCCGGCCACGGCGGGAATGAGTGCGTTGTCGTAATTCCCAGCCTGTACCTGATCATGGCGTACCGAAGCACGTGCGCCAACATACCTGGTGACGTCAATTGCTGCCTGAATCAGGCTATCAAGCTGCTGGTTCAGGCCTGCCCGCCGCTCAACCCGAATCCGCCGGTGGCGGTGATCGAAGCCGAGCCGACTTTCGGCCAGGCCCCGCTGACCGTGAGTTTTGACGGTTCCGGCTCCTACGACGTGGAGGGCCCCATCGCCAAGTACGAATGGGACTTCGACAACAACGGCACCATCGATGCCAACGGCGTAACGGTCAACCACCCGTACGCGGCCGCGGGCGTCTATACGGCAAAGCTCATTGTGACCGACGGCGCCGGGCTGACGGACGACGCGACCGTGGAGATCACGGTGAACGCCGCCCCGACCGGTTCGATCGTGGTCGACCCGAATCACCCGGCCTGGTTCAAGTACGAAGGCGGCGGACCGTTCTTCACGTGCGGGCCCGGCGACCCCGAAGACTTCCTCTATCGCGGGACGCGTCTGGCCAACGGTACGCGTAGCGGCGACCAGATGACGCTGATCAACAAGGTGGTCGGTACGGGGGCCAACTGCATCTACATGCAGATCGTCCGCAGCCACGGCGGGGACGGCGATTCCTCCCACAATCCGTTTGTCGACAGCAACATCAACAACCCGCTGGACCAGGACATCCTCAATCAGTGGGAAACGTGGTTTACGGCGATGGACAGCGCGGGCATCACCATCTTCCTGATCTTCTATGACGACGGCGCCCAGCCCTTCGGGCGCGAGCTGATTGGGGGTCAGCTTGATTCGCGGGAGGCGTACCTGATCGACACGATCGTCGGGGCGTTCAAGCACCACAGGCATCTGATCTGGTGCGTGGCCGAGGAGTACGGCGAGGCGCTCTCGACGGCCCATGTGTCGAAAGTCGCCGAGCGGATCAAGCAGCAGGATACGAACCACCACCCGGTAGCGGTCCATCAGAACAGCGGGACGTCGTTCGATTTCAACGGCAACCCGAACCTGGACCAGTTTGCGGTGCAGTACAACACGAGTTCGAAGACGGACCTACACAATGCGGCGGTGGCGGCCTGGAACAATATGGGTGGTCTGAAGAATGTCAACCTGGCCGAGTTCCAGCCGATGCCGACGGGGAGCGACCTGCGGCAGAAGGTCTGGGCGATCGCGATGGGCGGGGCGTATTCGATGATCCTTTTCATGGACATCGCCTCGACGCCCGTGAGCGATCTGCAGATTTGCGGCCGGCTGGTTCAGTTCATGGAAGGTACGCGGTTCAACGAGACGGCCCCGGCCGACAGCCTGGCCCGAGGGAATACGGATTACGTGCTGGCCAATCCGGGTCAGGTGTATTTCGCCTACGGCGATTCGGGCAGCAGCTTGGGTGTAAACGTCCAGGCCGGTAGCTATCGAGTGAAGTGGTTCGACCCGGCGGACGGAGACTGGGTCGATCAAGGCGTGCAGACGTTTCCTGGTGGTGACCAGACGTTCACGAAGCCCGGTGCCATCGGCAGTGAGGCCGTGGTGTATCTGGTACAGGAGGACGCACCGCCGGTGATGAAGACATTGACACTCACGGAGACGAATGAAGGTTGGGGCGAAGTGCTGATCTCGCCGGAGCCCAACGATCCTCAGAACGTGCAGTTCCTGCAGGGCACGGTGGTGACGCTGACGGCCGTGCCGGCCGAGAACAAGGAGTTCCGGCAGTGGCAAATCATGGACCCCAATTACCCGGGCGACGCGAACTTCGCGACGATCGACGCGAACATGATGCTGACGATCGTCCTGAATGAGGACACGCACGTAGATGCCGTGTGGAAGTGCGGCAGTCAATCGGGCCTGATCCCGATGATGGCGTGCTGCGCATTAACGTGGGTCGTACGACGCCACGGTCGCCAGGGCGGTCGTTAGACCAGGAAGGAATGAGCGTATGGGACGGCGCAGGTCCGGGTTCCTTGTTGCGGGAATCCCGTCGTTGCTCGCAGCGATGTGTACCATAGCGTCCGCCACCAACTTCTCGGAAGTCGCGAGCTTCTCAAGCTACGGCCCATGGGGGGCCTGTGTCTGGAACGGGCGGATCTACGTCGGCTTCTATGTGGGACACGGGGATCTGCCCCTCTACCGCAGCGGGGTGAATGATAACAACTTCACGTTCGTGCGGAACGTGGGTCACGGCGAGGCGACACCGCGGATCTGGGTCTCTCCGGACGGGAATTGGTTGAACATCGGGACGGAGGGGCTTCCCCCTGATGCGCCGGCTACCCTGTGGTACACCGACGACTCGGCTAACGCGCACAACTGGAGTTCCCAGACGTTCGGAGACGCATCACAGACCCGTGGGATTCTGGCTGCCGGTGTGGTGGACGGCGTCGAGTACCTCTGCACCTACAGTTTGTACTTTCCAGGCTACCTCTTGAGGCACAGTGGTTCCTGGAGTCAGTATACTCCAGGAATCACACCCTATGAAAACGAGTGCATCCTCGAACTCCAGGTCTTCAACGGCCGGTTGTATGCCGGCGGTGGTGAAACCACAACCTGGGCCTCAGATGATTGCTGCAGGGTCGTTCGATACAACGGTTCCGCTTGGGAGACGGTCTTCGCGCCCACGGACGGCCTCGTTGCGAGCTCGGCAGTCTTTGACGGCAAGCTATGGGTCGGGACGGTGTGGGGAACGAAGGTGTACTCCACCACGAACGGAACGAACTGGATGCAGGAGTGCAACTTCGGCCTGACCGGCTCGTGGCCGGTGGTCGAGGCGATGATCGTCCACAACAACAAGCTGTATGTCGCAGGCGTCAACGGCGACAACGCGCTGAGGATCATCTCGCGCCCCGCTGGAGGGAGCTTCAGCCAGGTCTACTCCAGCAATGCCTACAAGAGCTGTGGGGAGTTTGTCATCCGAGGCGAGGACCTCTATCTCTTTGCGGAAAAGGTGACTGGGGGGACCGCGGCCCTTGTCGAACAACGGACCTACGCGCTGACGGTCAACATTATCGATGGATCGGGGTGTACGGTGGCCCTCCAACCTCCGCCGAGCGACCCCAATCAGCCAAGGTATGAGGCCGGAACGCAGGTCACGCTGACACCCCTCCCTGCCGAGGGCAAGGCGTTCAAGCGGTGGGAGATCTACGACCCCAATCACCCCGGCGATGCCAACTATGCGATCCTCGATGCGAACTCGACGCTGTCTCTCATCATAAACAGCGACAAACATGTGGGGGCGGTCTTCAAGAGGGGCGCCGGTACCACCTTTGAGGAGGTGGCGGGCATTGCGGGCTACGCGCCATGGGGGGCCTGCGTCTGGAAGGACCGGATCTACGTCGGGTTCTATGTAGGAAGCGGCGACCTGCCCCTCTACCGCAGCGGCGTCAACGACCACACCTTCACGTTCGTGCGGAACATGGGCCGCGGCACCTCGGTGCCGCGGATCTGGGTCTCGCCCGACGGGAACTGGATGAATCTCGAGACGGAGGGGCTGTACGGTTCGGAGACCTCCCCGGCGGTCCACTGGTACACCAGCGACTGGACCACCGCCCAGAACTGGAGCTCACGAACCTTCGGCACGGCGACTGAGACCCGGGGGATTCTGGCCGCGGGCGTGTGCGGTCCCGACCAGTACCTCTGCACCTACGCCAGCCCGGCCGGGCCGGGCAGACTCTTCAAGCATGTCAGCGGCAGCGGCTGGGTTCAGCAGAATCCGGTGATCACACCTTCCGAAAACGAATGCATTCTCGAGCTGCAGTACTTCAACGGCCAGATCTACGCCGGTGGTGGAAAGGTGGAGGGCCTGGGCGGGAACAACTGTTGCCGGGTGTTGCGATACAACGGGTCAAGCTGGTCGACGGTGTTCGCGCCGACGGATGGCCTAGTCGCCAGTTCGGCCGTCTTCGATGGCAAGCTCTGGGTCGGAACCGTCTGGGGGACGAAGGTCTACTCCACGACAAACGGAACCAACTGGACGCAGGAGTACAACTTCGGCCTGACGGGTTCGTGGCCCGTGGCCGAGGCGATGGTCGTCCACAACAACAAGCTGTACGTGGCCGGCGTTAATGGCGATAACACGCTGAGGGTCGTTTCGCGACCGGCCGGCGGCAGTTTCAGTCAGATCTACTCCAGCAATGCCTATAAGAGCTGTGGGGAGTTTGTGATCCGGGGAAGCGAACTCTACCTGTTTGCGGAGAAGGTGAGTGGAGGAACAGCAGTCCTGGTCGAACAAAGCCTTGTCCTGCTCACGCTCAGCATCACCAACGGCTCGTGGGGTACCGTAAGCTTGGATCCTGAACCGAACGAACCTAATCTGCCAAGATACGCGTCCGGAACCTCGATCACCTTGACGGCCACGCCGGTCGAAGGAAGGGCCTTCAAGCAGTGGGAGATCTTCGACCCCAACCACCCCGATGATGCCAACCGGACTACGATTGATGCGAATCTGTCGACAACAATAGTGATGAACACGGATATGCACGTGAACGCGGTGTTCAAGTGCGGTGATCAGTCGGGAACACCCTTCGTGATAGCGGCCGCGGTCCTGCTCCCGTGGACCCTCCGTCCCCTGGGCGGAAAACCCAGGAAGGGTCCGGCGACCCAAAAGGCGTGGCCGCACGACTCCGTTATTCCTGGAATCGGAGGTACGAGGGGGTAGTGAAATCCGCGTCATTGCCTGAACATGAGCGGTTCGAATCCGCCGCCGGTGCCACGGATCAGGTGAATGAAAGGAGAGGTTTGAAATGGCCAGGAACAACGCGTGTTTCAGTGTTCTTCTCTTCGCGCTTCTCTGGTGTGTCTGTGCGTGTTCGAGTTACGCGGATGTGACGACGCCTCGGGCCTTGGCGGTCGGGGAGACCTACCGCCTGGATGCCGACGCCCATACCGGCGATGAGGAGACGACCGAACCGAAGACCGACCTGAATGACGGACTCAACGGTGACAGCGTGCACTTCCGGCGCTTCAATGTGGCCCGCGCTCACCTCGATTACTGGTATACCTCCAGCTATCAGAATCCAGGTGAGCCGGACCCTGCCGGTTCTCAGTGGGTCGACTACGTGCCTCCGCTGAACATTCTGGGCCCCGGTGTCTACAGCATTGAGGCCCGCTACCGCAATACAGATGCCCGTGCGACGTACGATGTCCCGTATACGGTTCATCATCAAGGCGGGACAACGACCATCCTGAAGTGCCAGAGAGACGGCACCTCAGGCTCCTACTACACGGTGAACCTGGGCACGTTTGACCTCGGCACAGACGGTTGGGTTCGAGTCGAGGATCCGGGTTCGAGCTCGATCACATTGGACCCGATACGGTTCACGTATCTCGGTCCGGGTGATCAGGGCGAAGGTACAGCACTCTTCGAAGAGCCCTTCACCTCCGACCCCTTTGCGAGCAACCGCTGGCGTGTGGAAAAGAACGGCGTGGCGCAGCCGGGAACGGTGCGGTATTTCAGCAGCGGCGGCGAGTGCGGCGGTTATATCGACCGTTACTATGACGGGCACCGTGACGTCATCTACAACGGCGCATTCACGACGGCCGGCTATGTCGATCTGAAACTCCGCTTCTACTACAAGAACGACAGCGGCGCGAGCATCGTGGCATACGTCCTCCGCAACGGGAGCTGGACATCCGTGGCAACGGTCGGCGCGGCAAGCTCGTGGACGCTGAAAGAGGTCAGCCTGACCGGGACCATCACCGGTATCTACTTCCAGTTGATTGGCGGCAGCAACCAGTATCGACGGCTGAGCTGTATTTCGATCACCGGCGAACCAGACTGTTCGCCCGCGGTCACCATTACGCAGCATCCGGCTGCGCTCGGTGTGTGCCCGGGGAGTCCGGCCACCTTCGTTGTGACGGCCACGGGCGCAAGCCTGACCTACCAGTGGCAGAAGAACGGCGCGAACCTGACGGACGGGGGCGACATCTCCGGCGCCACGACGGACATCCTGCAGATCGCCAACGCACAAACGGACGACAACGGCAACTACCGATGCGTCGTGACGGGGACCTGCGGCACCGCCACGTCAAACGCAGCGGCCCTGACCGTCAGCCCCGCGCCGACGATCACTCAGCAGCCCCAGGCGCAAGAGGTACCCTTGGGTCAGACGGCCGCATTCACCGTTACGGCGACCGGAACGGGCCCCCTGGGCTATCGATGGCAGAAGAACGGCTTCGACCTGTTCGACGGCGGCAACATCTCTGGGGCGGCGACACGCACCCTCCAGATCGCCAGCGTGGGGGGTTCCGATGAAGGGAACTACCGATGCGTGCTGACCGACAACTGTGGAACCACCCTCTCCGGCGAGGCGAGTCTCACCCTCTCCGCCGTGCTCTTTGAAGACAACTTCGACGCCAATCCCTGTAACCGCTGGACCATCTACTATGACGACTGGACCGGCGCCGATTGCACGGTCTATTTTGACACGACCAACGCGGATGCCTGCGGCGGCTCGTCCGGTTTTGCCTATCGATGCTACGACGGCAACCGCTGGATGGTCAGTTCGTCGTTCACCACGGAAGGCTACACCAATCCGAAGCTCACGTTCTGGTACAAGAATGACAGCGGCGCCGGCCTTGAGGCACAGGTGTTGCGGAACGGCAGTTGGGTCTCGGCCAAAACCGTGAGCAGCGCCTCGTCCTGGACCAAGTCGGAGACGAGTCTGACGGGGACCCTCACGGGCCTGCGGTTCCACTTTGTCGGAAGCACCGACCAATGTCGGCGCCTGGACTGTGTGTCGATTACCGGCGAGCCGGCGTGCTCGCCTGCCGTAACCATCACGCAACACCCCGCCAACCTGGGTGTGTGCCCGGGGAGTCCGGCCACCTTCACGGTGACGGCGACGGGTGCGAGCCTGGTCTACCAGTGGCAGAAGGACAGCGCGAACCTGACGGACGGAGGTGACATCTCCGGTGCCACGACGCCGACGCTTCAGGTCGCCAACGCGCAACCCGAGGACAACGGCGCCTATCGCTGTGTGGTGACGGGGACATGCGGTACGGCCACGTCGAACGCGGCCACCCTGACCGCCAACCCGCAACCCGCGATTGCGCAGCACCCTCAATCGCAGGAAGAGTGCAATGGGAACACCGCCACGTTCACGGTGGCGGCCGCGGGGGCGGGGACGCTCCAGTACCAGTGGCAGAAGGACACCGTCAACCTGAGCAACGGCGGCGACATCTCGGGGGCGACAGCCGCCACTCTCCAGATCGCCAACGCAGAATCCGCCGACAACGGCTCGTATCGCTGCATCGTCACGGACAACTGCGGCGCAACGACCTCCAGCGCGGCGACGCTGACCGTCTCGAGCGAGTGCATCGGCGTCAGCGCCAGCGGGCATTATGTGACCTACAAGGGCAAACCGCTGTTGCTGATCGGCGACAACGGGACGCAGTGCGTGACGCAGAACGCCAATCTGAACTATCGCCAGTGGATCGACGACTGCGCCGCAAGGGGAATCCGCAGCATCCACGTCTGGCCATTCGTGCCGCCGCGGCAGACGCAGGACGGCAGCGTGATTGAGGACCGGTGGGGCTATGTCTATCCGGGGCTGACGCCATGGGCAAGAAAGACCTCCGGGCCACTGGCGCATGATCAACTCTATCAGTGGAACCTGCGCGCGTTTGATGACGGTCCGGACGGCGATTTTGCCCACTACTGGCCGCGGATGCGGGATTTGTGCGCCTACGCCAAGAGCAAGGACATGATCGTCGGCGTGACGATGTTTACGGGGTGGGCGAAGCATGAGGCGGACTGGGTCTATCACCCGCTCAAGGATGAGAATGGCGGCCACCTGGTCAATGTAGGCGACGTGTGCATCATCGCCTCGCCGGGGTCCGAGGTCTGGCAGCAGACTTGGTCGGACGGCTGGTCCAACGCCAAGAAGACCCAGTGGGTCTGGGAACGGATGGCCAAGCAGTTCGTCGACCAGTTGAACGGCTACGGCAACGTCTACTTCACGTTCTTCGACGAACACTCCTACAGCGAAGGCAACATGGGCGACCACTTCCTGGCGTTCTTCAAGAACCGCGGGGCCCTGTGGATGGACTGGAATGCCCGCCGGAGCAGCGTGGACTTCGTTTACAGCGACACGTACAGCACGACGGACAAGAACTCCCGTGCGGTGTCGGGCTTCAACGGCAGCCCCGCCAGACCGTATTTCCTTCTGGAGGGCGAGCCCTACATGGACGACGTGGTCCGGACGAGCATCTGGACGTTTGCCGTCGGCGGCGGGCATTACCACTTCCAGGACGATTGCGAACAGGAGACGGTGCGGACCGGCATCATGGGCTACGACCCATACGTGCCCAGCGGCGACAAGGGCATGTACAAGCGCACGTGGATCGGGCACGCCAGCCGGTTGTTCAACGAGCACGTGACCGAGCTGGACGCGATGTCGCCCAACAACTCGCTGGTCAGCTCGGGGGTATATTGCCTGGCGTACCCAGGGCATGAGTACGTTGCGTACTCGATGATCGGGTCCTCGACGAGCTTCACGGTCAACCTGAGTGCGGCGGGCGGCAAGACGCTGGACTGCCGTTTCTACAATCCGCGAACGGGGCAGTTCAACGCGACGTTCCAGCGAACGGGTGGGGGGACGGTCTCGCTCACCAAGCCGGACTCCGACGACTGGGCGCTTCACATCAAGGAGCAGCCGCCAGCCAGATACGCCTTGACGTTGGCGGTGAATCCGGTGAGCAGCGGTTCGATCGACGCCAGCCCGGCGCCGGAGGGTGATGGAAAGTATGCCGCCGGGACGGTGGTGACGCTGACGGCCAACGCCGGTACGGGGTACGCGTTCAGCTCCTGGAGCGGCGGCGCGTCCGGATCGAGCAACCCGGTCCAGGTCACAATGGATGCCGACAAGAGCGTTACGGCGAACTTCTCGTTGCTCCGGTTCAGCTTGACGCAGGCGGTGAGTCCGGAGGGCAGCGGTTCGATTGACCCCAGTCCACCGCCGGAAGGGGACGGGAAGTACGTCTACGGGACGATCGTGACGCTGACAGCGAACCCCGGCCCGGGCAACACGTTTGAGTCCTGGAGCGGCGACGCATCGGGATCGGCTAATCCCACGACGGTCGTGATGGACGCCGACAAGAGCATCGTCGCGAACTTCGCGGAGCTTCGCTACACGCTGACGCTGGCGTCGAACCCCTCCGGCAGTGGTTCGATCGATGCCAGCCCGCCGCCTGAGGGCGACGGCAGATACGCGCCGGGGACTGTCGTTACGCTGACGGCTACGCCAGCCGATGGATTCCTGTTCTCGAACTGGTCCGGAGACGCCTCCGGATTGACCAATCCCACCACAATCACCATGAACGGCAACAAGAACATCACCGCCAACTTCGTTGAGGGCAGGACGCTCACGTTGAACGTGGTGAATGGCGATTGGGGAACGGTCGTGGTGGAGCCGAACCTTCCGCTCTATGCCCCCGGGACTGCGGTGACGCTGACGGCCTCGCCGATCGAAGGCAAGGCTTTCAAGCAGTGGGAGATCTACGACCCGAACTGCCCGGGAGACGCGAACTACGCGATCATTGACGCGAACACCACGCTGACGCTGGTTATGGATGCCGACAAGCATGTGGGGGCGGTATTCAAGTGCGGGAGCGGGATGGAACCGGTGTTGCCATTGGCCCTCGGAATGCTGGTCCTGACGGTCTTGGTCAGGCGCAGGTCGACGAGATAGACACGCGCACCAGTTGCATGAGGTTCCGTAGTCTTCGTCGGACCGATCTTGCCGGTTGCCCCCGGCCACCGGGCCGCTGGTCGGGAATAAGGGTCGGTAGCGGTCAAGGGGATAAGGGGGTCAGGCTTACTTACGCGTGTCCTGCAACCCTTCGTGGACGCCAGGGGTCGCGCAAGCTCGACTCAAGTTTCAACCGGCTTGCAGCTTGTTGCCGCCAAGTCGCGTCGCCGTAGGGTAATCCCCGGGTCACACCTTGTCGCAGCGCCTCCAATTCCTCGTCCGTCTCGGGGCGGTTCACGAATGACACCCAGTCCTCCGGGGGCTCCGTCGGCCATTCCTCCATCGCCGTAAGCCATTCAGATGATTGGCCTCGCTGCCGGCGCCCCAGACTCGACCATCGCCACTCCTCCGCCCGCGTTACCAGATTCGCCCGGAGCGGGTTTCGCTCCACGTACCGGCAGACGACCAGAAAATGAACGTCTTCCTGAACCGGGAAGCTCTTGAACCTGCCTTGATAGACTGGGCCGGTGCCTCGGGTCCCGCGGTGGGCATGCCACCGACGCATGTGAGTGGTCGTCAGCCACTGCATGTATCGTGAGAGGTCTCCATCATTCCGTGGCCAGAGCACCAGGTGCCAGTGATTGGGCATAAGGCAATAGGCCAGTACCCGAACGCCGACCTTCCGGCAGGCCTCCTCAACGACCTTCTCGAAGGATGCGTAGTCCTCATCCTTCTCAAACAGTGTCGTTCGCCCCGCACGGCGATTGAGCACATGGTAAACGAAGTCCGCACAATCGACTCGAAGACGCCTCGGCATGGCAGTAGTCTATCCCAGGAGCGACAAACGACAAGAAGTAAGCCTGACCCCCTTTTCTCCCTCGAAGGTCTTCACGACGAAGCGTTTAGCCTCCAGATCGCCATATTCAGGGCGGCCGCAAAGGTCACCCACAGCAGGTAGGGCACCAGCATCCAACTTGCCAACGGCCTGATCCGCCGGAACGCGACGACCGTCATTGCGATGGCAAGCCAAAGCAGCAGAATGTCCACCAGGGCCAGTCCGGGACGCTGAAGCCCGAAGAAGAGCGGCGTCCAAAGAATGTTCAGCATGAGCTGTAGCGAGAACAGCCCCAGTGCCGGGCCAACGCGTGCCCAGGGACGCCGGCGCCAAACGAGCCATGCCGCCGCGGCCATCATGACATAAAGCACCGTCCACACGGGCCCGAAGACCCAGTTTGGGGGCGTCCAGGAAGGCTTCGCAAGCGACGCATACCAACCGGAGCTCCCTGTTGAAGCCCCCCCAACACCCGCTGAGCCCAAGACCACCGCAAGCAACAGGACCAGACTGACCCACCCTCCCGATCGAACCTGCCTCGGCTCCGACGATTCAGCGGCGGCAGCGGCAATACCTCGAAGCATGCCCGCAAAGACCCATTGATGGACCGGGTACAGGGCGAGCCAGTAAGCCCGTCCTCCAAGTCCGACCGGATCGAAGATGGCCGTCTGACGGATCCTCGACCCGGCTCCGTCAGGCGTGACCTCAAGCTCCAGCCAGGCCCGACCGGGCAGTCTCATCTCCGCCGCCAGTCGCAGGCGGCGGTCCGGTTCAATGGCCTCTACCCGCCAGCAGTCGACGGTGTCGCCGACGAGCAGTCGTAAGGGGTCGCGCCGACCCCTGCGCATTCCAGCCCCTCCGACAGCCAGATCGATAAGCCCGCGCAACCGCCAGAGCCCGTTGCCGCTGTACCAGCCTGTTTCACCCCCGATTCGTTCAATCGGTCTGAACGCCTTGTCCGGCGGCGCCTCCACGCGAACCTCCCTGCTGTCCACGATCCGCGGACCGAAACGAACTCCGGTCCGGTATCGCCGGAGAGCGGCTGACGACAGGGCATCGGACCAGCGGGTTTCGATGAATTCGCTGTCTTCATTCCGCAAGGCACTGGCGATGGCCTCACGAATACCTTTGGGGCGTATGTCGAACGTCCGAAGGGCGGTATCGTCCTGGACCACGGTGGGGTATCGAATACCGTCGATGAGCTTTTTGCCGACGCGAGCGTAAACGGGTGTAACCAGCCCCAGCCACAGGCTGGAGAGTCGGGGCGTCAGAACCGGCACCGGGATCATCCAACGCCGCAAACCCCGCTGTCGGGCGTACTCGCGCATCAGGTCGCCGTACGAAACGCGATCCGATCCGCCGATCTCGAATACGCGGCTTTCCGCGACATTGCGTCCCAGAGCAGCCACGAGGTACTGCAATACGTCCCCCACATAGATCGGCTGTGTGAGAACGGACACCCAACGAGGCATGATCATCACGGGTAGCCGCTCGACCAGGGCCCGGATCATCTCGAACGAGAGGCTCCCTGGCCCGATCACCACCGACGCGCGGAACTCCACGACCGGGACACCTGTGGATCGCAGGATGTCTCCGACCTCCTGACGACTCCGAAGATGCGCCGACAGGTTCGCGTCAGGCCGGCCCAGGCCGCCCAGGTAGATGATCCGACGAACCCCCGCCTCCTTCGCTGCCTCCGCGAAGTTGGATGCCCCACGGCGGTCTTCCTCCGCAAAGTCGCCGGTTGAACCCATCGCGTGGACAAGGTAATAGGCCGTTTGGATACCACTCATGGCCGCCGGGAGCGTCTGGGCATCCAAGACATCGCCGGCCACCACCTGGGTTACGGGGCCGACTCTGTTCTGAAGAAACTCCGGACGGCGAACGAGGCAACGTACCCGATGGCCTTTTCGCTCCAATTCGCGGAGCAACCGGCCGCCGACGTAACCGGTGGCGCCGGTGAGCAGGATCAGGGGAGGGGCGTCTGAATTACCGCCGATGTCGCTCATGCTCATAAGACACCTATCCCCGATCGAAAGCCTTTACCACCCCCCCGCCAGCGCTATCGAACCAGCAGGAGGCGATCCGAAGAAGGGCCTGTGACCCCAATGATTGCGGCTTCGGCGTACCCGTTCTGCCGCAGGGTCGACACGATTGAGTCTGCCTCCGCTGAAGGCACCGTCATCAAGAGGCCACCGGAGGTCTGAGGGTCCAACGCCAGCATTTTGAAGGTGTAGGACAAGCCCGGATCGAATCCGCAGTATGACTCAACATAGGCCAGATTGCGGAACGCAGCACCAGGAATGCAGCCCATGTCTACTAATTCGCGGGCGCCGGGCAGGAGCGGAATCCGATGGGTATCGATCTCCAGCGTCACACGACTTGCGCGCGCGATGTGCATGGCGTGTCCCAATAACCCGAATCCGGTGATGTCGGTGGCGCAGCGAACGGAGTGCTGCTGCATGACTTCGGCGCCGGTGCGATTGAGCTGCTTCATCGTTTCCAGCGCTTTCTGGTAATCTCCACGCCGGGCCTGTCCGATTCGATGTCCCGCGACAACGGCCCCCGTCCCGATGGGTTTCGTCAGGATCAATGCCTCTCCCGGCCGGGCATTGGCATTCGTGATCACCCGTTGCGGGTGGACAATTCCGGTCACCGCGAGGCCGTACTTCGGAGGAGAGTCGGCAATAGTGTGGCCGCCGACAACCAGTCCGCCTGCCTCAGACACCTTCTCCTGCCCACCGCGGAGGATTTCGTACAGGACCTCAAAGGGGATGCCTTGGCTGGGAAACATTACCAGGTTCATGGCTGTCAGGACTCTTCCGCCCATGGCAAAGACGTCACTGACGGCGTTCGCAGCCGCAATCTGCCCGAACTCGTAGGCGTCGGAGCAGACAGGCGGAAAGAAATCCGTGGTCTCAATCAGGGCGATCTCATCGGTGAGACGATAGACAGCGGCATCATCGCAGGTGTCAAGCCCCACCATCAAAGCAGGATCCGCTGCCTCCGGAAGCCCTTTGAGCGCCGCCGCCAGCAGATCGGCAGGCAGCTTGGCCGAGCAACCGCCGTATTCCACGGTACTCAACAGATCGAAGGCCGGTTTCTCCCGTTCGGCGGGATGATGGATGACAGCCCGAATCCCCGCGCCGTCCAGCAGCGTCTGCAGTCGCTCCGCGTCGAGCTCAGCAACGGAGAGCGACATCCCGCACTCGGCGGACAGGTTCCGTGGCACGGGGACGACCTGGCACACCAGGGAATCACTCCGGCTGAGCTTCTCTGCCCGGATCACGTCACGGGTCGATTGAAAGAGGAACAAGACGCTCACGAGCGGGCCACCTCCACCAGGGCTTGGTAAACATGTTCAAGATCGGCTCGCGTGTGGTAGACCGACGGGGCGATTCTCAGCGTGCCCCGCGGGAACGTCCCCAGTGTCTTGTGCGCCAGCGGTGCGCAGTGCAAGCCCACTCGCACTTCGATGCCAGATTGCCGGAGCAAGGCCATTGCCAACTCCGAGCAATCACGCGTTCGATGGTTCAGTGAGAACAGATCGCCCTGACAGGTTCGATCCTCTGCCGCATAGACCGTGTAGTCGGGCAGGCCTTGCACACTCTCCACCAGCCAGGCAAAGTCGTCGAAGGTGTGCTGCGCATGCGGACGATTTTCAATGGCGGCCAGCAGGCCGAAGAGACCGGCGATGTTGCCCGTGCCGGCCTCGAACTTGTCCGGCAGGAACTCCGGCATCTCAAAGCGGTCCGATGAACTTCCCGTCCCTCCGTAGACCAGCGGTTCCACGAGGGCGGGGTTGCGGAGAAAGAGCCCTCCTGTCCCCGTCGGACCGAGCAGGGCCTTATGTCCCGTAAACGCCACGTAATCGAGCCTCCATGCGTCGACCTCAACAGGGATGTTCCCCAGAGATTGGGTGGCATCGACGAGAAGGGGGACATCGCCGATAACGTGTTTGATAAGGTTGATCGGCTGAATGACTCCGTTCACATTGCTCTGGTGGCTGACGACGACGAGCCGCGTGTCTGGCGTCAGTCGCGTGTTGATCCTCTCAACATCGACCCGGCCGTCGGCGAAATGAGGCAGGAGCTCATACACGACACCCCGCGCGGCGACCAGTGCTGCAAGCGGCCGGGTGACCGCGTTGTGCTCAAGGGGCGAAATGAGCACCCGACCGCCCCCCTTCAGTAGGCCCTGAAGCACGATATTGATAGCTGTGGTGGCGTTGGGGGTGAAGACCACGCCCTCGGAATGTCGAGTGCCCAGGACGGCGGCGAGTCGATCCCTCAGGTCTTCAATGGTTCGCGAGACCTCCACTGCGCGAGGGTAGGCACTTCGTCCGTACGGCCCACCGATTTCGTTCAGATACCTTACCAGGGCCGCCCCAACCGAGGGGGGCTTGGGAAAAGAGGTCGCTGCGTTGTCGTAGTAACGGTTCGGCGCCATCGGATCTCTCTCAGAGTGGAACGACGTGGTCCGAACTCGACAATACCTGAAGGATATCGTACATGTTTGACAAAGTGCCTGCTCGCAGACCTGCCTTCAGGTCGAAATAGTTGATGCACGTTCCGCACACGAGCAGCCTGACCCCGCGAGATTGCAGATCCTTCAGGGAGTCCAGTACCGTTGAGCCCTCACAAGCGAGGTGCACGCCGCTGTTGTAAAAGACGAGAGCTGACGGAAGCGGTGTGACCTCCTTGAGCGAGTTGATTGCCGCCTCAAGCAGGATCCGTCCCAAGTCTTCGGAGCCGGAACCCATGGTGTTGCGACTGACGACAAAGACAGGGTTCCCTGGAGCCCCCGACGGACCACAATAGGCCTCAGCACCAGGCGCAGGCAGGTCCTGCGACAACTTCTTTGCCTGAATCGCAAAGATCCCTCCCTCCGCGGTGCACGACGCGGCGGTCCGATTGTCTTGGAGGAACCGTAGGACATTCTCCTTGGCAATCTCGTTGTCCAAGAGGACGGTAAACTCAGTCCCTACCTGCATCTCCACCAAGGCCTTCTTCACCATGATCAGGGGCTTAGGACACAACATTCCACGGGCATCGATGGTTGGGGGGGTCATCATGCCATCCTTTTCTCGACCAGTTCGCGAAACAAACTGAGATACCGTCCGATTTCATCGGATTCCTCAAGCTCGCTCAATACCCGACGACGAGCGGACTCGCCCAGACGATCGCCCAGCCCTGGATCGCGAATCAATCGGCTCGCCTGACTTAGAAACCCCGCCCCGTCGGCAAAGAACAGCGCCTCGTGTTCGGCGCGAGCCATGTTGCGATGCCCTTCGATGTCGGACAGCAATACCGGCAACCCGGCCAGCATCGCCTCGCGGACCGCGTGCGGCATTCCCTCGGATCGGCTCGCGGAGAGAAAAACGTCCCCGGCACGAAGAAAAGAGGCCATCTCCTCGTGGGGCACCTTATCGACGTGATGCAACCAAGCATGCTTGGCCATCAAATCTCGGAGCTCTTCGGTGATATCCTTCTCCACAGATGGCCCGGCGTGCAGCCACACAAGGTTTGAATGCTTGGAACGTAATTTATCGATCCCTGCGATCGGCCAGAGTGGACGTTTTACCTCCCGGAGCCCGGATACGGCCACGAAGACGAATGCGGACCGGGGGATCCCAAGGCGGTGACGATAGTCCACATTGGATTCGGGCAGGTCAACGCCATTCGGGATGATCCGCGCCTTCTCCGCCCAGAGCCGATCATAGGAACCGAGTCGCTCCTTGCCCCGATGGTGAAATACCACAATGGCCGCACTGGTTGCCAGGACCTCCGAGATGACCGGCCGCGTGGCGGAGTCGTCGAGCATCTCGTTGAGGTCGGTGCCGCGCATGGAGGTCACCACCGGTATGCCGGTAATTCGTTTCATTGCGGGAGCCACCGCCGCGCATCGCCATGCGTGAAGGACCAACACGACCTCCGGACGGAAGGACTCTATTTGCGAGAGTACGCTGTTTTCCTCCAGTACGTCGGGCGGGCCAAGGACGGATACTATGTGTCCGTTCCTCTGGAAGCCGGCGACCAAACGTCTGGCTGCGGTACTGTTGCCGCGTAGACCGCCGATTTCGAACGGAATGGCCAAGAGAATGTTCACGAACAAGTCATCCACGTCAAGACGGCATCGACCATGGGCCCAGCGAGATTCGCGTCCGGCAGATGAGGATACGCAATCCGCGGGGCCGAATTGACCTCGAGAACGCTCATGCCTCCGGGCGATGCAACCACGTCGACTGTCCCAACGGCCAGGCCAACGGCGTCAATAGCCGCGATGGCCTGACGAGTTGTCCCCGAAGGCGGTGGGGTAGCGCACCTTCTCCGGTTGGCCTCAGGATCGTTGGGTACTTCCTCAATCACAACGATCTCGGCCTGCGACGTGCAGGCCACGATCCAGGTTCGGTCGTGCGCGATGTAGGGCTGAGCAATGTAGTCGTCGCATAACCATGAACCGGCGGCAACAAGATCATCCGCCTCGCGGATGGCGACAATCCCCTTGCCGCCCCATCCGACTCGCGGCTTGATGATCGCCGGAAAACCAACCTGCTTGACCTGATCTGCCAGGACTGTCTCCGGCGTTGGGACGGCATTTCGTCGTAGAGCCTGAAACGTCAGCCACTTGTCTTCGCTTGCTTCGATCGCATCGGATGTCGGGAACAGCCGGCATTCCCTCTCGCGGAGCGACTGTGCAATGTCGACCACCCAGCTCAGGTCCTCCGGCGATCGCAGATCGTAGCGCAGCCAGATGTTCTCGACCGGCGGGTCAACCGCCTTGCCTCTCGAAATCATCAGCACCTCGCACTCCCAGCCCAGCTTGCGCGCCGCGTGCGCCAGTTCCTCGTCGCTTCGCAGGTCGTGCGGATTGCCGTAAGGGCTGTAGTCGAGAATAGCGAGCTTCACCCTGACGTCTCCAGATCAAGAAGGCCGGGCCGAAACGGCGTCATGATAAACCCTGCGAACAACTCCCTTGCTTCGCTGGATAGAAGGGTCTCACGCTCGACGTCGCGCTCGGCAAGGTACCACAGGCCCGGAATAGGCTTGACGTTCTTCCCAGGGTGACACATCAATTCCGTGATGCCGTTGCTGACGCTCGAAAGCTCTTCGCGGAGACGATCACGCGTCCAATAGGGCGAGGGGCGGACCCCGCCGATGAAATGGTCCGTGGTCCGGACGCCGCGGGACCTGCACAGATCCCGAAGCGATGGGGCGATAGCGCGCAGGGGCACGCCGATCTCCGCAGCCAAGTCCATCATCGGCGTCAGGACCCGTGGGTCCTTCGCATCCAAGTGCTTGTGGACGTTCAGATGGCTAGGATCGCGTCCGGTCAGTTCGCGAAATTGCAGAAGCTGACAAGCCACCTCTGCCCGGACATCCTCCTGCTTGAGGCGCTCCAGGACGCTTTCGACATCCGACGAAAAGCAACCCTCGGCATCCACCAGGGAACCAACACGGGCTATCGGTGCACACGGGCAGCCCAGTGTCAGGTTGACATGGAGGCCGATGGAGACGCCCGATGCCAGATAGGGGGCCGGATCAACTCCGTGGGGCGGGTTGACTATCACGCTGACCGAGGTCACTGCGCCTGCCGTGACGGTTTCGAGGATACCGTCGTTCACCTCGGGGGAAAGCCCCAGGTCGTCGGCGTTCACAATGAGATACTCTCCGTTCATCGCCGCCGACCCTCGCAGATCCTGGCCATGAAATAGAGCCCCTGGGAGTCCTCCCAGAAATCCGCCTCACCCCGTTTCCGTTGAGCCTCGAGATGGGCAAACATGCCGGGAGTCATTTCATCGAATTCCCGTTCCGTGAAGTACCGTTTCTTCTCCGCCACCGTCACAACGTCATAGAATGCGTCCAATTCATGGCTGATCCTCCGAGGATTGGCAATGCTGTTTAGATAAAGCAGCAATCGTCCGCCCATGGCCAGCTTTTCGGCACCCTGCCGGATGGTGGCTCGTAGGAGGTCCGTGCCGTCCCATCCACCGTAGTAGCGTCGGCTGAAAGGTCGAGGGGCGGGCTTATGTGGTAGCAATGCGACAACCAGATCAAGACCGAACGCCACGGGTTCCAGCAAGCTGCCTCTTACGAAGTGAGCATTGGCCAACCCATTGGCGTCGCGATTGTAGCAGGCAGCTGCCACGGCTTGCGGATCAGTATCTGTCCCGATGACATGGCGGGCACCCGCCTTGGCGGCGCACAGACTTATCACCCCCGTCCCACAGCCCGGCTCACCGACTCGTTGTCCTCGATAGACCTGCATGTGTTGAAGTATGAACGCCGTGGCGTGGTCTGAGAGCAAGACTTCAGGACCGTGTTCCTCGATTCTGCCATATCGAGTCGAGTGTAATTTGATCGTGAACGCCGTCACCGACACCCTCTCTCGGCCATGCTTGCATGCTCCGAAGCGGGCCTTCGGTCGTCACATGGCCGGTTCAAGCACCACGATCCCGGGCCGACGCACCGGCGTTGGCGAGCGGCAACGTGGGGCATCACAGAAGAGTCCCCTTGCACGCAAGGCTGGAATTGTACCGGATGATGAGGCCGGTCCCAAGCAGTGGGGTCGGGACCAGGTATGCTGGCCAATCCGCGAGCACAGCGGGTGCGGGGAACCGTTGAGGAGTTCTATCTGACGCGGAGTACGAATCGAATGGGTCATCCGGCCGTCTGATGGCCCACCTGTCCCTCCCGATGACTCCGTCCTCGCTGATGGTACAGGACTTACGTGACTCCCGGTCCGAGGGTGCATCGGCCACTATCCAACCCCACTGAGTCCGAACCGGGAGGACGAATTGGGCATCGTCAGCACGGTCCTGTGTTTGCTCTTGCCCTGATTGCCAGAGAATTGGCTGCCCGCCCGGGGTCAGGTGGTCGCCGATTGTGACGTTCAGCGATGACCGATCGACCTCGCCCGCATTGACCATCCGCTCGATTCCCCGTGTCTGTCGCCCGCTCGGCGCGTCTATAATCGGGGAATGTCCGAGGGGCCTCAAGTCAAGATCAGGACCGAGTGGCTGCGCAGGCACGTGGCCGGGCATGTCGTGGTGTCCTGCCTGACAGGCCGCGAGAACCTGCAGGCGTTCGCCGGGGCTGTCGCCGGCCGTCGCCTGCTTGACGTCTTCTGCAAGGGCAAGCACATCTTTGCGGAGTTTGAGGGCGGTCTCTTTCTTCACAATCACCTGCTGATGCGCGGAAGCTGGCGCCGTCTTGAGGGCCGCCTCTTGTTGCTTCCTCCGGGGACATGGCTCGCGTTGGACATGGGTTCGCACACGGTCTGCAACCTGAACGGGCAGATGCTTCGTCCTGAGACCTCGCAAACCGTTGCTCACGAATTGTCCCGCCTTGGACCCGACGTGATGACCGAGCCCTATCCCGCTGGGGAAATCGAGCGGGCACTGCGTTCCCGCGATCAGGCCATCGGACCGGCCTTGCTCGACCAATCGCTCGTGAGTGGGTTGGGCAACATAGCGAAGTCCGAGGCGCTCCATCTGGCTCGTGTCGATCCCCGGGCGCGCGCCCAGGCGCTGAATCCGTCTGCCGTACGAAGGCTGGTAGAAGCAATCCGACGGGTCTGCCAGGAGAGCTACTATAAGGGCGGTCGTTGGAGTTGCCGAATCTATCAAAGGCACGGCCAGCCGTGTGCGACCTGCAGCCGTCGTATCGTCCGTATCCTGCAGGCGGGTCGGAGCACGTATTTCTGCCCCGTCTGCCAGCAGGCGTAGACCTCCATTCTGCCCAGGGAAGTTGGATGAACATGGTTAGAGATGATTAGATCTGGGTCAGTCGAGCATCTAACCAGGCGTAGCCGCACGACCCGGCTACTCGAACGAGTTTGTGTACCGGAGCAGGGCAAACTCAAGATGCTATCGGTCCCGAAGAGGAGGCTCACATGAACATTAAGGACTACTTCACGAAGACCAAGGGAACAGGGGTGTTGGCCACAGCCGATGCCCATGGAGCCGTCGATGCGGCGATCTATGCCCGGCCGCATTTCATCGACGATCGGACCATCGCTTTCATCATGGCCGACCGGCTGAGCCACGCGAACCTGCAATCGAACCCCCATGCGGCGTACCTGTTTATCGAGGCGCGTGAGGGTTACAAGGGGAAACGACTTCACCTGACGAGGGTCGGAGAAGAGACTGATCGCGAGAAGATCAGGGCCCTCCGTCGCCGGCCGCTGCCGGCCGAATGCGGAATCAAGGACACGGCAAGATACTTGGTCCACTTCAAGATCGACCGCGTCCGACCCCTGGTCGGTGAATGACAGGCTCTCGAAACGGCAGTGGTGAGGTGCAACCCGCAAATCCCCCGGACAATGCGCAGGCTGCCAGAAGGGCGAAAGCCCTGGAACGTGACCTGACTGACCCAATAGTGACCCACTCCGTCCCAATCCGGCACAAACAGCCAACTCGGGTCGCATCGTAAGGTGCTGGAGAGTCAGGGCTTGAAAAACGCGCCGCGGAGGACTCGAACCTCCAAGCTTCGGTTCCGTGAAACGCCATGTGCCACTTATGCATGCGAGTTTCTGAAGGAATTCAGCGCTTTTTCGGGTGTGGAAGCCAGCGTTATGCAGAAAGGGGGCGCATGTCGCGGCACACTTCTTCCTGACCATGTCGTGAACGTTCAAGCGTCCGGGGCATGTCTTCGTTATGGAGTGGCGCACTTCGCAGCATGCCTCAGCGGATCCATATCGACAACACGCATGCCTCCGGATGGCGTTTTCGATAGGGACAGTAGAATCGTCAGGCCCCTCGCAGGTAGACTGCAACCGCACGGACGATGCCAGGGAGCCTGCTGGAACGTACTGACCACAACGCGGCAGGAAACTCCATGAAGAGCATCCGAACCGGCTTGTACGGGATGTTGTGGGCGATGGTGAGGTTTTCGGTAGAGACAGAGGTCTGTTCGACAGCAGCCATGATGCAAGCCAACCCTGTCAAACTCGTCCGTGCGAAAACCGTGATGTCGCTCATTGCCGTGGTAACCCATGTCGCTTGCTTGGCCAGCGAAGTTCAAAATCAGTCCCCGGCAGGCAACGTCCCGCAGGCTTCGCCTGTAGCAAAGGCGCAAGCCGAGCCCCCGCTTCATGACATTGTCATTTATGGCGACTCGTCCGGGGCCATCGTTGCGGCCGTCGCAGCCAAGCGCCAGGGACACTCGGTCATCCTCGTCAATCCCACCGGCTTCCTCGGTGGCATGAGCGCAAGCGGACTCGGCGCCACCGATTTCCTCGGCAAGCGCGCCACCTTCGGAGGCATTGCCTCGGAATTCTACGACTTGATTGCGGCGGCCTACGGGATGGATTATGTCCGCAGCTTCGAGCCTCACGTGGGCCGGCGTGTATTCGAGAAAATGATCGCGGACGCCGGCGTGTCGGTCGCTTTCAACGAGAAGCTTGACCGTGCCCCCGGAAAAGGCGTCAAGATGAACGGCCGGCGCATCGAGTCGATCACCATGCTCAACGGCAAGACCTACCGTGGCAGGATGTTCATTGACGCAACCTACGTCGGCGACCTGATGGCCGCGGCGGGCGTCCGTTACACCGTCGGTCGGGAGGCCGAGAACCAATACGGCGAGGATCTGGCCGGCGTCCGGCGCGGTGACACCAGGCCGCGCGTCCATTACACCCAAGGCAACAAGGACCATTTTATCAAGGACGTCGATCCCTACGTCAAACCGGGCGACCAGAGCAGCGGACTCCTGCCGTATGTGTTCCGCATCGAAGGCCTCACCAACGGACAGGGTGATCGGAAAATCCAGGCCTACAACTACCGCATCTGCCTGACGACCAATCCCAGACTCCGTATTCCGATTGAAAAGCCGGAGGGCTATCGTGAGGCCGATCACGAACTGCTCCTCCGCAACTTCGACGCGGGTGATGAACGGCTGCCGGCCCTGATCCAGCCGCTGGCCGGGTCCGGCTCAAAGGTGGATTGGAACCATATGCACGCAGTGGGCTCCGACCATCCCGGTGCGAATTGGGACTATCCGGAAGCCAGCTACGAAACCCGCCGCAGGATCGAGAAGAAACATGAAACCTACATCCGCGGCTTCTTGTGGACCCTCGCGAACAATCCACGGGTTCCCGAATCGATCCGCAAGAAGGTCGCCGCCTACGGTTTGCCCAAGGATGAATTCACCGACAACGGCGGGTGGCCCTACATGATCTACATCCGCGAGGCCCGGCGGATGGTATCCGATTACGTGATGACGCAGCACGATTGCGAAGGCAAACGCAGAGCGCCCGACCCGGTGGGATTGGGATCGTTCGGGATGGACTCACACGTCGTGCAGCACTTCGTGACCGAGCGCGGGTATTGCGTCAGTGACGGCGTCATCTGGCGCACGCCGCCCCGTCCTTATGGCATTTCCTATCGCTCGATCATCCCGCCCAAGGGCCAGTGCGAAAACCTCTTCTCCCCCATCTGCCTTTCCGCATCGCATGTGGCGCATGGTTCGATCCGCATGGAGCCGGTCTTCATGGCCTTGAGCCAGAGCGCGGCCATCGCCGCCGGGCTGGCCATTGACAGCGGCTTGAGCGTGCAGGATGTGCCCTATCCGGCGTTGTTGGAGAGACTCGAAGCCGCGAAGCAGATCGTGCGCCCCGATGCATGGAAGAGAGCGCCTGCTCCGAAACCAAAAGCTGCGAAGAGGAAATCCACTCCATGAAAAGCCTCCTGTCCATTCTGATCACGGGCGCTGCATGGATCGCGCCGATCGCGCTGGCCGCGGGAGAGACTTCTCCAGCCCGCATCAAGGCCTACTACACGCGGCTGCCGTTTGATGATGACGGGTTCACCGGGAAATATGCGGACATCGTCGTTGAGTTGCCGCAGCGCGGGCAGTTCATCTTCAGCCGTGATTTTGGTTATCAACCCCGCTGGAATCCGCTCGGCGGCAGCAAACACTCCGTTGCCCGGCTGATTCCACGCAAGGATGACGGCCCGGACGAGCGCCCGGACAATCACAACATCGCCTGCCACGCCGCCATCGTTGCGCTGGCGGAGGAGAGCGTCACCGTCCACTGGCGTTACGCGCCGGACATCACGAAGCCGGCGTTCACTGATTTCCTTGCCGCTTACAACCAGGCCGGCAATCCCGCGCCGTTCTATGCCGACTACGCGGACGAATACTTCGCTATCCACGCTGACGGCAAATTGGTCCGCACGGTGAAGAACGGCTGCTACCGGCTCGCGGACTGGAACGACCCGCTCAATCAGATTGAGCAGACGCTGCAACTCACGCCCGACGGCATCCGCGAAACCGCGTTTCGCCCGGCGCAACTCACCAAGGCTTCGCAACGTCCTGTCACCGGCTCGCCGCTGAAGTCCGGGCGCACCAACAATCTGGTTCGTCACTGGCGCTTTGACGAAGGCGCGGGCTTTGCGACCACGGAGAAGCAATCTGGCAAGGCCTGCGATATTGGCGGCGTGGACGCCTATTGGCGCTCTGGGGTGTCCGGTGCTTGCCTTTCGTTCGATTCTTACAGCAGTGTCGTCACGTTGCCAGCGGCACAGTGTCCGAACCTCGAAGGCGAGTCTACCGTCTCCGCGTGGATCGCGATTCAGGAGTATCCCTTCAATCTCGCCGCGATCCTGGACCACATGGACGGCAACAAAGGCTGTCTGCTCGGCGTCAACGCCAAGGGCCAGGTGGAATTCAGAATCGGCAACGGCGACGCCGTTCAGTCGGTGATCACCGAGCGCGTGCCGCTCTACGAGTGGGTGCATGTCGCCGCCGTCGCCAAGAGAGGCGCGGGTGCGGTCGTTTATCTGAACGGAAAACCCGTTGCAAACACGAACAAGGTGTCCGCTTTCGTTGCCATGGCGAACACGGATCTGACGATCGGCATGACCCGTTCGCTGCGGCAGTTTCCGCTGTTCGCCGAGCGCGCGGTTACTAAACAGTTCCAGACGGCGATGGTGTTCAGCGGTTTGATTGATGAGGTACAGTGGTTCGACAAGGCGCTGAGTGAATCCGAGGTGGGCGCGGAGCACGCCGCGCTAAAGCCGTCCGAGACGCGTCCATTGAAGCCGTGGGTGCTGCCCGCCGGGCCGGGAGTGTCGCCGGGATTTCGCGCCGAATGCATGAAGCTGCGCTACAGCCCGGAATGGGACGGGCTCTGGCGCGTGGGCGACTTCGCGGACATCGTGGTCACGTTCCCCAACAAGCCGTGGCGCTACGTTTTCTGGCGTGGCACGCGCTACCTGCCGTCGCTGGTCACCGCGCCCGGCCCGGGCGGCATCTGGAGCAACGATCAGAGCGCGGAGCGCTATGATGGCAAGGAGCACCAATGCTACGAACACATGTCCGACATGCTCTGCCGGTTTTCCAACGCGCGGATCATCCATCGCAGCGACGCGCGCGTCGTGGTGCATTGGCGGAACGCGTCGGCGTCCATCGATTACCGCTGGCCCGCGCTCGACGCGAACGGCAGGGGCATCTGGTCCGACGAATACTGGACGATCTATCCCGACGGCGTTTCCATCCGCCACCAGTTGGTGCATAACAATACCGACAAGGCCATCACGGCGGAGTTGAACCAGAACGAAATCCTTTGCCACCCTGGCCAGGCCACCGAGGACGTCATGCGTGAGGACGCTGTAATTCTGGCCAACCCGGATGGCCAGACCAAGACCATCCGTCGTGGCGGCCCGCCCGCCAGGAAGGGCGAGGGCGGCTGGAATCTGCAGCTGATCAACCTCAAGAGCCAGACCAAGCAGTTCGAGATCGGCGAAATCGGGGCCGGGAGCCAGACGTTCTTGCACGACGAGGTCTGGTGGCGCGGCTGGAATCACTATCCGGTGCAAGTCATTCCCAGCGACGGAACCCGCGTCACCACGTATGACCGCCCGTCGTCCGCGTGCCCGGCCACGTTCCATGAAGTGCGCCACACCAATGGCAACAATATCGAGGCCATGGTCATGTATGGCCTGACCGACAAGCAGCCCGGCGCATTGACCACCCTGAACCGCTCGTGGAACTTCGCGCCCGAAGTGAGGGACACCAACGGCTGCGTCTCTCGCGGCTACGAGAAACGGGGACGCGCCTTCAAATTCACGAAGACAGGCGAAGTCTCAGCGTTCACCGTCCAAGCCTCCAAGGAGCGACCGCTGGAAAATCCCGCGTTCGTCATCGCCAACTGGGGCAGCCCGGACAGTAGCGTGTCGTTGAAAATCAACGGCCGGACCAAAACGCACCGCGTGGATTATCGGACGGGCATCGAAGTGGATGCGAATGGAACTTACACGCTCGTGATCTGGCTGCCGTTGTCGGCGACCGAGACGGTTTCGTTTGAGTTCGGTAAGGTAGAATGAGTCTGCCATGAGGAGACAACGTCGGCATGTGATCGTCGTCGCGGTGCTTGCACTCGCGCATTCAGTGTTCGGCCAGAGTTGCGCACGGCCCAACGTCGTTCTCATCTTGGCCGATGATTTGGGTTATGGATCTCTGGCTTGTTACGGCAACACGGCAGTCAAAACTCCCAACATCGATCGTCTCGCCGCCAGCGGCATGCGTTTCACAGACTTCCACAGCAATGGCGCGCTCTGCTCGCCAACGCGCGCGGCGCTGATGACCGGGCGTTATCAGCAGCGTTGCGTCTGGGTCGCCGACGAGCAGCTTTCGCCCGCATTCCGCGAACAGCGCAAGCGGAACCCCGAGCAACGGTGGGCCTGGGGCATCTCCACCGGGGAACTGACCATACCCGCATTGCTCAAGCAGGCCGGATACCGCACCGCCCTCATCGGCAAGTGGCATCTCGGTTATGATTATAAGTTTCATCCGATGAATTATGGTTTTGACGAGTTCCGTGGCTTTGTGGGCGGCAACGTGGGTTACCACTCGCATGTCGCGGGCTACGGCACGCAACAACTGGATTGGTGGAACGACCGAAAGATCGAGAACGAGGAAGGCTATTCCACAGATCTGCTGACCCAATACGCCACCGACTTCATCGCGCGGAACAAGGATGCCCCGTTCTTCCTCTACCTGGCGCACGGGGCACCGCACGCCCCCCTGCAAGGCCGCGAGCCTTCCAAGAAGAAGCCGCCGGTGGAGACCTACAAGGAGATGATCGGCGTTTTGGATGAATCAGTCGGCGCAGTCATCGAGGAATTACGCAACCATCATCTCGAATCAAAGACGGTCGTGATCTTCTGCTCGGACAACGGCCCTGCCGCACCTCGCGGTTTCGCGGACGGCGCCAACTTGCGAGGCACAAAAGGCACCTTGTATGAGGGCGGACATCGCGTGCCTTTCATTGCCTCATGGCCGGGAACGATCCCCGCGGGATCGACAAGCGATGAACTGCTGATGACCATGGACTTGCTCCCGACCTTTGCGAATCTCGCGGGTGCGCGTCTGCCGGCTGACCGGGTCATCGATGGCATGGATATAATGCCCATTCTCAAAGGCGCCCACCCTGATGCGCCGCGCGATCTGCACTGGCAATCCGCAGATGCCTGGGCTGTTCGCAGAGGAACATGGAAGCTGATGGGAGAACACCACAAGCCCCTTTCGCTCGTGAACCTTCACAAGGACATCAGGGAAACGGACAATCTTCTGGGTCGTGAGCCCGCGCGGGCCGATGAGCTGATGAAGGCGCACGCGCAGTGGGTCACATCGCTCGGAGACTGGAACCGCTGAATCAGATGAAAGCAAAAGGAAGAACCATGAAGCCCAGCCTCACCCTCCTCGCCGCGCTCCTGCTGGCGCCACTGGCATCGATTGCCGCGACCCCGCAACGGCCCAATATCCTGTTCATCTGCACCGACCAGCAACATGCCGGCATGCTCGGTTACGCCGGCAACCGCTGGCTTTAGACCCCGGCGATGGACAGCCTTGCCCAAACCGGTGCCCGCTTGGAGCGCGCCTACTGCGTCACCCCCGTCTGCGTCCCGTCCCGCACCGGCATGCTCACCGGCTACACGCCCAGCCGGTTCGGGATGCAGGGCAACGGCGACATCGCCACGACTCGCATTCCCGCCGATATCCAGCGCCAGACCATGGGCTGGCTCTTTCGCAACGCCGGCTACGAGACCGCCCACGGCGGCAAGACGCACGTGCCCGGCAAGATCACCAATTACGGGTTCGACGTGCTCACCAAAGACGAGCGCGACAAACTCGCCACGGCGTGCCTCGCGTTCCTGAAGAAGCCGCACGACAAACCGTTCCTGCTCGTCGCGTCGTTCATCAACCCGCACGACATCTGTTTCGTGAATTTCGACGATTCCAAACGCGCCAAGGCTGCGACGTCGAAGAAGAAACACAAAGTCGCCAAAGCTGCCGAGACCGACGAGGCCGACGAGGACGGCAAGGGAGAGCCGGTCACGAAAGCCAGTGTCACCGCCGCGCTGCAACGCCCCGCCGGGGTGTCGGAGGAGGAATTCTTCGCCAAGCATTGTCCGCCCGTACCCGCCAACTTCGAACCGCAGGAGGACGCTCCCGACAGTGTGCGGTCCGACAAATGGAAATGGAGCGTCGAACAATGGCGGCTGTACCGCTGGGCCTATTGCCGGCTGACGGAGCAGGTGGACCGCCAGATCGGGCAGGTGTTGCAGGCGTTGCGCGATGCCGGGCTGGAGGAAAACACTCTGGTTGTGTTCACCAGCGACCACGGCGAAATGGACGGCTCACATCGGACCGGAAGAAAGATCAAGTTTTTCGAGGAAGCCGCGCCCGTGCCGTTCATCGTCCATCTCAAAGGCGTCACCAAACCGGGCCTGGTGGACAACCGGCATCTCGTCTCCAGCGGCCTGGATTTGATCCCCACCCTTTGCGACTTCGCCGGCATCACGCCGCCCCCCGCACTGCCGGGGCGCAGCGTGCGGGCGTTGGCTGAAGGTCGCGCGGCGGAGGAATGGCGACCGTACGTCGGGTCTGTGTCGCGTCTCGGGCGGATGATTTGCTCCGGCCGTTACAAGTATTGTGTCTATGAAAACGGCCAGCGCCGCGAGCAGTTGGCGGACTTGGAGAAGGACCCCGGCGAAATGAAGAACCTCGCCGCCGACCCCGCCTACGCCACCGTCTTGACCCGTCACCGTCAGTACCTGCGCGAGTGGGTCGAAACCAACCACGACAACCTCGCCGCCGATTACTTGATCAAATGACGCCGCCAAGGGCGAGCAGCAGAATGAAAACCACAGCCGAATACTGGAGAACCGAGATGAAACCCGCCCTCACAATCCTCACCGCCCTGCTCGCGCCGCACGCGCTGTGCGCGGCCTGGCCGGCCCAGGCAGGCGCACCTTCTCACGGGGACAAGGGCACGGCGGGCCGCATCGCCATTCGTGACGGGCGTTTCGTGGATACGGGCACGGGCAGGCTCTTCCGCCCGTTCGGGGTGAACCACTATCGTCTTGACCTGATCGCGGAGAAGAAACAAGGGCACTCGGCCTTCAGCCCCGGCAGTTATGACGAGACGTTCATCACCCGGATGATGGAGAAGCGGTCGCGCGCGGGCTTCAACACCGTCCGCTCGTTCTTGAGCAATCACAGCGGAGCGGGCGGCATCGTCACGCACCCCCAGTCCGCCGAGGTCAATCCCTGTCCCTCCCGATAACTCCGTCCTCGTTGATGGTACGGGACTTACGTGACTCCCGGTTCGAGGGTGCATCGGCTACAATCCATCCGCACGAAGTCCGAACCGGGGGGACGAAATGGGCGCCGGCTGGATCGACCGTTCCTCCGGCCTGAACTGGAGTGGGGGGGCAAGGGATTCACAGCGAACGCCGTTGTGGCCAACGGATTGGTCCTCTTCAGAGGTTAGTGGCTCTTTTCTACGGCGCAGCGGACCGTTGCATCGGGTTGGCGATCTTCAGTTCCACAGGCATCAAATAAGGCGCCGAAGGAGAATTCACATGAGAAACCTCAGTCCACGCCGAGTGGGGGTCTTCCTCATCGCCGCCGTTGCCATGCTGTCCTGCCGCTCCGCCACAGCTGCCGAGGTGAAGCAACCCCTCACGGTGAAAGCCAACTGCATCGCCGAAATCACATTGAGGACAGAGAAATCCTGCCCTGATCCGTCCAACAGCCCGACGGTGGACGTGTTGATCACCGCCCCGGACGGCCGGCAGTTCAGAGTTCCGGCGTTTTGGGCAGGAGGTAATCAATGGCGTTTCCGCTATTCCTCCGGCAGCGTCGGCCTGCACGCCTATCGCACCGAGTGTTCGGATGCCACTGATCCAGGGTTGCATGGCGTCCAGGGGAACATCGAGGTCATCCCATACCGTGACGACAACGCGCTCTACCGCCACGGGCCGATTCGAGTGGCCAAAGACCAGAGGCACTTCGAGCATGCCGACGGCACGCCGTTCTTCTGGCTAGGCGATACGTGGTGGAAATGCCTGTGCAGACGGATGACCTGGGAGGGCTTCCAGGAACTGACGGCCGACCGGAAAGCGAAGGGATTCTCCGTCGTTCAGATTGTGTGTGGGCCCTACCCCGATGAGGGTCTGTTTGAGCCACGCTGGGAGAACGAGGGCGGCAAACCTTATTTCACCAGGGATTTCAGCGTGGTCAATCCGAAGTACTTCGAGTCTGCCGACCGCCGTCTCAAGCATCTGGTGGATGCAGGCATCGTCCCGGCCATCGTCGGCGGTTGGGGGCGAGGCGACTGTGACGGCATGAAGGTCGGAGTCGTCGGCCTCAAGCGGCACTGGCGGAATCTGATTGCACGGTACGGCGCCTATCCCACGATCTGGATCGTTGGCGGCGAATCGGGCGGTCCGCAATGGACCGAGGTGGCCCGCTACGTTCAGCGGACCGATCCCTACCACCGCCCGTCCACCATGCATCCCTTCGATTCGGCCCGAAAACGGGTGACGGATGAGTCCGTCATTTCGTTCGACATGCTCCAGACGGGACACGGCGATTGGAGCGCGGCGCTGGGGGCCATTCCCAAATTGAAAGCGGCCTATGCCAGGACGCCGGTGATGCCCGCCATGATGGGTGAGTATTGCTACGAAGGCCACATGCAAACGGCGTTTGCTGATGTCCAACGGTATGTGTTCTGGGCCAGCATGCTCAGCGGTTCGGCGGGACTCACCTACGGGGCGGCCGGGGTCTGGCACGCCAGCGTGGAAGGGGATCCGGGCTTGGCGCGTGTGTATGATTGGACGACATGGCGCGAGGGTATGAACTCTCCCGGCTCGACCCAGCTTGGCCGCGGCAAGAAATTGCTCGAACAATATCCGTGGGCACAGTTCGAGCCGCACCCCGAATGGGCCGAAGCCGACTGCTTTGCCGCTGGTATACCGGATGAGGTACGCTTCATTTACCAACCACGGCGCACCATCTACAACTGGCAGGGGACGGTCGTCAAGAAGGTCGAAACCAACGTCCCTTATTCCGCGTTCTATTTCGACCCCGCCACCGGGCGGCGCTTTGACCAGGGCAAGGTGAAGCTCATATCCAGTGACCTTGGGACTTTCGAAGGACATACGCAACCCCTGCTGTATGCAGACGATTTTGACCGAAGCGCAGTTGGATTCACCTCGAAGGGCGATGCCGCTGCCTGGAAAGACTACGGTACGGCAACGCAACGCAAGGACGGTTTTCTGACAGGCGGCAAGGGCGTGCTGAGCATCGTGAAGACCGTGGACGCCAAGAATGTGATGGTCAGTTGCGCCAGCGCCCGCAGCAACGCTGAGGCGGGCCTGGTTCTCCGGTTCCAGGATCCCGACAACTACATCGTCGCCCTCTACAGTCCGCACTTCAAAAGCATCTTCATTCATGACCGCCGGGATGGAAACTGGGGCGCTATGCTGGGCAAGGTGGACGCACCCGAGGTCGGCGCTGAGATCCGGCTCAGCGCGGCGGCGGTCGATGAATACGCGGCATTGGTGGTTTCCGATGGCAAGCAGACCTGGCGGACGCCACCCGTCAAGGTCACCAATACCGCCTCTGGAAAGACCGGCCTTTGGTTCTACCAGATTGGCGAGCAGCAAGCCTTCGGGAAGTTCGAGGTGTCACCCGTGGCCATAGATTCCGGCCAAGCCGCATCGACCGGCGAGTATCTGGCCCCTGACTTGCCTTCGCCCCAGGATTGGGTGTTGGTGCTGGAGCGGGTGAAACTGTAGCTTAGCCCGTTTCTAAACCCACGGCCTCTGGCCGTGTGACCCGAAGAGCTTCGGAGCGATCCGGCGTGTAGCAGCTCCTCGGGGCGAATAGGTTCTCCTTCGGGGAAGGCCCTTCAGGGCCAGAAGGAGAACCAAAGCAATGCATGACTGGGAAAGTCTGTCCCACGTGAGGTGGGAGTGTAAGTACCATGTTGCAGTGATCCCAAAGTACCGTCGGAAGGTCTTCTTTGGAAGACTGCGGCGTCAGATTGGGCCGATCCTTCGGGAGTTGTGCCGTCAGAAGGGTGTCACAGGATGGGCTTTCCAGCAACGGCGGGCGATCTGTCATTGGGGATACAGGCGGGTCAGCGATTTGCGCTCATCGCCAGTCTCGCGGCAGTGTCTGCGCTGACGATCTGGACGCGAGGAGGCAGCAGGTCGACCAGCCTCAGGAACGAGTTTTCGAGGTTCAGCCCCCCGTCGCTTGTCATGTATACCGCGGTAACCGTGCCTCGGGGATATCTAGAGAGCTTGTCGGCCATTTCCTGCGGGGTCGGGCAAAACGGCTTGTCAGTGAGGTGATGCCCCTTGCCGTCCGCTCCCCTCCATTCGTCAGGTCGGAACACCACAACTCTGCCGCCGTCCTTGCCGGAGAGCACCGTGAAGACGCGGTCGGGCGGCCACCATTTGAAGGCGGGAAAGAAGTAAGGCACATTCACGGGGACCACGCCGCGGATGACGCCGTCGGCCTTGGCGTACTTCGGCAGGAAGCGCTCTTCGGCATCCTTCCATGTGCCGAACCAGTCCCAGTGAACCACGCTCCTGACGCCGAGAATGCGGGCGTCGCGTTCCGTGGCGAGGGCGAATCGGTCCTGGTCCTTCTCGTTGAGGGACGATGGATAGGCATAGAGGTGTCCGCTGGGCGGCAGGGCGAAGTAGTCCTTTCCCGTCTTGCGGCTCGCCGCGTAGTACCACTCGAGCACGTCGGGCGCGATGCGGGGGAGGTGCGGCGAGATGCTCCAAGTGAGCGGCGCGTCTGAACTGCCGGCCTTTTCGCAGTACGCAAGCCGCTTGAGGAACCAGTCCTTCCTCGTGGTCATCATGAAGCGCACGTTGTCTCCGTCGCCAACGACGAACGCCGCGTATGTCTTGTTCGGATCGTATTTGACATCCTCGAGAGGGGGCTGCCGGAGTTCGCCCGCATTCTCGATCGGCGGTCTTCGGGTGGAGAAGAAGGACAGGTTGTACGTCATCGTGGGGATGGCCCCCATGTTGCGGGAATCGAGGGCCCGGGTCTGGGCTTCGTACAGGTAGCCCGCCACGCCCCAGGAGTCGTTGTAGCCGTAGACGCCGAGGGGAGTCGGCCAATGACCTGAGTTTACGATGGCATGGAGAAGCTTCTTCTCGGGATGCCCATTCCTGCAGCCGTTGTTCAGGAAGGTGGTGAACAGCTTCTGCGAGAAGACGAAGTCGACGAGACTCGGTTCCATGTCTCGGGTCAGGCCCGGGTCTGAGAACGTCTTGGGGTTCTTATCGTATCCCGGGTTGAGCATTGCCAGTCCGGTGGTCTGCTCGACGTATTTCTCGAAGACATACTCCGTCGCGAGACGAGGCGTGTTCCTGTCCTTCAACTCGACGGTGGCGTCCAACACGACTTCGTTGCAGGGGACGTTCATCCCCACGTCCAGCGGCACGGCCCCGAGGACGGCAGCCACGGTCAGGATGCTGGGCAGCACCTCGTGCTGATCGGCGTAGGAATAGCGGACGCAGGCGGGGAACTCGGCCGCGCAGGCATTCAGGAAATCAGAGGCGCCGACGACGTTCTTCGGCTTCAGGCCGAGCAAGTCCAGCCATTGCTGGTCGTGAGATTCCATCAGGACGAAGACGGAACCGCCGAGCTTGCGGTTCTTGAGACCCGCGCAGGCGTGTACGGCCAGTTGGAGCGGGGCCGACGCCTGAGGGGCCATCTTGACGGCGATGAATTCTTTGGCGTAGGAACCGCCGGCTGCACCACGCTCGCCTCCCTCGTCACCGTAGACGGTGAAGGTGGCGGCAAGGGAGGCAATCACGCCCAGCAGTAGAGACAAGGTGAAGCGAAAGGGCGTCATGGCTTGACTCCATTCTGTGGCTATCTTGGTTCAACGCGAATTGGCAGGCAGGCGTTTCCTACTTGCGTCATGTTCTGCCCTTCGGGCGTGCGTCTTCTGGGGAATAGCCGGTCTGTCAATCCGATGTGCCTACAGATGCACAATCGGGGACAGCGACCATTTACGTCCGTCTCTCCCGGCCATCCACCCTCATCCCCGGCAGACAAACCAGTCAACGAAGCGCCAAGGATCACGTAACACAGTCATCATATCACAGAATACTATGGGTGTCCCTCCCGAAAACCTCCAGCCTCATTGATGGAACAGGGCTTACGTGACGGCCGGTTCAGGCTAATCGCTACGAAATCCTTCCTCGCAGCTGAAACAAATGGTCTCAGTCTGCCGCTATATGTGCGAAGGACCCCGGTGGTCCCTGATGAAGAGTGAGTTCGGAGCAGGCAGGACATGTTCCTCATGCCGAACAAGAACGCCCCCAAGGTGCGCATCTCATTCGGCGAGTCGGGCATCATCCGTCGCCGCGGGCTCCGAGGAGGGGTGGCGGTGTCCAACGGGTATCTGACGTCGCATGAGGTCCAGGGTCCGGTTTGCACAAGAATGCGCACAAAAGGGGCACACTTCGGGGCACACTTGGGCTACTCGACGGTCGGATAGGACCGAGTACAGCATCCTACGAATTGCGAACGACTGGTTATCCCTCCCTGTTGTGGGCCACCCGGGAATAGCTCTACCGTAACCCACCGAAGTTGGAAGGGCGAAACGCCCAAATCTCTGTGAAAAGACAAGGACGGAGTTTTCAGGAGGGACAAGAAGGTGAAGGCAAGCGTCGCCGCGGGTAATCCTGAACAGCCGCACGTCGGACTCTTGGAGAAATGGTCGGCAGTCCAGGCCGCAATGCTCGTCAAAGCACTCAGGCATCCCGAGGGCATCGCCGAGTAAGCCTGCCTCCCTTACTGTCGGGCCAGGGCCTTCTTCAGTCTGGCGACAGGATGGAAGCTGTAGTCGATGCAGTTCCATCCCTTGATGTGATCGTAATCAATCACGTAGGAGCCCTTCAGGCCGGCCACGTACCGGTCTCTCTGTTTCCAAGCAGATATGGCATGCTCTACGAGCGCCTCGGCTTCCTGCCTGGTGATGTCAAGCGAGGAGAGGTCACCCACGCATTTGCCTCTCCAACTGGGTGCGTCTTTCCTGTAGTCAATGATCCCCTTCGAGGACAGCTCCCTCAAGGACCGGAAGGCCTCGACTTCCAGCTCCGTGAATCGCCATCCCTTCAGCATGAACAATACCCTATCTTGGGGCTTTCCGGCCTCGGCCAGGTTGAGCCCCTTCGTGAGGTAGCCCTTCAGCTCTCGCATCACCTCGGGCGTGAACATCACCAGGTAGTTGTCGGGGTTCCCTGCCCAGTGCCCACTGCCATGCTCCCACCGATCCCGCGTCTGCATGATCGCAGCCCAAAGCTCCTCCAGCCTGCGGAAGTACGTCTTCATGACCGGCGCCGCATTCCCGAAGGCCTTCTCGCAGTAATCATCAACGATTGCGTCAACATTCAGGTTGGTGTCCCAGAGCAGCTTCGCCGCGATGTAGTAATCCAGGCCTTCGGTCGCAAAATCGTTCATGGACTGCGCATAGAACAGCGACGAGCCGCATCGTCGGTAGAACGGGAGGGCCTCTCCGATGGCCCTGGGCATTGCTCTGGGTAGCTGGAGCTTCCACGTGTGCATGAAGTACTCGTAGACATACAGATGGGGCGCCACCTTCGACCAGGCCCTGAAGATCCTCCAGTGGTTCGCCTTGTGCTTGGGCGCGTAGTTGCCCTCCAGGTTGACCGTAAGCATGACGACGACATTGTCGAGAGGCCTCACCGTCTTGGGGGGCTCAAGGCAGGCTTGGTAGGCGAGCTGGACGACGTACTTGCCGGGATGGGTTTTCTTGAGCTGTTCGGCGATCTGATTGGTGAAGGTGTACACGCGATCAGTGAGAATCCTTCCGCCACCGGCCGACTCCTGTTGCGGGTCCAGGGCTCGGCAACGGTCGCATTCGCACCAGCCCGCGCCGTCGTTCGCCGCCACGCTGTACATGTCAACGTCGGGATGCTCATCAAAGAACCTGCGAACGTGGTCCACGCAGATTCTGACGACTTCCGGATTCGTGGTGCATAGCTGGTAGCCGTGCTGTCCGTCGTAGCCATCCCAATTCCTCTTCCTTGTTCCATTGACAATCGCGAAGTACTCCGGGTGCTCAGGCCCGTACTTCGCCGGCGGCACCATCTTGCCCCAGTTGTGACCGCCCACGGACTTCATGCCGCCCACCAGCTTGTTCTTCATTCGCCAGTCTGGGTCCTTTCCCAACGACCGAAGCTCGAAATGAGGGCTTTGCCTGTCACATATGGCGTCTACCTCGATCGCCTGGCGGCAAGGGACGTGCTCTCCCAGTTCGCCGGGCCAGAGCCACCTCACCCCGCAGTACTTCTCGATGAAGGTATACACTGCGAATGCCGTGCCCAGGTCATCCTTGCCACAAAGCACCAAGTCGTCGCTCACCATCTGGATTGTGAATCCATTGGCGGACAGGTCATCGAGGTGGATGCCCATTTCCTTGATATGCCTGCTGCGACCGACGAAGACTCGGGTCCCGCCGGGGGTATCACGATCCGTCCTTATGGGCAGCTTCTCCGCGTTTCGTCCGTTGCCTGAGGTCATTTTCCAGATGTAGGTTTGGAGTTCTTGGGCGGCGCGCCGTTCCTGATCAGAGGGATGTGAGCCGGTGACGATCGTGGCCTTGGCCTTCCCATCTGCTATAAGGGTGAGTCGGCGTGTTCCCTGTTCGTTCGCCCAGCAAGCAACAGCGAGGGACGAGAGCAAGACGCCGATGCTTGCTCCGACAGAAGGCATGATTCCCGATGCGCACATAGTCGACATCGCCACCTCCCCTTGGCGTGGTTTCGGAGTACGAGAACGCGTATCCCCAACCGCATCGGCACTTCGTCGAGACTTGACTCGGGCTGGGACTCCACCGGTCCGCCTCATTGTCTCCCCCTGTTGCGTTTCCCCTTCTTGCCCTGGGCCCCCGGCCCGGCTTGCAGGAGGTAAGTCTCCTCCTCCGTCGTC
Source organism: uncultured Planctomycetales bacterium (assembly GCA_964446835.1). Lineage (GTDB taxonomy): Bacteria > Planctomycetota > Phycisphaerae > UBA1845 > JAFGLZ01 > CAYUQT01. Next base: position 2,960 of record CAYUQT010000032.1, on the reverse strand, counting down.
TTCTTCCACTGCGCGAGGAGTTGGCGGTGGTGCGTCAGTTCGCTCGTCATGGCTTTGTCCGCGGCCAGGTTCTTCATCTCGTAAGGATCGGCCTGCATGTCGAAGAACAGCTCGCCGGTGCCGGGAAACAACATGTATTTGTATTGCCTGGTCCGCACCATGAAACTCCGCCCGGCGCGTCCGGCCGCGGCACCGGCCATCTCCGAGACGACAAACTCATGGCCGGGCTGATCAGGCTTCTCAATGACAGTCCGCAGACTTTGCCCGCGCATTAGCGGCGGCGGCTGGACGCCCGCGTAGTCGCACAAGGTCGGTAGCACGTCGAGGGTCGAAACCAGGTGGTTCCGATCCATCCGCCCTGCCGCGGTCACACCCTTCCAGCTTATGATGAGCGGCACCGCGGCCTCCTCTTCGTAGAACATCATCTTGCCGGTCAACCGGTGGGCACCGAGTCCCTCGCCATGGTCGCTGGTGAAAACGATGAGGGTCTGGTCTTCCTGCCCGATCTGGCGCAGCGTCTCCAACACCCGCCCTACCTGTTGGTCCACATCCTCGACCATCCGGTAATAGGCGTAGCGATAGCGTTGCCAGTGGTTTTCATCCCACTGCCCATGCATGGGACCCCGAGGGCCGGACGCATCTCCGGGCTTGCCATAATTGGCGGGCAGCGGCGGCAGCTTGGCGCCCGCGGGCGGTTCATACTTCTTCAACACCTGATGCACCAGGCCGCTCGTTTCGCCTGCCAACAGGCAGATGTCGTGTGGGTTGATGAAGGAAACCACCAGATAGAAGGGCTTATCATGCTTGCGCTTGAGGAACTCGATGGCCGCGTTCACAGTTGCTTCGTCGACGTCATGCGCCAGTTTGCCCGCCCGCGCGGTCTTATTCAGCACCTCGAACCCGGCGATGCCGTCGCTGGGATAGGGGTCGGGCATGTGCCATTTGCCGGCGTAGCCGGTGTCGTAGCCGGCGGCGCGGAACACCTGGCCTGAAATGGGGATGGCGGGATCAATCGGCACCGAGTTGCGGTCCACCTTAATCTCATGCGGCGTGCGGCCGGTGTGCAGGGCCGAGCGCGAGGGGCTGCACAGCGGAAAGGCGCAGTAGGACCGGGTGAAATACACCCCGTGGGCGGCGAGGGAGTCGATGTGCGGGGTCTTGACCAGGGAGTTGCCCGCGGCGCTGCTCGCGGTGACCTGCTGCTGGTCCGTGGTGATAAGGAGGACATTGGGACGTTTCGCGGCTTGCGCCGGCTGCCCCCCCGGCACCAGCGCCAGAAGACACAGGATACCTGCGCCTGCCTTCAAGAGATGGAGAAGATGCCGCGGTTGAAGCGCCGGATCGAGAGCCGAACTCGGATGCCTGGCCGGATTCATTGCCTGCCCCGGGATTTCCCATATGACCCTGCCCGGCTACGTCGCCGGACTGCGGTCATCATCGTACAGCGCCCTGTTCCTCCTGAAAACTCCATCCTCGTTGCTGGTGCAGGACGTACGCGACTCGTGGTCAGAGGGTGTATCGGCTAGACACAGGGCGCACATGGCGTCGCTCTCTCGGCTGGGCCTCAGCTCATCAAGCCAGCATGCTTCGTCGTTTCGTTCATAGGTCATGAGCTGCCCCCGCAGTGCAGCGTCCTTGGCACGGTGATAGCGCAGATAGACGTGCCTGTCATCGATCCCCAGAAACTCGATCTTGCCCGTTTCGTGTGACATGACATACCGGGCCCGCCTGGCCAACCCGGAACCGTGCCGGATCGCCTCTCGAAAGACGTGCCAGCCTTGCACAATCGGGACGACATAGGGCTTGTTGCCTGCCGTAGGCCGGCATTGAAACAGGTAGTACGGCGGGCATCCGATGAAGGAGAGCTCTCGGTAAAGGTCGGACAGCACTTTCGGGTTATCGTTAACCCCCTTGACGAGCGGGCACTGGTTCGCGCAGATCACTCCGCTCCGAAGGAGGCAGTCAACGGCCTGAACGGCCTGGTTGGTCAGCTCCCGCGGGTGATCGAAGTGGGTCATGATGTAGATTCGATTTCGAGGCTGCGAGTATCGACCGAGTGCGGCGAGGAGCTCGCTGTCATCCAGCACGCGCCAGGGATCAAAGGCGAGCATCTTCGTCCCGATGCGGATGATCCGAACGTGGGGAATGGCCCTGAGGGCTGCGAGGATCTCGACGAGCTTCCTTGTGCTCATGAGGAGCGGGTCGCCACCGGTCAGGAGCACGTTGGTCACATTCGGGTTCTGGGCGATGTACTGGAGGCCCTTCGATACGTCCCTGGTGACCTCATCCTTGCCATTAAGAAAGAGGCGCTTGCGGAAGCAGTACCGACAATATCCGCCACACACCTCGTTGCACAGCAGCACCACCGTGTGTGGGTACTTGTGCTGAACGCCTTGCGCTACGGTCACGGAGGCCTCGTTGCTGACGTCGAGCTTGCCCCAATCGTTGAGTTCCTCAACTCTGGGGATGATGAGCTGCCTGATCGGGTCGGCTGGATCATCCCAGTCGATCAGGCTCAGGTAGTAATCGTTCGCGCGAAAGGCGTATCGCCCGGCAACTTCTGCAAGCTGATCTTGCTCGCTGGGAGGGAGACCGGGGACTTGGCCGATATCGCGGATGCACTTGGCCCTGCGAATTCGCTGGCGCCCGAGCGCCGGTTCTGAAAGGAAACGGGTCATGGCAGCTCTCCTTCTGGGAAACCTGCTGCTCTCGCAACAACCAACATTCGCTGCGAGCAAGTGTCGCCAGGAGGATGGCGGCCCGACCATCCGAGATGCCTACGAGCGCCGCGCGCTCGCACCCTTTTGGCAGGTATGGGCTTCCCCACACTGCTTCGCCCGGTTGGGCATGCGCTTCCTTTACTCATAGGTTCTGGAACAGCTATGGATACATCGATAATCCTGCACTAGAGCATTTCACGGTTGACTGTAGCGATACCCGCAATGTTGAAACCACCCTTG
>CAYUQT010000031.1:4606-104200 GCA_964446835.1 uncultured Planctomycetales bacterium | reverse complement strand
GTTTCCATGCCTACTCTTATCGGCTAACGCTACATCTTTTCGTGAACCGCTCTAGGAGTTAGGAGTCAGAAGCTGGTGAATGGGCGCGCTGCAGCGGGCTGGATTCCTCCGCCCCGCCGGGGCGGGCTTGTGGGGGAGGGTCATTTACCACGGGCTCCGCTGCGCTTCGCCGCGTGGCTATAGTCCTTCGCCCCGTTGGGGCGAGAGGCCTTCGGCCTCAATCGGCGGGCGGGATTGAGCGGGGCGGCGGCACGTTTCTTTGACTGCTCTCAGATGCCGGCGGCTACTTCTTTCGTTTGAGGAGGTAGCCCGAGAAGCGGATGGTGCACTGGTTGTCCTGGCGCGTCAGGAACAGAGTCTCGCCGGTGCTTCGTCCCAGGCCCATGACGACGGCCTCGGTATCCGAGACGGGGCGGAGCAGGACCTCCATGGGGGAATCGTTCAGGACCCTGGCCTCCATGACCAGGAACTTGTCCTTGATCTTCAATCTGGCGTTGGAGATGAGGGGATACTCTCCTTCGGGGCGGTTGGTGATTTCGTATTGACCGAGCGACTGCTGCCAGGCTTGCGGGATGTCCGAGGGCGTCACCCGCTCGCCGACGGGCATGCTGAGCTTTCCCTTGTGGACGCCGATCACCTGGCGTCCGTCGATGGTGCCGAGCGAGACGCGTACGTCGTTCAGGGCGTCGATCGACAGCGGGATGAATCCCAGGAAATAGAGTTTCGGGAGATATCGTCCGTCGGCCAGGGGCTTCAGGCGCACGGACATGCCCATGAACTTCGTTCGGATGGCGTTGTTTTCGGCGCGGACGGGGATCAGGCCGGCACCGGTGGCGTAGAGGCCGTCGTTGGGCTTCAGTTCGTCGCGCGATCGCTTGACGATGGTCGGGGCGGCGGAGGCGGCGGGCTTGGGGGGCTTGAGGCCGCTCTTGATTTCGAGCATGAGTTTGAAGGCCTCGTTGGAGACCTTCGAGGCGACCTCGCCGCCGGTATCGGTGTTTGTCAGGATGACCACGGCGAGCTTGTGCTGGAGGAGGCAGACGAAGGAGCTACAGTGCGCGATGGTTCCGCCGTTGTGCCAGGCGATGGGGCCGGCGTAGTCGATCTCCTGAGGCGGCATGAGCATCCAGGCCAGTCCGAGCTGGAAGCCGAGGTCGAGGGGGACGTTGGGGTTCTGCACGCGGAGCATTTCACGGAGGGTTTCCGGGCGGATGATGCGGTGGTCGGCGACGGTGCCGTTGCCGAAGACCATCATGGCCAGACGGCTCATATCGCGGACGTTGGACACCATCGATCCGGCGGGCATGTCGCGGATTCGCAGCGGCTCGCATTCCTTGTTCTTGATGTATCCCTTGGAGCAGAGGGGTGCGAGGCTGGGGTTCACGGCGAAGGAGGAATGGGTCATGCCCATCGGCTGGAGCATGGAGCGGTCCATGTGGGCGACGAACTCCTCGCCGCTGACCTGCTGGACGAGGTGTCCGAGCAGGGAGAAGCCCTGGTTGCAGTAGGAGAAGATGGCATTGGGGGGATTGCAGACGTATTCGTCCTTCAGCAGGGACGCCAGTTGGGTGAAGGGCACGGGCGGCGAGTTCGGCGGCACGGCGGCGAAGCCGTATATACGATCGGACGGGATTCCCGAGTGGTGCGTCAGGAGGGTCCGGGGCGTGATGGGGCCGGAGTTGGGGAATCGTGTCTTGATGCCGAACTCGGGCAGATAGGTCTGGAGGGGTTTGTCGATCTCGACCTTGCCGGCCTCGACGAGCTGCATAACGGCGGTGGCGGTGATGACCTTGGAGACGGAGCCGATCTGGTAGATGGTGTCCGCGGTGGCGCGGACCTTCTTCGAACGCGAGGAGTGGCCGAAGCCCTCGGCCCAGACCACCTGCTGATCGTCGATCAGGGCGATGCTCATGCCGACGACGTTGTGCTTCTGCATTTCCTGGGGGATCAGCCAGGTGAGGTACTGCGTGGCGTAGTCGTAGTTGCCCTGGGTGAACTGCGCGGGGCGTTTGGGCGGTGCGGCACAGCCGGTGAGGATCAGGAGCGCCAGGGGGACGGACAAGCACAGGGCACGCCATGGGTGCGAACGAAGATGCATGGGTGGTCTCCACGAGGCAGAGGAACGCGGCACTGTTCCGCTGAACACGAGAAGCATACTCTGCGGCGGGGACGAGAGGAAGCGATGGACGGGGCTGTTGCGTGTTGTGAGGCGTGGGTCAGGGGGTGGAGTCGGAGGGGGGCCAGGGGATGCGTTCTCCGGGGAGGGGGGGACTGGCCGAGTAGACATCCTGGCAGCGGATGCGTCCGAGGCGGCCGAGGGGGGTCGAGCGGCAGCCTTCGTAGGTGCCTTTGATCTGGTAGGCGATGGGGTCCATGGTGATCACGGAGGCGGCGATGGGGGTCGAAATCGCGAGGTTCGCCAGAGGGCCTGCCATTGCCTCCGGGCTGAACACGAGGTGGCCGGATGGCGAGGGGACCAGCGAGAAGAGGGGGATGGCATGGGGGAAGCCGTTGCCGTTCCGGAAGGCGATCGCCTTGACGGCGTTGCTTCGGGCGAACTTCTCGGCCACGCGGTGGGGCAAGGCGTGACGGGTCTGCGATGCAGTCCATCGGCCGAGGGCCTTGGCCTTGAGGAAGCCGGCCGCGATGCGGAGCTTGGAGAAGGCGTGGATGGCGGAGACCTCTTCGACGTCGATGATGCCGACGCGGCTGACGCCGACGTAGGCGTTGTAGCGGAACATCTCCTTGCGATTCATGTGTTCGACGTAGGGGCCGCCGTCGACGAAGTGCCGGAAGCGTCCGCGGAGCGTCCAGGCGTGAAGGTCTTCGGTGATGACGGTGACGCCGACGCGGGGGTCGGCGGCGAGGTTGTTGCGGGTCTTCCAGATGAAGAGTTCGGCGAAGATCAGGGTGCGAGCGTCGGCCGCGTCGAGGCTGATGATGGGCACGATGTTGGGGCGGCCGGCGGCGTCCTGGGTGGCGAGGAACTTGGGCACGCGGTCGTTGTGGAGGGCGTTCTGGAGGTCGGGGCCGAGCGATGTTGGGTTCGATGCCGGGTTCATGGTGTTGGTGCTCACGAGTCCCCCTGTGTTGCGCCGGACCAATGGACGGGCTCGATGCCTGCTTCGCGGACGACGTCGCTCAGTTGCTGCATGGCGCGACGGGTGAGGAGGGGCCGGCCGGCGAGGGGGAAGGGGCGGTTGAGCATTTCGTACTTGGCGCCGCAGAGGTTCGAGAAGGCCAACAGGTCGTAGCGGCGGAGTGTGTGGACGCGCTGTCTGGCGCAGGCGGCGAGTCCGCGGAGGTTCGAGGGGTTGTCGGTGAAGCCGGGGATGACGGGGGTGCGGACCCAGACCGGCAGGCCTCGTGAGACGATGAGGTCGAGGTTCGAGAGGACGGTGTCTTGCGGCACGCCGGTGAGTCGCAGGTGCTCGTCCGGGTCGATCAGCTTGAGATCGAAGAGGACGAGGTCGATCCATTCGAGGAGGGGTTCGAGCCATTCAGCGGGTGCGAAGCCGGAGGTGTCGAGGGCGACGTGGAGCCCCTGCTGGCGGCAGAGGGGCAGGAATCTGCTGAGGAATCTGTGTTGGAGCAGCGGCTCTCCGCCCGAGAGGGTGATTCCGCCGCCGGAGGTTTCGTAGAAGGTGCGGTCTTTTGTGACCTCATCGAGCAGCGAGGGGGCGTCGCAGGTGCGGCCGTTCAGTTCGAGGGCGCCTGTGGGGCATGTGTTGACGCAGGTCGAGCAGCGTCGGCAGCGGTTTCGATTGATGACCAGGCGGCTGTCGACGGGCTGGATGGCCTGGTTGGGACAGGCGGGGATGCAGTCGCCGCAGCCCATGCAGAGGGAGGATTGCCAGACGATCTCGGGTTGGGACGCCATGCCCTCGGGGTTGTGGCACCAGGGGCACTTGAGCGGGCACCCCTTGAAGAAGAGGGTCGTACGGATGCCGGGACCGTCTTCGGTGGAGAACCGCTGGATGCTGAAGATCGTGCAGGTGCCGGCGCCCATGGAGTTTCTTGTTTCCCCCTATTGCCCGTGGCCGTGGGACACGCGGGCGATGATTTCGTCCTGAATCTCTCTTCCGAGGGTCACGAAGTAGGCATTGTAGCCCGTCACGCGGACCAGGAGGTTGCCGTATTCGGCGGGGTTTGCCTGGGCCCGGCGGAGGGTCTGCGGGTCGAGGACGTTGATCTGGAGTGCGGTTCCTCCTTCGGTGTTATAGGCTTTGAGGAAGGCGGCCAGCCGGTCGAGGTGTTCGCGATCTCTGAGCAGGGAGGGGGACAGCGTGATGGTGTGGCTGTCGCCGTTGGGCGCGGTTCTCAGGTCGAGATGCCCGGCGGAACGAGCGTTGGCGGTGGGTCCCTTTCGATCGCGACCGGTGACGGGGCAGGTGCCGTTGCTCAGATAGGTGCCGCGTTTCCGGCCGTCGGGTGTTGCGGCGGTTTTTGGGGCGTAGGCGACCCAGTAGTTCCAGGACAGGTAGCCGCCCCGATAGCGTCTGCCGGTGGCGGGGGAGGTCTTCTGTGCGGCCCGCTGTGTCCAGAAGGTGGAGACGTCGGCGGCGAGTTGATCGGTGCGGTCGTCGTCGTTGCCGTACTTGGGTGCCTTCTGCATGAGCGTGCGGCGGAGTTTCTCGAACCCCTCGAAATCGCTTTCGATGGCGCGGAGCAGTTGGGCCATCGGGACGCGTTTGTCTTCGAAGACGAGGGACCGCACGGCGGCGAGGGAGTCGACGGCGGTGGCGAGGGCGATGCCCTCGACGGTGATGAAGTTGTGTTCGGCACCGCCTTCGGTGATGTCCTTGCCCTTTCGGGCGCAGCCGTCGACGAGCAGGGAGAGGAAGGGCGTCGGGGCGAACCGGGCGCGGATGGCGTCGGCCTGGTTGTTGGCCTCGATCATTCGGTCGACCAGGTGTGCGAGCTGGCGGCGGAAGGCGTCGAGGAACTGGTCGAAGGTGGTGAATGCGGTGGGGCGGCCGGTTCGGGGGCCGACGAGGCGGCCGGAGGCCAGATCGCGACCGTTGAAGAGGGTCAGCTCGACGGCCTTGGCCAGGTTCAGATTGACATCGACGGTGCCGGAGCGATCGTTGCCCTGGAGCGTGTTTTCGAGGCAGCCGACGGGTGCGTAATCCCACAGCCTGTCGGCGGGGAGGCCCTGCCATGCCAGGCCCTGCATCGAGTGCTCGTCGAAGTTGAGCAGGAAGGGCGACCCCTGGGCGTGGGCGATGAGTTCGACCACGCGATCGAGCACCTCGGGTGGTGTGCTGGCGTGGAGCCTTACATTGGGCTTGGGTTCGAGGAGGTTCATCTGGCCGATGATATCGAGCAGCAGATGGGTCAGGGGGTTGCTGGCGTCCCTGCCGTCGGCATCGATGCCGCCCAGTGTGATCAACTGGCCGTAGGAGGAGGTGATGCCCTGGTTGTTGCCCACGCGGCCCTGATAGTCGTAGGCATAGTTGTGCTTGATCCACCAGCATTGAAGGAGTTCCCGGGCCTGCTGTGGCGTGAGCCGGGCGGACTCGATGTCTTGCCGGTAGTAGGGCCAGAGGTATTGGTCGATGCGACCGAACGAGAGGCCCGGACCGGGATAGCTCTCGGCGGCCATGATGAGCATGTGAATGAACCAGAGGCTTTGGAGGGTTTCGTGCAATGTTTCGGCGGGTTCCCAGGGCACCTTGCGGCAGATGCGTGCGACATCGAGGAGTTCTTGGGCGCGTGAGGGGCGGGTTTCGGCTGCTGCCTGGCGCTCGGCCTGGTCGGCATATCGGGCGGCGAAGGTGCGAGCGGCGTGGGCGACGCGGATCAGGGCGCGACGGAGGGCGTTGCCGCGGTCGTCGTCGGGTGATGTCTCGATGAATCGCTGGGCATCGGCGACCAGACCCTTGAGGCCTACGCGCAGGGCGTGGGCGTAGTTGGGGATCAGGTGTCCGGGGATGGCGCCGCAGTTGCCTACGCCGAGGCGGTCCAGCTCTTGGATGTCGCGGACGAAGCCGGCTTCGAGCTTGTCGTATTCTGCGGCTTCCTGGCGGGTCAGGGTGAGCGACAGGGCGGTGTTGAACTGTCCGCCGACGATGAGTTCGCCGTTGAGGATGTGGACGGGGAGGTGGCGCTCGATCACGTCGGCGAAGAACTCGGCCCGGCGGAGGACGAGGGGTTCCCGATCGTGTTGAGCCGGCCAGGGGACGGGTCGGGCACAGGCGGCCAGAGAGTCCTCATAGGCGGCGGCGAAGGGGAGGATTTCGGGTACGACGGTCCAGTTGTGGGGGCACCACACGCGATCCCAGGGTGTGCCGGTGCCGAAGGGCATCACTTCGTTTCGGAAGTAATCTCGCTTTGCGAAGGAGAAGTATTCGTCGCGGAGCTGTCGGACGCGATCGGAGAGTTCCGGTGCGGGACTCCAGAGGCGATCGGGTGGGGAGCAGGACCGGGCGGCTTGGCTCATGTCGACACCCTTGCGCGATCGCAGCGACGCGTTGTCCGGAGATGCCTGGCTGGCAGACGATCGTGCCGTATTCGGCTCGCTCCACCGTCTATTCCACACTACTTTGCCGGTGGGGGCATGTCAATTGCGATGCGTTTGGGCGGCGAGTGATTCGGGGGGCTCGCATCGGGCGGGGGGGTCGGTTATGATTCAACACGTCGCCATCCTTTATTGCGAGCTTAAACGGAGGTAGCCGTGGGTCACATCGTCAACCCCGACCGGGAGTACCGTTTGCTTCAGCGGCGGTTGGACCGCAATGTGACGGGTGCCCCCGATTCGCCCGTCTTCATGAAGATCCTGCAGATTCTGTTTGCCCCTGAGGATGCACAGATTGCTCGTCAGATCCCGACGCGACCTATCTCACTGGGGGCCCTTTCGCGGCGATTGAACATGCCCGAGGAGGCCCTGGGCGAGAAGATGACCGACATGGCCCAGCGGGGTCTGGTCATGGATATGGAGTACGGCGGTCGCCGCTATATCAGCCTTGCCCCTGTGGTGATCGGCTTCTTCGAGTTCACGTTCATGCGGACGCGGGACAATCTGCCGATGGCCGAGTTGGCCCGCCTGTTCGAGCAGTACATGACGGAGAATCGGCGGTTTCAGAGTTCGGTGTTCGGGGGGAAGACGCAGATCGGTCGCTCGCTGGTTCGCGAGGAGGCCCTGCCCGAGGGCGATCACACGGAGATTCTGGATTGGGAGCGGGCCAGCCATCTGGTTCGATCGGCTTCGGCGGTGGCGGTTTCGCTGTGCGCCTGTCGCCACAAGGCCGGCCATCTGGGCAAGGCCTGCGATCGGCCGCAGGAGAACTGCCTGTCGCTGAACTATGGCGCCATGACACTGGTCCGAAACGGGTTGGCCCGGCCGCTGACGACGGACGAGGGGATGCGGGTTCTTCAGGAGTGCAAAGAGGCCGGGCTGGCGCAGACCGGCGACAACGTGCAGCGCAACGTGACGTACATCTGCAATTGCTGCGGCTGCTGCTGCGGGATGATTCAGGCGATCAAGGGGTTCAACCTTCGCGGGGCGATTGTCACATCGAACTGGGTGATGGCGGTGGACGGCGAGAAGTGCAAGGGGTGCGGGAAGTGCGTCAAGGCGTGCCCCGTGGAGGCGATTGATCTTCGGGAGCAGGGTTCGGCTGCCGGTTCGAAGCCCGTCAAACGCGCCGCGGTGGACACGACCTTGTGTCTGGGTTGCGGCGTTTGCTATGGGGCGTGCAAGTTCGGCGCGATCCGGATGGCGGCCCGTCCGCAGCGGGTGCTGACGCCGGAGACGGTGTTCGATCGCATGGCCACGATGGCGATCGAGCGCGGCAAGCTGGCGAACCTGATCTTCGACGAACCGCAGCGGCTGAGCCATCGTGCGCTGGGGCGTATCGTCAACCTTCTGGAGAAGTCTCCGCCGGTACGGGCGGCCCTGGCGATTCAACCCCTTCGGTCGGCCTTCCTCAACACGATTCTGAAGGGGGCCCGAAAGAAGACAGGGCAGGTGCGGAACAGCCTGGAGTAGCCGCGACTGTGGCGACCTTCCGGTGAACAGACTTCGGTTCTTCGACCGAGGCCCGCATGTGCCGCCTGCATGCGAAGAAATACTCCCTTGCATGCGCGACTCCAGACTTCGCTCGTATTTCGACCGCCGGCGCGGTTGTGCCCAAAGGTGACATACCTCATTGAAGCGGCGGATAATGCAGGATCACCTTGTGGGGGAAAGGAAACTCCATGGTGTACCAATATAGATTTGACCATAGGAAGTGATAGCTGAGGCTATCCTTTTCGTACGTTACACTGCCCTTCACCAGCATCCTGGCGGGGCGGACTTTTGACGACATTTCCCAGATCCACTGATTTCTGGGTGAGAACGTGCTTCGGGCCAGTGGGGGCGGGTCGGAGAGTTTGTTTCCCCAGGTGCTCATCTTGGGTTTGTTGCCGAAGATGAACTCCCATCTGGCGTTGTTGCCGTTGCTGAAGCAGTGGTTCTCGACGCTGCAGTCGGCGATATGGAATGTGGTGGAGTCGCCGACGGTGATTCCGCCGGTGACTTTCGGGCCTTCCATGCCCAGCTCGCCGCCGACATTCCAACTGACGCTGCTGGTGACATCGCTCATGTTGTTGGCGGTGGGGGGCGACGAGTCGATCAGGGTGACTTCCTGGGGCTTGTTCTCGAATCCAAGCATCTCGGCATTGAAGGATACCTTGTTGAGGAACCATCCCTTGAGCTTGTTCTCGCCGTGTATATAGACGGGGCTTGTGGCGAAGTCGCCGTATTGCTGCATGAGGAACCAGTCGTGACCCGTCTCGACGGAATGGCAACTGTACATGAAGTACTGTACCTGGACGCGGGCGGGCTTGTCGCCTTCGACGTCGAAGCTGAAGAAGAACTTCTGTGAGTACTGCCGCGCCAGCTTGACCAGGCTATTGTCATCCGCCGTTTCGGACGCACTGGCGTAGGCCTTGGTTGCCTCGGCGGTGGTGGACCTCACGCCGTCCTCATCGAGCCATTGGGCGAAGGCCTCTGCCCGGTCGTCCTGCTCGTCGTCACTGTCGGTGAGCTCCTGGGAGGTTTCCTCGATTTGTTCGGAGCGGAGGAGGGCGGTCTCGCCTGTTTCCTCACTGACCTGGTAGGTGGCCAGGGCACCTGCCGTGGTGGCGGTTTTTGCCGGCGGATATCCCACCCAGTTCCAGAGGGATCCGTCTGCCTCCTTGTCGATTGCATAGATTTCGGCGTGATCGATGCCTTCGGGGAACTCGAATGCCGGTGAGCCGTCGCCGAGGAGTTCGTGCAGGGCATCGATCTGTTGGGCGATGGCCTGGACGAGGACGATCGGATACCCCTTCTCGAAGGCCGCCTTGATAGCGAGTCGCTGGAGGGGGTTCAGACTGGCGACCACGTCTGCCCCGATGATGATTGGCGCATCGGTCTTGACGCCGTCATGGGGCTTCATCTGAAGTTCCTGGACGAGTTCGTCGGCCAGCGGTCCGCCGAGATCGCCCACCTGGTAGCCGTCGAACGCGCGAGGCAGTGGCAGCAGGGATCGAGGGGACAGGAAGCCACAACTGACCATTGGAAGGCAGAGGAATGCCAGGATGAGAAGCGATACATTTCGGCGGGTCATGGGACCTTCTCCTTTCTTGCCAGACGTGACACGTGGAAGTGTTGAAAGGCTGTCGCCCATTCAGCACCGAGGTGCGACGGTCGCGATCACGCGCAGAGTATGTCTCCGTTTGCATCGGGCGGCAAGTCCCGAATGGGCGAGATCATCGTTCCGGTAATCCGTGGGGCGGGTGGCGGCGGCGTGCTCGTTGTCTCCTCGCGGCGGGGCGTGTATTCTTCCGGTCATGAAGGGTTCCGGTATCGGCTTTGATTGGCGACGGGATGTTCCGATCGTGGCGGCGGCGATTCTGTTCTCGGTGATCGGCGACCGCTATATGAGGACGCTGGACCGGCTGCCGTTGTTCGGTGACGAGAGTCACTGGATCGGCAAGTCGGCCGGTTGGTTCCTGCTCGTGCGGGGGCAGCTCAACGACCCTTTCTGGGAGACGGAGGCGATCGATCAACCGCTGCTCGTGCCGTATGTGTTCGGCGTGGTGGCCTCTCTCAGCGGGTATGACGGTTCGAGCATCAACAGGATGTACGACTTTTCCAGGGGGTTTGAAGAGAACCGTCGGGCCGGCTGTATTCCGGACGAGAAGCTCCTTCGGCGCTGCCGTGTCTTCAGTGGGGTGTGTGGACTGCTTGCGACAGCGGTGGCAGCCGCGATCGCGTGGAGGCTGGCGGGTCCGGTGGCCGGACTGGCGGCGCTGGCTGTGCTGGGGCTGAATCCCCACTACATGCGAGTGACGCAGCGGGCGATGTCGGAGGGCATGCTCGGCCTTTGGCTTCTGGTGGGCTGGCTGCTGTGCATGGCGTTTTCGCGTTCCGTCGTTCGGTGCGAGTTCCGGAAGATGCGGCGCTGGACGATTCTGCTGGGGGTGGTGGCGGGCCTGAGTCTGACGGCGAAACTGACCGGCGTGGTGACCTTCATCGGGATCGCCCTGGTGGGGGGGCTGTGCGCGTGGTGGACTTGGCGGGCCGTGCCGGTTCAGGGGAAGCGGGCTCGATCGGCATGGCGTGTCCCGCTGATGGGTTCGGCGCTGGCCTTGGTGGTGGGCTATGCGGTGTTCATCGGCCAGTCGCCGGCCACATGGCGCAACCCGTTCGGGGCATTGCAGAAGATGCTGGCGTGGCGAGCGGCGGTGACGGCGAATCAGCAGCTTGCCATTCCCGAGTATGCAGTTCGCGGTGCGGTTCGGCGGGTGGGGACCGTGTCGACGCGTCTGTGGCATGACCTGGGGACCTTCGGGGCCACTGGGGTGAGTCGGCGGCTGCACGTTCCCTGGCTCGACGGATGGGTGGCACTGGGTGGTCTGCTGTGGCTGGTCTATGCCGAGCGGAAGGCCCGACTGGCGGCGGAGGCTGTATTGCACGCCGATCTGGCGGTGGGGCTGCTCTGGTCGTGTCTGCTGGTGGTGCTGCTGATGTTCATGCTTCAAATCGACAACGACCGCTACTACCTGCCCGGCCTCACTGCGACATCTGTCGTTCAAGCGGTAGGGATCGGGGCGATGATTCGATACGGCTGGCAGGGCATCGTTGAGAAGGGGCGCCGGTCAACGGCTGGGGTACGAGACGAGGCGGCTTCGTCGCAGGGGTCGCAGGTCGGCTGAGGAGTCTCTGCCGGGGCTGTCACTCGGTTCGTCCAGACGCCTTGCGGAGAGCGGGGAGGAACGGTCGTTCGCCCGTGCCGCCGAGTTGACGCCACTTGCGGGTGTCAGACCATGCTCTGTCGTAGTCCTTCGTGAGGGTATAGGTGCTGGCGCGCATGGCATAGGCCTCGGCGTAATCGGGCCATGCGTTGATGGCCTGGGAGTAGTCCCCCAGGGCGAGGTCGAGCCGACCCTTCTCGAGATAGCCGATGGCTCGCTCTTTGTAGGCCGGGGCAAAACCGGCATCGACCCGGGTCGAGACATCCAGCCAGTGAGTTCTCTCGTCGGGGTTGGCCGCCATGACACCTCGACAGAAGGGGTCGTAGACCTCGGGGATGTTGGTATCGGGCTTTCGATGGGTTCCCCACACGACCGCCATGCAGGCTACTCCTGTCAGCACTACGCGAATGCAACCCCATCGATCGACCATCACACTGTCCTCGTTGCCCTGTTCTACCTTCTTATGGGCCATTGCGGCGGGGGTTCAATGCGATACACCACCCCTTCACGGACGAATCGAAACCCCTTGAGCGCGGCCGGTACGTGGGGCCACCGATCTCCCAGCGCATAGATGGGGCACGACCATTGAGGCGTGCCGCCGGGTTGGGGGGCCTTCAACAGTGTCTCGAAGGGGAAGGGGTGCTGCGAGTAGAGCACTTGCAGGTCCGGTCGCTGATTTTCAACCGTGCGTACGTATTGGATGGGCATGCCGCATACGTAATCGGCGACGAGCACCGCATTCTTCGGAACCGCATGCAAAACATCGTCGGTATAGCGTCGGGTGCCATGGTTGTTCTGCTGCCATGGTCTGAAGAACAGCACATAAGGATCGACGTAGGCGAGGTAGGGTTCGGGCAGGGCCAGTTCTGCCGTAAACAGCTTGGGTTCGTATCGGCGCATCAGGGACGGCAGGGCGACATAGACTGCCACGGGTACACCGGCCAGGGCGACCAAGGCCCATTTCGTCCATGAGAGGCGATGGATGAGGTGCCATGAACCCAGCCCGATGAGGACGCCCATCGCGGCGTAGCATGCCGTGAAGAATGAGTACTGATCGGGGACCGGGTATCGGGCGGCGAAGATGAAATGAACCACCATAGTCCCCAGGATGGCCCACCGAACAGACCGATCGCTTCTGTGATGCAGTTGGACACGCATCGACAGGAAGGCGAGGACGAGCAGGAGGGTCGGGTACTGCATGAGCAGCCATGCGGCGACCTTGATCGCCAGAGCGGGTGTGATGTCGAGGTTGGCCGCGGGCCACCCGCCGGATGTGGCGGATCGGATGATCCGCGGAATGTCTCCAATTTGGATCATCGCGCGGACGACCAATTGGAGATAGGCGGCGGCCCCGACCAGCCATAGAACGGCGCTGGCGAGCAGATCGGCGGTGCGAAGCCGTTTCCTCTCGCGCCAGGTGAGCGCGAGCAGGACATAGACGGGGGTGGTGAGGGCGCCCATCATGTGATTGCTGATGCTCAGACCGTTGAGGATGGCCGCCAGCATGAACCAGCGTTTTCGACCGGTGCGAGCGAAGGCGGCCAAGGCGAGTAGTTCGGACATCAGGAATGCAGCCACGAGGGTCAGGCACTCGGCAACTGTGGAGAATGCCCAGAAGGTGTGTCCGAGGCCTGCGGACATCGTTCCGATGGTCGCGGCCCACCGGGAGCCCGTCAGGACGCGAACCGTGGCGAAGAGGCCGGCCAGGGCTACGGCACCGAAGAAGGCCGATGCCAGGTTCACGCGATAGGCGCAGTTGCCGACGGGGATGAGCGTGAAGGCCTTGGTCAGTGCCAGGTAGAGCGGGTGGACATGGACCAGGCCGTCGGGAATCAGTTCCGCCGGCAACGATGGAAAACGCACCGCCCGGAGCTGGAGGACGGCACTGTCGCCCGGGTGGACGTCCGGCGAGCATGTGGCGACGTATACACACATGGCCACGACGAAGGTGCCAACCCAATCCAGCCACAACGCGCTGGGGAGCGGCGCCGGATGAGGCAAGGGATGAGATCGTGTGGGCGCGATCGGATTCATCTCCCCGGATTATGGCGGGTGACAGGCAAGATTCAACCCCTGTGAGTCTGGGTGTGAATGGGCGAGGGGGCTACGGGACAGCGGCGGATGGTTTGTCACTTGCTTGCCGACATGCAGATGAACTGACGGTGTGTGTCGGCGGCCAGGGTGGTTTCGATGTCGTGGAGGCCGGCGGCCTTCATCATGGCCGCGACGTCATCGGGCTCGTACAGGGTCAGGCCGTGTTTTGTGAATTCCTTGTCCTTGAGGCTTGACCGGCAGGTGAAGCACATGACGAGCCGGCCGCTGTCGCGGAGGACGCGGCGCATTTCCGAGAGTGCGGCGGAGGCGTTCTGCCAATAGAAGATCGAGTTGACGGAGCACACCTTGGTGAAGGTGTTCGGGGGCAGCGGTAGCGATTCGGCCGTGGCGCAGTGGAGCTCGACCCTGCCGGTCTGGATGAGGCTGCGATGATGGCGCTGGCAGACGGCGACCATGTCCGGCGATGCGTCGACGCCGGTGAGGGAGCCTTTCGTGACGATGTGGGCCATTCGGCCGAGGAGGTATCCGCCTCCGAAGCCGACCTCCAGCACTCGATCGTCGGCCCGGAGGTCGAGGTGATCGAAGGCGAGGTCGTTCAGGGACGCGTTTCTCTTGTTCCACAGCGGGGCCAGGACGAATCTACCGAAGAGGCCTGAGGGGTGGCCGAGCTGTCTTGCCAGGAATTTGGCCAGCATCATCATTTCCTTTCGGGACCGTCTTGCTGTTTCCCGGTGCTCTTCGCCACGTATTCGTAGACCCTCTCGTGCAGGGGGACGGGCAGGCCGTGGTGCCTGCTTTGTCGGACCACATGGCCTGCCAGGGTGTCGATCTCGGTTCTGCGGCCGTTCTGGAAATCCATCTGAAGGGACGACTTGGTTTCGGGCGGGAAGAGGGTGAGCTTCTTCAGGGTGGCGTCTCGAATGTTGTCGGGGAGCCCGGCCTTTTCGGCGACTGCCAGGGCCAGGACCTCGTCGAGGAGTCCGTGCAGCAGGTTACGCCCGTCGTTGTGGTCGAGCAGCCTGCCGAGGGTGTGGCCGGTGTATGTTGTCGCCCCCGCGAGGGCGTCGATGAAGACGTACTTCTCCCAGACGACGGTGCGGACGTCGCGGCGGTATTCG
The DNA here is from genome assembly GCA_964446835.1 of uncultured Planctomycetales bacterium. GTDB lineage: Bacteria > Planctomycetota > Phycisphaerae > UBA1845 > JAFGLZ01 > CAYUQT01. The sequence goes on along the minus strand of CAYUQT010000031.1, from coordinate 89,804 downwards.
GCGGCGATGGCGGCCTCTTTCAGGAAGGACTCGATTGCGGTGTACCGGTCGTCGTGCTGGTATTCCGAGCCATAGAAGAGCCTGCACGATCCGCCCTTCTGCCGGACCACGCCGGGGCGGACGATGTGGGCACCGAGGTAGGCACATCCGTTCAGGACGTGGGCATCGGGGTAGGCGGCCTTGAGCCGCTGCCCGTTGTCGACGCCGTTGAGCAGGCTGATCACCGCCGTACGTTCGGCGACATTCCTACGGAGCATTTCGATGCTGCTTTCGAGGTCGTACGCCTTGACGCAGAACAGCACGAGGTCGAAGGGGCCACAGTCCGCCGGCGTGTCGGTTGCCGTATCGGGCGTGACGGTCCAGGTGCCTTCGTCGGTGATCTGCTGGAGACCACTTTGGCGGATCGTCTGGAGGTGCTCGCCTCGGGCGATGAAGGTTACACGTGCCTGCGGGGTGTTCGCGTAGCGCCTCGCCAGCTTGCCCCCGAAGTACCCTCCCACGCCTCCGATGCCCACGATGGCTACGTTCATGCTTGCACCTCTTGTGATTCATGCTGTCGTACAGGTTGACGCGGGCTACTGCCCGATGCCCAGTTTCGCGAGTCCTTTCGTGAGGCCTTCGAGGCGATCCTGCTGTTTCTCGCCGGGATGCGTGCAGGTCGTTTCGATTCCCGGTGTGAGCGCACTGAGCTTCTCCAGAAACTGCCGGACGGTCATTAGGGCGCCCGGGGCGATGCCGAGCAGGGGGAAAAGCTCTGTGTCGAGGGCATCATTGTAGTCTTGTTTGGGTGTCGGCTCGGCCAGTTGATGCAAGACGTCGTCGCACCGTCCGTCGGGTTGCAGGTGTCGGCAGGGGCGACAGATGTCGTCGGCTGCCAGCACGAGTTCGATTTCGAGGTCCGGATGGGCCAGGACCTGCGTTGCGACCGTATGCAGGGCGTGGCCGTAGGGATGCGGCTTGAATTCGGCACCGTGTCCGTAGCTGCGGATGATGTCGATGAGATGATGGGGTCGCAGTCTCATGAAGGGCCTTCCGGATGGTTTCTCTGAGACGCAAGACACGGTCGTTCATCGAGACGCCAGACGTCATGGACCTTACGGGGTATGATACCAGCTCAACCTCGGTTTGGGGCGAGCATTACCGCCCGATGGGTTCAGCGGACTTGTCGGTCGGGGCTCATTCGCCGGAAAGGACCTTCCCATGCCTGTTCGATTCGTGGCATTCGCGATGTGTTGGCCCCTTTGTTCGTTCGGGGGCACCGTTGCCGGCGCATCGGCTCCTGCGACACGGGGCATCCTGCTGGAGGACCGCTGCGAATCCGCCGGCCCCAATGAGGCGCCGAGCCAACCGGGCGCGCCGTCGGGAACTCGACGGGCGAGCGTTCGAGTGGAGACGGCCGCCGAGACCGCCGTCGTCACGCATCTGGGCTGGGATACCGAGGGGGGCGACCGTGCGAGGCACAATCTGATTCGCCAGCCGGTGGAGTTGAGGGTGCGGGTTGGAGAGGCGTGGGAGTCGCTTGGCAAGCGGCCTGCCCGGGCGGAGGCGACGGGGCGAGGGGTGGTTCGATATCGGGTCGCGGTGGCGCCGGGGGCGGAACTGATCTGGGAGGTGCGAGTGGGTGGGGGACGGCTGACGCTGCGATTCGGGCGGCAGGGCGAGAATTGGAGTTCGGTGCGAGGGCTGGAGCTGGTCTTTCCGTTCAATCCGCGTCTGACGGCCACGACGGTGATCAGCGGGGACTGGACCAAGGACGGCAAGCTTCGGCTGCCCGCGATCGTCAGCGCGCCGGATATGGGGCAGATGCTTCTGCGATGTTCGGAACACGCTTCTCTGGCGGCCAGACTCGAAGGGAGCCGGCCGGGACAGTGGGTGGACTTCACGCTGGAACTTCCCGTGCCTGGCGCGGAGGGATACACATTGGAGCTGTCGCCGGTGCTGCTGCCCCTGCCGGGAGACCTGAAGGACGCCGGCCGGTGGGGCCTCGCCCGTCGCGGCTGGTTCAATTACCTGCAAGTCAATGCGGAGCGGGGCAAGCGGACGAAGGAAGCCGCCTCGCCGGCGGGGGTGTGGGCCAACAACGTCATCAGCAATCCGGTCAGTTCGACCCTGTATTGGCTGGGCGACCACGTATTGCTGATGCCGCAATTGGCGGCGGGGGTTTCGGCGGCGCCGCTGCTGCGAAGGTCACTGGAGTATTGGATGGACGACAGGATTACGCCCGACGGCCGGGTTCACTATACCGAGGATGGGCCGAACTGTGTGATGATGGACTCGAATCCGGCGGTGGTGATCGGGGCGTGGTGCTATGTGGAGGCCACCGGCGATGTGTCGTGGCTGAGGGCGCACATCGACCGGATTGAATTCCTCGCCCGGTATATGGAGCAACGGGACGTCGATGGGGACGGCTTGCTGGAATCGACCCAGACGGGCAACCGGGGGACGTACACGTTTGGCGATACGGCATGGGACACCTACAGCAGCGGGCACAAGAACGGTTATGCCAACGCGCTGGCCTATCGTGCATTCCGCGGTCTGGCCGATCTGGAATCGCTGTTGGGTCGAGGCAACCGGCAGCGGCACTATGAGGTTCTGGCCGACCGACTCAAGTCGGCGTACTTCAAGACGTTCTACAACCCGCAGACGGGGTGGTTGGGATGGTGGCGGAGCGCGGATGGGGTGCTCCACGAGGTGTACTCCGACGTTGTGACGAGCCTGGCGATCATGTACGGCCTCGTCGACACGGAGCAGGGGCGGCGGATGCTGGATGCGTACTGGGTGGAACTCGAGAAGAGCGGCTTCACACGGTTCGATCTTGGGACTCCGCTGAACGTCCGGCCGGTTCATCGGGACGATCAGCTCAAACCGTGGGGCGGGAAGAAGGAGGACGGCTCGGACACGTTCGGCAAGTATCTGAACGGCGGCTGCTGCGTGAGCAATGCGTACTACTTCCTGGTGGCCAACTACATGATCGGCTGTCGGGAGCGGGCGGACAGGATTCTGGACGCCATGCTGAAGCGTCAGAGCGAGGGTGTCTTTCCGAATGGTGGCGGATTCCAGAACGGCGTGATCAACAAGTACCCGCAAGGGGCGGAGTTCTTCGATTGGGACGGCAACACGTGCGGGTACGAGGGACACCTTGTGTATAGTTGGACGTTCCTCCAGGCGATTCTGCTGCGCGAGCCGGCGTATCGTGAACGGGTTTTCCGGCCGGTGATGTGGAAAAACTAGCTGCGTCCCCGTTTCTACCCCCAGGCGATCCTTCTGCGCGAGCCGGCGTATCGCGAACGGGTCTTCCGGCCGGTGATGTGGAAAAACTAGCTGCGTCCCCGTTTCTACCTCCAACCCCCGTCGGCATGGTCTACTCCGCTATTGACTTGTCACCACTCATCAGCGATTATGCAGATGGGAATAGGAGGGAGTGAGTAACAGGGAATGCATGTTCAATTCCTTGTCCCTTTGTGTTGTACCGCCCAATTTGCCTCACCTCGGGGGGCGGGAGCCAAGACAATGAAATCGTGGAGAAACGGTGTTCTCTCCGTTTTCCTGGTGGCTTTCGGTTCGCAGGCATTTGCTGTGGACCGTCTGGTGCCAAGTGAGTACCCAACGATACAACAGGCCATCGACGCCAGCAGCAACGGCGATGTGGTGATCATCTCGCCTGACACGTACATCGGCACGGGGAATAAGGGCATCGATCTCCACGGCAAGGCGATCACGGTTCGTAGCACCGATCCGTGCGATCCAAACGTCGTCGCCGCGACGGTGATCGACTGCCAGGGGTCGGGCCGGGGCTTCTACTTCCACAGCAGCGAGGATCCCAACTCCGTCGTGGCCGGCCTGACGATCCGAAATGGCTCTGCCCTGGACGGGGCCGGCATCTTCTGCGCCTCTGGAAGTCCCACGATCGCATACTGCAAGCTCAGCAATAACGGCTGTCCGGCCCCCAACCCGTTCTACGGGCTGGACCGCGGCGGCGGCGGCATCAGCATCTCGACCGGGTCCTCGCCGATCATCGATCGCTGTGAGATCACCGCGAATGTCGCGACCGCCGGCGGTGGCATCAACTGCAAAGGCAATGGGACCACCATCAGCAATTGCAGGATCACCGGCAATCGGGCCTACGGCTCGAACAACATTTACGGAGGAGGCGGGCTGTATCTGTCAGGGCAGGACGCCGAGATAAGCCATTGCACAATCAGCGGCAATATCGTGGGAGGATCGGGCGGTATGTACGACGGCAGTGGCGCCGCGATCTGCTGTGTTGCGGGGGCAGGTACCGCAACGGATTGTCTCATCAGTGGCAATATCGACGACGGCGGCGACGGAGGTTTCATCATTTTCTGCTACGGGGGGGCCCTGGTGTTCAGGAACTGCACGATCACGGGCAACAGGAATGCCATGTTCGGTGCCCTGCCGTGCCTGGGAGTGTACACAGGCTCCACGACAATCGCCGATAGCATTCTCTGGAACCCCGGAATCGACGAAGTGATGGTCTGGGCGAACTCCGACCTTACGGTGCAGTACAGCGATGTTCGGGGCGGGACGAGCGAGATCGACGTGGAACCGAACAGCACACTCAACTGGGGCCCCGGCATGATTGCCGTCGATCCGCTCTTCGTCGATCCGAACGGTCCCGACGGCAATCCGAACACACCGGGCGACAATGACTTCCACCTCTCGCCCAACTCGCCGTGCATCAACGCGGGCGACCCCAATGGGGAATACGGCGGAAGAGTGGACATCGACGGTGACCCCAGGATCGCAGGTGGGCGAGTGGATATGGGAGCAGACGAGTACTGCCCTTACTACACGCTGACCATCGGCATCTTCAACGACTTTCATGGGCAAGTCCTTGTTGACCCATGCTCGCCGAATTGTGTGTACCCTTGGGGTGCTCACGTCAGGCTGAACGCCATACCTTCGCAAGGCAAGTTGTTCAACGAGTGGGAGGTCTCGGATCCGAACCACCCTGGCGACGGCAACTATTCTGTCTACGATTCTAACAACCCGATTACCATCGTGATGGATGCAAACCGCGAGGTCTGGGCACACTTCGAGTGTGGCAGCGGTGTGGCCCCGCTGGCTCCCGTGATGTTGGGCGTTCTGGGGTTGTCTCTGCTGGTTAGACGCAGATGGTGATTCAGCCCCTGCTTTCCCCTATCCGGAGCGGTCAATCCAGCGCCACGGCGCAAGGTTTTCGATTCGGACGCCGTGGGCCGCGTTTTCGACAGCGCCAGGCGAGGTGCGTACGGCTCAGATCCACTACTTTGCGCTGTAGTGCTAGTTTGTCTTCCGGGGGCGGCCTTCGGAGCGGACTGTGTGCTCGAGTCCCAGCGTTCGGACCGTTCGCTGCTGCCACCGATCCTGTCCGTAAGGGCGGGCTCGGGCGATGCAGACGCTGATCGCTTTGTTCTCCTTGGTTGTCAGCGGTTCGTTGACCTGTCGGACCCAATCCGCCGGACGATGCACGGGCCATGGGGTCAGAAGAGTCCTCACAGGAGCGTCTCTATGCTGTCTCGCCCACAGGCTGCCGAATCGCCAGTCTTGCGCCCGATCCACGAGACCGGCCTTCAAGGCATTGCGCTCCACGTACCGGCAGACGGTCAGGAAATGCTCGTCCTGCTGAATGGGGAAGCTCTTGAAACGCCCCTGGTACAGATGTCCGCGGCCCACCGACCGATGGGCGACGTGCCAGCGCATCGCATGTGTGTGGGACAGCCAGCGAATGAAGGCCGTGAGTTCTCCATCGTGCTGGGGCCAGACGACCATGTGCCAGTGCGTCCGCATCAGACACCACGCCAGAAGACGCGTCGGATGGTGCTCCTGCGCCTCAAGCATGATTCGCTCGAACGCCTCGAAGTCGGTTTCTTTGCGGAACAACGGCAATCGAGCCACCGCCCGATTCAGGACGTGGTACACGAATCCCCCAGGGGCTACCCGTGCCTTCCTCGCCATGATCCCCATAGATACCAGGATTCGCTCGAGCGGTCAATACTAGCTGCGTCCCCGTTTTTCCTCCGAGCGGTCAATACTAGCTGCGTCCCCGTTTTTCCGTTTGCGTCCCCGTTTTTCCGTTGTATAGCTGGACGTTTCTCCAGGCGATCCTTCTGCGCGAGCCGGCGTATCGCGAACGGGTTTTCCGGCCGGTGATGGGGAAAACCAGCACTACAGCGCAAAGTAGTGGATTTGAGCCGTACGCACCCCGTCTTGCGCCGTCGAAAACGCGGCCCACGGGCGTCCGTATCGGCAACCTTGCACTGTAGTGCTGGTTCTAGCGGGGTATACATGAAGCGAAGATGAAACGGGTGGCCTGCTTCGATTGTGCGGAGACGGGGTCTTCTCCCTTCTGCGAGAAAGAACTCCTGCCCGCGTCGCCGACCGCAAAGCAGCCTGCAGGATGAACGCGCCGGTGTTGGGTCAGAATCGGATTTGTCCCGTTTCGGCTCCCCCATAGCAGCCGACAGATTCCACGCAATAGCGACTTTCTGTTGAACTTTCGCCTCCGCCGATGTGACATATGAGCGGAGAGCCCGATGGACAAGCGCCGGCAGCTTATCGACAGCCTCTTGGTCGCCCGAGCCCAGTTGGGCGATGAAGAAGCGTTCGGGCAACTGATGGCGCGATACCATGGGCCGTTGCGATGCTACGTCGCACGTCTGATTCACAGCTCGGCGAACGCCGACGATGTCCTCCAAGAGGTCTGGCTGACGGCCTATATCAGACTTCACAAGTTGCAGCGCCCCGCCAGCCTTCGTGCATGGCTATATGGCATTGCACGAAACAAGGTTATGCAATCGCAGCGTGCCGACCCGGGCGTCCAGTCGTTGACGGATACCATCGACCCATCCGTCGAAGTGGACGACAGCGTATTCGCCGACATCGAAGTGGCCGAAATCCATTGCGCGTTGGGACATCTCAGCCGTGAGCACCGCGAGGTTCTGACGCTCCGCTGGTTCGAGGAAATGTCGTACGAGGAGATCGCAGCCGTCGTGGGCTGCCAACTCGGGACCGTGCGCTCGCGGCTGCACCACGCCAAGTTGGCCATGCGCAATCTGTTGCGGAGAGATGACCTATGAACGAAAACGCGGAGGCCCGCCGGGCCGAATGGCTGCGTCAGGAGGGTGTTGACTCCGGCTACGTACCTGACCGTGTTCGAGAGGAGATCCATCGCATGGTGATGTTACAGGACCGCCGCGTGCGGAGGGCCAAATGGGCGGCCGTCGTCGCCTGGAGTGTCCTTCTGGCCGTGCTGATCTGCACTGGCATCGCCGAGTCCATCACGGGCCGGACCCCCCTCACGGGGGCACTGGTCGTGATCTGCATGGCGCTTCTGTGGATTTCGGTGGTCTTGTCGGTCAGCTTCTACGTGCGATGGGTAGCGTTGCGCTTCAGGAGACTCGATGCGAGCCTGTGCCAGATACAAGAACTGGTGGAGGAGATGAAGCGAGAATCCTCACAACAGCAGATTTAGCATAGATCTCCAATCGACTTTGCAGCACCGAACGGGCGTATCGTTCTCGGCGCGGGGCTGGGAACCCAACAAAGGCCGGTCTCACGCCGGCACATTTTGGGAGGACGCTTTCCATGAACCACGCGAACAAGAAGACACCGGGCATGGCAAACGGCTCATTGGTCTTGGCTGCGGTGATCGCTCTGGGATGGGTCTCGCAAGGCGCGGACGGCCAACTACATCAGGCGGCTCAGATCACCCGAGACACGAGTCAGAATACGGACGCGCCTTCATGTGACGCAGGGTCCGGGTCGGCCTCTGCAGCAACAAGAGCTGTTGCCCGGATGTCGGACACGCGACTCTTGGATATGGACCTGTGTCGCGAGGCTGTCCGAGAATCGCTGGTCGAGGATGCCAGGAAACGCCGGATTATGCAGCTCGTCGAGCGCACTCGCGAGCAGATCGAACAGACTCTGAACCAGGGCGGCGACGACTCAAGGGCCCGCCAGGAACACATCATGTTCGAGCACGCCGCCCAATTCCAAGAGGTGGCCGATGCGAACGATATGCGACACATTCAGGCCGCGTTTGTGGGGATTAAGAAGGAACTTGAACTAATCCGTACTGCGCCGCAGGAGCTTGTAGGGCAGCTTCGGAAGGTGGGTCTGTCGGAGAAGCAATGCGTTCAGGTCCAGAGTATTCTGGACGCGGCTCGCCAGACCCTTTCGACGGACAAGGGCGTGACGTTCGGCTGCAAAGGGTCGTCGACGGCGTTGACGCCACGGAATATTGTTGCCGGCTGCCTGGCGATTCATATGAAGATCCGAGGCGTATTGACGCCGGAACAGCAGAGGGAATGGACCCGGTTGAGGGTTCAGGCACTGCCGGATGCCTCCCCGCCCCAGAAGAAGTAGTCGGCCCGAACCCGGGACGAGAGAACGGAACGGGGACGGAGCTAGTTTTTCGTCCGGGGGCGGCCCTTGGAACGGACTGTGTGCTCGAGTCCCAGCGTTCGGACCGTCCGCTGCTGCCATTGTTCCTGTCCGTAAGGGCGGGCTCGCGTTTTCTAGCTGCGTCCCCGTTTCCGTGCCGTCCCCGTTTCTGTGTCCTGGACGCGATGTTGAGGCGTCAGAGCGAGGGTGTGTTTCCGAACGGCGGCGGGTTCCAGAACGGCGTGATCAACAAGTACCCGCAAGGGGCGGAGTTCTTCGATTGGGACGGCAATACGTGTGGGTACGAGGGGCACCTTGTGTATAGTTGGACGTTCCTCCAGGCGATTCTTCTGCGCGAGCCGGCGTATCGCGAACGGGTCTTCCGGCCGGTGATGTGGAAAAACTAGCTGCGTCCCCGTTTTCCACCGTCCCCGTTTTCCACGCGTTTCCACGCGCGAGGCTGGGCTCTGTCGATCGTCATGAACTCCGTGGCGGACGGGGCGTCAGACTTTCCCTTTTTGTATCGCAGGACAGTCGAGGCGCTCTGAAAGCGCGGTCGCGGTGCAGGAACGCCATCAACTCCGGCTGACTGGAGACATTCAGTTTTCTGTAGATCGTCTTGATGTAATCGTGGATGGTGTGGCGGCTGAGACCCAGGCGATCGGCAACATGCTTCTCGTGATCACCTTCCTGCAGTAACTGCAGCGTCTGGGCCTCACGCCGGGACAATCTTGCCAGCGGATCAAGCGATTGCTCGCGCCACAACCTTCCCAGTTCTTCGTGAAACAGAGCTGCCAGGCAGCGTTCTCGCTGGGTGAAGGCGCGGCGGCCCCAGGCGCGGTTGAGAGAGAGAAGATGGATGCAGCTGCGATGGGCCATGAACTGGTGTGAATACACGAAGTTGTCCGCACCAAGGCTTCGCCACATGTCGACGTCCGGCCGGCGATACCACTGTCCGTCCTCAGCCAACTGCTGCCTGGTTCGCGTGAATGATCCGGTGATCAGCTTGGCTATCGCGGGCCTACACGGATCGCTCGAGTGGTCGCGGACGTGGATTAACCAGTGATAGATCTCCCGGCGGCGCAAGTCTGTGACACCCTCGATTTCGATGCCAAGAAATCGCGGAGTGTCGGGCGAACAAGGGATCGGCGCCTCACCGGCGTGACCCAAGTCGGCATCGATCAACTCGCACAGTCTCCGCAACATGTGCCGGCGCCATGTTGGCGGCGAATCCCCCATTTCCCGCACCTCGCCGAGCAGGCGAAACACACACCGGATCTGTGTCATGCTTAATCGCTGCGACTTGGCCATGGCGACTCCCCTATCTAGGGGGATTGTTCAGCCCCGATCCATAAGCATACTCTGCACAAAAAGTCGGCTCAAGGTTCTCCTGGGGCGACAACGGCAGCACATGGCTGGGCGGTGCAGCCGGGCAAGGTTGCATGGGAAATGTCGGCTGACCATGGGAGGAGAATGTGACAGCTTACAAGGCAATGGTATCGGTCTCTGTGGTGGTCGCGTTTCTCGGCGGGACGCGGTTGCAGTGAACATCGAGACCGTTGCGGTGGGTAATCCGGGGAATGCGGCGGACACCACTACGCAGAGCGGCAACCCGGCCGGACAAGGGCGTGTGGACTATACGTACAACTCGGGCAAGTACGAGATCACGGCGGTTCAGTACGTGGAGTTTCTGAACTCCGTGGCAGACACGGACAGGTATGGGCTGTACGACACATCCCATGTGGTCGAACAGCTACGGCTGCAAGATCCAGCGGACCGGGTCATCGGGTAGCTACACGTACAGCGTGGTGTCGGACCATGCCAATCGCCCGGTGGATTACGTTTCGTGGGATGACTGCGGCTCGATGTGCGAACTGGCTGGCGAACGGTCAGCCGACGGGGGCGCTGGGGCTGACAACGATCGAGGATGGCTCGTACTACCTGAACGGTGCGACGACGAATGAATAGCTTCTGGCGATCACGCGGAAGGCGAACGCGACGTAGGTGATTCCAAATGAGGGCGAATTGGTACAAGGCGGCGTACCACTAGGACGACGGTGTGACCGGCAACTACTGGGACTACCCGACGAGCAGCAACAGCGTGCCGAGCAATGATCTGATCAACCCCGATCCGGGGAACAGCGCCAACTTCACACAGGGCGACTACACGATCGGCAGCCCGTAATGGCGCACGCCCGTTGGCGAGTTCGAGAACAGCGAGAGAGCATGTACGGGACGTTCGACCAGGGCGGGAACGTGTGGGAGTGGAATGAAGCCGTTATCTCTTCGTATCGCGGTGTGCGGGGCGGGTGTTTTCTCCGCTCCGACGGCAACCTGAGCGCGTCCTGTCGGTTCAACTGCAGCCCGACGTACGGGAACAGCGGCGTCGGGTTCCATGTTGGCGAGGTTCCTGAGCCCGCTACGACGGCGATTGTGCTTTTCGGCGGCATGGGAATGCTTCGCAGAAGAAGGGATTAGATAGTTGCACTTTGTCATCTGCCACTCTTTCCCTTTGTCCGAGCGAAGCGAGGACCGATTTCTGCAAGATGGCGCAGTACAGGGGGCAACGAGGGAATGAACTGCCGATTCTGCTGGTCAGGTGGTATGACGTCACGATGTGGGTTTGGCGGTGTGCAGGCAGATCTTCGGCGCCGCAGGCGCACCGATGTCCGAAGAAGATGGGAAGCAGCTCATCGTCCGCGGAAACCACGGCATCCAACCACCCAATCAGCGTGGGTCTGACAAGCGGAGGTTCTAACCACTTCACAGGAGGTCGCAAGACCGGGAGGCAGGGAGATGTACACATCAAGACATCGCGTTGATGTCGCGAGGCGCGAGCGTACTGCTGTCCACAAACTTTGGCGTTACAGTGCAGTCGCCCTGGAGGCCTTGGTCATCGCATGGTTAGGCGGGTGCCTACCGCCGCCTCCCCCCCTCTTTAGGCTTATTGTAAGAACCACCGGAAATGGAACGGTCTCCCCAGACGGTGGTACGTATGAGGGCGGCGCAACTGTTACGCTCAAGGCAAGTGCATCTGACGGCTGGATCTTCGCCGGATGGCAAAGCGATCTGACCGGTTCCGAAAACCCGAAGAACATTCAGATCAATCGGGACATGACCGTAACGGCTGTCTTCTCGAATGTTGGCGGGCGGACGCTGACTGTCCTGAAGACTGGGGAGGGCAGCGTGTCGCCGAACAGCGGGACTTACACGGACGGTTCATCGCTCTCTTTCGTGGCCACGCCGTCCGAGGGATGGGTTTTTGACAAGTGGCAGGGTGATCTGACCGGTTCCGAAAACCCAAAGAACATTCAGATCAATCGGGACATGACCGTAACGGCTGTCTTCTCGAATGTTGGCGGGCGGACGCTGACCATTCTGAAGATCGGGGAGGGCAGCGTGTCGCCGAACAGCGGGACTTACGCGGAGGGTTCAGTGCTTTCTCTCCGGGCCACGCCGTCCGAGGGATGGACGTTCGACAAGTGGCAGGGTGACCTGCAGGATCAGAACAACCCGCACAGTCTGGTCATGGACGGCGACAAAGTCGTCATGGTAGTCTTTACCAGAACATGCGACCCCAACAGCGATCCCAACTGCTCCGGCCATACGAGCACCTGCAATCCCAGCAGCCCCGCCTTTCCCTTCTGCCTTCTTGCGGGAGGGGGGACCGGAGGCGACCCCTGTCGGCCACCTGATCCGCCGGCGGATCCCAACGATGATCCCAATTGTGATAAGGGGACCTGGGTGGGGACACTGAAGTGTTCCATGGACAGTATGGGGACTATCGCGTGGACGAATGACTGTGGCGATTGTGAGAGAGAGCAGGAGCTGACACACGTTCTGGATTGTTCAACAACCCTTTCGGTTGATCTCACATTGAACGGTTGCATCCGGGGTCAGGCACTGGAGGCAACCGGGACGAGCACAGTGGCCAACAACACGACGGGCTTTTGGTATAGCCCACGCTGCGGTCACTGCTCGTCTGGGGGGAAGAACGCAACGGTCATCAACGGTACGTGCGGCATCGTCGCCAGCGATGTCTCCATCTACTTCTTTCCCCAGGAGACAGTCGGGGCTTCGGCATTTCCGGTTACCATCGAGGTGTTCGTTGACAGACATGGTGCGCAGACCTCGGCAACCACTGTCACCTCATGGAACTGCAGCGGTGAAAATACGGATTCCTTCGAGCTTCCCGCACCCTTCACCTCGATGAGGGCGAGGCTCCAGGGGATCTACTACCGGCGCCCCGGCGGGCTGGACTACATTGAAGCCACGCGCAGCGGCAAGCCAGTGGACATGTGTTTCGCCGTCTATTCCCGGGACCCGACGTCCTGCGACTGCGTGAGTACGATTGCAGCGAGGGAGGAGTGGACGCTTAAGTTGACTCGACACCCATAACTGCCCGTGGACGGAACGAAACGGGGACGCAGGTAGGGCCGTCAATCTAGCTGCGTCCCTGTTTCCGCCGCGCCCACAGGCTGCCGAATCGCCAGTCTTGTGCCCTGCGTCTGCTTCTTTCGCACCTACTTGGCCGGCCGTGTCAGGTTGCCCGATAACAGGACCGTGTTGGACGGCAACTCCGGTGCCGTCTCGCTGAGCTTGGCCGCCTTTGTCAGGTCGTTGTCCCTGAGGCTGATGTTCTCGGAGGTGCCGCCGACTCGCAGGAAGAGGTCGGTCTTGTCCTGCGCGCGGCAGCGAGAGATCGCGGCGTTCTTGACGTTCTCAAGCCGAATGGCCGGGGTATCTTTGCCGAAGGGGGAACATACGACGCCCTCGATGTCCAGGCCGTCGACCCTGTTGCACTCGATACAGCTCCAGAAGGGCTTGGCGCCCGGCACCTTGCCGAGGTCGGCCAGGTCGGCCTCGTACCAGTCGATCTGGATGTTGTGCAGTTTGATGTCCCTGGCGTATCGGATGGTGAGGTTGTAGGGGGCGAAGTGGTGGAGGCTGTAGCCGGGCAGGGGGTCGGGCATGCCGTTGCCGTAGACCTTCGTTCGGGGATAGACCTCGTAGCGCAGGCCGTCGAGCGTCACACCGCTGACGGTTCCGTGGGCGTCGCCGCTGATGGTTCCGATGCCGTCGGTGCGAATGGTCATGTTGCCGAGGGTGACGTCGCGGACGGTTCCGCCGCCGATTGTCATGAGGAAGAAGGCGGAGCCGCGGGTGTCCATGTTGATGGAGAAGTTCGAGAAGGCGAGTCGGCGGATGTCGCCCCTGTCGGCGGTGACATTGAAGACGCCTGAGGCGTCCTCGACCGAGCAGTTGGTGGCCGAGATGTCGCTGACCTGTCCCCTCGGCATGTTGGGGGCCAGGCCGGAGTCCAGCCCGGTGTAGATGCGGAAGACGTTGACCGTGGTCTTGAAGGTACAGGCGGTGACGGTGAAGTTGGCCGTCGGGCCGTCGTTGTTGGGGTCGATGGCGATGCAGTCGTCGCCGCAGACGAAGTGGCAGTCGGTCAGGTGGACGTTTCGGCAGGAGCTGAAGTGGAAGCCGTCGGTGTTGGGGCCGGCCAAGTCGTTCAGGACGGTGACGTTCTGGAACCGCATGAGGCCGCAGCTTGCGAACCAGCCGGCGTAGCAGGAGGAATCTTCAATCGTGATGTCGCGCACGAGCGCATTCCGGCACTCTTCGAACATGACCATGATGGGGCGAAACGCCTGGGGGGTGTAGTAGTGCCATGGGGGAACGCTGCACCACTTCGGGTAGTCGCCGGTGTTCTTGACGGTCCAGAACGATTTGCCGTCGCCGAGGAGCGTGCCGCGGCCGGTGACGGCGACGTTCTTCGCCTTGTATGCGTAGAGGAGTGCGAAGCGGCAGTTGATGGCGTTCTCGCCGTACTTCGGCTTGTAGTTGGACTTGGGGCCGCCTTCGATGACGGGGTAGTCGGCGCGGTCCTTCGAGGGTCGCAGCACGGCACCGGCGTGGAGGTTCAGCGTCACGTTGTCCTTCATGTGGACCCGACCCAGGAGGTAGGTGCCCGGGGGGACGGCGACGGTGCCGCCGCCGGCCGCGGCGCAGGCATCGATTGCCTTCTGGAAGGCGGCGGTGTCTTTCTGGATGCCCTTGCCGGTGGCGCCATAATCGGTGACGGGGAAGGGTTTGGCGGGGGCGACGGCTGTCTCTTCGGCCAGGCTCATCGGGAGCCGGGCGAGGAGCGGCATCGATACGGCCAGCAGCGGCAGGATGGTTCTGTACACGGTGTTCCTCTTTTCGGTGGCTTTCGATCGTCTTCTCGTGCCGTTTCGGGAACTACCTTCCCTTCCACTCCTTGAACAACCGGAAGAAGTCGCTGGGGCCTACCCACTCGATGTCGAGGTCTGGGCGTATGGCCTTCAGCCGCTCCATGGTCTGGGCGACCTTGGTGGGACTCGTCCAGACGATGCGGAAGAAGCGGAACGCCGGCTTTTCTTTGCCCCGGGCCGCTATGGCGTTCGACATGATGCGGGCGTGGGTCTTCACGTCGGTGAAGTTGCAGCCGTCGTTGAGGAGTTCGACGACCGGCATGCCCTTCCACACATGCGGTGCGGGCAGTTTGCCGCCCTTGCCGTGGAGGTCCATGATGATGGTGGCGTAGCCGTTCGGCGCGAACTGGGTGAAGGCATCCTTGACGGCCGGGGTCGGCTCGTCCCAGTCGAGGACCATGGGCGCGATGGTCATGTCGCACTCTTTGAAGAATCGCTGGTTGTGGCGGATGAAGAGCGGCAGGTGTTCGGGGGCGATGCGGTTGGGGTTCATGTATCCGGCCGCACTGGCGTCGCTTGCGAATTCGTCGCTGGGCGAGGCGGTCTCGTAGAGCCAGGCGAAGATGTCGGGGTAGGTCTCGACAAGGTTGGGGTTGATTCCCCACGCCAGCGGCACCGTGCCGCGCGCCTTGTCGAGCCAGTGATCGGGCAGGAACGCGTAGAGCGGTGTCATGGAGTCGTAGTCGGCCATGAGCACGCACACGTAGGTTTTGCCGGCCAGTGTGACGCCGGCCGGTTTGGCTCGCTGTTTGAGCGGCTTGCGCGGGGCGTGACAGTGGAACGACTGGTTGTAGCAGTCGCTGGCCACCGTGTTCTGGTAGCAGTTGTAGGGCGAGATGACGTAGACCGTTTCCCACTCGGTCGGCACCGGGTCATGACGGCTGGGATGGTCGGGCATGTTGCTGTACTTGGAGAACGCGAAGAAGCCCGCGACCTCCGTCATCTCCTTGCCGGCGGTCTGCTTCAGCAGTTCGCCCAGCATGAGGTGGTAGGTCTCGAGGTCGGTACCCAGCTTCTGCCTGGGGTCGTCCTTCGGCACCTCGTCGCCCCACGGCGACAGGTCGTAGACGAACGAGCGGTTCTTCACCGCCCAGTCGCGTGTCACCACATAGCCGATATCGCCGCGGGCGCGCGTGGAGAAGGCGTCTTCATACAGGCAGAGCCAGTGGCCGGAGCACTTGCCGGCGGTGAGGAACTCGCGAACGGCCCAGCGATAGGCATCGTTCTTGGCGCTTCCGGTCTGTGCACCCGTGAACCGGCCTCGGAGGTCCTCGATGACCGGCAGGTTCCAGGCGCCCAATACCTTGTCTGCCAGGTCCGGACTCAGCACGACGCCGTCGCGGATGCCCGCGATGGTCGTTGCCACGTTGATGGTGGCGGGCACCGAGGGGTCCCAGATGATCGCACCCTTCAGGCGTTTGCCCGCCCAGGCGACGAGATCGGCGAGCGAGCCGGCGGGCTTCGTGGCTCTGCCGCTGAGCCAACGCCCTTTGGCGGAGAGCGTGTCGAGCCAGAACCGGGGGTGGTTGTCCTTCGGCGAGAACACCATCAGCTCAGGCGCCGTTCGATTGACGATACCCTGGATGCACGCGACGGCCATTGCCTCGTCGTAGGAGGCGGCCGATGCGTCGTGCGAGAGGGTGTAGGTGATGATGGGGGCGGGGGCATCCGAGGGGATTCCTGTGAGGCAGGCCGCGGCAGCAGCGATCACTGAGACGGTGATCATGGGCTCTTCTCCTTGCCGGTGTGGTTCTGGGGGAGGAGTCGGCGTCATCGACGGACAACAAGACTCTCCCTGAGTCAGCGGCGCGGCTCTCAGGGGGACGGCGGTCTCCGGCTCCAGACCACTCGCGATGGGCGCCGCGGTTCATTTGCGGCGCCCATCGAAGTTATAGTCGTTTACGGTGTTGCTGCACAGGGGGTGTTCGAGGGCGCCGTTGCGTCGGGCTCGAACACGATCTGAACGGTCTGGCCGCCCGTGATGTGCGCCTGCACCGGCTGCCAGCGGTCGGAATAGGGATGGCCGTAGGCATTGGAGTTGTTGTAGAGGGTCTCGGCGTACAGGTTATAGAAGTAGTTGCCGTTGTTCACCGGCTGAATGTGGGAGAACGCCTGCGGGGCCGACCACCACTGATTGCTCGGGAGGCTGCCGTACTGGCTGCTGGCGATGAAGCCGTACGAGAATCCCGCCATGACGTCGCGGACTGCCGCTTCGAACAAGTCGTTCGTGTCGAACGTGCCACCCGGGGCCGATTGGCCGTTCACCGTGTACGCCGGCTTGCCGGTATAGATTCCGTAGGGGATTTCGGAAGCCGGGATCCTGATCGTGTAGCCTGTGTCACCGATACAGGAGCCGCCGCCGGTCATCACGATGTCTCCGCTCTCGTTGAACCTGCACTCGAACGAGTAGGTCTGGGTGTCGTAGCGGCAGGCGTGGCTGTTGGCGGTGGGGGGCTGCGTGCCGGCGGCGTAGGGGTCGTCGGTGGTCGTCGTGCTGCACGCCGAACACGCCTGTCCGGCCAGGCCGAATCGCGAGTACTGATCCTGGATCGTCGCGAAGACGGCCCCGTTGGCCTGGGTGCGAACGTAATCCAGGTAGGGCTGGAACGACGGGTAGGCCTGCGGGGCATGGACGGGGCTGAGGATGCGGACCAGCTCGGTCGTGTTGGTGTTGGGGATCGTCTTGGTGAGAATGGCACTGGCCTGCTGACCCACGGGAATCAGGCTGGTCAACTGGCTTTGCACGGTGTTGCCGCTGGAGGTGTAGGTCAGGGCCGGCGGGTTCAGCGAGGTGCCGTTGCAGGCATACAGCGACATGGGGAACGCGTAGAAATCCACGTCGGTCAGGTTCACGACGCTGACGATGCCGCTGGAGTAGGTCAGTTCGATGAAACTCCATCGCATGTTGACGCTGGGCAGGCCCGCATCGAAGGTGAAGGCCGGGTCGGGGCTGGTTGGCAGTTGATCACCCAGCGAGATGTAGATTCGGCCGCCGATGGTGGTCACTGTTACGCCATAGGGCAGATTCGCCAGCAAGTACGATACCTTGGTTTGGATCGCCGCGCCCGTGGCGCCGTTGGTGGTGTTGATGTTGCCGGTGACCGGGCCGGTGAAGTACAGCCAGATGTTCTGCGAATTGTAGTTGGAGTTCTTGTTGAAGAATTTGATTGCGATGGCATTGCTGGGAACGTTGCTGTCGCTCGGGACGTTGGGATTGTTGCTGTCATTCGGGTTGTTGCTGTCGTTCGGGCCGTGCGGGAAAAGGCAACAGCAGCCGTTACTGAACAAGATGACCGGCAGGGTGGTGAACAGGATTGAGATGAGGAAGGCCTTGGCAAACGTCGTCTTCATGCGAAATCCTTTCTGTTAGACAGGACATCCCTGTTAGAACGCTTGACTCCGCGATGGCGGCGGCGCGGCCCGGGGGGTGGGGCATGTGAAGGCGGGGAGGCTCGGCGACTGATGCATCCAGTTCACCGTGTACACTCTCACCGGTGGTCAGACGCTGTTCGCCCATTTCGCGGATTCGTCCCGGAACGCCGGGATCACTTCGACTATCCCCAGGCGACGTTACCGCAGCATATCCCTTGGGTCCGGCCAGTTCAAGACCGGCGGAGGCTGCGGTACGACGTCCTTGCGGAATGGCCTATCTCTTCTTCGGCGGGTTGTCCAGGATGTAACCGATGTCGACGAGGTAGAGCTGCCGGCCGAGGCCTTCATGTGTGGCGTCGAAGGAGACCCCTCTGCCGTTGCGGCTGCAGCGGGCGTGAAGATCGACCCGGAAGATTCCGCGTTTGGCGGCATTCGCGGTCAGTTTCGCTAAGGGAACGAACAATCGCGTGGGCCGGTGATACAGCAGCAGATGCTGTAGCCCTTCAATCTCATAGGTGTCGCCCAGGATCCAGTCGCCATGGGGCTTGGGCAGGATGGTCGGGGTGATATTGTTGCCGGCGGTGTCTGCCAGCTTTTCGGCCACCGCCGCAGAACCATCATCGCGGTACAGGGCGAAGGTCTTGCCTTCCAGTACCGTGTGATCATCCAGCCAGGTGGTATGGCTGGGATCGTTGTAGAAGTAGCGGATATCGAGGCCGTCGGCCGAGACCGACCAGCCCGAGACGTGTGTCGGTAGATCCATGTTGCGAAGGTAGAGCATGAAGCGTGTGGCCGAAGGGTTCCATTCCTCGCGGAAGACGTAGAGACTGGTGGTGCCGGCGTACCCCTGCGGAAACGCGATCTTGGCCAGTGTTTCGAGGCTGGTGAGGAACCGGACCTGACCGGTTTCCATGTCCATCTTCTCGATGCCGGACTGTGCGGGTGTCTTGAGCGCCTCATAGGCGTCTTTGAGTCCTACGTAGCAGGTGCCGGGGTGCCGCATGCGCGTGAAGTCGTGGGTGAGGGCGGTTCTGCCGTCATCGCTGACGTCGTAAACGGCGCGGGGCAGTGTGCGGCGTTTGCCGGTCTTGAAGTTGTATAGCCTGCAGACGAATGTCTTTCCGTCTTCGCTCCGGTCATTCCAAAGGATCTCGTCTGAATTCATGCGCCACTGCAACCGGCATCCTTGCTGCCAATTCCATGCGGTGGTTTGGCCTATCTTCGTCCACCTGAAGCGATCCTGGAGGTCGTAGTAGCCGATCTCGCCGATGTCTGCGGTCTGCACCTGGCGGTTCTGGAAGCCGACCTTCATGGCGAGGGCATAGCGCCCCGTTGCGTCGAACTGCTGGACGTCGAAGTACCAGAATCCGGTGTAGACGGGGCGATCTTTCGAGCCGGGATCGGATATGCGGACGATCTGGGCGTATGGGTGCCCTTTTCCGTGAACCAGGTCTTTCCAGGTGGAACAGGTGGTGTATTGCTGTGCGCCGGCAGAAGCGGCCAGGATGGAGGTGATAAGAATCCATAGCTTCATGGGCATCGTTCCGTTCAAGAAGTTGCTAACGTCGGGGTGCCTCGCCTGGGTGCGCGTTCTGGAGGGTGATATGCCGTTCGTAGATGCGCGCCAGGCCACCGGCGGAGGTTTCGCGGTAGAGATTGGGCAGCGCCTGGCCGGTCTCGAGGAGCACCTGCACGGCATCGTCAAACGATATTCGGTGAAGCCCATCGGACAGCAGGGCGAAGTGGCAGCAGCTCACGGCACGTGCGGCGGCGTGGGCGTTGCGTTCGATGCAGGGGATCTGAACCAGTCCGGCCACGGGATCGCAGGTGAGGCCGAGGAGGTGTTCGAGGCCCATTTCAGCGGCGTATTCGATCTGTCGGGGGCTGCCGCCCAGCAACTGGGTGGCGGCAGCGGCTGCCATGGCGCAGGCGGTGCCCACTTCGCCCTGGCATCCGACGGCGGCGCCGGAGATCGAGCCGTTGGACTTGACGACGTTGCCGAAGAGTCCGGCAGTGGCCAGGGCTCTGAGGATGTCCATGGGGGTGCAGGCCATTCGACCGTTGAGGTAGTGCAGGACGGCCGGGAGGACGCCACTGGATCCGCAGGTGGGTGCGCAGACGACGCGGCCTGCCGAGGCGTTTTCTTCCATGACGGCGTAGGCGTAGGCGGCCAGGAGGGAATCTCGCGCCAGGTCGGTGGCGAGGATGGCGCTCTTTCGAAGGAAGGAGCGTGCCTTACGGAAGAGGCCCAGATGGCCGGGCAGGCGTCCCTCGGCGTCGAGGCCACGATCGATGGAGGCTCTCATGGCCGTCCAGACTTCGTCGAGGAAGGTCCAGAGCGAATCGCCTTCGTAGCGGACCACGTATTCCCAGAAACTCTCGCCGGATTCTTCGCAGCAGGCGAGGATTTCGGCAAGTGTCTTGTGGGGATACAGGTCGGGGGCGGTTTGATCGGAGAGCAGGGCACCGCCGCCGATGCTGTATTCGTCGCGGGTGTCGGTGGTGTGGCCG
This sequence comes from uncultured Planctomycetales bacterium, assembly GCA_964446835.1. Classification (GTDB taxonomy): domain Bacteria; phylum Planctomycetota; class Phycisphaerae; order UBA1845; family JAFGLZ01; genus CAYUQT01. The sequence continues at coordinate 69,294 of CAYUQT010000031.1, read as the reverse complement.
GAGGCGTCGAGGGCTTCGAGTCGCATGCCGTTGGGATGCTGGGGGAGTTCTTCGGACTCTTTCCAGAGGATATCGACGTTGCGGCCGGACATGGCCTGGCGGATGGCGACGTCGGTGAGGTGTCCGCGTCCGGTGGCGGCCAGACTGCCGTAGAGGGTGACGCGGAAGGCGGCGGCCTGGGGGTTCGCGAGCAGAAAGGCGGCGGCCGCACGATGGGGGCCCATCGTGTGGGAGCTCGACGGGCCGTTGCCGATTCGGTACAGCTCACGCAGGGTCTTCATGCGTTTGTACCTCAGTGTGAGTGGGTCGTGTCTTGTGATGGGCCTTCATCACGAGCATGGGCGGCCCGATCGGTCAATCATCTTGTCGGACGGTGTCGGTGTGGTCAATGAGGAGCCAGGGCAGCCATAGACCCGGCTCGGCACCTGTATCGGGGCGCGATATGAGTTCTACGACCTTCCGGGCATCTTCGAAATCTTCGATCAATCCATGGGCGTTTGGGCGAATGCCAAGGGCATCATGTGCCAGCTTCTCGAGACCGTTGCACAACCAGGAGCATGAGAGGCTGGTATAGAACTCCAACGGCTCAAAGCCCAGCCGGTGGCCGTCGTGTCGGATTCTGCGTCTTTCGAGAATGACCTCATGTACCCCTTGTCGCCCGATTTCGGCGAATCCGGGTTTGGGCGGCGGGGGTTCGGCTGCCCGACAGAAGGCTTCGACGTAGCTTTCGTGGAGTGCGAGTTCGAAGACGATGATGTCGTTGCAGCCTCCGAGGTATCGGCGAACGAGGTTCGTGGCGATCTCAATGTTTGGGCAGACGTTGGGCCACCGGAACAGTCCTTGGAAGCCGTGGGTAATCCAGGCCTGAATCTCAGGCAGTTCGTGCTTGTCAAGTCCGAAGAACGCGGCCTTGCGCACGCTGTCATCTCGAGTATCACTCGCCCACTCGATTGCCCACGTGTCGGGTATGAACGTGCAGATGCAGCTCGAAGCACTGATGAGCCGGCTGGGAAGCAAGTCGGGGGAGTGGTACTGCGATCTGTCGACTTTTCGGGTGACGAGGAAGCCGGCGCTGAGGAAGCTGGCGTTCGGTGCTGTCATAGGATCGCCCGGCTGCGGTGTTGGCTGCACGGCTCTGTTCAGGAGATGAGCTTCACAGCAGGTTTAATCATACCCGCAATGGCGGGCGGTGTCGCCTCTGCGAGACTCGGCGGTGCACACGGGGTCAGGCGGTATTCCGTGAGGGGTGTGTCATGATGGTACGACGCGGACTCATGCCATCCGGCATGAGTCCGCATTCCAGCCCCCTCGGGCATATCGGATTACAGCCATGGGTGAACAGAAGGCGATCTTCGTACGACCTAGCTGGCCAAGCCGGCCAGGATTTCTACGATCAGGTCCATGGTCATCTGGAAGCCTCGTTGCGAGTAGATCTGCCCCTGGAAGGGGTCGACGATCTTCATGAGGCTGGGATCGCTCACGTGGGCGATCAGCAGGTTCAGCAGGTCTATGGTGGCGGTACGATAGGGCAGGGGGTCCTGGAAGGGCTCCACGTGCCCATCGTAGTAGCCGATGTTCGCCTTCTTGGACGACAGGGTTTCGGGCTGATTCAGGACGTTGCTTTCGGTTCCGTGATAGGAGCCGTACATGTCGAAGATGAGTCCGTGGATGGTTTCGGCCGCCATCCAGGAGCCGCTCAGATGGGCGTTGCCGGCGTGGTTACCGCCGTCGTCATAGTTGCCGGCGCAGTGGAAGTCCCACTGTTCGTCGATCATCATGAACAGGCCGGACGGGGAGTGGACGCTACTGAGCTTCATGATCGGTCCCGGCCAGAGGGGCTGCTCGGCACCCGGGTCTTTGGCGACACTGACGTTTGAGAGGAACTTGCGCCCCAGGATCGATCGGGAGTAGTTGAAGACGTTCTGGGTTTTCGCGCTGTTGTTGAAACCGGCGGTGCCCACCGGAATCCGTTCGAATTCCGGACATCGGTAGAGATTGGCGAACCGTGCGTACGGGAAGAGGGTTCCACGTTCGACCTTCGCCTCTTTGGGGGTGTTCTCCCACTGACGCCAGTCGAGATCGAGCCAGAGCTTGTCTGTGCCGCTACCGGCCAGGTTGGGGATCAGCCACTGTTCGAATTGCGCGAAGTAGAGCTCCGAGTTCTGGCCGGCGGGCCCGAGGTTGGCATAGGTTCTGTCGAAGCCGCAGGACATGAACCCAACGCCGATGAACGGGGGTGTCTCGTCGTAGTCGCCGGCATAGAGGAGCATCGCCTTGGTGAGTTGCCCGATACGCGAGCCGCAGAGTGTGGCTCGGGCCTGGGCTCGGGCTTTGCCGAGTGACGGCAGCAGAATCGAGATGAGCAGGGCGATGATCGCCACCACCACGAGCAGCTCGATGAGGGTGAAGCCCCGCCTGTCTCTTCCGTTCAGTGATCTTTCGGCGCTCATGTCGTGTCCCTTTCCACTTTCGCCCGGTTGATTGCCGTCGGCACATATGCCTGGCCAACCTGTTGGATCCTCTGCCACGAGTCTGTGCGGCAATCGGCCGGTGTCCTGTGTCCGTCGCGTCTTGCTACTCCAGGAACAAGCTCTCCACCGGCCCTCTGTCCCTCTCTACGACGAAGGCTACTATAGGAGTGTACGAATAGTACACACTAGCAGTGTGTACCACAGGTATACTTATACATCAGTATTGGGTAAGAGTCAAGGCCTAATTCTCTGTCAAGTATCAGATGATGGGTTCCCGTCCTTCTGAGCCGGGGCGTTCTCGCCTCGGAAACCGGAGGCGAGGAGGGTTCGGCTTGGGTGAACCGATGGCTCGTCACTTGAGGCCTGACTGAGCAGGAGGCCAGTTCTCGCAGAAATGGAGGATTTGGTGCGCCCCCGGAGAGGTCCGGCCGGTGTATAATCCGGCCGGCACGCGGGGGCATGTTCGAGAGAGGGAACTATCCGGTGCCCAGTCCACGATTTGAGCGACTCGATCCGGCCGCACGGGAAGCGATTCTCAGCGCGGCACGGGCAGAATTTGCGGAAAACGGTTTCGAGGGGTCGTCGTACAACCGCATCATCGCCAATTCAGCGTTGAGCAAGAGTTCGTTCTACTATTACTTCCACGGCAAGGAAGACCTGTATGCGACGGTGGTGATGGATACCATCGCGCAGTTCGCCGAGGCCATCGGTGAGCCGAACGAGATTGCGACGGTGGAGGAGTTCTGGGCCGAGTGCGTACGGCTGACGCATCGCTTTCTGGAATTCGGGATGCAGAACCTGACGCTGCTGGGGATCTTGAACAGCGTTACGGACCTGAAGCCGGGTCAGTTGGCCGGCGATCTGATGACTCAGATCACGGTCAAGGACCTCAAGTGGTACGAGCACATCATCCAGAGGGGGCAGGCGGTGGGGGCCGTGCGAAGCGACAGGCCGCTCGACCTGATCATCGATATCTACGCAGCGGTCCTGGTGGCGAGGGTTCGGTGGAGCGGGAAGCAGTTGCTTAGTGGCGAGCCCGTCGACCTGAAGGAGGATGCGGAAGACGTCGTCGATCTGTTCCGCCGTATGGGGGCTCCTGCATTGGGGACTCGGGGGCACGTCGGGGAGTTCGTCGCCCTGCCGGCGACGAGTGCGGGGCAGCCCTGAGACCTCACCGAGGGCTCATCGGCCCTTGATCCACTCCGGTGAAAACTGGAAGTGGCCGATCCATTTCCTCTTGTGCGTGTATGTGACGTGCAGCATTCCCTTGGAGTCCTGGATGATGGCGGGGTAGGAGAACTCTCCGGGCTCTTGGATCAGATTTCGTTTGAAGGGCCAGGTTTTGCCGTCATCTTCACTCAGGGCGACGGTCAGCGGCGTTCGGTCCTTGCTGGAGTTGTTGAACGCCAGTGCGATGCGTCCGTCGCGGAGTTTGACCATGTCGATGGCGGCATAGGGGTTCGGCAGTTTCGTGCATTTTGCCTTGGACCAGGTGCGACCGTGATCCTTTGATTCGGTCCAGGCGATGTTGCCCTGGACCCCCCCGGGGCGCAGGTAGGCCAGCAGCGAGCCGTCCCGTCGCTGGATGAGCGTGGGCTGCTCGTTGATGACGCCCGCGACGGATTGTGATATCTGCCAGGTTTTCCCCTGGTCTGCCGTGATCCAGAACCGGCTGTGGTTGTCCTTGTTCTCGACGCCGAAGATCACCTCACCGTTGGCCAGGACGATGGGTTTGTTTCGGACGACCATTCCGAGGTCCTTGCGGAGGATGCGGATGTCCGACCATGTTCGACCTTCGTCGCGGCTCGTTCGGCAGCGGACGTCGCAGGTTTCCCATCGGACGCCGGGGCCGGGCGGTCCGTCGAGCTTTCCGTGCATGGTTCCGTAGATCACCCAGAGGACGCCGTCGGGCATCATGAAGAGGATGCCGTTGCCTTCGGGCTTGTTGGGCGTCTTGGCGATGATCTGGGGGGGTGTCCACTTATTGTCGCCTTTGGCCTTTCGCGACGTGACGAGTGCGACGTCGGGGCGGGCCTCATCTTCACCGGCGTACCAGCAGGTCAGCAGATCGCCGCCGGGCAACTCGACGATGCTCGAACAGTGGCTCGAAGGGAATCGTTTTGAGGGGACATTGATCTGTTCATGCAGGCATCCGTCTCGTTCGACCGGCGGCTGAGGTGCGGCGATGAGATCATCGGCTCCGTTGGCATCATACGCGGGGGCGGCTTGCAGGCTGCATGCGACGAGCATCGGCACTGCGACGATACAGGGAGTTCTCATGACGGCACACTCCAGGGGTTGGGTGGGTTCGATGTCTTCATGTCGAGACAGAGATGTACCGCAGCCGCTCGTATCGGGCAATACCACGGATGCGGAAAAGCCCATTCGTCGGGGGCCGCCCTCAGACGGTCTTGGACGCGTCGGGTCGGTTTCGGTTGAGCATATCGATGTATGCCCCGTCGATCAGTTGTTCCGGCAGGATGCCCAGTCTGGCCAGCAGTTCATGAGCGATCGCGACACCCGCGTCGGTGGGCTCGTCCTCGGAGAGGACGACTTCGAGTTCGAGGAAGTGTCCGAGGCCTTCGACGCAATCCAGATGCACGCGCGTTCTGCCGACCATGAAGAGGGTGCGGTGTTTGCGGACGCGGCCGATCGGGCCATAGGCCAGCGACAGGACCTGGCTGAGGGTGTGGGGTGACGCCGATGGCGTGATGACGTAGTGCGACTCCTTGGGGCCGGTGGTGTCGGGGCGCTGATAGAAGATCAGTTCGGCCGCGGTTTCGGACAGGATGCGAAGCTTCAATCTTCCGTTGGGGCAGTGAAAGAAGATGTCGTCCTGAAGGATTTCGGTCGGTCCCTGATCGGCCATCGGCCGGACCAGGGGAAGGAGGGATTCGACGCTATCGATGCGGGCTTTGATTTCGACGTTTCTGGCCATGATGAGAACCCTTCTGACTCGTTCCCAATAGGGGAGTTCAGGACCTCTCCGCACTGGGCAGTGGCCTTTTGTTTCGGGGAGAAGGGACGTCATCCACTTACGGCCGCATTGTACCACGCCTGTTACGTGCCGGAAGGGGCTGCCAGACCGTCTCGGGTTGCGGACGCCGTGCCTGGCCGCCTATGGTATGTCCGACGCAGCCGATCTCGATGGTTGTTCCCACTGACGGGATCGTCGTGATGCGATCGGGAGTCTGGCGGGTGTGCCGTTGTTGCCCGACGTCCTTCAACGCGAGGAGATCGTTGTATGAGAAACGCGCGATTATGGACTGTGATGTTCTACGCCAGTCTGCTGGGCTTTGCTTCCAACGGTGTTGCCGAGGTGATGCCGAAGCCTTGGGAGACGGTTCCCGACGACGTGTACCTTCAGGAAGTGCCCCGACAGGTGAAGACCGATACCCCTGTTCTGGCGGTGGCCGTGCATGAAGGAAGGCTCTATGTGGGGTTCGGCAAGGGCGTCCGCGTGCTGAACGGTGAGGCATTTGCCGAGTGTGGTGGTCCTGCCGAGTCGGTGGGGCGAATGCGATCGATTGCGGGATCGTTGTACGTCATCACCGATGGCGGGGTTCATCGCCTTCAGGGCGGTCGGTGGCAGCGACTGGCCGAGGGCCGCTTCAGCGATGTGTGCGGCGGCATGGGCAAGGTGTTCGTGGCCGGAGGCCGGAGCGTGTATGCGGTGGAAGGCGACGCGCTGGTAAAGGTGCCGAAGGCGGATCGTGCCCCCGGAGATATCCGTCGGATAACGACGTACAGCGAGACGCTCTATTGTCTGGTCGGCGAGGACCTTGTCTTGTTCGACGGGGCCGGGTTCGACGCGAAGAATGCGGCGGATTGGGGCCTGCCGCCGTGGAAGGCTGTTCGGGACCTTCATGCACAGGGGAGCCGGCTCTACCTGGCGACGGACAAGGGGTTGGGCCTGCTTCGTGGGATGGGCTATAGCTGGGTTCGGGGTGCCGACGGGTTGTGCTATGAGGATACGACGTGTCTGGCCGACGGGTTTGCCAAGGATGTGTGGGTGGGCACGTCGCGCGGGGCGATCCGGGCGGTGAAGGGCGAGTATCACTACTTCGCCGGACCGCGGTATCTGCCACATGACAGGGTCCGTGACATTGCGTGCGGTGACCGCGTGGTTTACATCGCGACGGACGGCGGCGTGGGCATGATCGGGTATGAGCCGTACACGCTGGAGAAGAAGGCGGCCTATTACGAACGATGGCTCGATGAGTGGGGTCAGAAGCGGCTGGGTTTCACGCACAAGCTCGAGTGGGACGAGAAGGCCAAGTGCTGGATGCGGGAGGTCAGCGACAACGACGGCGGCTGGTCGGCCCACTATCTGGCGGCTCAGTGTTTCAGGTTTGCCGCCACGGGCGATGCGAAGGCCCGCGAGCAGGCGGTCAACTGTTTCAATACGCTGAAGTGGTGCGAGGAGATCACGTCGATTCGGGGCTTTCCGGCCAGGTCGATCTGGGCCAAGGGCGAGACGGGGCATAAGGCGATGCACGGGTCGGGCGGCTTCGCGGCCGAGTGGCACGACAGCGCCGACGGCAAGTTCGAATGGAAGGGCGATACGTCGAGCGACGAGACCGACGCCCACTTCTACGCGGCCGCCATCTTTCACGATCTGGTGGCGCAGGGGGATGAGAAGCGGCGTGCGAGGGAGCATATGGCCCGGATGGCCACGCACATCATCGACAACGGCTGGACGCTTCGCGATGTCGACGGCAAGCCGACGGTGTGGGGGCGGTGGGACCCCGAGTACTTCGCGAGCCTGCGGGGGGCCTATGCGATGGGGCTGAACGGGCTGGAGGTTCTGACGTACATGCGGGCGACGGCGTCGCTGACCGGCGAGGCGAAGTTTGAGGAGGCCTACAAGAGGCTCCTTGGCATGAACTACACGCGCGAGGTGATTCGGCAGAAGATCGTCGTGTCGCCGCCGAAGGACTGCCGGCCGGAGCAGGCGTTGCGCAACGCGGTTCGGATGGACCCGGACGGGGCGAATCACTCGGACGATCGGATGGCCTTCTTCTGCTACTACACCGTCTTGAAGTACGAGAAGGACCCCGCGCTGCGGTCGCTCTATCGGCGGAGCCTTGAACGGAGCTTCGAGATCGAACGGATCGAGCACATCCCGGATTTCAATGTCATCTACGGGGCGCTGACCGGCAACGACTGCGAGCTGGAGCAGGCCGCTCGGCACCTCCGCGAATGGCCTCTCGATCTGGTCAAGCACAGCTTTCGGAACTCGCATCGGGCCGATCTGAGGACGCCGGCGGGTTATGTGCCGTATGTCGGCGGGACGCGGGCGATTTCGCCGCGAGAGAGCGGTCCGTTGCGGTGGAGCAACTCGGCCCTGTCGCTGGACGGCGGCTCGGGCGGGCGTGAGGTGGAGGATCCGTCGGGGTGGATCGAGTGCTATTGGATGGCTCGCTATCACGGCCTGATTACGGCGCCGACGGCGAAAGATGCGAATGTGCTGACGGTGCCGCGTCGCGGGCTGAGGCTGGGAGCGGCGCCGTATGACGGGCCGGGGCGGCCGTGAAGATTCGGTATGGGCGACGGCCACGGGTGGTCGGACTTGGTGGAGTTACCTGCTTATGACCGCAGACGGATTCTGAATACAATAGAAGCACAACTGAGAGATGCCCCGACACGGCAGACACGAAACAAGAAGATACTCGGCGGTTTGACCCCTCCATGGGAGCACGTGGAGCCCATATGGGAGCTGAAGGTTGGGGAGTGCAGGGTCTTCTATGATGTCGATGAGGAGCGGGCGTGCGTGATCGTGCGTTCCGTGCGGCGCAAGCCGCCACATAGAACGACCGAGGACATCCCATGAAAAAGGTGGAGATGGAACAGGCCTCGCTGGATAGCTGCGTGAAGGATGCGCAGGGCGATCGCGTCGTGCTCATGCGGGGGGGAAAACCTGTCGCGCTGGTCGTCGGCGTTGAAGGGCTGGACGCGGAGCAACTGCAATTGGGCCAGAGCGACAAGTTCTGGAGCCTTATAGCGGAACGCCGTGGCCAGAAGACGCTAACCCGCGCAGAGTTGGAGGAAGAGATCGGCGGGGCCGGCCCCAATAGCTAGACTCGGCGCTGGGGGGACCGATTGGGCGTGTCCCTGGCGATACGGGTGGCTGCTTCTTCCCAGGTTGCCGCCTGGATCCTCACCAAAACGACGGACCCATCAAGAGCGGAATTCGATGATTAAAAGATGTTCGGCGATTGGGTTCGCGCCATTGCGCGGGCCAGCGATCGGGGCATCTACTTCGTGCACATTCCTTCGCGGATGCCGGGCAGGAGTTCGACGAACGCATAGCCCACGAGATCGCCGTTGTCGTTGATGACGGAGGCCATCAGCTCGAAGTAGTTGAGATGGAATTGGCCGTCGACGAGCGGCACGATCCGGTAGTGTCCTTCCTTGATGCCGGGCATGGTCAGGTCCCATCCGAACGAGTAGCACGTGCCGTTCACCTCAACATAGTCGGTGGGCGTGTAGGTGTAGTCTCGGACTCTCCGGGTGTTCTTGCTTGCGTCGACATAGGTCCCGTCCAGATACGGATGCTGCGGGAAGGCGAAGAGCATGATCTCTTCGTCATCGAAGAACCTCAGTGAGAACCATTCCCAGAAGGACGACTGTGCATCGGTCAGACGATAGGGTCCCCATTGCCGATCCAGCCAGGACTTGCCATCCACCTGCACGACGGTTTGCTCGTTGGCATCATTGATGAAGGTGATCTGGCCGGTGGTGGGCATGTTGGTGTACGAGTAGTACACCGTGCGTTGAACGGGGTCGTCCGGCGACCCCATGACCAGGACGCCGTTGTCTCCGTGCCAGACCGCGCCCTTGCCATAGTCGAAGTGCAGCCTGATCTCCGCCTTATTCATCTGCGCGACGTAATCGATGCCGGCGTCGCCGCGGGTCAGCAGGCTTCGGGGCTGGAATGCGACGGTGTCGCTGTTGGCATAGGCATTGATGCCGGCCGGCTCGATGTAGTATTCGAACTGGTGCTCGCCCGATTGGAGGTCCGTCATTGCGAGTTGGAGCACGTAGAGGGGGATTCCGAGCATGCCTCGGATGTCGAGCTGTGTGAATTGGAACGAGTACATCTTTTCCGGCGCGTTGGCCTCGCGGAGGTAGCCGGTGACATACCACCAGCCATTGGTGTTTTCGTGAGGAGGGAACTCCTCGTTGAAGCTGCCGTGGTTCTCCTGCCGGTAGGGCACCGGCTCGTCCTGGCATCCGCACATGAGGCCGGAAAGGAGCATCGCGCCGATGAGGGCTACGGTGGGTCTGTGCGTGCTTCTCATGGGTTCACCTGTCTGAGTGCGATCTCCGCGATCGTGTCGAAGGGTACAAACCGGTATAGTAGTGAACGCGCGTTCATAGTATGAACACATGTTCATATTTCGTCAAGGGTTGCCGGGACGTGTGGGGCGAGGGGCACATGGGGCGGACGCGTCGGTTCGTCGGCGGCTCAATTGCAGGCCGGGGCCGGGCGGATAGAATGCCGTTCCTGAAGCTTCGACGCATCGTCCACGGGGCAGGTGCATCGGGTGATTCTGAGGTGGCCGGATGACGAGCAAGGCAGAGAGCCATTCCCGGAAGGATCGCGAGCGTACGCGACATCGCGAAGAGATCCTGGATGCCGCGTTGCGTCTGCTGATTCGAAAGGGCTATCGCAATATTACGATGCGCGAGATAGCGTCCGAGGCGGAGTTTGCCACGGGCACGCTCTACAACTTCTTTGAGAACAAGGAGACGCTGTACACGGAGTTGATCAGGACGTTCGCCCGCCAGATCGGACAGTTCTTCCTTCCGATTCTGGACGAGGGGCGCGACGAACGGGAGAAACTGTCGCACTACATCCACACGGCCGTCCGGATGATGATGGAGAACGCGGAGGTTGTGCGGATCTACTACAGCGAGAGTCATGGCTTTCCTGACGGATTATCTGATCCCGGCGGCGAGGTGAGCCGACTGAGGGAGGCCGTTCTGGAGAAGCTCACGGGGATCTTTGAGTCGGGGGTTCGCAGAGGGCTCTTTCGCGAGATGCCGGCCCGTCTGGCGGCCATCTGTCTGGTGGGCATGGTCGAGCATACGGTGGTGCAGAGTCTCAAGGATACCGCGGTGGGGGCGGCGGGGGACGTGGCCGGGTGCGTGGAGAAGGTGTTCTTCCAGGGCGTGCTGCGCGAGAAGGGGCGCACGCGGCGGGGGAGGGGACGCACAGAGGCTCCGCGATAAGACGATGGGTATGTGCGCATGCCTCGCTTCGAGGCAGACACAGGTCTACCGCACGTCGGGATCCTGACGATCATTTGCCCGCAGCCGGTGTCGGGGGGGTGAGCAGCTTCTCCAGGAGTGGCAGCGCACCGGTGGCATAGGTGCTGTTGAAGGCGTTCAGCTCGAACGGCTCGTCGTGGTTGAAGGCCAGGGCGGGCGACCAGGTGTCCTGGCGGAGCAGATCGGCCACTTTCTTGGCTTCGGCGAAGTGGCGGCGGGCCTCGTCGAGCTTGCCGGCGCGGGCCAACTCGAAGGCCTGGCAGCATTCATCAAAATAGGCGAGCGTTCGCTGGCCGTAGGTGAACATCCGCTCGTCCTCGGCGATGCGGGCCTTGATCCGGTCGGGTACGGGGATGGCCATGGCCTTGTCGATGAGCGTTCGGCAGGTCTTGCCGGCCTCGACCATTTCGACCAGCGTCGGTGCGTCGCAGTCCACGCCCGGTTCTCGGCGGTAGCGGAGGTGCGATTCGTTGAACAGGTCTTTCGCCCCCGCATTGAGCCGAACGGCGAGATTATTGCTCCATCCCTTCAGCGGCTCCACGTTCGACAGCATCTTCTCGAGCGATTCGTAGAATGGCCGCATGGTCTCGGCGGCGGGGCCGTAGCGCCGGGCGAAGTAGTCCTGCCATAGCGTTTCGCAGTCGGTGTTCTTGTCCCAGATCTGGCGGGCCATCTGGTAGTTGGTCAGCGACTTGTTGCCCCAGTGGGCGGTCGTGACGTGCATGTACTGGAAGTAGCGAGCGCCGACCTTGTGATAGTAGGGGATGTCGTTGGCCATGGTGTGCATGAAGCAGATCGGCAGCGACTTGAAGCGGGAGACGTTGTAGTACTCGCCGATGACGCACTGGCCGTGGTAGTGGCGGTTGGGGGCGATGATCCAGCCATGAAGGGTCTTCTGATAGGCCACGTTTCGCGGGCAGGTGGGGTGGTCGAAGTTGTGCACGAAGCAGCGGGAGATGGGGTAGAAGGTGGCGGTGCAGGTCTGGTAGTCGAAGTCAGCCGGCAGCGGGCGCGTGGGCGGGGCCAGGACGTCGGCATAGACCAGGAAGCGGATGGTGATCGGCCGGTGGATGCGGCCCTCGCGCTGGGCCTTTTTCACCTCCTGGTCGAGGCGGTGGACCAGGAGGAGGTTGCGATCGGTAGGCGTTCCGAGTTCCCTGCACTTGGGGCACTCGCACCACTGCCCGCCGTCGAGGACCCAGAAGTTCACGGCGTCGGCGCCGCGATAGATGCCGTCAATCAGGGCCTGGACGTAGTTCTTCATGAACTCGCTATTGGCGTCGGCGCTGGAGCTACAGAAGTTGGTACCGTCGCCCGTCTTTCGGATGCCGGGGATTCGCTTACCGCCGGACAGCGGATACCACTCGGGGTGGGCCTCGAAGCGCGAGAGCTTGCCGTCCTTGTCGGCGTCGCCCTGGTACTGGTCGCTGACGGGGTAGGGGTCGGGCGGGCTGTTGTTGTCGCCGTCGAATCGCGGGTGGTTGTAGGGGTAGGCGTCGGCCGGGCTGAGGAAGAGCCATTGGGCGTCGTGCGTGCCGCAACAGAACTGGAAGCCCAGCTTGCGCAGCAGGGCGGGGTTCTTGACCTGTATGCACCAGTCGTTGAGGCGGTTTCGGGCCATCCAGAGCCAGAATTCGGGCGTGCCACGCTGTTCGTAGATGTAGAAGCCGCGGGTGGTGAAGGCCGGGCGTTCGGTGACGTCGAAGGCGGGGTTCCATGCGGCCGAGGGGATCTCTTCCTGGAAGGCATCGGGGCCGAACCATCGGCAGCCGAGGCGGTGGAGCAGGTCGTAGACGCCGTAGAGCGTGCCGATGCGGGAGCCGCCGGCCACTATTGTGAGCCTGCGCCCGTCGGCCTGGGTGGTCTTGATGCGGTAGCCCTGGGTGCCGAGCTGCGAGATTTGCTTGTCGTCGATTGCCAGGGCGGCGGACAGTTGGCGGCTGGCGGCATTGGAGGCGGGGCCGCCGATGAGGATCAGCTCGCCTTGAGTCTGCGCGTCGTCGTCGACGATGGCGAAGTCGTCCGCGCGGCCGGTCATCTGTCGCAGGCATCGCTGCAATTCGACGGCGGCGAAGGACTGGGTGCAGACGGTGTCGTCGCGGGTGTCGGCGTCGAGCCAGTTCAGGCCGGCTTCGGATTGGCCGGCCACTGCGGCAGAGGGATGCGACCCGATGTTGACGACGATGGTGGTGTCGGATCGGGCGATTCTCACGAACGGTGCCGTGGCAAGCAGAATTGCTGTGGCGATGAATGTCCTTGGCATCAGAGTTCGGCTCCTGGCATGTCTGGTCATGTATGACAGCTCCGTCGGTCCGGTCCTATCTCCGGTGCTGATCGAGGCAATTTGCATGGCACGGGTTCCAAGGAGTGTCGCCGGGCTTCTTGCTCCAAAGGAACCTCACGGATCGGTTCAGCTCTCAGTCCGGGCGGGGAGAGTCAGGGGCTGCCAGTTCGGGACAGGCCTTGTTCACCGCCTTCACCAGAGCGGTAGCCCACTCGACCGCCGTTCTCGCGCCATCGATCGTCACATCCGCGATGCCACCGTAGTCGCCGATCTCTCGCATCTCCATGAGGGAGTCGTAGGCATCGCCGAGTTCCTCAGACCACTGACCGGTATTGACGAGGTCGCGATGAAGGGCTGCTCTCACGGCCGAGTGCTTTGAATGGGACTGGCCGCGAAGGGCAAGCAGCGCCGTCACGGCGTGAAAGGCTGCGTAGTAGGCACGCGATGCAGCCGAGTCGGGGTCTGTCTCAACGAGCTGGTTGGCCGAGATCAGCGTGACTTGTGCCCGCCGCCATTGTGCCAGGGCGTAGTCTCTCATAGGAGGATGCCTTCGCGATGAGTGGCTCGGAACAGGGGGCAGTCGAACGCTTCGTACGCCTCAGCCCCGACGGGCTTGGCGCTGATCCGGCGACCGATCTGAGCGGACAACGCTCGCAGGGCTCGCACGTTCATCTGCAGGTCGCGGACGAGATCGATGGGTTCTTTCAACAGGACGAGGATGTCGACGTCGCTTTCAGGCGTGGCGTCACCTCTGGCTTGCGATCCGAATAGAACAGCGCCGTGAAAGCGATCGCCATGAGCGGCGGCGAGCTGCGATCTGATAGCGGTGCATATGTCCTGCCCCAGCACGGTGTTTCTCCTGCTCGTACGCGCACCATCACGTGACTTCTATTGGCCAATCTCACAGATATTCTATGTGCCGCTCCGGGGTGCGACAACTCGAAAGCCCGATCAATCGCTGCGAACTAGGGAGTTGATGGAACGTTGGGATCGATCGTATCGTCTGCGGCACCGGCTCCTGTGACGTGTTCGTTTCGCAACTCCTCGACGGTCTGGAAGATGGCGGCGACCTGGGCGTCGGAGACGTTCTTGTCCATGTTGATGCAGCAGACGCCCGTGAGGGCCGGATCGCCGGAATCGGCCACGAGGCGGCGGACGGTCTGGCGGATCTGGGCGGGGGTCTGCTTCAGGATATCGACGGGGCTCAGGCGGATGTTCAGGAAGGTGTGGGGCAGGTGTCGGCGCAACACGCGGACGTCGCCGCCCCAGCCGACGTCTAGGAAGTCGAGGTGCGGGATCCTGGCGAATGAGGCCGCGAAACGGTGAGGGTCGGGTCCGCAGTAATGGATTCCGAAGGGGCGCTTGCGGCGGCTCCACGCGACGTCGATGTCGAGGAGGAACTCCTCATAGGTTTCGCTGGAGATCATGGTGTGCGAGCACTCGGAGTGCAGGAACACCGGGCGTGGCAGGTGACGGACGTTGCGATTGACCGAGATGCTGCTGCTGCCGGTCCGGCTTTCCACGGTGTCCACGAATCGCGAGATGACGCGGCCGATACTGCCGATGAAGTCGCGCATCCGATCGGGCTGGTCGGCGAAGTCGAGGAAGAGGTCCTGCCCGCGGAGGTCGAGGGCCACGTTCAGCACGCCGCCCCAGTTCACGTCGCCCGCCAGCCGGCCGTATTTCGATTTCAGCGATTCGTTCAACTGCTCGAATTGCCGGAAGGTGGGCGTGGCAAAGGGCGACTCTTCGTTCAGAGTCAGGTCTGTAATCTCGGCCGGATGGACCTGCGGCGGGGCGTCCTCGTGGTAGTCCACCTGGCAGCCGAGCATTTCGGAGATCATGAAGCCGGCGGCCAGGTGCGTGGCGCCGACGAGCGGCAGGTCGCGATTGCGGTCCTGGCCCAGGCCGAATCGGCCCCACCGTTCGTACAAGACCTGCTCCATCTTCCGTTCCGCCTCGACGCGCCGAAGCGGGTGGAAGAAGAAGTCGCGATCGAATGTGATGCCGGCATGGGCGTACCACCAGTCCGGCGCCAGGACAATCTCGACCGGCAGTATGGGGGTGCGGGTCACATCGGTCGGCTGATCGGCAATCATTGCCATTCCTTCGCGTGTGTTACCAGGTTCGTCCTCGACGGATTGACAGGGCCGGCTAGGCCTCGTTGAACAGCTTTCGCACGGCCATTTCGTTGAGGCTCACTCCGGCCTGCTCTGCCTCTACGGCAAGGCGACGGTGCTGTTCAGGTGTCAATCGAAGGTTGAATCGGCCGCTGAAGGCTCGGTCCGGGCGTTTGCCAATGGACTTGCAGTGCTTGAGGTAATCGTCGATGGCCTCGCGGAAGGTCTTCTCCAATTCCTTGACGTTCGAACCGTGGAAACCGATCACATCGCGAATGCCGAGTACCCTGCCCACGAAGATCTTGTCCTCTTCGTCAAACTCGATCCTGGCTCGGTAGCCCTTGTGCTCCACGTCTAGACTCCTTCTTCCAACATGCCTGCGGCCCTGAGGAAATCGATCGCGTCTCGGACCTGGTATCGCCTGGCCTCCTTCTGGGGGTGAGGTCGGTGGGCACTGAACGTGACGCCGTTCAGATCGAACTTCACACGGGAGCCCGTTCCGCGGGTGACCGTGGCTCCGAGCGATACCAGTAACGCCTCGATGTCGGCCCATGCGATGTTGGCAGGGGTCGGCCTCTTGAGCATGGCCGCCAGCGTCTTCCGGGGGTTACCCATGATTTTTGCATAGTACCATGATTCGGTACTTTGATCCAGCGAGCTCAAACACAGCGACAACGGATAGGTGGCCTTACCCTGGCGGCAACTCCGGTGCCAGGACGATCTCGACCGGCAGCGGGGGGTGACATCCGATCGTGGGGGCGGTTGGATGCAAGATGTTCACTTGCCTGCGCTAATGGTGGGGCGACTGACGCGAACCAGGGTGGCCACACAACGGTCGGGTTGCCCCGGAAGCGGGGCGCCCGTTGCCACATGGTAGAGGACATCCGGGCAGACGTCGGCGCCATCGGGCCACACCAGAGTCTCAGCCTCCGGATCGATGCGAACCTCAGCAAAACGCGAGGTGTCGCGGAGCAATCGGAAGACGCCGCCGCCTTCGGTGAGTGGGGTGAAGTCCATTTCCGCCTGAACACCATCTTCGAAGGTGATCGCCAATCTATGCTCGCCAAGGTAACGCACGTCTGTCGGTCTGGGATACATGGCCGCTATCTCCTGTCAGGGCAGTGGCTCAATCACCAACGGCGGCTCGCCCATCTGTGTCAGGCGCCAATCATCCAACAGCTCAGCCTGGTGCTGTTGCGCCCACTCTCTGACATGGCTCATGGCTCGCGGTGGCAGTCGCCCTACGACCACATCCAATGTGGCGATTTCGATGGCCACGTCCTGCCCTCCAGACTTCGCATGGAAGTGGGGCGGATTGTGATCGCCGCCGTACAGGTATATCGCGATTCCATGGAAGCGGCTGATGCAGGGCATTAACCCATTGTATGAGCTTCGGCCCTCATCACACAACGGTGTAGTCTGGACGCTCAACTCAGTGAGCACCTGCTGAGACGAGCGACGCCTTCCAGGGTGACGGCGTCGGCCGTTCAACAGAGAGATGGGGGGCGCCGGTTCCTTGCCTGGTGGAGGTGGGTGTGGTAAGGGTGCGTTATGTCGTACCACCACGTTTTATGTCTGTATCCCTATCCGGTGGATCAGAGTCCGGGCATCGGCCTCTTCCCACCGACGGGGCTGGAGTATGTTGCGACCGCGCTGAAAGGTCACGTCGAACGGATCAGCCTGATCGATCTTCGTCACGAGCGGTCGCTTCAGTCGCCCCGAAAG
This sequence comes from uncultured Planctomycetales bacterium, assembly GCA_964446835.1. Taxonomy (GTDB): domain Bacteria; phylum Planctomycetota; class Phycisphaerae; order UBA1845; family JAFGLZ01; genus CAYUQT01. The sequence continues at coordinate 52,417 of CAYUQT010000031.1, read as the reverse complement.
ATGTCCGAGTTCATCCGCCGGGACGTCGACCTGGTCTGCGTGAGCATCAACTGGCGGGCACGGTATCACGAGGTGTGCGACTATGTCAGCCAGTTGCCCGCCGACCGAACGATCGTCGTCGGAGGCCGTGAAGCCACGGACAACGTAGAGGACATCTTCAAGCGGTGTCCCAACGTGGGGGCGGTTGTCCGCGGGGAGGGCGAACAGATCATCCAGGAACTGGCTGACGGACGGTCCTGGGATCAGATTCTCGGCCTGTCGCACCGGCGGAACGGCCAGATCGTCCATAACCCCAACCGTCCGCTCCAACCGATCGAGGAGATCGCCCCGCCCGATCGGCGCCTGAGGCGAAGCCGATACTTCCCGATCTTTCGGGGGCTTCCGCTGCTGCCGGTGGAATTTGACACGGTCCTCGGCTCTCGCGGTTGTCCGTACAAGTGCAAGTTCTGCACGTTCAGCCTGAATCCCCTGGGCCAGAAACGCGAGTACGTGGCGCGGTCGCCGGAATCGATCGTCGACGAGATCCAGGCCAGCCCCGCCAGCATGATCATGTTCGCGGACGACAATCTCTTTCTGAACCCCGAGCGGATCGAGCGGCTGTGCGACCTGCTCATCGAGCGCCGCATCGACAAGCGGTACCTTGCCAATGCGAGGATCGAAGTCTCCCGTCATCCGGAGGTGCTCGAGAAGGCCTATCGCGCGGGCTTCCGCGTGCTCCTGCTGGGGATCGAGTCGCCCACCGACCGGATCCTCGATCAACTCGGCAAGGGCTTCACCACCTCACAGATTCGTGATGCGTTCAAGGTGCTCCGGCGGTTTCCGTTCTTCTATCATGGCTATTTCATCTACGGCAATCTCGGCGAGACCGAGGAAGAGATGCTGGCCATTACGGACTTCGCGAGAGAACTCGGGGTCCACTCGCTCGGCCTGAGCGCGCTCCGCGTGGACAAGTTCACCCCGTTGCGAAAGCAGGTCGAAGAGACGCCCGGCTACAGGATCAGCTCTCACGGCTTCGTGTATTCAAAGGAGTTCGACAAGAAGCGGCTGCGGCGGATCCGGAACCGGATTCGCAACCGGTTCATGTTCGGACAGGGGCAATTGGCCAAGTCGTTGTCGGCCTTGAGCGGGCTCGACATCTTCACGCCGCTGAACGTCGTGCGGTTGTGTTTCGTCGTGCCGCTGCTCTTTGCGGGCTATGCGGCTCAGCGAACGGCGAAGGCCTTTCGACACCTGCGCCAGAGGTTCCAGTCAAAGCCTGCCCCACCTTCCCATGCACGGCCATAAGGTCGCCAGTCGAGCGGCAGCCACCCTTGTGCGCCCTGGGCAACTGGGTTAGGTTCTGACCGCCGTGTCGTTGCCCTTTGTCGGATGCATCGCTCAAGGAGACGGACTCGTGAGGACTTCGTTCAAGCACATCGGAGCGGGTTTCCTGGTTGTGTGGGTCGGGACGATGTTCGCCCGCACCTCAGTGGCCGGCACCACGTACTATGTGGCGACCGGCGGCAACGACGGGTGGTCGGGCACGCTCGATACGCCCAAGGCCGACGGTACGGACGGGCCGTTTGCCACGCTGGAGCGGGCACGCGACGAGGTTCGCAAGCTGAAGAAGACGCCGGGGCTTCCGGAAGGCGGCGTGACCGTGGAGGTCCGCGGCGGCATCTACCAGCGGCAGCGGCCATTCGAGCTGGCGGCGGAGGATTCGGGCGTCGAGGGTTCGCCGGTGGTGTACCGCGCGAGGGCGGGCGAAGAGGTCCGGCTGGTGGGCGGCAAGGTGGTGAAGGGGTTTGCGCCCGTGACAGACCCGACCATGTTGAACCGGTTGGACGAGGCGGCACGGGGCAAGGTGGTTCAGGCGGATCTGAAGGCGCTGGGGATCAGCGATTTCGGCCCGCCCAACGGCGGCGGGATCGAGCTGTTCTTTAAGGACAGGCCGATGATGCCGGCCCGATGGCCCAACGAGGGTTTCGCCCCCATCGCCGACATCGTCGAGAAGGACGGCCACAAGATTCACGGCATCCCCGGCAGCAAGGTCGGCAAGTTCGTTTACGAAGGCGACCGTCCCAAGCGGTGGGTGGGCGAGAAGGACCCGTGGCTGCACGGCTATTGGTTCTGGGACTGGTCGGACCAGCGGCAGCGGATCGAGGCGATCGATACCGAGAAACGAATCATCTCACTGGCCCCGCCGTATCACGGTTACGGCTACCGGAAGGGGCAGTGGTACTACGCGTTCAACATGCTGTGCGAGCTGGACTCCCCCGGCGAGTGGTATCTGGATCGGTCGACGGGCGTGCTGTACTTCTGGCCGCCGGAACCGATCGAGTCGGGGCGCGCGGTCGTGTCGGTTCTGCCGACGCTGCTGATGATGAAGGGCACCTCGTATGCGGCGATTCGTGGCTTCACGTTCGAGGCGGCACGCGAGACGGCGATCACGGTGTCCGACGGGCACTACACGCAAATCACCGGCTGCATCATTCGGAATGTCGGGGGTTCGGCGGTCAGTGTCGGCGGCGGCACGGCCAATGGCGTCATCGGCTGCGACATTTATCTAACAGGTTGCGGGGGCATCTCGGTGGGCGGCGGCGATCGGGCGACCCTGACGCCGGCCGGCAACTACGTCGAGAACAATCACATTCACCACTACAGCCGGGTGCAGCGGGTGTATCAGCCGGGCATTCATCTCAGCGGCGTGGGCAATCGGGCGGCGCACAACCTCATTCACGACGCCCCGCACATGGGCATGGGGTTCGGCGGCAACGACCATCTCATCGAGCTGAACGAAATCTACAACGTGTGCTTTGAGTCGAATGACGCCGGGGCGATCTACACCGGGCGCGACTGGACGATGCGCGGGCACATCCTGCGGTACAACTATCTGCACGACATCAGCGGGTTTCGGGGCAAGGGCTGCGTGGGGATCTACCTGGACGACATGTTCTCGTCGGCGGCGATTTACGGCAACGTCTTTAACAAGGTGACGATGGCGGCGTTTATCGGTGGGGGGCGCGATTGCCGCATTGAGAACAACATCTTCGTCGACTGCAATCCGGCGATTCACATCGATGCCCGCGCCCTGGGCTGGGCGCATGAATGCTCCGATGCCTGGATCAAGGAGGGGCGCGAGAAGGGGACGATATCGGGCATTGCCTACAACAAGCCGCCGTACAGCGAGCGGTATCCGGAGCTGATCAATATCCTCAACGATGCCCCCGCCTCGCCGAAGGGCAATCTCATCGCACGCAACGTGTGTTGGGGCGGCAGGTGGGATGACGTCGAGTCGGCGGCCCGTCCGCTGCTGAAGTTCCAGGACAACCTGCTGAACGCCGATCCGCTGTTCGTCGACGCCAAGGGGCTGAACTTCCAGCTCCGCGAGGACTCGCCGGCCTGGAAGCTCGGCTTCCGCCGGATCCCGATCGAGCTGATCGGGCCGTACAAGGACGGTCGGCGGGCCTCCTGGCCCATCAAGCGGCAATTGCCGTGAGGGGGCCTGGGGATCGAGATGCGGTGTCGGATTTCCACGAGTGAACCGTAGATCGGCTGCCCTGTGGTCTGGCCCAGATATGGCATGGGGGTTGAGCCGCGAGGCATTCCTGGTTTGTATTGTCCCGTTTCCTCCGGATTTTCTTGCACGATAGGCCTTTCCGTTCGTCATTATTGGGAGTTGCAGAATGGGAGCTCCCTTTGAAATTGCCTGATGACCAACGCTGGGTGGCGGCGTGCCGGGCCGGTGATACTGCGGCCTATGGCACGCTTGTGGACCGGCACTACGGGCAGGTCTTTGCGATCTGCTTCGGGATGCTGGGAAACACGCACGATGCGGAAGACGCGGCGCAAGAGGCGTTCCTCAGGGGCTTCCAGCAGATCGGCACGCTGGGTGAGGCCGATCTGTTCCCATCGTGGATCGCACGAATCGCCAAACACCTCTGCATCGATCTCATGAGGAAGCGGCAGCGTGGCCGCGAGGCGGTGGCCGATCAGGCGGGTCTTCGGCAGAGCAAAGACGATTCGGATGGCGATCTCGCCGACGCCATCCAGCGCCTGCCGATGGAACTGCGAACTCCACTGGTGATGTATTACTTCGGTGGCCGGACGGCCAAGGGCATCGCTGAGTCGCTGGGCATCTCGCATTCGAGTGCCTGCAAGCGGCTGCGAGATGCCCGGGAAGCTCTGCACCGACTGTTGAGCGGAGAAGGAGATTCGCGATGAACCGCCCATGCCCAGAATATCGTGACGCCATCGCCGACCTGATTTCCGGCACGCTGCCGGACCCGCAGGTGGGCGCCGTGAGCCAGCACCTGTCTGTCTGTTCGGCATGCCGGGACTTCCACGAGACTCTCCAGGCAGAGGATGGCCGGCTGGTCGGGTTCTTTGAGTCTATGAACGGGCGCATGCCCGCACGAAAGGAAAGAGTCATGGCTGCAATCAACGCGTCGGCACCGGCCGACCGGGCGACAGTCATTCCGATGGGACATTCCAGGATATTTCGGCGGATCATTCAGTTGGTGGCGGCCGCGGCGGCAATCGCGGTGGTGACGCTGGGGGCGAGGTCGTTCCTGCCATCCCGGTCGCAATCCGCCACACAGCGCACCCAGTGGTGGCTCGATCCGTCGATGGCGTGGGCGCAGGAAGTCACGAGCGCCCTGGAGAAGATGCGGGCTGTGGTGTACAGGGAACAACGGATTCTCGTCAGACGATTCGGTTCCACGCACGTCTCCGGGAACTGGGCCAAATGCTACGAAGCGCCCGGGCTGAGTCGCAGGGACACCTACCACAACCAGACGCTGGTGGGCATCGAGTGGTCTGCGCCGGATGCCGACGGCACGGAGTTGCGGCACAGCGTGTCGATGGAACACCAGTGCTACACGATCACCCACTATTCGCATCAGAGGGATCAGCGTGAGCCGACGGCGGCCCTTCGGTTCGAGGTGGGCCTGCTGAGCAAGGCCGATCGGCTGCTCGGGACCGAGACGTTCGATGGGCATGAGTGTGTCGGCTTCGAGGTGAGCGCGGCCAAACGAGGCGACAATCCCAAGGAGTGGGTCGACCGCATCTGGTTCGACGTGGAAACCAAGTTGCCGGTTCGAATCGAGAGGCACGGCCATTCTGTGACGAACGCACCAGCCGAGACGCTGACAACCGTCCACGACCAGTTTCAGTACTACGTCGAAGTACCCATGGATCTATTCAAGCCGAGGATTCCCGACGGGTTTGTGAACGCACACCCGGATGAGATCAGGAAGGCCAAAGAGGAGAAGGAGAAGGGCCGGATGCCCCAGGCCGACGTGCCGCCCGAGTGGAAGCGAGACATCTTCGCCGCTCTGGGCAAGGTGACGACGGTGGCCTACCGGGAAGGTTCGGAGAAGACCACCGTGTCTCGTGATGCCTGGCGGAGGGACGCATACGGGTCAGACAACCAGCCGCAGAAGACGACATGGTGTGTGATCGAGAAGCAGGACATGTCTGACACCAGCCTGGACGTCACAGACAAAGGCTTCCGCCTGATCGAGACGGTTGTTCGCCCGTCGCAGAAGACCTATACGCGGACCGTGTATACCAACCAACCGAATCGGCCCGGAAATCCGATGGACAGGCTCCTGTTCCAGGCCGGGCTGGTTGACCGGGCGGACCGGATCCTGCCGAACGCGCAGATCGACGGCGCGGAGTGTTTCGGCGTCGAGGTGAGCGCGAAGAAGTACGGGACCAATCCGGATGGGATGCTCCGTCGCCTGTGGTTCGACGTTCGGACGAAGCTGCCGGTTCGGATGGAGTTCGAGTGTCCGTCCAGCGATGGGCCGCAGAAGGTCACGGTCGTCCAGGATCACTTCGAGTGGAATGCCGATCTGCCGGCCGACACATTTGAGCCTGGGATTCCTGAGGGATTTGTGGAAGTGTCCGGCCAGTAGACGGGTTCGCGGTTAAGCATGGCAGGAGGGGTTTTCGTCCCCGATCGTCTCCGGTTCGGAGGCCGGATCGGGTTCGGAAACCCCTCCTGCTTTTTGCTGTCTACAGGCCACCTGCCGCATTTTTCGACCGCGAGGAAGGGTCGGTCTGTTGCTCACGTCGCTCAAGACCTACAATGCCGGGCCTTGGATCATCATCCTGACGGAGGAAATGGACATGCTCTTCGGAACTCGTTCTCAGTCCCGCATTCTATTGCTGGTGGCCGGTGCTCTGTATGTGGGTGCCGTGGCGGCATCGGTGACGTGGGCCAGGCCGCTGGAGAAGGCGTTTGTCGATCCGCCGGCCACGGCTCGTCCGCACACGTGGTGGCACTGGATGAACGGCAACGTGACGAAGGAGGGCATCACCGCGGACCTGGAGGCCATGAAGAAACAGGGGGTCGGCGGGGCGCAGATCTTCAACGTCGATTGCGGCATCCCGGCCGGGCCGGTGGACTACCTGAGCCCCCGATGGCGTGAGATGGTGAAACATGCCGTGAAAGAGGCCCATCGTCTGGGGATCGAGTTGTGTATGCACAACTGCGCCGGCTGGTCGTCCAGCGGCGGGCCGTGGGTGACGCCGGAACTGGCGATGCAGAAGGTGGTGTGGTCGGAGACCTTCGTGGAGGGGCCGGGACGCATCGAGAAAGACCTTGCGACGCCGTCGCACAATCTCAAGACCTATCGCGACATCGCGGTGCTGGCGTTTCCGACGGTGGACGGCGAGAACGCCAGGATGATCGACTATGCCCCGCGGGTCACGACGAGCGCCGCAGGGGTCGACCTCAAGAACCTGCTCGACGGCAACCAGGACTCGCTGGTGACGCTTCCCTTGTCGAAGGATGCACCTGTTCTGATCAACATCGAATTCCCGAAGGCGTTGACGGTTCGAACGCTCCGCGTAGTGCCGGCGTCGGGGCGGAGCCATTGCCGAGGGGAACTCCTGGTTTCGGAGGATGGAACGACGTATCGATCGGCGACGGCCTTCGATCTGCCGAACGACGGCGGGGCGAGGCGGGCGATGTCGATGAACCTGGACCTGCCGGCCCTGCGGTTCTTCAGGCTTGCCTTCAGGGGTTCGGACGCACGCACCACCAAGCTCATCCTGGGCGAGGTTGAACTGACGCCGCAGGTGCGTCTGGATCGCTGGTATGAGAAGGCCGGCTTCGATCGCATGGACAACCCGGGACGGGACGCTCGGACGCAGGTGTCGCCGGAATGCGCCATCGGCACGGCCAAGGTGCAGAACATCCTGTCGAAGATGGACGGTACCGGCCGATTGACGTGGGATGCACCGGCCGGTCGCTGGACGCTGCTGCGGATCGGTTATACGCCTACGGGCAAGAACAATCACCCCGCGCCCAAGCCGGGCGAAGGGCTCGAATGCGACAAGATGAGCAAGGAGGCGGCGGAGGCCTTCTGGAAGGGCGGCGTCGAGCCGATTCTGGCGGAGGTTCGTCCGCTGGTGGGCAAGTCGCTGAAGCATCTGTTGATCGACAGTTACGAGGTGGGTTCGGAGAACTGGACGCCGAAGTTCCGGGAGGAGTTTCAGACGCGGCGCGGCTACGATCCGCTGCCCTATCTGCCGGCGATGACCGGCCGCATCGTCGAGGGCATGGACGTGACCGAGCGGTTCCTGTGGGACCTCCGCCGGACCATTGCCGACCTGTATGCCGACAACTACTTCGGGCACTTCCGGACGATGTGTCAACGGAATGGGCTGCTGCTTTCCGTCGAGCCCTACGGCAACGCGGGATTCGACGACATGACCAGTGGCGGCCGGGGCGACCTGCCGATGACCGAGTTCTGGGTTGGGCAGGGCCCCGACCCGTCGGGCGCGAAGCTGGCGTCGTCGATTGCCCACACCTACGGGAGGAAGTATGTGGGCGCCGAGTCGTTCACCGCGTCGTGGGAGGTGGGGCGATGGATGAACGATCCGTTCTCGATCAAGGCCCTGGGCGACATGATGTATTGCGGCGGCGTGAACCGTTTCATCTTCCACCGTTGGGCCCAGCAGCCCTGGTTGGATCGGCTGCCCGGCATGACGATGGGGCCGTGGGGCATGCACATGGAACGGACGCTCACCTGGTGGGAACAGGCGCATGCCTGGTTGAAGTACCTGGCGCGGTGTCAGTTCATGTTGCAGGAGGGGCAGTTCGTTGCCGATGTGTGCTATTTCGCCGGCGAGGGCTCGCCGCATTCGCTGCCTGGCCGGGATGGGTTGTCGCCCATTCTGCCGGCGGGCTATGACTACGACGGCTGCGACGCGGACGTGGTTCTGGAGCGAATGGCGGTCAAGGGCGGCAGGATCATACTGCCGAGCGGCATGAGCTATCGCGCCCTGGCACTGCCGCAGGGCGAGTTGATGACGCCGGTGCTCCTTCGCAAGATCAAGCAACTTGTCACCGACGGTGCGACGGTGATCGGTCCCAGGCCCAAGGCCTCGCCGAGCCTGACGCAGTATCCGGCGTGCGATGCCGGCGTGAAAACCCTCGCGAATGAACTCTGGGGCGATTGCGACGGCAAGGGTGTGACCGAACACGCCCTGGGCAAGGGGAGGATCATCTGGGGCAAGTCGATGGCGGAGATCCTGGCCTCTTTCGAGTTGAGGCCCGATTTCGAGTGCGCGGGTGGAACCACGCCGGGCAAGGTGGCCTACATCCACCGGCGCATCGGCGGCGACGACGTGTACTTCGTGGCCAACTGGCGTCCTCGCACCGAGTATTACGAGTGCATATTCCGCGTGGCCGGCAGGCGCCCGGAGCTGTGGCACCCGGACACGGGCAAGATCGAGCCCGCTGCCGTGTACTCGGAAGCGGAGGGGCGGACGAGGGTTCCCCTGTATCTCGATCCGTGCGGGTCGGTCTTCGTTGTGTTCCGAAAGGGTGCGGCGGCGAAGGATCATCTCACTGTCGTGCGGCGAAACCAGGAGAACGCCTTGAAGCCCAAGACGGCGGTGGCGGCGGCGCGGCTGGAGATTCGCAAGGCCGTGTACGGCCTGCTTTCGGACGACGCACCCCTCGAGACGGTGGATGTCACCAAGAAGCTGATTGAACTGGTGCGCGACGGCCGGCTTGAGATCAAGGCGGACAACACTCTGGCCGGCGACCCGGCGCAGAACATTGTGAAAGAGCTTGGTGTGGTCTATGTCTACAACGGCAAGCGTATCACGACGACGGTGCCGGAGAATCAGACGCTGAAGATCCCCGAGGGAGCCGCGCAGGGGCAGGGGACGCTGGAGATCAAGAGGGCGTTGTATGGTGTGCTGCCGGCCGAGATCACCGACGCCGGCATCAAGCGTGTGGTGGACGTGACGGCCAGGATCGCGGAGATGGTCAAAGAGGGGCGTCTGTCTGTTCTGGCCAGCAATAACCTGGCAGGCGATCCCGCCCCCATGAGTGTGAAGCAGCTTCAGGTGGACTATGCGGTCGATGGAGTGGCTAAGAGCAAGGTAATCAATGAGAACGCGCTCCTGGAGCTTCCCGAGGCTGAGAAGGTGGCCGATCGCGTGGCCGAGATTGCCAGTGTGAACGTTCGGGGCGCCGTGTTGCGGGCCTGGGAGGCGGGCACCTATAGACTCCAGACGGCGTTATGGCGGACGTCGGTCGTCAACGTTCCGTCGGTGCCGGCTGCGATCGACGTGGCCGGGCCTTGGACCGTTCGCTTCGAGCGTGGCCGCAATGCCCCGGAGAGTGCGACGTTCGAGAAGCTGATTTCGTGGACCGATCACGCCGATCCGGGCATCAAGTACTTCTCCGGACATGCGACCTATAGCACGACGTTTGACGTGCCGGCGGGCGTGCTGGCCAAGGGCAATGCCGCTTTCATCGATCTGGGGCGCGTGGTGAACATGGCCGAGGTGAAGGTGAACGGCCACAAGCTGGGCGTGTTCTGGAAGCCGCCGTTCCGCGTCGAGGTGACGGGGCGGCTCAAGGCCGGGCCGAACGTGTTGGAGGTGACGGTTGTGAACCTCTGGCCGAACCGTCTGATCGGCGACGAGCAACTGCCGGATGATTGCGAATGGAATGGCGACGGCAGCCTGAAGGCGTGGCCGGAGTGGTTCCTCAAGGGCACACCGCGTCCCAGCGCGGGCCGCTGCACGTTCACAACCTGGAAGCACTACAAGAAAGACTCACCGCTGCTCGAATCGGGCCTGTTGGGGCCGGTGAAGCTGAAGGTGGCGGTGGAGCGGGCGGTGAAGTGGTAGGGAACGGGCCTTGCGGGACGTTGTGGAGTGCGTCTGCCAATTACGGTGCTTTGATCCGCATGTGTCCAGCGCCAAGTTCCCGGTTCCTTGCGAGACTCTGGGCTGCTGGAACGGGTGTGATAGACTTAGGGGTGTGGAGGGCGCAGCTTCGGACTTCCTAAGAGGCGAAGGTCGACGCTCATAAAGAGAATGTGTCATGGGCATCACGCTACCTCTCGATCGGATGACCATCGAGGAGAAGCTTCAAGCCATCGACGATATCTGGGAAGACTTGTGCCGCGATGAAGCCGCGATCCCTTCCCCCCAATGGCATCGCGATGTTCTTGAGGCGCGGGCGGCACGGTTGGCCAGCGGGTCTGAAGGCTTCAGCGATTGGGAAGAGGCGAAAAGGCGTATCCGTGAGCCCAGGTCATGAGGATCGAGGTCCTTATCTCGGCACAGGACGACCTGATCGCAAGACATGGCCTCTGCGAGAACCGTTCTCAGGGGTTCGGCAGCTACTTTGTGGACCGCGTGTTGTCATACACTGGTTCCATTCGCCTGTTCCTTGTCGACTACTCCAAAGGAATGACTCATGCTGAGAAGACCACTGTTACTTGCGGCGGTTGTGGCTTCCCTTTCAGGCTGGATGGTGGGCGGCGTGATGGCCCAGGTGACGGACTCACCCTCCCTCCGTATGCCCGACGGCGTGACGCCGGTGATTGTGGCATGGTTCTGGCTGGACGAGGCCTTTCAGCCTGACGGCTACAAGCCCATCCTGGACATGATCGCCGAGCACACGGGCGCCAGCATGCTCATGACCAGCATCCGCGCGCTCAAGAAGGAGGTGACCGACGAGGACGTCCGCGCCCAGATCAAGTCGGCCGCCCGGTACGCCGCCGCCAAGGGCATCAAGGTCGTCATGGATATCGACGTCCGTCTGGCGCGGGCGGCGTTTCAGAAGGCCTATCCGGACGAGCTTCAGGAGATGCTTCGCCTCCGCGAGGTCGATGTGAAAGACGGCCCCGCGACGCTTCGCATTACCAGCGATGATCTGAACGATCACTACACCGGCAGCACCACCCACTACATTCCGCTGGCCGGCCGGCTCGTCCGCGTCTATGCCTATGCCCGCGATGATGGGGGTATCGACCCGCAAACCGTCACGGACATCACGGCGCGATGCAGGGCGACGACCGCCACGGACAAGGAGGTGATCGTAGAGGTGCCCTCCGATGAGCAGACCCGCGGCCGCAAGGTGTGCATCATGGTGTCGTTCACGCATTTTACGCCCGATGTTTTCGCGCCCCACCTCGACGAGTTTCAGGGCGGCATCCTCGAACAGTACCGCGACACGGGCATCGCCGGGGCGTGCAAGGACGAGTGGGGCTTTCCGCCGTGCTTCGACGGATGTCCGGCCAAAAACGACTACTGGTATTCACGGTTCATGGCCGAGGCTTACGCCCGGCGGACCGGCGGGCGCGATCTGCTGCGCGACTGCGTGCTGATGACGTTCGGCGAACGCGGGCGTCAGGCGGAACGCCAGGCGGCGATCAACGGATTCATGGACATGTGCACGCTTCGCAACGGCCAGATCGAGGATCACTACTACCGGACGATCAAGAAGGTGTATGGTCCCAAGGGCGTCGTCGCGACGCACCCGACGTGGTATCCGTATCCCGGCACCCGCGAGTTCAAGAAGAACGGCCTGGACTGGTGGATCTCGCCGCGCGACCTGGCCCAGACCGACGAGGTGACGCCCTTCTGCGCCCGCACGTCGCTGGCCAAGAAGTGGAACAGCCCGCTGTGGGTGAACATGTACTACTCCACCCACGTTACGGATTACGAGACGGAGGTCTGGTCCCACGCGCTGGGCGGTGGCCGGATCGATTATCACCCGCAATACCCGAGCCCGGACCCCAAGAGGACATTTGCCGAAGGGTACGCGGTGCTGCTCCGCGGCGGTTTGATGCGGGGCGATTCGCGCATCCGCATGTTGAACTTCATCACGCAGACGCCGCTGGATTGCCCGGTGGCGGTCGTGTTCGGCCATGCGTGTGCGATGAACTGGGCGGGGCCGTCGTATGACGACGTTGGCATCGGTTTGACGGATCGTCTGTGGGAGGCGGGCTATCCGGCCGACCTGATCCCGTCGAGCGAGATCGGCAACGGCTCGCTGAAGATCGACGAGGACGGCTGCGTTCGCTATGGTCCGCAGCGATATCGCGCCGTGGCGTTCTACCATCCGGAGCTCGATCGTCGGACGTCGGCAGCCTTCTTCGCGAAGGTCTCTGCCGCCAAGACGGCGATGTATCGCGTCGGTTCGTGGACGACGGACTTCGAGGGCAAGCCCTTCGACGGGGACAAGTCGCTGCCGGCGGCGATGGCGGTGGCGTCGGATGCGGCCGGTTGTGCCGAGACGATCGTCTCGCGTCTGCGCGAACAGGGTGTTGAGCCTCAGACGCCGGCCAATCGTCACATTGTGGCGTTCAACCGGCGGAGCAGTGCTCCCCAGCGCAGCGGCCGCTGCCGGCTGATCGACGGCACCGAGATCATGCTCGCAGGCGCAAAAGACGTCTCGGGCGACCCGATCCAGACGACGATGAAGGTGGCCGGGCGCGACGTGACGGTCGACGCGGTCGGTGTGGTGGGCGTTCGGCTCGACCGCGACGGGCAGCCGGTGGCGCTGGCGGCGGGGGGGCTCAAGCGGTTCGAGGTGGGCACCTTCCACATCGAGCTTCCCGAACGGCTGGATGTGGCGCTCTGGCGAGGCCCGCAGGGCAAATGGCAGGGCGTGGTTCAGGGCGGCAGCGGCGCCATCCCCGCACCGTTGACCGCGTTGACCGATCAGTGGCAGCGACTGGCCGTGCCGAACCCGTTGCCCTGATTCGATCGCCGGTGCGTGCTGCGGCGACAGGCGGCTCCCGGGGGGCTCGACGTGGCGGTGCGGCCTGGCGTTGGCGGGGCGACGTTGTGCATGCGGTTCGCTTCCTTTCTGAACCTGCGGATGCGTTTTCTGTTCCGTTGGGTTACATCTGAAACGGGTGAGTGGCTCTTCCAGCCGGGTTGGAGGATCTCGGATGCCGCTTGGGATCAGGAACGACCCTGTGAGGGTGCTGCTGGCGGCGGTGTGCCTTGTCATGGGATGGGCGGCCGTCGGCGCAGGTGCCGAGGGGGCCTCGTCGACTGCCTCGGCGGCGTGGCCGTATCGCCCCGGGGCGGCCTGGCCGGTGATGCGCGGCGATCTGCGGAACTCGGGGCGGGCTTCGCTTGGGACATGGCAGCGGGATTCGGGCATGCCCCGCGGCGTTCAGCGCTTCCGTACGGGTAACGGTGTGTTCTCGACGCCGGTGATCGACGAGCAAGAGCGGATCTACGTCGGCAGTGCGGACCGATGCTTCTACGTTCTGGATCCGCGCCGCAGGGCAGAGGCGTGGCGATTCCAGGCGGGCGAGATCATCGACTCGGCTGCCGCGCTGGGGCCGGACGGGGCGGTGTACTTCCCGGCCGGCGATGCGAAGTTGTATGCCCTTGATGGGGCCGGGCGTCAGCGGTGGGCCTTCGACGTTCTGACCCGTCGAAGCCCGGAACTGCTGAGCTTCAGTCCGAGCTATTGGTGGGAAGGGAACGTGGCGATCGGTCCGGACGGGGCACTGTATGCCGGCAACGATGATTTCTACTTCTACTGCGTCGAGCCGAACGGCGCGATGCGATGGGCCTTTCGCACGGGCGGGCTGATCTGGGCCAACGCGGCCTTCGACGATCGGGGCACCGTGTACGTCGGTTCGTTCGACATGAACCTGTACGCCCTCGACCGCACCAGCGGCAAGATGAAGTGGAAGGTCGATCTGAACAACTTCCTGATCGCCTCGCCGGCGATCGACGCCGACGGCACGATCTACCAGGGCGTCATGGACGGCAAGGTGCACGCCGTCGACAGCCGCACCGGCACGCTCAAGTGGACGACGGCCACGGGCGGGCATGTCTACGCCTCGGCGGCGGTTTCGCGTGATGGGCGGGTGTATGTCACGTCGGCCGATGGGCGGCTGTATGCCTTCGACGCCGCCACGGGGGCCATCCGCTGGACCTTCGATACGGGCGATGCCCTGCGATCGTCGCCGGCGCTTGGGCCCGATCCGGAGGGCAAGGCGGCCTATCTGATCTACTTCGGCGGCGGGCAGGGGCTTGTCTATGCCATCGATCCCGAGGGCAGGCGGCGGTGGAGCTACGACGCGATGCGGGACGCCGTCGAGAAGGACTATCCGAACATCAACGCCTCGCCGGCCCTGGGACGCAGCGGGCTGGCGATTGCGGCCTCCAACGGCGATGTCCTCTATGTTCCTTATGACTACTACACGGACAGCGGCGCGACGGGCATCAGCCGCGATGCCACCGACGGCTTCCCCGCCGAGGGGGCCGGGTGGTATGCCGTCTCGCCGGGCGGGCTGATCGATGCCAGGGCTCTGCCATCCGCGGGACAGGGTGCCGAGCCCCGCGCCATCGACCGGGGGCAGGTGATCAGTCTGCGGCTGGTCGTTCGACAGGCCTCGACGACGGTGCAGACGCGGCCGGAGGCCGGCAGCGTGCAGGTGGGCATCGAACCGCCGGTCGGTCACCGCGTCGAGATTCAGGGCGACGGGCGGACGGTGAACATCATCCCGCAGGACATCCTTCCGGCCGGCAGTGAGTTCGTCTTGAGCATTTCGGGACAGTACCGGGTGCCGAACGGCCCGCCGGGCACGGCGACGGGGCGCCTGCGGATGCGGACGGCTGCGGCGGGGGCGGAGGTGCCGATCGTGGCCGGCCGGTCGATGTTTCGAATCAGCCACATGGCGTTTCCGCAGCCGGCCATCGTGCCGACGTTCAACCAGATCGGCATCGCCAGCCTGAGCATTCCCATGGTCGTTATCGAGGCGGACCCCGTCGGGCGGACGTTCGTGGCGTGGGGCGTTCAGACGGCCGGCCTGACGGAATCGGGCGAGCCGACGGGGCTGGCGAATCCGCGGTGTCTGTTCTATGCGTTCTCGGGCCGGTGGAGCGGCGAGGCGATGCTCATGACGGCCGAGAACCTGTACTTCGACTATCCGGGGCTGAACGTTCCGGCCGACCTGCTTCGGCTGTCGGGGCCCGTGC
Source organism: uncultured Planctomycetales bacterium (assembly GCA_964446835.1). Classification (GTDB taxonomy): domain Bacteria; phylum Planctomycetota; class Phycisphaerae; order UBA1845; family JAFGLZ01; genus CAYUQT01. Next base: position 37,162 of record CAYUQT010000031.1, on the reverse strand, counting down.
GGGCCAATGGGGGTATCGGGGGCGGGGCGAGCCTGATGCTCGAGATCAAACCGCGATCGCTCAGCCAGTTGCTGGTGACGATGACGGCCACGGCGGGCGACGAGGGCCGGCAGGGCAATTTTTACGGCGACCTTCTGGCCCGCGGCGGCACGCAGCGGTTTCTGGGCACGATGATGTCGATGGTTCCGGCTGTCTCGAAGATGGTGGGCCGGCAGGTGTGGAAGGACTGGGATTTCTACAATCATGAGGGCAAGGCGCTGGGTGTGGGGACGTTCCGCATGTCGGCGATCGAGGCGAGGCCGGCGTCCGGATTGGCGGGGCTGGAGGGCGCGAGGCTTCGGTACGATCCGGCGAGCCGGTGCGTGGTGGGGCGTGTGCGGGCCCCAGGCGGCGGAGAGGCCGGGGCGATGGGCGTGCTGGGGATTGCGTTGGTGGATCGGCGGAGCGGCAGGGCGGTTCCGATCAACTACACGGCGGCCACGCAACGCCGCCGGCTCGACGGTGGCCAGATCGAGGTGATGCTGCGCATTCCCGATTCGGTGCGTCTGCCGGAGGGCCAGACGCGGGCCCATCTCCTGACCGGCCTGATGCCGCTGGTGAAGGCGGAGTTTTGAGGGGGCGTAGGGCTGGGGATTGGGCAGTTCTCGCTTGCCCATGGCGATGGCTCATGGGGGAGAAGAGCGGTTGCCGGCTGCGGTGCGATGATCGGCGGCGAGGCTGTCGTTGCTGAATTCGGATTGGGGCGAGCTGTTTCGAGCCGGCGGTCTTCCGCCCGGATACCCGGAGCGAGCCGCGTCGGTTCTGGATCGCGGGCAGGGGCAATCTGGGTCGATGGAGATCGGGTACGCGGCGGTGCTGTTGGTGCGTGTTTCCCCCGGCATCAGAGCTGGGGCTCCCGCCTGCGATGGTGTCATGAGATCGATCGTTGTGGAAGGCGCCTGCGTTGCGAGTATAATGTGAGCTGTCATGACACAAGTCACAGAGGCCATTTTCACTCAAGGTGTCCTGAAGCCCATCGGGCACCTTGATCTTGCCGAACAAGAGAGGGTTCGACTCATCGTTGAACCGATCGGGCCAGCAACTTCTGCGGAAAGGGACGCAGCGATCGATCGCCTGATGGCGGGCATACAACAAATGCAGTTCCGTCTGCAAGGTCCACCGCCCCGTCGGGACGAGCTTCATGATCGGATTTGATACGAACATCCTGATATACGCGTGCAGCAAGGCTGATCCCGCAAAACAAGACAGGGCGCTACAACTTGTCCGAGAAACACGGGACGCCGTCATCTTGTGGCAGGTGGCCTGTGAGTTCATCTCGGCGTCGCGAAAGCTCGCTCCACAGGGGTTCACGCCCGACGATGCGTGGAATCGTCTTGGCGAATTCCTGGGCATCTTCCCTCTGATTCCTCCTACAGCGGCGGTTCTAGAGCGAGCACGCGATCTTCATACCAGGCGAGGTTGGTCATTCTGGGATGCGCAGATTGTGGGCGCCTGTCTTGAGGCAGGGCTGACCCGCGTGTATTCGGAGGACCTTCCGGGACAGACCCTTGCAGGTTTGGAGATCGTCAACCCATTCTGCTGAGCAGGCGAGGCGACGGGGATGCCTCGGCGGGGGTGTGGCCAGGCGGGCGCTATCGGGAGTGCAGCCGCCTGTCACGTTCTTGCGGTTCCCGGATACGCTCGTTTTCCCATGGACATGCATCCGGAACGACAACGGCGTCAGGAGTTCCTATGGAAAGGGGGCCAAGAATCGGGGGGCATGACGGATGGCTAACGGGGTGCTGCCCGTCGGCTTTCGAAACGGATGATCTCTTCCTTGAGCTGATTGATGAGCCGCCTGAACGAACTCAGCGTTGCCTGGAGCACCTGATTGTTCTCGATCGGTCTCTGGGTGGCCGCCGCGTACTGTTCTTCCAGCTCTTGCAGCTTGCGGCGTGTGTTCTCCAATTCGGTATCCTCCGCTCGGCCCATCCCCATATCACGAATGTCGGTTGCGAGATGCCCGCCGGATTCGATCAGCAGGGTGAAGTCGCGGGGCAGGCAAGCGTCGATCAGGAAATGCACGGTTCATCCCCGTACCGGGACGTGGTCCCAATCGCCCACGAGTTGATTGGCGAACGCGATGGCCGCCCGGATGTCCTCCTCGGTGATGCCGTAGGCCTCAACCACGCGCTGCGGGGTGTCGCCGGCTGCCAGGGCGCCCAGCACCGTTCTGATGAGCACACGGGTTCCGGCAATGACGGGTTTCCCGTGACAGCGGTCGGGGTCCACCTCAATTCGGTCGGCGATCAACTCGGCCATGATCCACCTTAACACCTGATTGTATCCACACCGCGCCGGTCGGGAAAGGCGATCCGCCCCGCGGAGGCAAGGCGACGAGATGGGCCGGCTCAGTGCGGCTCGCCGGTACGCTCGCCCTTCCGGAGGATCGAGGGGAACAAACACCGGCGGGCCAGCCGCCAGAGGCACCCGGCGTTGTTGAATTGGGATTGGGCATCGGGGTTGCGAGGCGGGCGGTCTTCCGCCCGGGTGTCCAGAGCGAGACGCTCCGGCTCGGTGCCTATTTCGGGGCGGTGGGCTGGGTGGTCTGGGCCTTTGGGCTGGGGGTTTCGTCGGCGGGGGGTGGGGGCAGCCGGTCCAGGATGGGCTTGATCTCGGCAGGGATGCGCAGGTTGTGCTTGGTGTAGTATCGCTGCACGCTCCAGAAGGCCTGAAGACGCCTTGCGTCGTCCTTCCATAGCGAGTCGGCCGTGGTGACGCCCTCGCGGAGGGTCGCCTCGGCATTCTTGAGCAGCCCCTCGCGATCGCCCTCCCGCGTTTGCGAGGCGGCGTCGGCCACCTCGGCGATCCGGGCGTAATACTGCTTCTTGAACACGTTGGTGCATCGCAAGGCCACAATGCCGCCGGACGAGACGGCCCCCACCACGAAGCCGCTGAAGATCAGGCCGATACTCTTGATGTTCGGACGGGGCATTGGGTGCATCCTCCAGGACGAGGTGTCTCTGCGGGCCTTTCCCGCCCCTCGCCGAGAGAGCATTCTACCCTGCACGCCCGGCGTGCCAAGGCCTGCGGATCCGCTGCGAGGCGTTGTCAGGGGTTCGGGGCTTTTCCGGCTCGCAGGCCCCGCGTAGAGTGTTACCCCATCGGCGGGATCGGGTGCGAGGCCGCCGGAGCCTTGGGAGAACAACGATGCGTCGGGACGATCTGACCAGACGGGGGTTTGTGAGAGGGCTGGCCGGGGCCGGTGCGCTGCTGGTCAACGGATGGGTGAGAGGAGAGGAGTCCGGGCCGAAGGGTGATAAGGCGGCAGGTGCTTCCTCCGGCGCGGCAATGGTGCGATGTGTGATCGCCAAGGCCAGCACCCGGTATCCGCGGCACACCGAGGGAGACATGGTGTTGCTGCGTGACGGGCGATGGCTGATGGCCTATACGCGGTTCATCGGGGCGGGGCACGACGAATCCAGCGCCGAGATCGTCTCGCTTCTATCGGGCGACGGGGGCAAGACCTGGTCGTCGCCGGCGGTCATGCAGCGGAACGTCGGCAAACAGAATGTCATGTCGGTATCGCTGCTGCGGCTGGCCTCGGGCGAGATAGCCTTTGTGTATCTGGTGAAGAACGGCGATGCCGACTGCGTGCCGTACCTCCGGCTGAGCAAGGACGAGGCGGCCACGTGGTCGCCGCCGGTCCGCATGACGCCCGACGAGGGATACCACGTGATGAACAACGCCCGGCTCGTGCAGTTGTCGAGCGGGCGGCTGGTGGCGCCGATGGCCGTCGAGTCGGCGGGGCCGGGCGGCGGGCGCGATCACTACATCAGCTACTGCTACCTGTCGGACGATGGGGGCAAGACGTGGCGTCGCGGCAGGGGCGTCGACCTGCCGCAGCGCGGGGCGATGGAGCCCGGCGTCATCGAGAAGGCCGACGGCGGCGTGTGGATGATCCTCCGGACGCAACTAGGCCGCATCTACGCCTGCACCAGCACGGACGGCGGCGAGTCGTTCTCGAAGCCCGAGCCGACGCCGCTGACCTCGCCGGAGTCTCCGGCCACCATCAGCCGGATCCCGCGGACGGGGCATTGGCTGATGGTCTTCAACAACATCTACAAGAAGGGCACCGATCACGGCGGGCGCCGGACGCCGCTGACGACGGCGATCTCCCGGGATGAGGGGCGTACGTGGGGGCATCTGCGCGACATCGAGACCGATCCCGGGCGGGACTATGCCTATACCAGCATCCGCTACGATCGGGACATCGCGTATCTGACCTATTACGAGAGCGAGCCGAGCCTTCGTGGCGAATCGCACAAGCTCGCGATCGTGCCGGTGGACTGGCTGTACGGGGCGTGAGGCCGACAGCAAGGTGTGGAACCTCTGAGGGATCTTCTCCCATGTTCATGCATGTTTCGATGATCGTATATATGCCGGCGGTTGCGGCGGTGGTTTGGGCGACGGCGTTTCCCATGGGTGCGATGGCGGCGGGCGAAGCGGAAGCGCAGCCGGCGTTCGTGGGCGGTTCGGTTCCGGCGCCGCTCTATCGCGATCCGGTCTTCGATGGGGCGGCCGATCCGGTGCTGGTGTGGAATCCGTTCGAGAAGACGTGGTGGATGCTGTACACGCAGCGGCGGGCGAAGCTGGACCTGCCGGGCGTTCAGTGGTGCCACGGCACGGAGATCGGGCTGGCCGAGTCCCGCGATCGGGGCAGAACCTGGACGTACAAGGGCGCGTTGAACCTGGCGCACCCGGACAAGGAGTACTCGTTCTGGGCGCCGGATGTCGTGCGCGACGACGGTGGGACCTATCACCTGTTCGTCAGCTACGTGCCGGGGATGCACCGCGACTGGGGCGGGCAGCGGTTCATCGTTCACTATACGTCGTCGGATCTGCGAACGTGGGCCGATCGGGGGCGCATCGGGCTGTCTTCGGACCACTGCATCGATCCGACGGTTTGCCGGAGGCCCGACGGGCTCTGGCGGATGTGGTACAAGGACGAGGCCCACGACTCGAAGACGCTGGCGGTCGAGAGTCGCGACCTGTATCAGTGGAGGCCGATCGATGATCCGGGGGTTTCGAAACTCTACGGCGAAGGGCCGAAGGTCTTTCAATTCGGCGGCCACTACTGGCTGATCAAGGACCCCGACAAGGGGCTGGACGTCTACCGCTCGAACGACGTCGAAAAATGGACGTATCAGGGCAAGATACTGGACAAGCCCGGTAAGCGCAACGACGACGGGACCATCGGCAAGCATGCCGACGTCGTGGTGTGCGGAGCGAGGGCCTTCATTATCTATTTCACACATCCGGACACGCAGGATTTCCCCCTGCGCAAGGGCATCATGCCGTACGCGGCGCGTCGCAGCTCGATTCAGGCGGCGGAGCTGGAGGTTAAGGATGGCCGTCTGCTCTGTGATCGTGACAAACCCTTCGATATCGAGCTGACGCCGTAGGGTCTGATGCCGTGGTCTGCCCGCCGGCGGATTCGCGGGGCGGCTCCTGTTTCGGGCATTCGATGGCCGGCGCCCTTTACACGCGGCGTCGGGTCGGTAGCCTATTGGACGTTTGTCCCTTCGGAAGTGGGGGCGGTCTGGAGATCTGAGCCCGAGATGAGAGGAATCTCTATGTTCAACCCTGATCGATTGGAGTGGCTTGTCGTGTTACTGAGCATGGTGACGGCGCCGATGTCGGCGGCGGAGGCCCAGAACGACTGGGAGAATCCGGCCATCACGAGCATCAACAAGGAGGCGCCGACGGCGGTGCGGTTTACGTATCCGGACGAGGCGGCGGCGCGGGCAGGGCTGCCGGCGGCCACGCCGTTCAGCGTCTCGCTCAATGGTCAGTGGAAGTTCCACTGGTCGCCCAAGCCCGCGGATCGGCCGGCAGATTTCTTCCAGGCCGGCTTTGACGACGGCGGGTGGAAGACGATTCCCGTGCCGTCCAGCACGGAGTTTCAGGGCCATGGGGTGCCCATCTACACGAACATACCCTATCCGTTCACGCCGAACCCTCCGTTTGTACCGAAGGACGACAACCCGGTGGGTTCCTTCCGCACGCGGTTCACGCTGTCCGAGGCGTGGAAGGGGCGGCAGGTTCTCCTGCGGTTCGACGGGGTGTCGTCGTTCTTCTATGTGTGGGTCAACGGCCAGAAGGTGGGCATGAGCAAGGACAGCCGCACCAGTGCCGAGTTCAACATCACGAAGTACCTGAAAGAGGGCGAGAACCTGCTGGCGGTGGAGGTCTATCGCTGGTCGGACGGTTCGTATCTCGAGGATCAGGACTTCTGGAAGGTCAGCGGCATCTTCCGAGATGTTTGCATCCGGTCGACGGCGGACGTGTCGATCCGCGACTTTCAGGTGAATACCGATCTGGACGACCGGTATCGCGATGCCGATCTCCGCGTTCGCGTGTGGGCACGCAATTACGCGGGTGCCCCCGCCGCCGCGACGGTGGCGATGATGCTGGAGGACGCCGAAGGCAAGGCGGTGGTCGCTCCCGTCACGCAATCGGTGAATGTCGAGCCGGGCAAGGATGGGACGATCGATTTTGCAGCCAAGGTTGCGAATCCGGCCAAGTGGTCGGCGGAGTCTCCGACCCTCTATCGCGTGCTGCTGACCCTTCGCGACGCGGGCGGCAAGGTCATCGAGGTGGTGCCCTGCCGCATCGGATTCCGAAAGGTCGAGATCAAGGGCGGCGAGCTTCTGATCAACGGGCGGGCCATCCTGTTCAAGGGGGTCAATCGTCACGAGCACGACCCCGATCGCGGCCAGGCGATCACCGTCGATACGATGGTCCGCGACATCCTCATCATGAAGCAGAACAACATCAACTCCGTCCGCACATGCCACTATCCCGATCAGCCGATCTGGTACGAACTGTGCGATCAGTACGGCCTCTATCTGATCGACGAGGCAAACATCGAATCGCACGGGATGGGTTACGGCGAGAAGTCGCTGGCCAAGGATCCCAACTGGCTGGCGATGCATATGGACCGGACGGTCCGGATGGTCGAGCGGGACAAGAATCACCCCTCGGTGGTGATCTGGTCGCTGGGCAACGAGGCGGGGTTCGGCACCAACTTTGTGGCGACGTCGAAGTGGATTAAGGAGCGGGACCCGAGCCGCCCGGTTCACTATGAGCGGGCCGGGCTCGATCCGGCGACGGACATCGTCTGTCCGATGTACGAACGGCCGAACCAGATGGCCGAGTATGCCAAGAAGACACAGACGCGACCGTACATCCAGTGTGAGTACGCCCACGCGATGGGCAACTCGACGGGTAACCTGTGGGACTACTGGGAGCTGTTCTACTCGAAGAAGCACCTTCAGGGGGCCCACGTGTGGGATTGGGTCGATCAGGGCATCCGCCGCCCGCTTCCGCCGAGGCTGGTGATCAAGGACCGCAGCCCGTCGGGACTGGAGGGCCTCTTCCACGGCGAACTGGCTGATGGCGAGATGGTGCGGGGCTTTGCCGTCTTTCCGGCCGATCCCCGATTGGACCTGACCGGGCCATTGACGCTTCAGGTGACGGTCAAGCCGGTCAATCCGGGCGAGCACGCCCCCTATATCGCCAAGGGCGATTCGGCCTACGAGATCAAGCAGACCGGCCAGCGAGTGGACTTCATCATTCGGGCGAGATCGTCCGGGCTTCGGCCTGGCGCCTGGATCAGCGCCGGCGCATCATTGCCGGCGAACTGGTATCACCAGTGGCACACGCTCGTGGGGGTTTTTGACGGCAAGGAGATGCGTTTCTACATCGACGGCAAGCAGGTGGTCAAGCGGTCGTTCGAGGGCAAGGTGGCGGTGAACCGCACGCCGTTGGGGCTGGGGTATGACATGGAGAACCAGACCCGCTTCACCAATGCGTTGATCCGTGATGCCCGCATTTGGAGCCGGGCACTGTCGGACAAGGAGGTCGCCGATCCGGCGAAGGCCAAGGCCGACGGTCTGGTCTTCGAGGCCGACATTCGCGATGCCAAGCCATCGGGGAAGTGGACGGGGCCCTCGGCCGATCGCGGGTTCTTCTGGGCTTATGGGGGCGAGTTTGGGCCTCCGGGCATGCCGAGCGACGACAATTTCTGCTGCAACGGCCTGGTGTCGGCGGATCGTCAGCCGCACCCGGGGCTGTTTCAGGTCAAGAAGGTGTATCAGTACGTTCATGCCAAGCCCCTCGACCTGACAGTGGGCAAGATCGAACTGAAGAACTGGTATGACTTCACGAATCTGGCTGACATCGCCGACGGCTTCTGGTCGATCAAGGCCGACGGCAAGACCCTTCAGGAGGGGCGGCTGACCGACCTGGCGATCGCCCCGCGCGAGAGCAAGGTTGTTCAGGTGGCGTTCGAGCCGATCGCTCCGAAACCCGGAGTGGAGTACTTCCTGGACCTGTCGTTCCGCCTGAAGCGGGACACGATGTGGGCCAAGCAGGGGCATGAGCTGGCGTGGCTGCAGTTCAAGCTGCCGATTATGGCGCCCGCGACGGTGGTCGGCGACATGCCGGCGGTGAAGGTGGAGCAGACCGGTGGCCGGACGACGATTTCCGCGGGGGATTCGGTGTGGTCGGTCGATCCGAAGACGGGGCTGCTGACGTCGTGGAAGCACATGGGGAAGGAACTGATTCTCAAGCCGCTGATGCCGCACTTCTGGCGGGCACCGATCGACAACGATCGGGGCAACAATATGGACAAGCGTCTGGGTGTGTGGCGGTATGCCGGGCGGAGTTGGGCGCTCAAGACCCTCAAGGCCGAGGCCGTCTCGCCGTCGGTGTATGAGGTCCGGGCCGAAGGCGAGCTGCGGGCGGTTGAGTCGAGCTACGTGCTGACCTATCGATTCTATGGTTCGGGCGACGTCGTGGTCGAGGGGAAATTCGTTCCCGGCCGGTCGGACCTGCCGGAACTGCCGCGATTCGGGATGCAGATGCAGACGGCCGCGTCGGTGTTCGACACCATTTCGTGGTTCGGCCCGGGTCCGCATGAAACCTATTGGGATCGCGATGACGCCCGCGTCGGGGTGTATTCGGGCAAGATCGACGATCAGTTCTTCGCCGACTACACCGAGCCCGGAGAATCGGGCAACAAGGTCGAGGTTCGCTGGACGGCGCTGACGGGCGGTCAGGGGGTGGGCCTCCTGGCGGTTGGGTTGCCGCGGCTGAGCGTCAATGCTCTGCCCTACACGACGGACGATATTCAGGGTCCGAAGCACGCCTACCAGATCCCGCATCGGAATTCGGTGACGGTGAACCTGGATTGGCGGCAGATGGGTGTGGGCGGCGACGACAGTTGGGGCGCCCTGCCGCATGATGAGTACCGCCTCAAGTCGGACAAGTACTCATATCGTTTTCGTATGAGGGCCTTCGATCCGTCCAAGGAATCGCCGCTGGAGCTGAGCAAGTTGCGGATGCCCGATTAGCGTGAGTTGACGAGTCTACGCCATGCCGCTCAGGGCTTTGCGCAGCCCGGGGTGGCATCGGCTCATCCGGCAGGATTGTGGGAGAGCGCCCGTATGGTTCGCACTCGCATCTTCTTCGGCACACTGCTGACCGTAGTGTTCGTCCTGATCATCGCCCTGGACGGCTGGCTCACTCAGCAGACCGTGCCCGACTGGTCATGGCTGGCGGGGAGTCTGTTGGGTGTCGTCGGTGTCGACTTCTTCCTCCAGGGGGGGGTGCTGACGGCGGTGATTGCGCTGCTGACGACCTGGGGCGTGATCGAGCTGGGGCGCCTCTGTCGTGGGGCGGGGTATCAGCCCGCCGTGGTATGGGCCTGCATTGCGGTTTTCGTGCTCATGATTCTGCCCTGGTTGAGCATGACCCCGGTGATGGGCGATCGATCTCCGGCCGCCGAGTTTCAATACTCGCTCCAGTGGACGGCCCTGGCGATGATCGTCTCGCTGGTGTGGATCATGTTCCTCCGTCCGACCGGCGGGGCCATCGCCAACGTGGCGATCACGTCGTGGTTGATCCTGTACCTCGGCTTGTTGGGGTCTTTTGTCATTCGAATTCGGATCAATGCGGCCGGGTCGCTCGGGGCGTGGCTCGTGCTGTATCATATTGCTGTAACTAAGTTTGCAGATATTGGGGCCTACTTCACGGGCATCACTCTGGGTCGGCATCCGCTGGCACCCTCGATCAGTCCGAAGAAGACGATTGAGGGGTTCGTGGGAGGGGTGGTCTTCAGCAGTGTGATTTCTCTACTCCTGGCCCGATTGGGTGCTATAATAGCTCCATCAGAAGTAATGTGGCTGTCAACCAGCCGCGCCTTGGTCTTTGGCCTGGTTATCAGTATTGTCGGGCAGGTGGGTGACCTGGTCGAGTCTTTGTTCAAACGCGACGCGAAGATCAAGGACTCGGGCGCGTTGGTGCCAACGTTCGGTGGCGTGCTCGATATCATCGATTCGCCGCTGTTTACCGCCCCGGTGGCCTGGTGGCTGCTGATGCGATGGTTGACCCGGTGAAGGGGACACTCACCCTTTGGAGCTGGTAATCCGACTCGAAGAACCCGCCAAACGCGTCGGCCTGTTTGGCTCGGCCGACCGGTATCTCCGGATGATCCGCGATACCCTCGGCGTCAGAATCAGCGCTCGCGACTCCTCTCTCAAACTGATCGGTGAGACGAGCCAGGTGGGCAAGGCTGCCGCTGTCATCGACCTGATGCAGGGGATGCTCCGCGGACGTGAACACCTCAGCGAAGAGTTGGTCGTCGATGCGATTGCCGAAGTGGCTCGCGAGGGCGGCGAGAGCGATCGCGACGCCATTGAGGTCTATGCCCACACGACCGTTGCGGCTCGAACCGAGGGGCAAGAGCGGTACGTCGAGGCCATTGCACACAACGACTTGGTCTTCTGTCTCGGACCGGCCGGCACCGGCAAGACCTACCTGGCGGTGGCGATGGCCGTCAACGCCCTGAGAAAGCAGAAGATCAAACGCATCGTCCTGGTTCGGCCCGCTGTCGAAGCGGGGGAGAAACTGGGATACCTGCCGGGCGACATGCAGGCCAAGGTGAACCCCTATCTTCGCCCGTTGTTCGATGCCATGAACGACATGATGAGTTTTGACCAAATAAGACGTTTTATGGTCAATGATGTGATTGAGGTGATTCCGTTGGCGTTCATGCGGGGTCGGACGCTGAACAGTTCTGTGGTCATCCTCGATGAGGCACAGAACACGACCGTGTCGCAAATGCTGATGTTCCTGACCCGACTCGGTCATGACAGCAAGATGATTGTGACGGGCGATGATTCGCAGATCGACCTGGAGCTTGACAAGACCAGCGGTCTGGTTGATGCTGTTCGTCGGCTACACGGCAAGAAGGGTATCGCCGTGGTTCGGCTGAGCGAGGTGGACATCGTTCGACATACTCTGGTTCAGGAAGTGGTCGAGGCTTATTCGGACTTTCAGGCGCACCGTCGTGTTCGCCGGCCCGGTGGGCATGAGTCTGAAGGCCATCGGGCGGTGTGAGTGGGGCAGGGCGACTGGAAGTTTCATCGAATATCGCCGATCTAATGAATTATGGGGTAATGTTTTAGGGTTCTGTGCTGGGGTGAGTGTCTGTCAGGGGATAGGTCCGGATCAAGGACCGTGACATACCGATGCCACTGAATCGGGTCAAGTTCAGGCGTGGGGAATCTCAACGAGGCGGGATGGGGCGTCCCCATTCCTGGACGGATCGCCTCCGTGCGGTTCAAGCGATCATTCCCTTGGCCGTGGCGCTGGGCTTCTTCGTAATCGCCTCCCTGATCAATATCCAGGGGGGGCCTCCGTTCCCATACCGGTTGGGCGAGACCATTTCCGACCGGCAGATCATTACCCGGGTGCGCGTTCGTGACCCTCAGAAGCTTAAGGTCTTGCAGGAGACCGAAGAGCAGAACGTCCCCAACCACTACGTCCTGAACGACGCCGTGATCAAGGCGATTCAGAGCGCGGTGACCAATCTCCGCGAGAAGGCCAGCGCGAACGAGACGCTGGCGGCCCTCAAGAAGGAACTGGACAAGCAGGAGAAATGGCAGCTCGATGAGTTGGCGTTTGCCGAGCTGCGGGAATTGGCTTCGGAAAAGGGGGCATCCAGGTTTACCCGCCTCTTGGGGGACATGATCGCCGCCCTGAAGGCCGAGCCGCTCGTTCGGCAGCTCAGGCAGCCTGAGGATCGTTCTCGCCCGTCGGCCGCCCAGGTTACGATTCTGACCGAGGGGGCACGTGCTCGCGAGGTTCGGAACGATCTGTTGGAGTATGTTTCGAATACTCGGGATGTTCAGGATGTCGCAATGAGGGCTGTGTCCGGATTCCCTCCGGCTTTGCAGAAGGTGCTTGCAGCGAAGCTCCAGGACATCCTCCAGCCGGATCCCGATCAGAGGCTGTTTTCCCCGGTCTACGAGTTCGACAAGAAGGGGACGGACGAGGCGATTGCATCGGCCAGAGATCGCATCGGTTGGGAGCAGGCCGCCAAACCTGCGGGCACGACCATTTTCGGTCCGACGGCCTCGAACGAATCCCTGAGGCCGGGCATCATCCGAGAGGACGACCTGGAGGCCCTTCGGATCGAGCATCAGTCGTATCTGGCCTCTTTGGGCGAGAAGCAGTTCTTCTGGTCGGTTCCGCTGAAGCAGGTGATGGGGATTTCGGCGATCGTCCTGTTTGTGACGGTGGGTCTATCGCTTTACGTCTGGTGGTACGGCGGCAGTTTCATCCGGAACTCGCGTCAGCTTGTGGGGTTCGCGGCCGTGATGCTGCTGATGCTGCTTTTTGCCCGGATCACGGCGCTGGCGGGCTGGCCCAAAGAACTGGCGGTGGTGTCCGTCGTGATGGCAGGGGCGATCCTGACGATTCCGTTTACCCAGCGATTTGCCTTCGGGACCACCAGCGGGCTGACCGTACTGATCACGATCGCAGTGGGTGGCGGGTTCGACATCTTTCTGGTTCTGATGGCGGCGATGGGGATGAGCATCTTCACGCTCAAGGAGATTCGCACCCGGGGTAAGGTGCTGGATGTGGGCGGCCTGACCGCGGTGGCGGTATTCACGGTGTCGGGCTGCCTGAATCTGATGGACGGCCAGACGATTCGTTATTCCGCCCAAAGCGCGTTGATCGCGGCGGCTTCGGGGCTGGGTGCGGGCTTCATCATCTTCGGCATCTTGCCGCTGATCGAGCGCGTTTTCGACGTGGCGACGGCATTGACCCTCCTGGAGTGGGGGAGCATCCATCAGCCGTTGCTCCAGCGGCTTCGTGAGGAGGCCCCGGGGACCTACAGTCATTCTCAGACCCTGGCCGACATCGCGATGACGGCTGCCGAGGCGATCGGGGCCGACGGGCTGCTGGTTCGGACGGGGGCCTACTACCACGACATCGGTAAGATCCTCAAGCCGAACTACTTCGTCGAGAACTACGAAATACGCGTGGATCAGCACAAGAAGCTTCAACCCACGCTGAGCATGCTGATCATTGCCGGGCATGTCCGTGACGGGCTGGAACTGGCTCGCCAGTATGGGCTCCCTCGCGACCTCCGTTGCTTCATCGGCGAGCATCACGGGACGACGCTGGTGGAGTACTTCTATCACGAGGCGAGCATTCGCCAGGCCGCCGAGGGCAAACCGGAACCGTTGGAGTCGGAGTTTCGTTACCCGGGTCCGAAGCCTCAGAGCAAGGAAACGGCGATTCTCATGCTGGCCGACGGCGTCGAGGGCGCGGTGCGGGCGTTGCCTGAGGCGAACCGCGGTCGCATCGAACAGATGGTCCACCAGATCGCCATGAAGCGTCTGATGGACGGACAACTCGATGAGTGCAGCATGACACTCAAGGACCTTCGTCGCGTGGAGGATTCGCTCACACGCAGCCTGATCTCGATCTACCATGGACGCATCGCATACCCCAAGGCGAAAGGCCCGTCAGGTTTCAAAGCTCCCGAGGTCGCCGCAGGCTCGGCGGGCTAAGCAGCCGTCCGGTCCGGCCCGATCGATTTCGAGGGACTCGCAACGCTCAAAGCGCGCTTCCGGCCCTCGGGTTGACATAGACATCCACCGTCAGACCCCCTGTACGGAAATCCGCGACGCGGACATTCGCCGGGCGATCCGCCATGTTGCCAAAGCGGAGGGGGCTCCTTCGTCGCATCTGAGTGTCGCCCTGATGGACACGGCCGAGGTGATACGTCTGAACGATCGGTACCTGGGGCGGCGCGAGGACACGGACGTACTGGCCTTCGATCTGGCCGACGACGCGGATCGTGGTGAGGCGATCATGGGACAGATCGTCATCAACGTCGAGCGGGCACGGCACCAGGCCTTCGGCAGGGGCATCGAACCGCGATCGGAAATGATCCTCTACATCGTTCACGGTTTCCTGCACCTGTTGGGATACGACGACCACACCCCACGTGATTTCTCCCGCATGCATCGTCGGGAGGACGAACTGCTGGAAGAACTCGGTTGCGGGCGGGTGTTTGCCTCGAAGAACCGCTGAGCGGGCGGGCTTCGCCTGGTGCGACCGCCAAACGTGTTCGCAGCCGTCGGGAAGACTCACGTCTGGTAAGACCGGCCATTTCCGCCCGGTCGATATCCGGCGGATCCTATAACCGAATTGCACATTTGACTAATGCTTCCGTGAATTCTACATACCCAGATGGATGATGTGCTGTTGCGCCGAATCCCCAGCGGTTCGGCGCATGCGGATTGACCCGATTCCGGTGTCCTGATGCGGGAAGTGCGGGCGTCGGCCCCCAGCCTGGAGACAAGCTGGTTCGGCACGATGCAGACCCGTCGCTTCACGCATGACAGGACATCGGATGTATCGAACAGATGACAGGGGGGTAGCATGCTTCGTCTCCATCATGTTGGACTGGCCATTGTGTGGGTCTGTGGAGTGGGGTTGGCTCAGGTCGATGCCAACCTCCTGACACTCGAGGACTGTGCCGTCATGTCCCGGGGGAAGGTGTCCTTTGACACCTCCGTTACGGTGGACGGCACTGTTGCGGGCAGAGACAACGTCTGGATCGGCAACAAGGACAAGATCGGGGGATCGGTGGTTTCCGGCGGGGATCTCGGTATGGGCACGGGTGTCAGCGTGAAAGGTGACGCCGATGCCGGCAAAGCCCTGAACATCAACTCTCAGAGCTACGTGGAGGGTATGGCCACCTACGGCACGACGTATTGGCTGGGCAACAAGACCAAGGTGGCCGGCGGGGTGAAGCTGGACCCCTACCACGTCGACATCGAATGGCCGACCTTCCCGGAACTGCGCACCTCCGGTACGGGGACGCAGTGGTACAAGCAGAAGTCGGAGGTTCATCTGGCGCCGGGTGACTACGGGCGGTTGGAGTTCTCGAACAACTGCGTGGTCTATCTGAGCGAGGGCGAGTACAACCTCTCGTCGCTGTGGATGGGTGACAAGGTCACGTTCGTCATGGACACCTCCAAAGGTTACGTGGAGCTGAACATCGTCAACGACTATTCGGCCGGCACGGGTTCGAGCATCGTTCGCAAGGGCGACGGCAGCGTGCTCGTCAATTCCGGAAAGCAGATTTCGCTGGGGAATCAATTCTCGGGCGACGCCTCGTTCTACAGTTATGCGGGCGAGATCAGCATCGGGACGCAGGCGTTGATCACCGGCCAACTGTATGCCAACACGTCGATCTGGGTCGGGACAGGGTCTCACATTGAGGGCCATGCACCGACCGTTCCTGAACCGGTGTCGGCGGGTCTGCTGGCCCTGGGCGGAATCGGCATGATCCTGCGGCGGAGGTCGACATCCGGAAGGACATCCCCAAGGCCCTGATCTTCGCGCCGGCGGAGACACCTCTGGTCGGGCCGTGTGACTATACTCCCAGCTCTCTTGCGGATATAAGATCTGCGGGCTGACACCGCTCGGTGTCGGCTCGCGGTTCGAGGCGCGCACGGGGCGCCCTTTTCCTATGGAGCCTGGGACGATGGATGAGAGAGTCGCAATCGTGACCGGAGGGGGTCGAGGGATCGGGCGTGCGGCGGCCATCGAGCTGGCGGATGCGGGATTTCGCGTTGCGATTGCCGCTCGCACGGTGACGGAACTGCACGAAACCGCCACGACCATCCGGGCCACCGGGGGCACGGCACTGGCGCTGCCGACCGATGTGACGAAGGAAGAGAGTATCCGTCACATGGTCCAGGCGACGGTCGCCGAGTTCGGACGGATCGACATCCTGGTCAACAATGCGGCGATGACCCACCGGGGCGACGTTCTCAGCACCTCGCTGGAGGAGTGGAATCGGGTTCTGGCGACCAATCTGACCAGTTACTTCCTGGTCAGCAAGTACGCGGTACCGCACCTGATCGAGGCGGGCGGCGGGGTCATCATCAACGTTTCGAGCGTGACGTCGATGCGAGGGACGGGCAACGGCCTGCCTTACACCGCCTGCAAGGGGGCGATCGACTCGATGACCTACGACATGGCGGTTCACCTCGGGCGCTACAACATCCGCGTGATCAGCCTTCAGCCCGGCGCGATCGATACCGAGATCAGCCAGAAGTACTCCGCGACGTTTCAACATGCCGACGCCATTTCGCAGTTCTCCAAGGACATGACCCCGCTGGGGCGATGGGGGCGACCGGAGGAGATGGGCAAGGTCATTCGCTTCCTGGCGAGCGACGATGCCTCGTTCATCACGAACACCACCATCCTGGCCGACGGCGGCTGGCTGCGACAGACCTTCCCTCGAAGCCTGGGCCAGGAACGGACGTAAACGGGGCGCATCTCCCCGTCGGGCCCCTCGCCGATGGCATCCTCTTTTTGCCGGCCGCCTCCTGGGCTAACGGAGGATCGGTCGGACCTCGATGTCGTCGAATGCGACCTCGCCGCGGTCGACCCGCAGGAGAAGCCAGCGGCCGCGAGGCCCCTTCTGACGGGTGATCAGTGTGCGCCGGTCGTCGATGCACACGTCGATGATGTCGTCCAGAACGACGATGTCGAGCTTCCAGGGGCGGTTCAGCCCGTCGACATGCTCGATCGAGGGGCCATTGGGGTGGCCCGGTGCTTCTGCCCGGGGGACACCCAGCCGCACACGCTCGCCGGGTATGTCGACTCCCAGTTCCACATCACCGGCCTGTGCGGGTGACCCTCCGAGGCCCAGGGAGAAGCCGAGGCTGTCCGGCTTCGGCGTGACGCGCAGTGTGATCCGCGCGTTTTCGGGGACGGCCGCCAGTCGAGCATCGTAGGGGCACGAATCGGCGGTGATGCGGATGTTCCGCCCATCGGCGGACACCGCCTTGGGGGTTGCAGTGGAGGTGAGTTTCACCGCATCGCCCGTGGGGGGGATCATCTCGGGCGGAAAGCGGGTCCCGAGCGTCCCATCCTTGTGCTGAACCAGCTCTCGGAACACGACGTGCCCGCCCCATCCGCCGTCGGCCAGCCAGAAGGCCGCGATCCGACGACCGCCGGTGAACTCGGCGGTCTTGGGCTGCGTCTTCTCGAAGCGGATTCCGTCGCGGCTCGTGGCCACGCCGAGGTGCTGCGTCAGATCGCTCTTGCGCGTCGCATAGAAGGCGTAGTAAACGTTGTCGTGGAAGAAGACCGAGCCTGTGCAGATCGAACCTTCCCATGATTCGGTGATGGGCAGCGCCATGGGGTGGTGTTCCCAGTGGATCAGGTCGGTGGTCGACGCATGGGCCCACTGATGCGCCCCCAGCCCCCATTTGCTGCGATGGTGCCTTCGATCGAAGAGGTAGTACAGGTGGTACCGGCCGTTGTGGAAGAACGGCAGGCAGTCGCCCACGTTGGCGTTGTGTCCGCGTGGGCGCCAGTATTGCAGGCTTCTTGCAGGGTCTCCGAGGATCTCCCGATCCCGGCGCGCGACGGCATCGGGACCGCCGCTGAGCAGTGCGATGTCCGCATCAGACAGGGCTCGGTTCCACAGGGCCGCATGGTCGATCAGGCCGCGGAAGCCCGCCTTGATCGATCCGCCGACGGACTCGGCGCCGATCAGGCAGGGTTCGGTATTGCCCCCGCGGAGTGACCCGATCGGCCATTCTTCGTCCACCAGCACGCCGTCGACGAAAAGCTCCAGCCGCGGTCCCGTGAACCGTATGACGACGTCGTGCCAGTCGGTGGGGCCGATGCGGGACAGGGGCACGCTGATCTGAAGCATCCGGTCGCTGTGGTCGGTGCCCAGTTCGAATCCCAGGTGCATCTCCTGGGTCAGACGGGTCGAGAAGAGGTTGTAGACCAGCCGGTTGTGTCCGCCGTGTTTGGAGAGCAGGGGGCCATTCCATGCCCCCGACGGATCGCGGAGGCGGACGGCCAGCGTCATCGCCGTGCCCTTGAGGTTCAACTCGCCGTCGGCTCCCTGATCGGCCGAGAGATAGCCCCCGTCGAACACCGCGGCGAGCCCATCGCCTCCCCGTCGGAGCGAGGCCTCGCGATCGGCGGCGTCCAGTGCGACGCCCGCTCGAACGTTCCCATGGACCGTCAGCCGACTGTCCTTTCCGGCCGAGTCACGGAGATCGGCCATGTGCCACACCGCGACGGCGCCGTCGAACACGGCGGCCGCCGGCGATGCAGACTCGGCGGCGGACAATGGGATCGGGCAGAGGGCTATCAGGGCGGCGAAGGTGCGGTGGTTCATGGCGTTGTGTCCTGCAAAGGGGGTCTGGGCATTCGGGGCACTCCAGTGCATCTCCGTGTGCGAACGGAGCGATCAGCGTAGCACCTCGCCGAAACGGGGTACAGAGGGGGGGCGATTCGCGGTCGGATGCTCGACAGTCTCTCCGATCAGAGGGATAATTGAATGGAGACATGAGCAAGGACATTGGCCCCATTCTGGCAGAGTGGTCGACGGAGGACACCACGCTTTCGGCACGCAAGGTCGTCGGCGACGACGGCACGGAGCTCTTGCAGCTTCGGGTCGACCTGGGGGTCATGCAGATGTTCTTTGACGGTCGCCCCGACGGCGAGAAGCCCTTCGGGCAGCCGAGTCTGCTGAACCATCTCCTGAGGATCATGCGGGCGCAGTCCCAGGTGAAGATCGATGGCGATATGTGGGTGGAACTCGACCGCGAGGTCATGCAGTTCTATCACCGCCGGAGGGCTCTGCTGGTGTTGGGGGCGCGGGCTCATTCCGAGGGGAGCATCGAGGAGGCCACCGGGTACTTCCGAAGGGCGGTTCGCGACGCCAACCACAATCTCCAGATCATGGATTTCATCAAGGCCTACTCAAGCGATGAGGAGTACGTCCTGGCCCACGAGCGGTTCAGGCCGTTCGTGCTGATGCATCGGGCATTGGCCGAGGCCCAGGTTGAGCTGCTGCGCCGCGATCCGGACGAGGCGGTGGAGCGCCTCAAGGCCGCTCGCGAGTCCATCGAGGAGTATTATCGTCAGGAGGAACAGGCCGACATGGCCCGTCAGGACCCTTCCGTTCTCAATCTGCGGGCCCTGGAACGCCAGGTTCGCAAGCAGCATGGGATCGAGCGGACCCTTCAGGAGCAACTTGCCTGGGCGGTCGAACATGAGGACTTCGAAGAGGCCGCCGCCCTGCGCGATCTCCTTCGCAGGAAGCAAACCGGAAAGAACTGAGCCGCAGACGATCCTCTAACCCGCCGTGAATGCCTTCAGAGTGGACATCATAAGAGGCGCCGCATGCAGGGCATCGGGGTGCGATCGCCTTGGGGCGGGAGAAAAGACAAAGGGACACAACCCCTCCCCGTCGGTCGTCACAGGCAACACCGCACATACGGCGTCCCCGGAGGAACCGATCGGTGAATGGGTTGTGCCCCCTTCATGTGTTCAGGGGCCAGGGCCGGGTCGTAAGGTTCAGGCGGTCACCGGCGCTATTACGGTGAACAGCCATTGAATAAAGCTGCTCCACATCGCGCTCATGAGGGCGATCGCCAGAGAACCGGCCTCCAGGCCGGTGCAGCCCTTCTGGGCAAGGACCGGCAACAGCGAAATCAGCATCAATACGCGGATAAGCATAAAACACGATCCTACCGGCCTTGACCGACAAGGTAAATCGACGGCTCTACTGAAGGCCGAAGATGCCGCCCATGATCAAGTTGACAAACGCGTAGATCGCGGTGCTCGTCACAGCCTGAAGGAACTGAGTCAGCAAGCTGTTCCAGGTCATTCCCCCGCAACCCGACTGGCCGATCACCGGCAGAACCGCCAACACCAACGCCAAGCGAATGAACATGAGATCCTCCCATCATCTGCCACGCACAGCGATTGCCCACACGCCCCTTCCGAAGAATCCACCCAGGACGGCCTGGTGATCCATGGAACTTTTCGGCAGGCACAACGCTGACGTGCCTCAATCTACAGCCCGGGACACTACCAATCAACCCTCGCGCCGACTACCTCATTCTATGCCACAGCGGTGTTCCGGTCTACCTCATTTTCGAACCGAACGGCCACTCGCGTGGAGACCCCCGGTTCCTGCATCGTGACACCGTACATGACGTCGGCGACGCTCATCGTTCGCTTGGAGTGGGTGATGATCACGAATTGAGAGTGTTCCAGGAATTCTCGGACCATCAGATTGAATCGGTTGTTGTTGGCCTCGTCCAGGGCGGCGTCCACCTCGTCGAGGATGGCAAACGGGCTGGGGCGGCTCTTGAAGATGCCCAGCAGCAGCGCCACCGCGGTCATCGTCTTCTCGCCGCCCGACAGCAGCGAGATGGATTGGAGTTCCTTGCCCGGGGGCTTGGCGACGATTTCGATGCCGCATTCCAGGACGTCTTCGGTGTTCTCCAGCACGATATCCGCCCGGCCGCCGCCGAACAGCTTCCGGTAGAGATCCTGGAAATGCTTGCGTATCTCCTCGAAGTTCAGCAGGAAGCGGTCGCGGGCCTCCTTGTTGAGCCGCTGGATCAGCCCTTCGAGCTTCTTGCGAGATTCGATCAGGTCGTCCCTCTGCGTGGTCAGGAAGGTGGTTCGCGATTCGAGCTCGTCCTGTTCGGCGATCGCGTCGAGATTCACATTGCCCAACCGTTCGATCTTCTGCCGGAGGTCGGTGATCTCGGCTTCGATGGCCGACCAGTCTTCTTCGGCATACTGGTAGCTTTCGTACTGCTGGGCCAGGTCGATGCCGAGCTCTTCGCGGATACGCGTGACCAATCCCTCGCGTCGCAGGGTGGCGTCGTGGAGTGCCATGCGGGCTTCCTGGAGACGCGTCTCGACCTCTTCGAGCGATTGCCGGGCCTCCTTGAGCTGCTGAGCCAGTTGTTCGATCTGGGCCCGGAGCATCTCTCGCTGGCGGCGGCAACCGAGGGCCTCTCGCTGCGTCCGCTCCTTGTCGAGGAAGAGCATCGCCAGGATGGCATCGGCCCGAAGGATGGCCCGTTCGGCCGAGCTGATGCGGTTGTGCGTTTCCTGCACGTCATGGACGGCCGCCGCGAGGGCCGCTTCGGAGCGGATGCGCTCCTGACGCAGGGTCCCGAGCCGCTCGTTGAGCCCGGCCCGCTGCTGCGCGAGACGCCCCGCCTCGACCTTCGCCTCGGTGAGCCGTTCGCTCAGATGGCGCCGATCGAGGACCATCGCGTCGATCTGCTCCTTGAGCGTCGCCACGGCCTTCTCCCGTTCGGCATTGATGGCCTGGAGTTCGTCCAGACGCTGCTGGTTGGCCGAACTTCGCTGGAGGGCATCGGCGACCTGGATTTCGATCGATTGCACCTCTCCGGCGATCAGCGGCTGCTCGTCGGTCAGGCGGCGGATATCCTCGGCAACGCCCATGAGGTTGCCCTGGTTCTCGGTCTGCTCGACCCTGGCCTCGTAGATGGCCTGACGAAGCTCCTGCTGAATTCGCTCGAGATGCTCGAGTTCGGCCGAGGTTCGCGACATCCGATCGGCCAGGACGGCGATCTGCTGGTCGGCCTGCTCCAGATCCTGCCCGAGGCGGCGGATCTGGCTCTTTCGCGAGATCAGGCCCACCGAGGCGGCCGTCGACCCCAGGATGATCCGGCCGTCCGGTTCGACGATCTGCCCCGTCCGCGTGATGAACCGATGGCTGCCGTAACTGAGCTGCGAGAATCGAAGGGCGTCTTCGATCGTTTCGACCACGATGGTCTTGCCGAGCAGATGCCGCGCCAGGCGTTCGTACTTGGCGTCGCAGCGGACCATGTCCGCCACATTGCCGACGTACCCCGGCATCGCCGAGAAGTCTCTGGCCCCGATGAGCGGGCCGAGCCGATCCAGGCAGAACGTTCGCACGCACCCCTTCAGTTCGGCGATACGTTCCTGATCGGCCAGCAGCAGCGCCGAGTCGCTGACGACCAGGTACTGCTGGAGATCGCCCAGCGCCGTCTCGACCAGCGTGGCGTTCTGAACGTCCGCCGCCATCAGATCGGCCACCAGGCCGTCGACATAAGCGAAGCTGCCCTTGCCGCCCTCGGTCTCGCGTTGCATCAGGATGCTTCGCACCCCGCCGCTGACGCCCTCGAGCCGGCGGTCCTGCTCGCTGAGAAGTTCGTACCGGCTTCGCAGGCCGCTACGGTGCTCCTTCGCCTCGGTCAGCTCCTGGTTCAGTCGGTTGCGTGTGTCGTCCAGTTCGGCGGCGGCCCGCTTCTTCTCTTCCCATCGAGCCATCTCGGCCTTGATCAGCTCGGCGATCTCCGCGGCCCGCGCCTGGTGCTGCGCCTTGCGGGTGATCAGGTCCTCGAGCTGGCGGCGGATGTCGGCGTCGCGGGCGCTGAGCCGCTCTTTCTGACCCAGAAGGTTCTCGCGGTGCAGATCGAGCTTCTGGATCTCGTTGTGGAGCTGCGCCGTTCGCCGAAGCAGGTCGATGATGCCGGACTTCTCGTCGTCCAGTCTCGCCTGGAGTTCGGTGAGTTCGCGGCTTCGCCGCTGGTCCTCAGTCATCAGGTCCTGGATCAGTTCGGCCTGCTCGCCCGTCTTCCGCTCGAGTTCCTGGGCCTTCAGTTGCTCGGCTTCCGCCGTCTTGACCAGGTCGGCGATCCGCTGCTGTTCCGTCACGCAGCGCAGGCGGACCCGCTTGAGGTTCTCCTCGGCTTCGGTCATCCGCTGGTGCGACTGGCTGACACGCTCCTGATTCGTCGTGATCTGCGATTGGAGATTCAGCAGCTCGTTGTCGTGTTGCGAGATCTGCTGGTCGTGGACCATGATCCGGCCTTCGAGTTCGGTCGCGGCGGTCTCGCAGCGGGCGATCTCGGCCTTCAGACCGGCCGAGAGGTCCGAATCGGCAGCGACCACGCGATCCTGCTCGGCGATCTGACCGGTCAGGCGGTGGTATTCGGCCAGGCTGAAACTCGCCCGCAGTCCGCGAAGACGCTCGTTGTAGGCCTGGTAGTTGCGGGCCTTGCCGGCCTGCAGCTTGATCGATCGCAGCCGCTTCTCCACCTCTTCGATGATATCCTGCACCCGCAACAGGTCCTGTTCGACCCGCTCCAGGCGCCGCAGGGCCTCCTTGCGGTGGGCCTTGTACTTGCTGATTCCCGCGGCCTCTTCGAAGATGATCCGGCGCTCGATCGGGCTGGCCTGCAGCAACACATCCACGCGGCCCTGCTCGATAATGCTGTAGGCGTTGCGGCCCACGCCCGTGTCCATGAACAGCTCGCGGATGTCCTTCAGGCGGACCACCTGCTTGTTGATCAGGTACTCGCTCTCGCCGCTGCGGTACAGCCTCCGGGAGACCGTCACTTCGGTCTGATCGATCGGCAGCCTTCCCGAGGTGTTGTCAAAGACCAGATCGACCTGCGCCATGCCATTGGCACGACGGCTGCTGGACCCCTTGAAGATCACGTCCAACATCATGTCGCCGCGAAGGCTCTTGGCCGACTGCTCACCCAGCACCCACTTGAAGGCGTCTACGACGTTGCTCTTGCCGCAACCGTTCGGACCGACGATCGCGGTAATCCCACGGTCGAAATCGAAGTCGGTCTTGTCGGCGAAGCTCTTAAAACCAGAAAGTGTCAGTCTCTTGAGATACATTGTCTCAGGGCCTCCCTTGCCCAGGGGGCGGCGACTCCGCGTCGCAGTTCGGCTCAGATTCGGTTTGTCCTTGTGCGTCGGACCGCACCGTACCACACCCGCAGTGTACTCGATACACCCCCTTCCGTCCAGCAGAATCGGGGTCGCGATCGAGGGTGGTTGAGACGCGAACAACTATATGTTGTGTGTCACCAAGGGGGTTGCGCAACTAATTGACATTTGTACAAATCATTGTGCATCTTAAAGTACTTCTTATTGGCTGACTTCTGCTAGCCCTTATTCCGCGGGAGTGTCTTGGGAGAACGGCCTTGTTGACTCGCGTATCTAACTTCCCATGGGACTGAAGCTTGGTCGATTTGCACATTCAGAACCCGCCGTCGGGGACTGGCCCCCTCCGCGAAGGTGCAGGTCACAACACCCCGGGGCCGTGCCTGCCCTCGGGAGGGGCAAGTGGACCGGCAAGTCGAAGTCGGAGCGAAACGCAGGCTCCGGTATCCGATCCTCCGCAATCTTGATCCTGTCGTCCGTCAGACCGTATAGCTCGCAAACGAGCCGTCAGTCGACCTGCTGGTTCGTCGCGTCGGTGGGGCGATTCCTGGAAGGTCTTCGGGCGGGTACGGCCAGGCCAACGCCTTCGAGGGTCACTTGGCGAAGGGTGTCGAGGCCGCCCATGCGTTTGGCTGCATCCAGGATTTCGAAGCCAACGAGCTTGCCATCCGCGTCGAACTCCGCCGCAATGCCATCGCCCAGGTCGCGCGTCGTCACAGTGGTTTCGCGAAACCGGATGCTCATCGCATCCACGTCGGCATCGTACGTGATCTTCATGGGGCACTATTAGAAACAGTACGTGTATACGGTTACGACTACAATGGCATTCGGTTCGTCCGCAAAGATCGGACGCACTTGTCGAGTGGCATACTTCTTGCCGTTTCACTCGGCGTTGAAGGGGTAGTCCTGGCGACACTCGAGTTTCCCCCTCTCGGCGGGCTGCCACGCGTATGTACGAATAATCTCCTCGACTTCCTGCGCGGTGAATCCCCGCCGTTCCACGTAACCCAGCGTATGCACGGAGAAGCGAATGGGTTTCGTGCCGTCCCTTCCTCCACGATCTTGATCTCGTCGCCCGCCCCCCCGCATTGGGGTGCCGTCCCATCAACGGACGGAAGGCAGGGGACTAGTAGGTGCACTCCTTGGCGGCCTCGGCGTAGAGGATGAGGTTCTCCGGCGGCGTGTCGAAGAAGTGATCGGACATCGACAGGATGTATCCGCCGTCCTTGCCGAACCCCTCGAACAGCCGTCGGACTTCGGCTCGAATTTCCTGGGCCGTTCCGTCGGAGATGATATTGAACTGGTCCATGCCGCCGATCATGGCGACCTTGCCGCCGAAGACGCGGCGGACCTTCTCCGGTTCGGTGATGTTGCCTCCGGTGCCGGGCGGCGTGAGGGTCTCCGAGGCGTCGGTTTCGTTCTGGACGATCAGGTCGAGGATGTGCATCATGCCGCCGCAGGTGTGATAGGTGGCGATGTGGCCGATGTCGTGCAGGGCGCGGTGCGTCTGGCGATCGTACGGCAGGCAGAACTCCTTGTGCATGGCCGGAGAGATCACTGTGTCGCTTCCGGCGCCGCCGCCGGTCTCGATCAGGTCGAACTTCGCCCCTTTGAGAGATTCTTCGATGAATCGCAGTTTCTTCTCGAGCAGGATCTTCAGCAGGCGGTGGAGCCAGTCCGGGTTGTCGAATGACTCCATGATCAGCTCCTGCACGTCCATCAGGCAGCAGGCGTGCTGCCAGCAGCCGGCCTGGTCGCCCCAGACGAATCCGCGGAGGATACCGGCGTCGCCGACGGCATCGTACGTTGCGGCGACCTTCTGCTTGTCGATCGTGCCGACGGGCATGTACTTCTCGATCAGGTCGATGTCCTCGTGGTGCTTGATCATGTACTCGGTGATCCACGTCGTGGTGGGGTTGCCGCCGGTCTTGTAGGTCAGCTCGCCTTCGGGCGTGATGATGCGGTGGTGCAGGATGCGGTTGTTGGGATCGGCGTTGACGATCTTGATCTCCTCGCGCCACTGCGACGATTGGGCGACGAACCGTTCGGCATCGGGCACCCAGAACTGGCCCATGGCCTCGAAATACTGAATGGCCGCGTCCATGCCGGTGGTCTTGAAGGCCGTCAGGGCGTCGACGCCGCCCATGTACTGGTCGAGGTGGTACTGCTGCCACTGATGGATCGACACCGGCAGGCGGTCGGGCTTCTCGCGATGCAGTGCCCTCATCATGCGTTCTTTCGAAGTCATGGGTTGGCTCCTTGCAGGGCGGCCTCCGTGTCTCTTGGGCGGGCCGTCGGCCTGCGGTATGCCTATTCAATCGCCAAATCCGCCGAACGCAAGGGCCGTCCGGGGATTGAAGGTCCGCGTGGGGCGGGGTACAAGGACGCACACAGGAGGATCCTCTGATGGCCAGGAAACAGGCACATACGCCCCGAGGCTGGGAAACCGCCAAACCACCCTATTCCATCGCGATGAGCTGCGACAGTCTGGTGTTCGTCTCCGGGCGAGTCCCGATCGACCCCAAGACCAAGGAAATCGTCGGCCGGGACATCCGCGAGCAGGCCAGGAATACGCTGGATCAGATCCGCGACGCCCTGGAGGCCGCCGGTGCCACGATGGACGACTGCGTGAAGATCGGCGTCTTCCTGGCGGATCTCAAGGATTTCGAGGCGTTCAACGAGGTCTACAAGACCTACTTCAAAGATCCGATGCCATGTCGGACCTGCGTGGGCGTCCATCTGTGGGAAGGGGTCCTCGTCGAGATCGACGCCATCGCCGTTCGCGGAGCGGGCGGGTAGCAGGTTCGAGCTGCCGGTCGGATGGCCGCTTGCCGGGTGGCAGAGGTGGGGGGGCGAACCCTGTCAGGGTAAAGGAAAAGCCATGAGTCATCTCCGTCTCAGCGTGTGTGTGCTGGCGATCTCCGTGCCGGTCGTTGGGTTCGCGGCAGACGCTGCGCCGTCGGCCATGCGTCAGAAGGGGTACACGCATCGGTCCAGGGAGGAGGCGCTGGCATGGCAGAAGGGGGTTCGCTCCGATCTGTTCCGGTTGCTCAAGATGGACGATCTGGTCGGCCGCGGGCCGTCGTTCGATGAGAAGACGCTCCGTTCCGAGGCCCGCGACGGCTACACCTTGCGAGAGGTGGAGATCAACGCCACGTCGGGGCGCCGGATCCGCGTGCTCGTGGCCGTGCCGTCATCGGTCAAGGCGCCGTGTCCGGCGGTGGTCTGCATCCACGGACATGGCGGTAACCGCAGCGTAGTGTATGACACCAAGACGATCTACAAAGGGTTCGCCCACGTGCTGGCCACCCGGGGCGTCGTGACGATCGCCACCGACGTGGGGCAGCACAAGGTCTATGAGTCCGGGCGGACGCTGATGGGCGAGCGATTGTGGGACGTGATGCGTTGCGTCGATTACGTCGCTTCGATGCCGCAGGTCGACCGGTCGAAGATCGGCTGTGCCGGGCTTTCGCTGGGGGGCGAAATGGCGATGTGGCTGGGCGCGATGGACGATCGCGTCGGCGCCACGGTCAGCGCCGGATTTCTGACGATGATGGATCAGATGGAGAAGAACCACTGCATGTGCTGGAAGTTCCCCGGGCTGAGGGAACGGGTCGATTTCCCCGACATCTACAGCCTCATCGCCCCGCGGGCGCTGCAGTGCCAGAACGGTCGCAAGGAACCCCCCACGCAGTTCAACGTGCCGCTGGCCGAGAAGGCGATGGCCCAGGTCAAGGTGATCTACCAGGACTTCAGCGCCCCCGACGCCGTGGAGCTTGATGTACACGACGGAGAGCACGAGATCGACCTGCCGGGCCTGCTGCGGTTCTTTGAGAAGCGGTTCCTTCACCCCTCGCCATGACCCGCGACACAGGTCCGGCTTCGGCGGACGCCCCTGAACAGATCGGGGCGGCAATGCACAAACAAAGAAGCCCCCGAGCGGTGGCCCGGGGGCTTCGTGTCATGTGTGTCACATCAACGGTCTTCTCAACACCTCACGACAGGCGACTGCTGCGCTGCCTTCGGCCGAACCGACCGGCCAGGGCCGTGGCGGCCATCAGCAGGGCCAGCATGCCCGGCTCGGGGATCGAGATCGTCTGGAACACGCGCCCGTCGACATCGACGCCCTGGAAGAACACGCTGTTCTCGCTGACGTCCAGGAAGCAGGCGTGGTGGCCGACCGTGAAGTCGGTGGTGATCTGATCCGGCATCCCCGGATGGGCGGGTGTCGGCGGAACGGCGTCGGCGTCGAGTACTCCGCCGCCGCCACCGGTCACGATATAGTACACACCGTTCTTCTGGTAGGCGTCATAGATGTGATCGTGGCCCGACAACACCATCGTCACGCCGTACTGCTCGAACAGCGGCACCCAGTCTGCGCGAACCTCCGGGCTGGGGTCGACGCCGCTGGAGAACGGCGGATTGTGCGTCATAACGAACGTCCACTTCTGGGTGTTGGCGGCCAGATCGGCCTCCAGCCATTCACTCTGGGCGGTCACCATGGCCGGGTCCAGATACTGCCCGAAGACCTCCAGCGAAGAGGTCAGGCTGACAAAGTGCGCCGGACCGTAGTCGAACGAGTAGTACAGATCGCTGCCCTGCGGGTTGTTCGCGGGGGTGCTGATCAGATCCTGGTAGAGCTGGAATGTGTACATCGCCTCATGGTTGCCGCACGCGGTGTAGATCGGGGTATTTCGCAGCATGGGGGCGGCCGGCGTGAAGAACTCCTGGTTGAGGGCGCTCACGCCGTCGAACAGCCCGAACTCCGCATAGTCGCCGTGATGCAGGACGATGTCCGGGTTGTAGCTCTGAATAAGGTTGACGACCCGGGCGTGCTGATCCGGCTGCTTCTGGCTGTCGCCGTAGATGGCGAATCGGAAACTGGAATCACTGCTGGGGGCGGTGGTGAAATGGTAGTTGGCGTCGTTGAGCCCCAGCGTTTGGCCCGCGGCCTCGACATAGTAGTACAGCGTCTGGCCCGACGAGAGACCGGAGACGGCCGCGGAATGGATGCCGTTCGAGTTCGTGCTGCTGACCGTGTGGTCGTAGACGCCCGGCTGGAACCCATAGTGCAGCGTGCCGCCGGTGCCTCCGGCTTGCGTGCCCCACATGATCTCCGTGCTGTTCTGTGTGAGGTTCTGGATGTAGGGGCTTCGCGTGATCTGCGCAACGGCCGAACCTGCCATCGCCGCGACAATCCAGAGAATTCGGGCGTAGTACTCCATCAGATAACCCTCCCTTGTGCCAATGGCCCTGTGTGTTCGCCGGGGACACCGCGTACAGCCCTGATGTGGTTGACGACTCTGACGTACGTCTCCCCTGGGCTTCCCCTGTCCCTTAGTACATCCTAACCAAAACCTTGCGGAATTCAACTGGAAAATCAAATCCAGGTATACACAGGTCTTGAATTGGGTCTGAATGCGACCTTTCTTGTCTCCCCTCTCCCCGCCAGCCAATTCCCCGGCCTGCCCTCGGTGAGCCACAGGAGGCGAGGCCGAGAAGTCGCCTCGGCACACACAGGAGGGTCCACTTCTGCCCTCAGCGCAGGGAAAAACGCTCAAAAAGAGGTAGGCGCAACGGGAGATCGCTGGAATGATAGCGGAAAATGGCCCGGCGGCGCAGCCGGGCAAGATCATACGGGGGAATGTCGGGGTGGAAGACACGACACATGACAATCCGGTTATCGTTTCTGGTTTCGGCATTGGCGGTAGTGGCGGTTCATGGACCCGTTGACCTTGTCTCGACCGCACCTGCGGCCGAGCCCGAACCTGCCGGCCACATCCGGGACGTTCTCTGGGTCTGGGGCAATCCAGAGATGGCCAAGCCAGGTCCGCACACGGTGGCGACATTCGCGCAGGCCTCTCCGGCCGAACGGGCGAAGCTGCTCGGCGTCTCAAACATCATCATGGCCGGATTGGGCCTGCCGAACGACGATCTGAGGGCCGAACGCCAGACGAAGGAAGTCTCGCACGCGCGCCGCCTGATCTGGGAAATCGCCCCCGACGGCGAGGGCGAGAACCGGCCATTCGTGTATCGCGAGACGATGGCGCGAATCAAACGCCTGGCCAACACGCATCCTCAGATCGAGGGTGTCCTGCTCGATGACATGAGCACCGTGGGCATCGATCACGGTTTCAAACCGGAGCACATACGCCAGATTCGCGAGTTGCTGGGCGACAAACACGCGCGGGTCACGATCTGGGGCGCGGTCTACACGATGAGCTTCGATCGGCCAGGGATCAACGACTATATCAAGGAACTGGACGGAATCGTTCTGGCCATCTGGCACGCGAAGGACGTCGTGCGACTGGACAAGCACGTCGACCACTGCCGTCGACTGTTCCCGAACAAGCCGATCGTCCTGTGCCTCTACCTGTACGACTACGGCGAAAACCGGCGAATGCCGCGAGAACTCCTGGCCAGGCAGTGTGCGACGGCACTGGAGTTGACGCAGGCCGGGCGGGTTCAGGGCATTATCTTCCTGACGATCGACAACGATCCGGAGGCAGTAACGTGGGCCGCCGATTGGATCAGGCGGGTCGGTGATCGGAAGATCGGTCCCCCCGTCGCCGGCGCCAATCCGTAGGGCAAGCAATGCCCACCCACTCGTTGGCGTGGTTTATCAGAAGGAGGTTTCTTCACATGGCGTTCAGGCGAGCCGTGGGAGTGTTCTCTGCATGGTGTCTGCTTGCAACCGGGATTGGCGGTAGGGCCTTTGCGGCTGCCGGGGCCGAAGGTCAACCTGCTGCATCTTGCGAGCCCAGGACCCTCCGCGACATGGTCTGGGTCTGGGGGAATCCGGAGATGGTCAAACCCGGCCCGCACACCGTGGCAACATTCGCCGAAGCATCGCCTGCCGAGCGGGCGCAACTGCTCGGCGTTTCGAATGTCGTAATGGCCGGGTTGGGACTTCCCAACGACGACCAGAAGGCCGAGGAGCTTGCCCGGGGAGTCTCGGGCTCTCGCCGAATTGCCTGGGAGATCGTGCCGGAGGGCGAACGCTCAGATCGCCCGTTTGACTATCGGAGCAGCGTTGCACGAATCCGCAGACTGGCGGACAAGTATCCGCAGATCCAGGCGGTCATGCTGGATGACATGAGTACCGCCAAGATCGATCGCGGTTTCAAGCCGGAGCACATCCGCCGACTTCGCGAACTGCTTGGTGATACAAGGCCCCGAATCAAGGTATGGGGCGTTCTCTATACGATGAGCTTCGATCGGAAGGGGATGGACGACTACATCAAGGAGCTGGATGTCATCAACCTGTGGACGTGGCACGCAAAGGACCTCGTCCATCTCGAGAAGAACGTTGCTCACTGCGAACGGCAGTATCCCGGCAAGCCGATCATCCTGGGCCTGTATCTCTATGACTACGGCAACAACCGCCGCATTCCACACGAGCTTCTGGAGAAACAGTGTGCCGTGGCCCTTGAGCTGGCCTGTGCCGGACGCATCCAGGGGATCGTCTTCTTGACCATCAACAACGATGCGGAAGCAGTGAAGTGGGCGGCGGACTGGATCAGACGCGCAGGCGATCGCAAGATCGAGACGGTGCAGACGCGTCCCGATCGGGCGACGTCGATGTCGGGTGAACGACTTCCCTGCCGGGATCCCTGGCCGACGTGGATCGAGTCGCAGGATGGCCGCATCCTGATGTCCTTCGTTGATGCCGGAAGCATTCGCATCGCCGTGAGCGGTGACGAAGGCCGTAGCTGGGAGCCGATCTCGATCCTCCGGGACCCCGGTCAGGACCTCTCCAGCGGATACTTCACCCGGCTGCCGGATAGAGGCTTGCTGCTGGTTGTCACGGCCGGCCCGGAACGAAAGCACGCATGGTGGGTGCGCAGCGACGATGAGGGACGCACGTGGTCCGCACGCAATGAAATCATAGCGCCCACCCCGAATCGCGGGGGGTACGGGCCGATCTGCGTCATGCAGGACGGACGTTGGGCCTACTGCCTCTACAATGAGCACGGCGACCAGGGGTGTCAGGCCTTGGTGATCTGGAGCAGCGACCAGGGCAAGACCTGGGGCAAGCCCATCGCGTTTCCAAGCCCGTCGGACGGCAATCGCGGGCTGACCGAGTGCACCGTTGTCCAGCTTGGGCCGGGCAACTACCTGGCGGCCATTCGTGCCGATGAGGGCAAGTCGTCGTCCGACGGGTTCTACTTTTCCCGTTCCCAGGATGGCCTGAGCTGGTCCGTGCCGCAATCCCTCGACGAGAGAGGCCGGATGCCGCTCTTCTATCGGATCGGCGACCGCTGGGTCCTCGCCTACCGCCAGTACGATTTTTCAAAGAAGACCCAACACAGCGTCGTGCGCATCAGTACAGACGGGCGGGAGTGGTCGAAGCCGCAGACAATCGAGAGCGGCGTGAACGCCGGCCCCCAGTTTGTTCGGGTGGCCGGCAGGCTCATCGCGTTCAACACGCTCTATCCGGACAGGAGCGTTGTTACTCGACATGTACTACGGATGAACGACGGTATCCTAATGCGATAATGCGGCATAATGCGGGACAGTCACCTATTTCTACTACCTGTTCGCCTTGCCGCCCGCCGTCCTGCTATGTCGACCCCCCTCATTCCGCCGTCCCTCTGTACCGCAGACGCCCTGTCTGCCTTTGGCAGG
>CAYUQT010000031.1:0-4506 GCA_964446835.1 uncultured Planctomycetales bacterium | reverse complement strand
TCTGCCTTTGGCAGGGCGAGCGTACCCGCGAGCCGAACCTCGACACGCAGCCTACGATAATGCGGGACAGTCACCTATTTCTACTCCCTGTTCGCCTTGCCGCCCGCCGTTCTGTTATGTCGACCCCCTCATTCCGCCGTCCCTCTGTACCGCAGACGCCCTGTCTGCCTTTGGCAGGGCGAGCGTACCCGCGAGCCGAACCTCGACACGCAGCCTACAGGGTGTTGTTTGGCCCCGCTCCTGTACGCCCTGAAGGGGCGTGGCATTTTTCCCCTATTCTCGCCGCGTGGCGCCGCGATCAACACATATGGACGGTGCTACGGGGCGAGATGCGTCACGTGTCAAGAGTTGACCCCCAATGCCCCCACAATGCCCCCAGTCCTTCGGATAACCCCAGCTTCCAGGTTACTTTAGCTACTGAGCGGCCCTTGGCCGGTTCCACCTCGGCCTCCCAAAGCCTGGACACGATCTGCTCGGCTGTGTGCTTCGTTTGCGTACGCTCGCCTCCCGTTTCCGGCCGGAATTCGCGTAACCTGGCCGAGTCTCGTGTACATTAACTGGCGAGATGGCACCAGACCCGTACACAGCCGTATACATGCAGGCCTTGGGTTCCCGGCAACCCCAGGCGGTTGAACAATGGTTCCACGAATACGCGGACGCCGTCTACACCTTCGCCCTTTACCGGGTGGGTAAAGACCCGGACTTGGCGGAGGAGGTCGTGCAGGACACGTTTGTCACCGCCTTGAGCCGGATCGAGGAATACGATCAACGGCGAGGAATGATGCTGCCGTGGCTGACGTACTTCTGTCGTAACTCGATCCGCAAAGCCCTCCGTCATCGCAAGGGGGGCGATGCACTTGCGGAGTTCTACGGAGAAATCGATCGGAGGCTCCTGGCGGCGTATCGGCGATTAGCCACAGACCCCCTGCCCGAAGATGTCCTGCACGGGCAGGAGACGAAGGAACTGGTGCAGCTTACCCTCGCGAATATACCCGGCAACTACCAGCAGGTCCTCACACAGCACTACCTGGAGCAACGATCGTTGAAGGAAATCGCGGCATCACATAGCCTGAGTGAAGGGGCGATCAAGAGTCTGCTTCACCGCGCCAGACTCGCGTTCAAGACCGCGTTCGTTACGTTTGCCGACGCGCAGGCGGCCGAGCCTTCATTGGAAGGAGGTGTGAAATGAATAACCCGATCACACCTGGCGACGAACACCTGGAAGGCAACATCGGCAAGCTCCTCTCCTCGACAGAGCCGAGGTTGGCCATGCCCGAATCGAGCAAAGCGAGGGTGCTTTCGGCCTTGCTGAGGAGCGCGGAAGCCGCCCAGCCTATTACTGAGACTCAGGTGATTCCCGATCTGACTGCAAACACGCAGGACCCCACCCCGCCGGCGGTTCGGCTCGTTCCGGATGTGCCGACCGAGTTGGCTGATGGTGTCCAGCGTGAGACCCATCCGATCGTACAACCTCCCAGCCGGCGGCACGTGCCCAGGAGGTTGCTCGTCATGTTCCAATCAAACAGGGTGCGTTGGTCGGCTGCGGCAGCGGTGGCCGCGGCGGTTCTTCTGGCCATCGGGTTCTGGCCCGGCAAGGCCGGCCGCGCTCCGGGCAGCGCGTTCGCCGCTGCCATCCAGCAGTTCCAGAATGCCAGGACGATCGTGTGCCGTATCTCGGCCTCCGTTTCCGGGGGGCCGATGCCTATCCAACAGACCGGCAGACTCGAGATCTCCACCGAGCACGGCAGCCGCTGCGAACTTCGCATGAATGGCACCACGATGGTGATCCAGTACTCACCCCTGCAGGGACCGCCGACCCTGATCACTCCGCTGACCCGCACCTACACGGTGATGGACACCCCGGCGGCGGGCGGGCGCGGGTACAGCCCACAGGGCGGCGCCAATCCGGAACACTTCATCCTCGCGCTCTCGAAACTCAAGGGGCAAGCCAGCCGCGATCTCGGCCGCACGACCGTGGATGGAGTCGATTCGCTGGGCTACGAGATCACCGGCGAGCTGCTCGGGCTTGGCCCCGCCGAGGGCGTCCGGTCCGAGCTGTGGGTGGATGCGAAGACCTACCTGCCCGTCCGTTACGTCGCCGAAATCCCCATGCCTGAAGAGGTTGCGGGAAAAGGCGGCTCTTTGCAGATGATCTATGACCGGTTCGAATGGGACACGCCGCTAGATCCGAAGCTCTTTGTGCCACAGATTCCCGCCGATTACAAGCGAGTGGATGCCAGGCTGACGACCCCGGACGAGGCGGCACTGATCAAGGGCCTGGGCAACTACGCGGAACTGGCCGGGAAGTATCCACCGACCCTGAGTGCAGCAACCATGGCCACCGATTTCTCTGGCGCGATTAGTCGCCGCATCGCTTCCGCGATGGCTCGCGGCGAGAAGGCCCCGGATCAGCAGGAGCTCATGACGAAGACGATGGAGATCAGCTCCGGGATCATCTTCTATCAGAAGCTCGCCGCCGCCGGCCGCTCGCCGGAGTACTTCGGAAAGACGGTGTCGCCCGGCCAGAAGGATTCGCTCCTGGTCCGGTGGAAGACCGAGGACGGCCAGTGGCGGATCATCTATGGCGACCTGCGAGTGACCACGTTGCCTGAGCAGTAGCGTGCGACAACGCGGGACAGTCACCCATTTCTGTCCCCTGTTGGCCTTGCCGCCCGCCGTCCTGTTATGTCGACCACCTCCATTCTGCCGTCCCTCTGTACCGCAGACGCCCTGTCTGCCTTTGGCAGGGCGAGCGCACCCGCGAGCCGAACCTCGACACGCGGCCTGCAGGGCGTTGTTTAGCTCTGACCCGGTGCGCCCTGAAGGGGCGAAATACAATGGTTGGGTGCAGCCCCCGGGGCCCAACGCCTCACGCTCCCGGGCGCCTCTGCCTGCGTCGTTTCAGCCCTGATCGTCACGCCCTCGCACGTCGCTTCGCTCGCTAAGTCAGCAGACATGGTTGACTGTTCCCTGTTATTGCGGATCTGAGGATGTCTTCGATTCCTTCATGAGCCCTTTGTAGAAATCCAGCAAGAACGACGAATACCCGCTGCTTACGTCGTGTGTGCCGAAAAGGAGAGCTGGCAGTGTCACGGCAATCAGCCGCACCTCTCTTCCAGAGGCATCCACAGCGCGTCCTGCCGTATCGAGCCTCATTTGCTCCCCAGGTGATGTGGTATTCGCTCAGGTCCTTGACGATAGAGTTCTGGAAATGGCCGAGCTGGGCAGTGTAGACAGCAGGCACTCGCAGGCAGACGACACCCTCTGAGGACACTATCACAACATCGGACGATCGGAACGCCGCTTCTGAAGCGGGAAGCCTTCCACCGTGCAAGGCGGCGTAGCATGCCAGCGAGGTTACCAAATCGGTCGCCACATCGTTCTCCGAATCGACTTCCCCCTCAAGACGGCTGACATAGGGGAGAGAAACCACTAGGAACGCAGCTACCCCCAGAAACAGAAGGAGGAACATTAGCAGGACTCGTGAGTTTCCCTTGAACACGCCGATCCCTCCGGCACATGAGCCCTTCCGGTCCTGAGGTCGCTCGATACTGGATAATGTGGGACAGTCGCCTGTTTATATCACCTGTTGGCCTTGCCGCCCGCCGTCCTGCTATGTCGACCACCTCATTCCACCGTCCCTCTGTGCCGCGTGCGCCCTGTCTGCCTTTGGCAGTGCGAGCGTACCCGCGAGCCGAACCTCGACACGCAGCGTGCAGCGTGTTGTTTAGCAGGTAGACGTAGTCGCTGCCCGCGGTGGCCGCCGCGTCGGCGACCGGATCGTTGTGCATCACCACCCGGTCGTCGATATATGTCGGACCGTGCACTCAGTACCGCAGCCGCCGCCCGCCGACGGCAGACCGACTGCCATGGGTATACCGCAGCCAATCCGTCGCCTCAAGCTGCGCAGCCTGCTCCGTGACGCAGGCACCCTCAGTTCGCAAACGATGACGGAACATCTGCGGCGTGTCATCGATGCCTGAAGGCGTCCTCCCCGCTCCTCTGCCCTCGTTGGGGGCAGGATCAAATGATGTCTGCGATTTGTCCACGGGTTCCGCTTCGCTTCACCCGCGGCTACACTCCTCCGCCCCGTCGGGGCGGCTCTGATTGCGGAGGAACATCAACCACGGGCTCCTCTCCGCTCCGCCCGTGGCCACACTCCGCCGCCTCTGCGAGGCGGGCCGACCCGGAACCGTCCGACGGGCACTCATGCCGAACCGAAACCCGACCTCCCTGTGCGTCCCATCGATCCGACGCTGAAGCGATTCCTTCTCGTGCCGCATGGGCGACCGCTGCGGAACGCGCGCGGCCGGCCCCGACGGGGCCGACGACTGTGGCCACGGGTGCAGCGCAGTGAAACCCGCAGTCCACGTCCCTCCCAAACGCCACCGCCCCGAAGAAGCGCACGAACCCTACACCTCGAACCACCCGCCCCCCAACGTTCACACCTGACAACCCACCGCCCCAACTCGTCCGCTCAGCACCCTCCGAGCCGGATCGTCTCGA